>JANLTP010000209.1:0-17428 GCA_031363055.1 Burkholderiales bacterium | reverse complement strand
ACACACCCCTATATCAACCACCACATTATCATATTGGCTTGTCTGTTCGAAGTAGAACTCATTGCCGTCCACCCGCCACACCAACAATTCGTCGCCCAATACCCCTTCAGCTTACCAAATGCACCATAAAAGTGCGAAAGAGACCGGGCTTGCGGTACTCCGTCTGCAACAACTTGGCAAAAGCTTTCGTCCGCAACACTGGTTGTTTCGAGATCTGAACTTGAGTGTTGATGCCGGTCAGGCAGTCAGCTTGCAGGGTGAGTCCGGCTCAGGAAAGTCGACCCTACTTAACCTGGTGGCAGGCATTGAACCGGCCAGTGAAGGCGAGGTTTGGATTGCCGGTCAGGCCATCCATCGACTCGGCGACCAAGCGGCGGCACAACTACGGGCGCGCCACATCGGCTTTATATTTCAGGCATTTCACTTGCTGCCGAACCTGCCGGTCTGGCGCAATATTGCATTGCCGCTGTTTTTGAACGGGTGTGACTACACCTCGGCGCGAAGCCAGGTCAAAAAGGCACTGACTGCACTCGGAATGGCTGAATTCGAAGGCGCCCTGCCCGCTGATCTTTCCGGCGGAGAACAGCAACGGGTGGCCTTGCTCAGGGCGCTCGTTCACCAACCCAAGCTGGTGCTGGCGGACGAGCCAACCGGCAATCTCGACCCCGAAAGCGCGCTACAGGCACTGACCCTGATCATTGAATCGGTCCATGCGACCGGCGCCGCGCTGCTCATGGTCACTCATTCCGAACAGGCAGCGTCATTTTGCTCGCGACATTTGTATCTGCAAGGCGGCGGTCTGGTCGAGCGACCGAACGAGCGACCGAACGGCCAACCGAGCGGACGACCGAACGGACGACCGATTGAGCGACCGAATGAGCAAGCGGGCGGCGAATCGTGAACGGGCGTGTTGCGCTCGGCTTGTTGGGCATCGAACTACTCGCCCAAGCCGGACGATTTACGCTGGCCGTAGGCTCGGTTGCGGTCGGCGTCGGTTTGGCGCTTGCCATTCACCTGGTCAATCAAAGTGCGCTGCAGGAATTCTCGCGAGCTCTGGCGGTCGTCAACGGCCAAGCGCAAAGCCAGATTCTGCCGAACCGAGGCGACGCCATCGATGAATCGGTGTATGAACACATTCTGAACGACCCGGAACTTGCCGGGCTACTGCGCTCGATGAGTCCGATGATCGAGTGGTCCACGGAATTGACCGTATCGTCGGAATCGGTGCCGGTGTCAGCTCAGAATCAGCGCCTCGAATCGGTGCGGGTGCTTGCCATTGATCCGTTTCGCGCGGCCGGTGTTTCGCCACAACTGATGCCCTTGCCAGCCGCCGAACTGGATCAAAACGGCGCTGCCGGCTCGCTCTTGTTCGCCGACAACAGCGTGTTTTTATCGAGCGCATTGGCCCGCATGCTCGATATCAAGCCAGGCGCGATAATCGCCTTGGGACGCGGGCGCGAAGCGCGCCGGTTTCGCTACGCGGGCGGTGTTCCAGGCGCGGGCGGCGAACAACTGTTAGCGGTCATGGACATAGGCGTCGCGCAATGGCAACTCGGCTGGCTGGGCAGACTGTCCCGGATCGATCTCGTCTGGGCTGAATCGATCGACACCAAGCTCGCCCGAAGTCAAATGCTGGCCAAACTGGGGCCGGCGGTGCGCCTGCTCGACCCCGAAGTCAGTGGTCAGCAGATTTCGAACCTGTCGCGCGCTTACCGGGTCAACTTGACCGTCTTGTCGCTGGTCGCGACCTTTACCGGCGGATTTCTGGTTTGGACCAGTCTGTCGGCGGCGATTGCCAAACAAACCCGCTCGATGGCCGTGCTCGGCATCCTGGGCATGGCGCGCTCTGGCTTGAGCAAATTGGTGTTATCGGTAGGCTTACTGTTGGGTCTGGCCGGTGCCACCTTGGGCGCGTTGCTGGGCATCGGACTTGCGCGGCTGCTATTGCTATCGATTGGTAGCGACCTGGGTGCCGGCTATTTCTCCGGTTCCGGCTTCGCACTCGATCTAGGCGTTATCAGCATTGCGCCGTTCTTCCTGTTGGGCGTGCTGACCGCGCTGGCCGGTGCCTGGGGGCCCGCTCGTAGAGCCAGCCAGCTTTCGTTCGCCCAGGCACTGCGCGGCGTACAGGCGGGCGATCGCGCCGACGCCCGCTGGGTTCCGCTAGGGTTGTTTGGCCTGGGGGCTGCCCTGCTATTGGCCCCTGCCATCGCCGGATTGCCGTTGGCGGCGTATGTCGCCATTGCCTGCTGGTTGTTGGCCGGTATCCAGTGCACCGGGTCGCTCTTGCAAGTCTGCAGCAAGCTGATTGCCCGTTTCGAGCGCCCACTCGCTCGTTTCCCGCTGTTGTGGCTGGCGGCGCAGCGCAGTCTGGGCGATCGGCTCAGTGCAGCACAATCAGCTCGATCGGCAGCGGCGGTCGTCGCCAGCTTTGCATTGGCCTGCGCGATGGCCACGATGGTTTACAGTTTTCGAAGTTCGGTGGCCGATTGGCTGACACGGGTTTTGCCCGCCGATCTGTACGCCAGGTCCGGCCAGCAAGCCGGCGAAGGGCGTCTGAGTACCGAACAGCAAGCACGGATCCGGTCATTGGCAGGTATCGATCGCGTCGAATTCATTCGCAGCGTTCAGCTCTCGTTCGCCGAGGACTTGCCCTCGATCACATTACTTGCCCGCCCACTCGGACTCAGCGACGTGGCAACCCAGTTACCGCTGACCGGTGAGATCGTAGCCGCGCCACCGGGGCAACTCGCGATCTACGCCAGCGAAACCGCTGCAGCGCTGCATCGCTTGCGGCCAGGTTCAACCTTATTGCTACCGTCGTTGGGAGACGGTCGCCAGCGCTTTTTTGTCAGTGCGATCTGGCGCGACTATGCGCGTCAGAACGGCGCCATCGTCATAGACTTGGACGCTTATCAGCAATTGACCAACGATCTGAGTATCAACGAGTTAGCCATCTGGACGCGTGATGGCGTTGCCGCTGAATCGATCGTTTCGCAATCGCGGCAAGCGATCCGTCCGGACTTATCGCACTTGCAGTGGCGAACCGCTGGCGAGTTGCGCAAACTCTCACTGCAGGTCTTCGATCGAAGCTTTGCCCTCACTTACGTCCTCGAGGCAATCGCGATCCTGGTCGCATTGCTGGGCGTCACCGCCAGTTTCGGCGCACAGACGCTGGCCCGACTTCGCGAATTCGCCGTCTCCCGTTACCTCGGTCTATCGCGTTCGGACGTGTTGCGCCAGCTCAGCGCCGAGTCGTTGTTTGTACTGGGTATTGCAGTCTTCTGGGGACTCATCATCGGGCTGGCAATCGCCGCAGTATTGATCTTTCGAGTCAATCCGCAATCGTTTCACTGGACCATGGAGATGCGCATACCGAGTTGGGAGTTGCTATGCGCAGGTCTTGTACTCATCGTATTCGGTAGTGCTGCGGCGGTATTGACCGCGCAGCGCGTGATGGCGCCGCGACTGCAGCAATCGTTGAAGGACGACTGGTGAAGCCGTCAGCATCCGCCACCCCTTTGACGGTCGAATCACCGTTGACGGCCGAATCGCCGTTGAATCCTGGACAGTGCAGTTCGTGTTCGATTGGGCGGCGCACGAGCCTGGAGCTCGCTGCTGCTTCAGCCTGGCATGCACCCTCACTCATGTCTGGAACGTCGGCACTCGCGTTTGCCCTGCTAACGGGTAACGCCCGAGCCGGCGCCAATCAAGACGACGAATTTCCCGAAGTACACAAACCCGCTCACCTGCGGTTTCCGCGTGACCACGGCGCGCATCCGGATTTCAGAACCGAATGGTGGTACCTGACCGGCTGGCTAGATCAAGGGTCTCAGCCTCTAGGGTCTCAGCCTCTCGGCTTTCAAGTCACGTTTTTTCGCTCGCGAACGGTACAGAGCCGCGCCAACCCGAGCCGATTTTCGGCCTCGCAACTATTGTTCGCACATGTCGCCCTGGCCAGTACGGAAATCAAAGCGCTTGAACATGATCAACGCAGCGCCCGCGTCGGCTTCGGTCACGCATCGTTTGCAGGCGACAAGACCGATCTGCGCCTGGGCGATTGGCGGTTTTGGCAAACCGACGCCAACCATTATCAGAGCATCATTCACGCCAAATCCTTTTCGTTGGAACTGGACTTCGAGACGCAGGCATCGGCCTGGCGGCAAGGCGAAGACGGATACTCCCGAAAAGGTCCGCAACCGAAGCAGGCAAGTTATTACTACAGCCGCCCGCAACTATCGGTTCGCGCGCGATTGCAATGGACCGGCAAGCCCAAACCCAGATCGTCAAAGAGCGCCAACGGGTCGACCGGGTTGCCTGCGACGGACGGGATGAGCAAGATGACCGGGTCGAGAACCATGACCGGCGTAGCCTGGCTCGATCATGAGTGGAGTAGTCAGGTTCTTGACAGCCAGGCGAGCGGCTGGGATTGGGTCGGTCTGAACCTCGATAACGGCGACGCGCTCATGGCCTTCCAGATTCGCCGCACTGGCAATGACGCTCGCGCACCGAACGAGGCACTCTGGCGACAGGCGCGCTTGCGTCGCGCCGACTACTCAACTCGCGACTTCGGTGACGCCATTCGTTTTAATGCCTTGCGATGGTGGCAATCAGCGCGGACCTCAATCCGTTACCCGGTCGAGATGGCGCTGGAGTTCGGCGACCGTCGACTCATACTGAAGCCCCTGTTTGACGATCAGGAACTCGACAGCCGGCAAAGTACCGGCGCGATTTATTGGGAAGGCGCGGTCAGCGTCTTCGAGAACGGGCAGGTCGTTGGACGTGGTTACCTCGAACTCACCGGCTACGGCGAACGTCTACGGCTTTGAACGTCTGCGAATTTGAACGTCTGCGGCTCTAAACCTGCGCCACCAATCGCTGGTCGATCAGTTGCCCGATCTGTGCAGTGCTCATGCCGAGCACCTGACTCAACACCTCTTCGCTATGTTGCCCGAGGCGCGGCGCAGTCGGCGCCGGCAGACGTTCGACATAATCAAATGCGGCTGGAAAACCCGGCGTCAGATAGGCAACCCCGCTCGGGTGTAGAACCTCATTGAACATCGGATTGGCGCTGGACAGTCGCACATCTTCAGCCAGTGCCTGACGCACGCTGCGATACGGGCCCCAGCAGACGGCATATTGATCGAGCACGGCCGCACAACTCGCGTACTCCAGAGCGCCGATTCGGGCCTGCACCATCGCGTAAAGTGTGCTGCGATGCTCAAAACGTTGACCTTCATCGGCACCAAAATCCACCTTGAGCACCTGCTCCAGCGCCGCCACTTCGCTGACCAGCAGAAGCGCCTGCAGCAATGACTGCCATTGCTTGCGGGTGATTGCGCAGATCATGACAAAACGATGGTCGCTGGTTTTAAAATCACGACCGAAGGCACCGTACAAGTCATTACCGAGCCTCGGCCGTTCGGCGTTGCTGACCTGCACTTCGGCAATTTGGCCGAGATTACCCAGCGTTGAAAATGCTATGTCCGAAAGTGCCAAACGAATTTCACCGCCACCACCACCACCACCACCACCTCCGCGACCGCCAGCGCGTCGCCGCGCCCGTTCGGCGGCCAGCAAGGTCACGGCCGCCGTCAGCCCGCAACTCAGATCCCAGGCCGGCAAGACATGATTGACAGGGCGCTCGTTATCGAGAGGGCCGGTCAGAAACGGATAACCGGTCGCGCTATTGATGGTGTAATCCAACGCGCTGCTGCCATCCGACGAACCGGTTACCCGCAGCGTTATCAAATCCGGGCGAGCCTTGGCAAGGCGCTCATGAGACAGGAAACCGCCAGCCGGGTAATTGGTCACAAACAATCCGGCGGACTCGCCGGCAGCGGTAATGATCGCCACCGCCAATTCGCGACCTTGCGGCCGGTTCAAATCGAGTGCTACCGACTTCTTGCCCTTGTTCAGGCCTTCCCAATACAAGCTCTGGCCATTCGGTGCCAGCGGCCAACGACCAAAATCCAGCCCGCCACCAATCTGATCGAAGCGAATGACTTCGGCACCGAGTTCGGCAAACGTCAACCCACACAACGGCGCGGCGATGAATGACGCCCCTTCCACCACGCGCAGGCCGGTCAGCAACGGATACATCAGGAGGGTGCTGGCCCGATTGGCTACTGATTCGACGCCGAGCGATTCAACCCGAAGCGTGCCAGGGTTCGCTCAGCCGCTGCCAAGGCCTGTTGCCGTACCGTTTCTGGCAGACGCTTGATGAGAAACGGAATCCCGAGCATCAGGATGGCAGCGTCATCCAGCCAACCGACCAGCGGAACGTCCGGAATCAGATCAATCGGGCTGATCGCATAAAGCGCCAGGAAAATGGTACCCAGCTTCACAAACGTCGGGGTCGCCGGATGCCGAAAAGCCCAGAGCAGGATCAGGGCCTCCTTGCCAGCCGACTTCAGGAACTTGCGCACTCTTAAAAACCACATCGAATTTCTCCTTGCCGGCGAATTGCTGGCGGATACCCAATCAACGATTATCGGACCAATTGGTTGATCTCGATAATCGGTAGCAGCACCGCCAGAACAATCACCAGCACGACGGCACCCATCAGCAATATCAGCGCCGGCTCCAAAAGGCTGGTCAAGGTCATCGCGCGACGCTCGGTTTCCTGCGACAAATTGGTCGCCGTGCGCTCGAGCATTTCGGCCAGGTGGCCGGTCGCCTCCCCGCTGGCGATCATGTGAATCATCATCGGCGGAAACTGCTTGCCGGCGGCTAACGCACGAGCGAGCGATGAGCCCTCGCGCACCCGGGCAATGGCGTCATTGACATTGCCGCGCAGCGCTTCGTTGCTCAAGGTCTGCGCACCTGCTTCCAGGGACTTGATGAGCGGCACGCCGCTGCTGCTCAAAATGGCCAGGGTCGAGGCGAACCGCGCCGTATTCATGCCGCGAATCAATCGACCGAATAACGGCAGGCGCAGCAACTTTTCATGCCAGGACAGCTTGAACGACGGCGAGCGCAGCATCAGACGAAAAACAAACGCCGCAATAATCGCTAGCAACACCAGCCAAAGGCCCCAATTGCGGGCGAAGTCCGAGACCGCGATCAGCGCACTGGTCAGAAACGGCAGCTTCTGTTTGGTCTGGGTGAAGACACCGATCACCTGTGGCACGACATAAGTCAGCAACGCCATGATGGTGCCAGCGGCCACCAGGGTCACGATCGCCGGATAAGTAAAGGCCATCAGAATTTTCTGGCTGAGCGCGGTCCGCGACTCAACGTAGTCGGCCAACCGATTCATGACTTTGGCCAGATCACCGGACTGTTCGCCAGCCGCGACCAGCGCGCGATACACCTCCGGGAAGTCGCGCGGAAACTTCGACAGCGCATGCGCGAGGGTCTGTCCGGCAACCACTTCACTGCGCACTGCCGCAAACCGGTCGCGCACCAGCGAACGATCGGCTTGCTCAATCACCGCACCGAGCGCTTGCTCGAGCGGCAAGCGCGCCGATAACAAACTGGCCAACTGCCGAGTGGCCAACGCCAGTTCGGGAATTCGCATGCGACCGGCCAGCGGTTGCCGCATCGCCGACTGTTCCTGCACCGGTGCGATCTCGATCGGGGTCAGGCCGCGTTCACGTAACACCCCTCGCGCATGACGCGGCGAATCCGCATCGACAATGCCGGTCTCGATTTGCCCGCCGCTGCGGGCTGCTTCAAATCTAAAGGCAGTCATGGCAAGGCCATCGGCGCTCGAGGCTGGGCTTGATCACGCGCCAATCACGCATCAATCACGCGTGACGCGGATCACTTCGTCAAGCGAGGTAACGCCGGTCTCGACCCAACGGGCGCCGTCATCGCGCATCGAGTGCATGCCATTACGAAGGGCAGCGTCCCGAATATCATTCTCGGGTGCGCCGCGATGGACCTGCGCACGGATTTCATCGTTGACCGACAGCAACTCGTAGACACCGGTGCGCCCCTGAAAGCCGGTCTTGTTGCAGACGAGGCATCCAACCGGACGCCAGGCCTTGGTCAGCGGATCGGGCTCGCGACACTGGGTACAGAGCTTTCGCACCAGCCGCTGCGCCGCCACGCCCAACAAACTGGAGGACAGCAGAAACGGCTCGATGCCCATATCGATGAGTCGGGTGACCGCCGATGCGGCATCGTTGGTGTGCAGCGTCGCCAACACCAGGTGCCCGGTCAATGACGCTTGCACGGCTATTTGTGCGGTCTCAAGATCGCGAATCTCGCCAATCATGATGACATCCGGGTCTTGTCGCAAAATCGACCGCAGGGCCTTCGCAAAGCTCATGTCGATCTTGGCATTGACCTGCGTCTGGCTGATACCGTCGAGATCGTATTCGATCGGGTCTTCGACCGTCAGGATGTTGGTTATGGTCGCGTCCAGCCTACCCATCGCGGCGTACAAGGTGGTGGTCTTGCCCGAGCCGGTCGGGCCGGTAACCAGCACAATGCCATGCGGCTGGTGGGCGAGCTTGTCAAACGAAGCCAGCGTCTCCTTGCTCATGCCGAGCTTGGCGAGATCGAGGCGACCCGCTTCCTTGTCCAATAAACGGAGCACTGCCCGCTCGCCGTGGCCGGTGGGCAAGGTCGATACCCGAACATCAAGCGGTCGCCCGCCAATTCGCAAGGCGATGCGACCATCCTGCGGCAAGCGCTTTTCTGCGATGTCGAGTTGCGCCAGAATCTTGATGCGCGAGATCAGTGCAGCATGCAGTTCCCGCCGCGGCCGCACAACATCGCGCAGGGTGCCGTCAACGCGAAAACGAACGATCGAGTAGCCTTCGAACGGTTCGATATGAATATCCGAGGCACCATCACGGCTGGCCTGCGTCAGCAACGCATTGATCATGCGAATGATCGGCGCATCATCTTCGGTCTCGAGCAAATCCTCGATCTTCGGAATGTCCTGCATCAAGCGCGACAGATCGAGATCGCTCTCGACTTCATCGACCACCGACGCGGCTGAGCCTTCTTGCTGAGAATAAGCGCGCGAGATCGCTTCGGCTAATTCGGCATCGGCCTTGCGCACGGGCACCAGTCGATACGGCAGATTGCGACTGAGTTCGGCCAGCGCATGCATCGGCGTCTGATCGCCAATCCACACTTCAATGGCATCGCCCGAAGCGCCCGCAACCAGCACCTGATGGGCGCGCGCGAATCCATACGGTATGTAGCGCGCAGGCGAAACGTTAGCCATGAGTTCTGCTAAAAGTTCGACGGATTGGGCGGGTTGGACCGGTCGGTCTCACGAACGACCGGCGTCTCGACGGGCCGACTCAGCGGCACGATCACTTCATTGGGCGCCGTCCGAATGACGCCGGCATTGACGCCGGAGTTGGTCCCTGAATTCGCACCGGCGCCGGTTCCTGAATTACCACCCGAGTTACTCCCCGAATTGCTACCTGGGTTGCTCCTCGCGTTGATCCCCTGTCTGATCGCCGGATCATCCATCAGGCTCGGCAACAGCGGCGCAGGCGCGCGAGGAATCGGCCCGCCCGAGCCCGGGTTGCCGGACCCCGGAGAGCCCGGCGCCTGGTTATTCGGTGCCTGATTGTTTGGCGCAGAATTGTTTGATCCCGTCGGCGGCGGCGGCATCGGCGGCAACTGCCCCTGCGAAAAGCTGCCCAGCCCCCAGCGTTCAGTCTGGCGCGAATCAACCCTCAGTTGACGAATGTAATCATATCGGTCGGCTGTCACCGAATAGGCGCCACCGGCATCACGAATCACCACGGGCCGCAGAAACACCAGCAAATTGGTTTTCACGCGTTTGCGCGTGTCATACCGAAACAGGTTACCCAAGAACGGAATATCGCCGAGCCCAGGCACCTTTTCATTGGCACCTTCGACGCGCTCTTCAATCAAACCGCCGAGCACCACAATCTGACCATCATCGACCAGCACATTCGATTCGATGGCGCGCCGATTGGTGATCAGACCGGCCGACAGGGTTCGGTCTTGAACGCTCGACACTTCCTGGAAAATTTGCATGCGCACGGTGCCAGCCTCGGACACCTGTGGCCGCACCCGCAAGGTGGTACCAACGTCACGTCGCTCGACCGTCTGGAACGGATTGACCGCACCGCCCGCCGACGGCGTGGTGAATTGACCGGTCACAAACGGTACGTTTTGACCGATGATGATTCGGGCCTCCTCGTTATCGAGTGTCAGCAGATTGGGCGTCGCCAGAATATTCGCACTTGACTCGGTTTCGAGCGCGCGCGCCAACAGGCCCAGATTCAGGATCGTGCCAACGCCTTGTATGGTGGTAGTGCCGCGAACAACACCAAGGTTCAAGCCGCCGCCCAGGCTACCGAGGTTTTGGGCGGCATCGAGAATATTGGTTCCGGAACCGCGTCCGGTCAGGTTGGTGCCGCCCAACACGCGGGTTTCGCCGTTACCTGGATTCAGGAACTGCCATTGAATACCCAACTCGGCCGCGCGCTGCGCACTGACTTCGACGATCAACGACTCTATAAAGACTTGGGCGCGGCGCGCATCGAGCTTTTCGATGACCGCGCGCAAGTTTCGATAGACGGGCTCGGGCGCGGTGATGATCAGCGAATTGGTCGCCGAGTCGGCAGCGATAATCGCCCCGCCCGCCGATACCGTCGTCGAGCCCGGCTGATTCGAGGTCGGCTGCAACGGCGCCAGTGCACTCGCGTTCTGCCCGCCGAGCGGATTATTGGCACCCCCGGGCTGATTCGGTTGATTGGTTTGGCTTAATCCACCCAATGTCGATTGATTGGCGCCAGTCAAATTGCCGCTGGTATCACCGCCCGTCAAGACACTGCGCAATACCTGCGCCAATCGTACCGCTTCGGCATTGCGTAGATAGACCACGTTGACATTGCCCGGCGTCGCACTCGGCAAGTCGATACGCGAGATCAAGGATTTCGCCAAGGCGATCTTGGCAGGGCTTGCCGCTCGAATCATGATCGAGTTCGAGCGCGGGTCCGCCATGACCAGTACCCTCTGACCTGGATCAACCTGGGCGCCGGCACCGACGCGGTTGCTGTCATCGACCATACGCGCAACCGTGAGGGCCACTTCCGAGGCAATCGCGTATTTGATCGGCAGCACCTCAACTTCGTTGGCGCCGGGGCTGTCCAGGGTCGAGATGATTCGACCGATTCGCAGCAAGTTGGCGGCATAGTCGGTCACCACCAATTGATTGTTATTGGGGTAAGCGGTAATCGTGTTGTTCGGCGAAATCAAGGGTCGTAACACACCGACCAGGTTGCTCGCCGATTCAAACTGAAGGTTGAACACTTGCGTCAGAATCTGGTCACCACCGCGCGCGGCGGCTCGCCCACCAATCGGCCCGGACTGCAGTTTCGCATCAGCTTCCGGTACCAGCTTGATGACCGTCGGGCCACTCTCGACGATCGAGAAACCCTGCATGCGCAAGGTCGATTGCAGCAGTTGATAGGCCTGATTTCGGCTGACCGGCTTCGGCGTCTCGAGCGTGATCTTGCCGCGTACGCGTGGATCGATAATAAAGGTCTTGTTCAGCAAATGGCCGAACGCGCCGACTACGGAGTCGATATCGGCGTCCTTGAAGTTCAACGTGATGCCGTTGCCGCCTGCGGTCGTGACTTCGGTCGCACCGATCGCGGGGCTGCCTGCCGGGCTGCCTGCTTGACTGCCCGCTGGAGTTCCAGCTTGACTGGTCGATGGGCTGGCCGTTGGCGGGGCAGCCGTTTTTGGACCGGGACCAGCCGCGGCTTTCGGGCCTGCCGCGTAGACCATGCGTGCGTCCATCAGCGACGAAGCCAGCACCAGCATCTCGACCAGAACCAGCACCACAGCCAGGACCAGGCAGCGATTAAAACTACTCATCGATACAACAAACGTGTTTGAGTGCAACCGCGCAAAGGTCAGGCCCCTATCTTGATAATCGTCTTTTCGCCTTCGCGACGCCCAACCAGCGCCAGGAAGGACTGCAGTCGTTCCCGTTCGGCGGGATCGGGGCTGGCTTGTGCCAGAAAGCGTAGTCCACCACGGTTTGACCAGGAACCGCTACCGGTCAAGTTCAGCGGACCCTTCAGAGTAGTCAAGTTCAATACGGCTTGCTGACCGTTACCAGACACTTCGATCTGGTAACTACCCAACGGTTGCACCGGCGTCAGTACCGAAGAAGCATCACGCAATTCAATTGTCATCTTGCCGTCAAATAAGCCGTTGCGAATAGTAAGGTCACTCCAGCGCAGGCTGATCAACGCCGAAGGACGTATTGTATTCCACGGCGAGCCCAGCTTTGAGAGCTCCATGCTGGCCAGATTCAAGTTGCCTGCGGACAGTCGTAACTCGTTGAACGATCCGGACATGCGCAATGGACCGGTCATGCCGTCAACCTGTAGCGACGCATCGATCATTCCGAGCAAAATCGGCAGTCGGCGAATCGACCAATTCAACTCGCCTGGCAACACCAGGCCCTGGACTATCGTACGATCACCGACAAACTCGTTACTGGTCGAGACGTCGGCGAGTACGTCCGCCAACACCAAGCGACCACGCCCATCCCAAAAAGTTCCCGATGCATTGGCCAGACGCAGACGGCCAGCGGTCGCACGCTCGAGCGCGACATCGACCATGACGGCGGGCGCGAACCAGATCAGCGTCGCCAACACAGCCAACAGACCCGCCAGCGTCCAAGTCAGACCTCGAATCAATCGGTTCGAGCGCACCGGCTCAGCGGCTTTCGCGCTTGGGCAATTCGAAAGCGAACTTCGCAGTGACCAGCCCCGCCGTTGCATCACGTTGCACGTTGGCGTCGACCACCCGCACCCGAGTCTCACGCACAGTCGCAGCCAACCACGTCGCCAGCACCGCAAACGGCGCGGCGCTGAATTTGACTTCGATCAAGTCGCCCTGAAAATTACCTTGCGTCATGTACGGCTTCAAACCCGCACTCGCTACAGACGCCTCAACCGCCTGACGCAGGCTGGCCGGAGATTCATTATTGGTACCGGCGCCGGAGATTCGTCTGGCCTCGGAGCTCAGTGCATCCATCTGCGCCAATTGCACGCGCAATTGCGGCAACTCCTTGGCGAGTTTCTGGCGGCCCACCCAGGCCGGCTCGAACGCGACGAGATAGCCCAAAGCGAGCAACAGAATGGCCGCTGCCGCCACCACCATTTGCCGTTCGCGATTGGCCAGAGCGCGCCACCATTGAATGAAGCTCTCCATCAACTGACCAGACTGACGGAGGCCGTCGCCTGGCCTTCGGCTTCAAATTTCAACAGCAGGCCCTGACGCCGAAACGCCTCGGTAAGGCTGTCACGACTGGCGCGCGACTCTACGAAAGTGGGCGCGAATCGCAGGCGCAGCCGCCCTTCGCGATACTCGACACCCGACACGGCATCGTTGCGCCCGCCCAGCGCGGCCGGCAATTTGGCTAACAGCGGCCCGAAATCTTCCGGTGCACTTTGCCCCGATCGTGAACGCAAGGTCGCCACTTGCCGCTGCATTTGCAATATCGGATCGACGATGACCGGAGTGTTCGGAAAGGTTTGCTGAAACTTGCGCTCCAGGCTCGCCTTCAGCGTCGTGCGTTCACGCGCCATTTGCGCCCAATGCATATTCAAGCCGACCAGAAACGCCAACAAACAGGCCGCCGCCAAGCCGAGCGGCAATCGCCAGGCGCGCCAATCGATATTGCCGATCCAACGCTGGCCGGCCGTTGAAGGACGACCATCAAGCAGATTGACCGAACAGATACGGGTGGCCTGCAGCCCCGCGATCGTAATGTCCAAGTCGAGCTTGCTGGCCACCTGTTCAATCGGTTCGGTCCAACCCGTGTCTTCGCAAAATACCGTCAACTGACGCTGCAACTCGCCGCCTTTGGCCGCTGCCAGCAGCGCAGCTTCAATCGCTTCAGCACGCCCGGCCGCATCGAGTGCAGCAACCCAGCCAAAACCACTGGCTGGCGCCGTGCGCACTGCGACGCCATCATTGACACACATCAGCGCCCAGGTGTCAGACTCCATCGGCAAGGTCAATTGCGCCGGCCAAGCCGCCGTGACCCAAAGCCCGCGACGCTCGAACGCGCCCAGCACAAACTCGAGCCAGGCCTTGTCGATAACAGCGACCAGTTTTTCGGACTCACGACTGGCGCCACCGACCGCAAACGCACAGGAGCCGACGTCTTGCAAAATCTGCTCTTCAACAATATTCGGTAACGCGCGCTGCAGTTTCGCCGGCGGCAGGGGCGGCAGTCGTGCACTCAGCAAACTGACGTCGCGGGCATCAAAGACGAGATTGACCGACTTCAGTCCAGTCAACGAATCGAGACTGTTGCGCTCGATCGGCGCAACCTTGCCAGCGCCTTGCATGCGGGCGGTCCACAACAGTGCTCCGGCTGCAAAGGCGCGCTCGCCAACCGTCCGGGGCGGAACCCAGACAGTCGCGTGATTTTTTTTCATGAACGCTGTTGCCATACCACCGTTACCTTGCTGCCTGTGCGCTCGATGAGTGTTTCGGTCTGTGCATCAACCCGATCGTACCGCACGAAGCCTCTAACCAAAAAATAACTGGTGTTGATGGACACCATCGACGCCAGGGCCGGCGATGCGCCATCCTTGATTTTTTGCAGGGCCATCGGTGCTGTTGCATATTCGCGACGCGCCTGGTTGACAAAGCGCATCGCGTCTTCGCGTTGCACGGTCGGCAGAATTGCCGCGATCACCGGGCCCGAGGCGGTATTCAAATTTACCGGCGTCGGGCGTGGCAGGAAAATAACATAGTCGCGCAACTGATTGATGACACCCTGGTCGAATCCGCTCACCGTACGCAGATCGCTAACCTGTATCAAAGGCAAGCGGGAAGCCGGCACTACCTTTCCATCGGCCGCCTGAACGTCGACGGTTAGTGCCAGGCGCGACGATAGCGTATCGGCCAGGCTGGTTGGTAAATTACTCTGCTCAAGCAGCTTGCGTAAGGCATCGAGGCTGGCCTTGCGCATCTCCTGGGCATTGGTCGGCAACAAATTATTCAAATTGAGCCGCGCCTGCGCATCGAACATTTGGCCTTGAACCATCGCAAACCGCGAGGCGTCACCTATCTGCGAGCCACCGGTGAAGGTCTCGTCAATTTTGGTGGCCGGCACGCCTTGCGCCCAGGTTTCCTGTAAGTGATCGATTTGCCCGGTGGCGCCGTCTAGCCGCAGCACCACCCTGACCCAATCCAGAATCACGCGTTCGATCCAGTTGGTCTGCGCCAGCGCCAGTCGATTTTCAACCGATCGAACTGCCACATGCTCACGCCAGAACAGACTGGAAACGATCAGCGTGGCAATGGTCACCACCAGAATCGCCGTCACGATGGCGGCGCCGCCTTGGCGAGACCTGTGACAGCCAGGCGGGCCCGACTTCGGACGACTGGATTGCGCGGTGGCCATCAACAGTCTCCCTAGTCCCGGATCGAAAACAGCCGAACGATCCGGCCGCGATTGGTTCGTGCCATCGCGAACTCGAGTCCGCTGATCGATCGCGTCGGCAGGTTGACGCCGCCCGGCGGCGGTAACAAGGCGCGCGCGTCGTACCAGGCGGCAACGGTTTGACCGCCGGCCACCGGTTCCATCCAGGCACGCATGCTGATTCCGGATACGTTGGTGATCAAGGGCTGCCAGGTCGTCACTGCTTGACTGTTATCGCTCAAGGTTGCATTACTTGGCTGCGAGCCGGGCAAGACCCAGGGACTGAAGCCACGCTCGAGGTTGCCGTTTCGCAAACGATAAATAACCCGCTGAACCCGGAAGGCATCATCGTCCGAGCCGGTTTCACGCAACAGCTCAAGCGCCACCGGATCGTTCGCGCCGGTACTGCTGAAATCAACCACCGGTTGCGGCAGTCGATACATGCGCGCTGCCCAGGAACGCCGCAAATCATCTTCCATTTGGGTGAACGTCACCGTCAACGCACGCAATTCATCGGATGACGCCGTGATGATATCGCGCGCCCGGATCACCGAATCGAGACCGCGCCAGCACAACACGGCCAGGACCGCCATCAATGAGACGGCCACCAGCAACTCGAGCAAGGTGAAGCCTCGCGCGTTGTCGCCAGTCGTGCCGCAAGCCTTGCTGCGCGCCGCGTACATTACTGTCCGAGCTGACTTGGAAAGCCGACCAGACGCGCTAGACGATGATTGTCTCGACCGCCAAATACCGACACTTCAACTCGGCGAAACGCCTGGGCCGGCATGGCGAACACTTCAATCTTGCAGGTCAGCTCAATATCGGCCTGCGGACAGACCTTGGTCTGCGCGCCCAGGCCCGGCACAAGTGATTGAATCCTGAGTTCCGCCAACTGATTCTCGGCACTCCATTGCGCCAGTGTGCGCAGACGCAACTCCTCGCTGCTTTGCGCCATCGAGCCAGTCGCGCGCAAGGCTGCCATCAACGCGACGGCAACGATGGTAAGCGCAACCAACACTTCAATCAACGTAAAACCACCACGCCGGGCAACGCGATGAACCGGACCAATCGGGTGGTGTTTCATCGGTACCACGGCAGGTACCGGAGGATTCATGCGATGAGTCACGGTTTGGCAACCGAACTTACGCTGGCCTCGCGTACTTCAAAAGCGCCCAGACCATTGCCAAAGACCTCTGAGGTGACATTGTCGCGCGTCAGATAGATCGAGAACGGAATATCGACGCTTGCACGACCGAACTCGATCGTGGTTCTACCATCGGCGCGGCCGATACGAACCCGCGTGGGCGATTCCCAACGCCGTTCGCGCAAATCCTGGTCGTCCAGAATCGGCAGCCATTCGCCTTGTTTGTAAATCATGAACCGATAGCGGGTTTCGTCAGCCTCAAAACGAATCGGGGCGCCGCGAATTTGTGCCTCTTCGCGGGCCAGCAGTAATAAATGCGAGACCCGTTCGGCTTCATAGCGCAGGCCGTCGCGGCTGCCGGGAAGACCGTTGATCGCCACCATGGACAGCGCTATTCCAATAATCAGAACCACCACCATCAGTTCGATCAGCGTGAAGCCGAACTGTCCCCGGCGGCTCATCGCCGCCTGCGGTTGGCGGTGGTACAGCCGGGAACTCCTAAAGAGTCCAGGAACCAATGTCGGCATCAACCCCGTTGCCGCCTGGCTGACTGTCGGCGCCGAGGCTAAATACATCGATCTCGCCGCGCACACCGGGACTTAAATACTGATACGGCTTGCCCCAAGGGTCGGTCGGGATCTTGTCCAGATAGGACTTCCAGTTGCCGGGTTGTGGATCGGTGGTTGGCCGGGTCACCAGCGCTGCCAAACCTTGCTCGGTGCTCGGATACCGCGAATTGTCGAGCCGATAAAGCTTGAGCGCTTGCATTACCGATGCGATGTCTTGTCGCGCCGCCACCACACGGGCTTCATCGGGCCGGTTCATGACTCGCGGAACGACCAGCGCCGCCAATACACCCAGAATGACGATCACCACCA
>JANLTP010000181.1:0-14381 GCA_031363055.1 Burkholderiales bacterium | reverse complement strand
TCGATATCGGTGCTGCAGGCAGCGCACACAAGGACAACAATGGCAACAAGGACAAAGCGCATACCTCAGCGACGCATCATCGCTCGTTGCCGCGCAGCCATGCCGCCGCGCCTAAGGACCATGACAAACCGCACGACCGATTGGCGGCCGCACAGGTCTTGGGTAATGCTCCTGCGGAAGAAGCGATTGATCAAAATGCCAGCCGCGAGTACATCAAGGCGCGAGCCGCCGCGCTGACGGAAAAAATGTCTGGCTCTGGCGGGCCAATACATTCTGCTGCCCAGGTCGGAGTGACGGCTCAAGGGGCCGCGACACACGGCGCATCAGCGCCCGGTGTAGTAGCCACCTACGGTGCCATGCCCCAGGGCGCAGCGAGTCCAGCCGCAGCCGCCCACTGGGGCTATGAAGGCGCGCATGGGCCACAAGCCTGGGCGCAGATGAAGCCTGAGTTCGGTACTTGCGCCAGCGGCAAGCGACAGTCGCCGATTCACATTGAAGACACGACCAGTTTGCAAGGCCCTGCTGAAGCGCTGCAAATCAACTACCAGGCCAGCGGCGGAACGGTCGTCAACAACGGACATACGATTCAGGTCGATGTGGTCGGCGAGAACACGCTGACGGTGCGTGGCGCGACTTACAAGCTCGTGCAGTTTCACGCCCATCACCCGGCAGAAGAACGGGTCAACAATAAATCGTTCTCGATGGTGATGCACCTCGTGCATCGTAGCGCCGAGGGCAAGCTGGCAGTCATTGCGGTGCTGATGGATCCGGGACCCGCGAACCTGCTGATCCAGAAGGTCTGGACTCATATGCCGCTCGACGTGCAGGACAAGGTGCGAATGCCCAGCGACCTGATCAACCTCAACGATCTGTTGCCGGTCGATCGCCGCTACTATCAGTTCATGGGTTCACTGACGACGCCGCCGTGCACCGAGGGCGTGCTCTGGATGGTGCTCAAGCAGCCGGTCACCTTGAGCCGCGAGCAACTGCGCGTGTTCGCGCAATTATTTCCGAACAATGCTCGACCGGTTCAGCCTTTGCAAGGTCGAATCGTTCGCAACGCCGAGTAGTCAGACGCGAGTGTTTCAGTTTGATCCCGAAGCGACTTGAGTCTGCCGATGGGTCGACCGCGCGCGCCTCAGTTGCTTGCCTTGGGCAGGCGCGCAATCACTGCGCCCCACTTTTTCGACTCGTTCGCGATGAACTGCCCGAACGCTGGCCCGTCCAGATAGGCCGGCTCCGCAGCCAGTGCCTGGATCTGTGTTTGAACACTTGTGCTCGCCATTATTTTCTCAAGGGCGCCGGACAGCTTGGCATGGA
The DNA here is from genome assembly GCA_031363055.1 of Burkholderiales bacterium. GTDB lineage: Bacteria > Pseudomonadota > Gammaproteobacteria > Burkholderiales > Burkholderiaceae_E > JANLTP01. Next base: position 13,061 of record JANLTP010000181.1, on the reverse strand, counting down.
CGTCCCGAGGCGTTTTGGCCGCCAGGAACAAGCCCATCCAGGCTGGCGCCGCGTAGCCCTTCACACCCTCTTCCGCCAAGGTCGGAAGCTCAGGCGCAACCTTGCTGCGCTCGGAACTGGTGATGCCCAGCGCCACCAGTTTGCCGGATTTCACGTGCGGATACGCAGAGGTCAGGTCCAACATCGCCGCAGTCACTATTCCCCCCAACAGATCCGTTACCGCCAGGCCGCTGCCCCGGTAGGGAACCGGAAGCAGGCGCACACCGGTCATATTCGCGAGTAGTTCGCCCGACAGGTGTTGGGCAGTGTACTGGCCCGGATTGGCGTAAGTCAGGCCGCTATTGGAGCGGCGAGCGGCGTTGATGAACGCCTGCAAGTTACCGTAACCACTGCTGCTCGACGTGACAAACACCAGCGGAATGTCTGCGAGCTTGGCCAATGGCATCAGATCCTGTTGCGGCTTGAGCGCCGGCGCGTCCGGCAGGTGCGGGCCGACCGCGATCGCACCCGTCGCGCCCAGACCGATTGTGTAGCCATCGGCCGGCGCATTGGCAACCATCATGAGGCCGAGCGCGCCGCCGGCGCCGGGCTTGTTCTCGACGACTACCGGTTGACCCAACGCCTGCGACAGTTCTCGCCCGACAATGCGGGCGATGCCGTCTGACGAAGCGCCTGGCGGGAACGGCACGATCAGCGTAATTGGTTTGGCCGGATAGACCTGTGCTGCTGCGACGCTGGCAAAAAAGACTGTGGCGACCGCGCTGACGATCTGAGTGAGGGACCAGGCCATGGTGTTCTGCGTCCCTATTCGGGTTTGATATTGGCGGCCTTGGCCACCGCAGTCCATCGGGCGATGTCCGCCACGATGCGGCGCGACAAGGCCATAGAGTCCGCGTCACCGGGCTCAAGACCCAGCGCCTGCATCTTCTCGATGGTGTCCTTTTCCTTCAGGATCTCGCCGACAGCGGTACGCAGCGTGGCCAGCACGGGTTCCGGCGTTCCCCTCGGGGCCATCAGCGCAGTCCAGATTGGCGCGTCGTAGCCGGCAATCCCGGATTCGGCAATGGTCGGGACGTCGGGCAACGCGGCCGATCGCTTGCCCGTGGTGACCGCGAGCGCCTTCAGCTTGCCGGCCTTGACTTGTGCAATGACTGCCGGGCTGTCGAGCACACCGACCTGAATCTCACCGCCGAGCAGACCCGTCACGACAGGACCCGAGCCCTTGTACGGAATATGGTTGAACTTGACACCAGTAGCTGCCGTCAGGGTTTCCGCCACCAGCACAAACGAAGTCGTCGGCGTGCCGTGATCGAGCTTGCCGTCCTTGGAAGTTTTTGAGAACTCCACCAATTCATTGAAATTCTTGACCGCAAGAGTTACGGGCACCGTCACCACCAGCGGGAACGAACCGAGCAGAGCAATAGGCTCGAAATCCTTGACCGGATCGTACGGCAAGTTCTTCATCAACACCGGATTGGTCGTCAAGCCACCGCTCGATGAGACGAGCAGCGTGTAGCCTTCATCCCTGGCCTTCGCCACGAAGTCATTGCCGATCGACGAGTTTGCACCAGCCTTGTTCTCCACGACGAACGATTGCTTGAGTTTGTCCTGCAGCTTCGCAGCAAACAGGCGCGCGAGAATGTCATTGGTGCCGCCAGGTGCAAAACCCACCACGATCTTGACCGGTCGATCCGGATATATTTGCGCATATGCAGGCGGCGGCAGGGCGAACACAGCGCCGGCAACAGTAGCCGATGCGGCGATTGCACGCGCAATGCGCCGACCTGCGTCAGAGAACGGGACGGACATGATTGATGTCTCCAAATTGACTTGCGGACTCGAATTACCTGGAGTCGGACCTGTTTGCATCAAGGCTCGCTCCAAGGGTTAATCAATTCGATGCCCGCGCCCTTATAGTCCCGCACATTGCGAGTTGCCAGCGTGAAGCGGTTTCGGACGGCGATTGCTGCGATCGCGCAATCGCCAAAGTGAATCGGATTGCCGATGGCTTGTGTGCCTGCGAAGACGCGGCCGAACGCGCGTGCGCTTTCCTGATCAAACGGCAGCACTCGCGCTTCAAATTGGGCAACCGCTTCGGTCGTCGCCTCCTGCAACGCAGTGCGACGTTTCCCTGCGGGCAAGATCTCAATGCCCGCCTGCAACTCAGCCAAAGTGATCGTAGTGAGGTAGAGCGTTTCCGGTGCCTGCCGATCCAACCAAGCCAATACTGCTGGATCAGGTTTTTGTTTAAGAGGTTCGGACACCAGATTCGTATCCAGAATAATCATGATTCAAACTTCACCGGTCGCACCGGGCTGCGCCTGCGTGTCTTCGGAAATTCAATGCCTCCATGTTTTTGGCCGATTTCTGCCAGCACCGTTCCCATGCCGCGCTGCGGTCGTACCGCGTTCTGCAAGATCACGCGCATTTCGGCCTCCGTGCTGCGCCCACACCGTTCGGCGCGCTTCTTGAGGGCGCGCAGGGTTTCATCCGGCAAATTTCTGATGGTCACGGCTGCCATTGCTATCAATCTTAATATTTGATAGCTTTATCATAGCATTTATAGATAATGATAGCGATGTGGATTTTCGGGATCTTGGCACATCTGTGCTGAACCTTACGGTAGCGATGATTGGGCTAGCGCCGATTCGCACTATCGACGCGGCGCACGCTCGAATCCCAACGACTCCAGCTTCATTACCGGTGAGGTGATGCTGAAACCAAGTTAGTCTGACGACTCCTCGAGTTCGAACAAGAGTATTCGTATCGCTTCAGCCGGCGTGATGATCAATATCCCTCGCTGCGTCGTCGAGAATAGATGACCAAAATCCCTGCGGTCGCCCGTTACCAACCAGTCGACTTTTGCGATCGCAGCACTGGCCAGTATCGGCGCATCCTTGGCCGGAACTTGCGCCTCGGCCCAGTTGAGGTGTTCGCGGTCGGGCTCCGGCGCTAACCCGATTGCTGAGGTAATCCTGCTCCAGAGACTCAGGGCGTTTGGGGATTTGCGAGCCAAATTTCGTTGAGCTTCGTCGAAGGCGTAAGCCGAACTGATCGCTTGAATCCGCTTTTTTTCAGCAAAGTCGATGAGCAGGCCTTGAGCGCTCTGCCACTTGTGCGCTGCACTGAACAGTACATTGGCGTCTAGAAAGAGCCGTCTCACTAGACCGTCTTGCCAATCAGCGCGCGAGCGCGCTCCAACTCCGTCGGGGTCAGTTGACCTTCTCGCTCGAACGCGGCTATACGTTCGTCAGAATAGACTTCCAAGGGGACGACGGCGGCTTGGCGCAGGATAATGGCACCGTCGTCGCTCAGCTCGACCAGCATCGGCGTGTTCTCACCGAGCCCGAGCTTCTTGATGATGTCTCTGGGAATGGTGATCTGGCCCTTCTTGCCGCATTTGATTAATTCCATGCCAATCTCCGAAAAGCCGAATATTGCCGGACTTTCCGAATTCCGGCAAGACGGATATCGGATCAATTGGACATTGTCATTCCTTCCGATGCGGCGCTCGCTCGAATCCCAATGATTCCGACAGCTTTTCAGCTTCCCGCAAAAGCAGGGCGGCCGTCGTTTTCAGCCGCGCAGCGTTGAGCCGTACCTCGGGACCAAACACGCCGACCGAGCCGGCGACCTGCCCGGTGCGGTCGAAAAAAGGCACCGCAACGGCGGCGGCGCCGGAAATCAATTCGCTGTGACTGGTCGAATAACCGCGTGCGCGGGTCGCTACCAACTCTGCCTTGAACTTTTTCAGATCAACGTCGACTCCCTTCAGGTAGGCACGCAGCGCCTCTGGTGTCGCATTCGCAAAGGCCAGTATGGCGCGGCCGGACGCACCACGGGCGATTCGCTCCGTGTACCCGACGCCGCGCTTGAAACTCAGTGGCTGGGGGCTGGCCAGCTCCGTAATGCACAGACGCAAGTTGCCCTGCGGCACAAAAAGCGCAACCGTTTCCTGGGTCTCTTCCCATATTCGCCGCAGCAGCGGCGCAGCTACAGACTTCAGGTCGAGCGTCCCCTGCCAGACGTGGGCCAGGCGGGCGACCGAGGGCCCGAGGCGAAAGTGCTGTGGTTCGCCGTAGGAGACCAGAAAGCCGTGCTCCTCCAGGGTATAGAGCAATCGATACAACGTCGGCCGCGACAGATCGACGCGCTTCAGAAGTTCGCTTGCGGATAACTCGGGGGCATCTTCCCGGAACGCCAGAAGAATCTCCAGCGCCCGCCCGACCGCGCGCACGTTTTCGTTTTTCCCGGTTGTCGTCACTCACTATCCTTCGCATCAGTTCGGCCTATTGTCCACCAAGCGGACACCACCCGCGGACACGTTGACCCAGTGCAAATATAGTCCATATAATGGATAAATAGTCCACCCATTGGACAACTCATCGGACAAACCCCCCGAATAGCCATGATCGCAATCACCACTGAATCCCGCTACAACGCGATGATCAATCTGCGCGAAGGAAAGATCGGACGCGAGATCTTTTCCGACAAGGATATCTACCAGGAAGAGCTTGAAAAAGTTTTCACTCGTGCCTGGCTGTTTGTCGGCCACGAGAGCCAGGTCCCTGATGCAGGCGACTTCTTCACCTCGCGCATGGGCGCTGAATCGGTGATCCTGGTGCGCGACAAACTGCGCAAGGTTCATGTCTTCCTCAACACCTGTCGCCACCGAGGCATGAAGGTTTGTCAGTACGACCATGGCAACACGCACCACTTCACTTGCCCGTACCATAGCTGGAGCTACGCTACCGACGGCAAGCTGCTGGGCGTTCCTCAATACAAAAACCTGTATGAAGGTCGAATGGACAAGGACGAATGGTCGCTGATCGAGGTGCCGAAGATGGAAATCTACAAAGGGTGCGTTTGGGCGAGTTGGGACAAGGACGCCCCCGATTTTCGGACATTCATGGGCGATGCCCTGACGCATCTCGACCTTGCGCTCGATTGCCGAGACGGCCGTGAAGGCGGCTCGGAAGTGCTGTTTGGCGTGCATCGGTGGGTCATGCCTTGCAACTGGAAATTTGCGGCCGAGAACTTCCTGGGAGACACGTATCACAACGTCAGCCACCGTTCCGTCGACATGATCGGCATCGGCCCGAGCGCCGAGGCGGGCGCGAAGGGTCGGCGCGACAACGAACTTGAAAAAGCAAGGCACATCTGGGTAAACTTTCCGGCCGGACACGGCGTGCACAGCGCGATCATGCCGGAAACCTGGGAGTTCCTGGACACCTACAAGAACAACGCCGTCGTCGCCGAGTATTTCCGTCATTGCCACGAAGAGCGCAAGCGCCGACTGGGGGCCGAGCGATATCGGCTGGTGCCGTTCGTCGGCACTACCTTTCCGAACGTTTCCTTCCACGGTAACCAGCCGCGCAATCTGTGTGTGTGGCAACCCCACGGTCCGGAGTCGACCGAAGCCTGGCGCTTCTTCCTCGTCGACGCCGACGCGCCGCAGGAGGTGAAAGATTTCCTGCGCTCCTACTACATGCGCTACTGCGGCCCGGCGGGTATGACTGAACAGGACGACATGGAAAACTGGAACTATGCAACCGCCGGCAGCCGCGGCGTGATCGCCCGGCGCCATCCTTACAACTACCAGCAGTCGCTGGGCAAGGTCCAAGCCAACGGCCCGGTGGCCGGCAATGTGAGTCTGCAGGTCAGCGAAGAAAATCCCCGGCAGTTCTACCGCCGCTGGCGCGACTACATGAACAACGCCGACTGGGACACTCTGCTAGGCCGCAAGGACCGAGAGCCAGCGAGCTTGGCCGAATAAGCCGTGAGTATCGTCATCCCATGAGCGTCGTCATCGTTACCGGAGGCACCTTCGGAATCGGACAGTCGATCACCGTCGATCTGGCGCGACGCGGCCATCAGGTGATTGCCTTCGGGTTGGCTCAGCCTCAAATATCGAGCACCGCTCAAGGCATCGATTCGCTGCTTGCCGAGCTCAAACAAGCCGGTTGCACTGCGGACATTCTCGAAGCCGACGTATCAAGCCCGTCCGACGTCCAGCGAATCGTTGAACATGCGCAGTCGCGCTACGGAGCCATTCACGGCCTCGTCAACAACGCGGCCATCGGTCCGCTGGGCACGGTTCTCGATACCGATGTAGCGACCTTTGGTCGCATCTTCGACGTCAATGTCAAGGGCACCTACCTGATGTCCCGGGCGGTGCTGCCGCAGATGATCCGCGCTGGCGGTGGCTCGATTGTCAACATCGGCTCGGGGGCTGGTTACGGCAAGGCCAATATGGCTGCCTACAGCGCGAGCAAAGGTGCAATCATGGCGCTCAGTATGGCGATGGCCTACGACCACTTCCATGACCGCGTGCGGGTCAATGTGGCCATTCCGGGCGGTGGCGGCATCGTCTCCGGAATGAGCATCGGCCGCTCGGGCGGCGACATCCAAGCGTTCCAGCGCAAACCCGCTCCGGGCACAGCGGCCGGCCGGCCCGCCACCGGCTACGACCTGGCCAACGCCGTCGCCTTTCTTCTTTCAGATGAATCAGCGGCCATCTCCGGCACCGTCATCGATGTCGGCTGCTTCTCGCACCAGGGCGGCCCAATTCCGCAGAAGGCATGAACGAATCCCGAGGAGCCTCCATGTCCAATACTGCCGAAGTCACAGCACCTTCCCCGATCACCGCACCGCGTTTGCCACGTGACGCCCGCTACTTCGAGATCAAACGCGAGATCGAGGAATTCCTGTACGACGAGGCCAATCTGCTCGACGAGCGCCGCTTCCCCGAGTGGCTCGCGACCCTGGCTGATGATCTGCAATACTTCATGCCGATGGAATACAACGTGAAGTTCGGCGATCACGCCAAGCGCGAATTCACGACGCGCGAAAAGCACATGAGCTGGTTCAACGAAGGCAAATGGACCTTGACCAAACGCGCCGAGCAAATACTGACCGGTGTGCACTGGGCCGAGGAGCCGTTGTCGCGCGTCTGTCGTCTTGTGACCAATGTTCAACTGACTGCGATCGAGACCAATACCGACGGCGAACTCGAAGTCGCGGTTTCCAGCCGCTTCCTGATCTACCAGAACCGCTGCGAGTATGAGCAGTACTACTTCGTTGGCGACCGCGTCGACCGGATGCGCAAGACGCAGGACCGGTGGCTGCTGGCTGCGCGTGAAATTCGGCTGCATCAGAACGTACTACTCGCCAAGAACCTGACTGTTTTCTTTTAAAATCCGGGGGGTCGAATCAGCCGATAGTTGAATCAGCCGGTAATTCGGTAATTGAATCCGGCCAGCAGAGCCCGGGCGAGTGATCGAAATATAAAAATGAATGCCTCCACAAGCACGTCAACGCAAGTATTGGTCATCGGTGCGGGCCCGGTCGGGCTCACACTGGCGATGGATCTGGCGCGTCGCGGAATCCAGGTGCTGGTGGCTGAACTGCGGCATCGCGGTGAACCGCCGCCGGTGAAGTGCAATCACATCTCGGCGCGCTCGATGGAAACATTCCGGCAATTGGGCGTCGCAGAAAAATTGCGCAACGCCGGCTTGCCGAGTGATTATCCGCACGACGTCGCCTACCGTACGAGCTTTCGCGGACTCGAACTCTCGCGTATCCGAATTCCCTCGCGCGCCGAGCGGTCTGATCCCGACGTTGAAGGGCCAGACACCGGGTGGCCGACACCTGAGCCGCCGCACCGGATCAACCAGTTGTACATGGAGCCGATCCTGTTTCGGCACGCGCAGGGCATGACCAGTATTCGAATACTTTGCCGGACTCAAGCCTCGGTCGTTGCGCAAGACGATACCGGTGTAACCGCGATCCTCGAGGATCTCGACACGGGCACCCGGTCGGAAGTTCGTTGTGACTATCTGGTCGGTTGTGATGGCGGGCGCTCGCAGGTGCGCAAGTTCATCGGTTCAGCCTTCACCGGCGTTGACGTGGTAGCTCGGGTGCAGTCGACATTGATCGACGCGCCACAACTGCTCTCACAATTACCCAACCGGCCCGCCTGGGCCACGTTCTCGGTCAACCCGCGCCGCTGCGGCAATGTCTACGCGATCGATGGCCAGCGCCGCTGGCTGGTCCACAACTACCTGCTGTCGAGTGAAGCCGACTTTGACGCGGTAGACCGGGACTGGGCGATCCGGCAGATTCTCGGCGTCGACCGTGAGTTCGCGTTTGACGTCGTCTCGAAGGAGGACTGGTTCGGACGGCGACTGGTCGCCGACCGTTTCCGAGACCGGCGCGTTTTCATTGGTGGCGACGCCGCGCATTTGTGGGTGCCGATGGCAGGTTATGGGATGAACGCGGGCATCGCCGATGCAATGAACTTGTCCTGGCAACTCGCCGCTCGGCTGCAGGGATGGGGCGGCGAGTCCATGCTCGACGGCTACCAGGCTGAGCGCCAGCCAATTACCGAGCAGGTCTCGCAATTCGCAATGAACCACTCGATCGCGCTGCAGGCTCAGCGCGAGGCTGTACCGGCCGATATCGAGCAGGCCGACGAACACGGCGGCGCCGTGCGCGAGCGCTTCGGTAAAGAACTGTATGACTTGAACGTTCAACAGTATTGCTGCGCCGGACTGAATTTCGGCTACTTCTATGCCGAATCGCCACTAATCGCACACGACGACGAGGCCGCGCCGAGCTATGGCATGGCGACCTTTACGCCCTCCACCGTCCCGGGCTGCCGCACGCCGCACCTTTGGCTTGCTGATTCGTTTGAAGGCAAACGCTCGCTGTACGATGCCATGGGCGATGGATTCACCCTGCTGCGCACCGACCCAGGCAAGGACGCCACGGCCTTGTTAGCGGCTGCGGCTGAATGTGGGCTGCCCATGCAAATGTTGGAGCTGCGCGCTGAAGATACGCAAGGCCTGTACGCCCATGCCTTCGTGCTGTCCCGCCCGGACCGACACGTTGCCTGGCGTGGCAATGAACTTCCCGCCGACCCTCGTCAGTTGGTCGATCTTTTGCGCGGCGCCACCAACCTCAGCGCAAGGAGTCATGATGTCCACTGAAACTCAACTGCGCGCCGATCTGGCGGCGTGTTATCGCCTCTTTGATTGGCTCGGCTGGACCGAGCTGATCTTCAACCACATCACGGTACGGCTACCGTCTGCTGCCAACCAGAAGCCCGAATACTTGATCAATCGTTTCGGCCTGCACTATGGCGAGGTTCGTCCGGACAATCTGGTGCGCATCGACCTCGACGGCCACTCGCGCTACCGACGCGTAGGCGGCGACGGCAGCGAAGGCAGTGAAGGTAGCGAAGGTAGCGAAGGCAGCGGCAGCGACGACGACAGCCACGCGCGCGTCAACCGGGCGGGCTTCGTCATCCACAGCGCAATCCACGCAGCGCGTGATGACGCGCACTGCATCATGCATGTTCATACGACAGCGGGTTGCGCGATTGCGTGCAAGGAAGAGGGCCTGCGTCACGACAACTTCTATAGCGCCATGTTGTTCGATGATGTGGCTTACCACGATTATGAAGGCGTCACGACCGATCTCAACGAGCAGCCTCGACTGGTCGCGTCACTCGGGCGCCGCAATCACCTGATCTTGCGCAATCATGGGCTGCTGGCGGTTGGGCCGGACATTCCAACGGCCTTCAACCGGCTGTGGACCTTGCAAAGGGCTTGTGAGATCCAGCTCGCGGCCGATAGCGGACGCGGCCCGAATCGTTCCATCCCCGAGCACATCCTGCGGACCGTACCTGAGACCCGTGTTGCCGGCCGCAGCGACGTGAACCGGCTGATCTTCGACGCCATGCTGAGGCGAGTGGTATGAGCGTTGCCGAATACTCTTTCGCAAGGGTACCGTCAGGTCGGAATCCAGTTGCCATGAAAACCGTTCGGGATGCGGCCGGGAATGGTGATGACCGCTTGCGGTTCAGCGCCAAACCGCAGAGCGTCGAGGATGACGAGTGCGCTTTGCGGGCGGCTGGCGTCAGTTACCAAGCCGATCAACCAGCCATCGTCCTCAGCGCGTGCTGAGTCGGTGCCGTTTGAATTCCGGCCGCTTGAATTCCGGCCGCTTGAATCGGCGCCTTTTGAATCGGCGCCTTTTGATTTGGCCGTCGGTACGAACACGAACTCTCCAGGCACCTGATTCGCTCCGAAGTCATGCACTTCGCGCGCGCCAGTCTGCAGGTCATGTTTGTAGAGACATGAGGCGTGTGCGCTGAACGCGTTTCGATCAGCCAGAGCAAGGTTGTAGGAATAACGGTACGGCTTGCCGATCAGGGTTTCGTTGATGCGCGGGAACTCCTGTGGCGACGCATCGATGATCCGGCGCTCGGTGCGTCGGCTGGCCGGATCGATGGTCCAGCGCTCGAAGGCGATCCGTTTCGAGTCAGGCCCCATGGTGCTGGAATTGAATAGTTCATGGTGCGCACAGACGTCGACCACCACCGTGCCGTCGGCTTGTTCGTAGGCGTTGGCCGGGTGGAACAGGGCGCAGGCATCGACATCGCACCAGATGATGTCGGCGGCGCTGCCTTCGCGGGGCAGCAATCCGACGCGGGCCTGGTGTTGCTCATTCCAGCTATAAGGGAAACGGAAGCCGCGCAGCAAGCGGCTCATCGAGAAGGTGACCGGCAGATCGAAGATCAGCACGTACTGGCGGGTGATCATGCAACCATGAATCATCGGGCCGTGTCGTACCGGAATCGGCAGTTCGCGCCGTACCCTGCCCGAGGCATCGACGACGACGTGGCGCACAGTTGCCTGATCGGTCGCCTCGTAACAGATGGCATGCAGCTCGCCGGTGTCGGGGTCAAGGTAAGGATGTGCCGAAAAGCTGCCCTTCAACGTGCCATTGAACGCATCGTAGGCTTCGGTGTTCAACTCTTCGTCGAGTCGAACCGGATAGCTGCCCGCTTCGACGATGGCCCAGGCGTGGCCGGCATGACCAATGATGTTGGTATTGACGGTATCCAGGGCGCCGCGCTGCTGGCCTGGCGTACTTACTTCACCAAGCGCTGCGCAGACCTGCCGAGTGCGTACCCAGCGATTGCGATACCACAGGGCCTGGCCGTCTTTAAGGCGAACGCCGTGCACCATACCGTCGCCGACAAACCAGTGATAGGACGGCGCATGCGGTTTGCCAATCGGGTTCGGTCCGATTCGCAAATAGCGGCCGTCGAGTTCCGTGGGAATCGAGCCCTTGACCTCGAGATTGCTGAACGTGCGTTCTTCGGCGACCGGCGCGTTGGTTCCGCTCAGGAACGGGTGTGGTTCGGTCAGCGGCTTCATTCGCTGACGGTTATAGGCTCCGATGTGCATCGCACCACGGGCGACCAGGGAGCGAATCGTTGTTTCGACAGTGCTGGGCATGAGGTATGGGTCCGTGAATGGGTGGTGTATCGATCTGGCCTCGAACATCGATCCTGGTTTTACGATTGGCACAATGTTAACGATGAAAACATATCGCAAGATACCGAATAAAGATTACATTGTCAACATTAAGTAATCTGATTGGGTAACATCGCGAACATTATGTTGTCTGTCTCATGAGCTCCAAATCAGCGGCGGTGACGCGCGCTTATCATCATGGCGACCTTCGAAGCGCTTTGATCGAGGAAGCTTTACGCCTCCTCGAGACTGTCCAGCCTGCGGTCTTGAGCCTGCGCGAGATTGCGCGCAACGTCGGGGTCAGCGCCACGGCGGTGTACCGCCATTTTCCGGACAAGGATTTTTTGCTCGGCGCGCTTGCCGAACGAGGGTTCGAGTTGCTGGCGAAACGGCAGCGCACTGTGGCGCTCAGGGCGCGCGGTCAACCGGCGATTGCGGCCCTGGGTCGTGCCTATGTGCGGTTTGCACTGGAGAATCCGGGCCTGTACCGACTGATGTTCACGCATCGCGCCTATGCTGGGGATTCGCTCAAAGACGGTCCGCAGGGGTCGGCGGCCTGGATGCTTCGTGAGCAGGTTGCAGTGGCGCTCGGGCCTGCAGCGACCGAGCACAGCGTTGCGGTGACGGCCTTGCGCGCCTGGTCATTGGTGCACGGCCTTTCCATGCTGATTCTTGACCGCCAGGTCGATCGCCAAGCGGGTGAGGCGATGATCAACGCACTGATCAGTGTTGAGGCGGTGGGGCTGGGGTAACGTGTTCAATCTCCGGAGGATCGCTCAGGCGCAGTCAGTTCTGCAAGATACCTGCGCAGCAACGCAACCCGCCGAGGTCCGAAACTGACTTTGGTCGCCGTGACCACCAGAATTCGTTCTGCCCGGAACATGCGTATATCCTCGCGCGAGCAACACCCGCCAGGCGCTTGAGTTTTACCATTCCGTATCTGGAGGCCAGATCGTGGTGAGGATGCTTCGGGCAGATGAGGCGCGTGTCGTTACAGATTCCAACACGGCGTCCGGAAAATTTGATAGAAGGTTTGCATATGCGAACAACCTATAATCGCGACTCTGTCTTGCCGTCGTGTTTGTTCGGGTCTGCAGGCGATTCCATACGGTCATTGTCCAGTCGTTCGGTATCGAGCTGCAGAGATCAATTTTCAAACGGAGACACCATGAAATCACAAAAAGTAAATGGCCGGCGGCAAGCCCTGTCGCGTGCTTCAACCGCGACCGTCGGTGCAGCAGCGGGCCTGCTGGCCGGGTGTGCTTTACCGGTGACCGGTGCGAGTGCTGTGCGTACGCCCTTTGAGGTCGCCGACACGTTGATCCCGATTGTTGGTTCGAACCTGATGTTCCCGGTACGGCGGGTCTACTGCATCGGTCGCAACTACGCAGCGCATGCGCGCGAAATGGGATCGGACCCGACCCGCGAGCCGCCGTTTTTCTTTCAGAAGCCTTCTGACGCGATTCAACTCGTGCCGGCGGCTGGTCGCGTCGATCACCCGTACCCGTCGATGACTAAAAATTACCATTACGAAGTCGAGTTGGTGGCTGCGCTTGACAAGGGTGGGCGCGATATTCCAATCGATCGCGCGCTTGAACTCGTTTACGGCTACGCGATCGGCCTGGACATGACCCGACGTGACTTGCAGCGGGCCATGGGCGACCAGAAAAAACCGTGGGAAATCGGTAAAAGCTTCGATCAGTCTGCGCCGGTCGGGCCGATTCACCCGGTGGC
>JANLTP010000166.1:0-4166 GCA_031363055.1 Burkholderiales bacterium | reverse complement strand
TTGTACCGCCGAACCGATTCCGGTTCAATTGAAAAACTCGATCCTGGCCAATAGAAAATCCCGATATTTTCCTTATGCGCGGCAAGCCGCGACTCGAAACGTATCGATGTCATTACGGGTGCGTATTTAGGAAATCGGGTACTTAACGAGTCAGGTGAAATCAGGGATTTGAGTGACCTGAAAAATCCGCGAGACCTGAGAGACTTGCGCGACCTGAAAGACCTGAAAGACCTGAAAGACCTGAGTGGCCGGACTCGGCGTGAACCGGAATAATTCTTGAGCGCAGTTGACCGCAGCCGGCGTCGACGTCTTGGCCTGCTGACTGGCGCAGCTTGGTCAGGATGCCGAGGCCGCTGAGTCGCTTTGCCATTCGTTCGCTGTGCACGCTCGATGGTCGGCGGAAACCTGCGCCGGCCACTGGATTAAAAGGTATCAGATTCAGCACTGCATATTTGCCGCTCAGCAAGCGCACAATACCGTCGACTTCTGCGTCAGTATCGTTAACACCCTCGAGTAGCGTCCATTGGTATTGCGTCGGATAGCCACTAAGCAGGGCATAAGCTTGTGCTGCTTGCACTAGTTTGTCGGGCTCCATGGGCGGCGCCTTCGGCAGTAACCGGGCTCGAAGCTGCGAATCGCTCGAATGCAACGAGACCGCCAGGGCCGGCTTGACCCGACCAGCGGGCAAACGTTCGAACAGCCGGCGATCACCCACCGTAGAGAGCACCAGACTTTTGTGCGCCAGACCGCCGAGACTGCCGAGGGCTTCGATGCATTCGAGTACGTTATCGAGATTGTGGGCGGGCTCACCCATGCCCATGAACACCACTTTTTGGATCGGTTGAATGCGCCGCGCCAGAACGACCTGGGACAGAATTTCAAGGCTGCTTAATTGGCGCAGCAGACCTGAGCGCCCGGTCATGCAGAACAGGCAACCGACAGCGCATCCGACCTGCACCGAGACGCACAGTCCGCCGCCCGGCAGCAGGACCGTCTCAATCGCCTGAGCGTCGTGTAGTTCGACCAAGAGCCGGATGGATCCGTCGCTGGCCTGATGACGGGAAACAATGCGCGCAACCGACTCAAGATCACTGGATAAATTTGAAAGTTCGGCCTTGATGCGAGCTGGAAAATGATGTCCCGGGCGGCTGGGCGGTGTCTCAAGCTCTTCGGCATGTAACCACAATCTGAGCAATCGATTCTCGTGGCAGGGTTTGGCGCCTAGTTGACTCAGGCGTGAGCGCAGCGATTGCATATATTCACACGACCCGAATTTCTGGAGCATTTTGAGGAGAGGATTGAGATTGAAATCGGGAAACTTCTGTTTCGTAAGATAACTTTATTAACCGGTCAGCGCTTGGTTGTTGAGCCTTTTTTGCAAACCTCTGTCCTTGAGACTTCGTGCGAACCTGCGGAACTTGTCCATGTGCCATGCCAGGTCAGACGGATCTCTTGGCAACGAACGCCTGCTTTCCATGCCTGTCAAAACCTGCTGCCTCGTGGAAACGAAGGGTAGCATCGTCGTTGCGCCCCGTCATGAGCATTACCTTGTAGCAGCCTTGCGACCAGGCAAACTCAAGCGCGCGCTCGAGAAGCGCTTTTCCCCAACCTTTCTTCCGATGGGCGGCGTGCGTTACGACGTTTTCGATGACCGCATACGGCCGGCATCCTCGCGTGAGATTGGGGATGACCATGATCGTGCAACTGCACACAAGCTCGTCTTCGGCGTATCCGCCGAAATAGCGACATCGCTGATTGGCTAGCGCCTCCGACCAAGCTGCCTCAACCACGGAATTGGCTGGAAGAGGTTCGTCTTTGGTATGCAGGAACCGGTACAGCGACAAGAGCGCTGGAAGTTCACTTGCTTTGACTTCGCGGATATTCACAAACTGGAGTTGCTGGGTGACATCAGGTAGACAGGGTACTGTACTCCGACACCTCAAGCTTGCGCCGACTTGACGAGCATGCGCATGATCGGCCAGGGCTACAGCTTCTTTTGTACAGGGCTTTAGTATCCAGATAGCTGTTGTTACATCACCGAGTGACGTGTGACCGATTCCCGGCTGTTTCAGCCATAATTCCGAATGACCACGTCTAGCGTACGCCCGGAGCCCAATGACCATAACGGCGACGAAGCCGCATTGGTCGTGGACCTCACTTGCGATTGGCTCGAGCGTGCTGTCATTGGCTTGAATCTATGCCCTTTCGCTCGAGCGGTACACGCTCGCAAACAGATTCGTTGGGTGGTCAGCGCCGTGTCTACTGAAGCTGACCTCTTGGAAGTATTGGCCGAAGAACTCAAACTTTTGGACGCAACCGATCCGACCCAGGTCGAGACCACCTTGTTGATTCATCCCGCAGTACTGACCGATTTCCTCGATTACAACCGGTTTTTGAAGAAAGCCGACCGCCTGCTGGAGCGGGCAAATCTGCAGGGAGTTCTTCAAATTGCGAGCTTTCACCCGGACTACTGTTTTGCGGGCGCGGAGCGGCAGGCGATGAGTAACTACAGCAATCGTTCGCCGTACCCCCTGTTGCACCTTCTGCGCGAGTCGGCCGTTGAGCAGGCGGTCCGGTCGCATCCGGATACCGCGCAGATTTTCCTGCGCAATATCGAGACGCTCGAGCGACTGGGCGCGGAAGGTTGGAGTCGACTTTAGCCCTTCGCAGAATTCCCAGTCCGCAGAAGTCATAATAGCGGGCATGAAAACTCCGAAACGATTGCAATCCCTGCTCGACGAAGGCCTGATCGATACGGTCGTACGACAACTGATGAGCGGCAAGGAGGCGATGGTCTATGTCGTTCGCTGTGGCGCTGACACGCGCTGCGCCAAGATCTACAAAGAGGCGACCCAACGCAGCTTCCGACAGGCCGTCGACTATACCGAAAATCGAAAGGTCAAGAATTCTCGCCAGGGCAGGGCCATGGCCAAGGGCACGCGTTATGGCCGCCAGGCTCAGGAGGCCGCTTGGCAGAGCGCCGAAGTCGATGCGCTCTACCGGCTCGCGGGGGCGGGTGTACGTGTGCCCAAGCCGTACAACTTCCACGAAGGTGTGCTGCTGATGGAGTTGGTCACCGATGAAGACGGTAACGCTGCGCCACGTCTAAATGACGTGTTGTTGACGGCCGAGCAGGCGCTCGAGTTTCACGCCATGCTGATTCAACAGGTGGTGCGCATGTTGTGTGCCGGCGTGGTGCACGGCGATCTGTCCGAATTCAATATCTTGCTGGCGGCCGATGGCCCGGTCATCATCGATCTGCCGCAGGCGGTCGACGCTGCCGGCAATAACCACGCCGAGCGCATGTTGTTGCGCGACGTCGCAAACCTCAGTGCTTTTTTCGGCCGATTCGCACCGACCGTGCTCAATACTGCCTACGGCTCCGAAATCTGGAATCTTTACCGTCAAGGTGCATTGACGCTCGACAGTGTCTTGACCGGGCGCTTCGAGCGCGTTGCCAAAGTGGTCGACGTCGGTGATGTCATGCGCGAGATCGATGATGTCCGGTTCGATGAAGAAGCGCGGCGTTTGCGCATGACTGGAACGTAAGGATTTCGCCCGTGTCGTTCGTTATCGGCGCTTAATCAGGCTTTTGCGCAGTATGCACAAACTGGTATAGCGCAGTATGGTCGGCGCCCGCCTTGAGTGTTTGCTCGGCGTCGGCCCAGGTATCGAAGCACAGTTTGGCAAACTCGCCCGGTGTGCCCATGCGGTCTATAAAGGCGTGCGCGGTGTTGAGGTCCTTGCGCATCAAGGCGATTGCGAATCCTGAATTAAATTTGCCGGACAACATGAAATTTTCGACCTTGTGCTCGGTGGTGTTGTTCTTGCCTGTCGAGGCATTGAATACCTGATTGACCAATTGCGGATCGATACCGAATTTTTCGGCGGCCACCAGTGCTTCGGAAACGGCGAGCAGGCCAGCCGCCGACACGTAGTTGTTCAAGGCCTTGACCGCATGGCCGGCACCGGCCTTGCCGACATGTACCATCGTCTTGCCCATCGATTGCAGAATCGGTCGCGCCTGTTCAACCACAGCCATCACTGGCGCGCACCAGGATGAGCACTGCGCCCGATCCACCGCGTACTTTGCCTTCAATGCGGCTTTGATTCAGCGCGGGTTTGGTCGGCGCGAGATCAAAGTTAACCACTAGTTCTGCTTGACC
>JANLTP010000130.1:0-23377 GCA_031363055.1 Burkholderiales bacterium | reverse complement strand
GGACCTGGCCCTCGGCCACGCTGCCACGACCTCGTGGCAAACCCTTGCCGTCGGGGCGAACGTCGATGTCCCAGGCGGCGATTTCCTGCGCGGTGGCCGGCCTGCCGAAGCCGTATTTTCCGGCGCCATCAGCCGCCTGCGCCGGCAGACACGCCGTCGCCATCAGCAGCAGGCCGAGCGTTGCGCCGCGCATCAGAGCACCTGCACGTTGGTCACCGCGCCCGACGCATCGACCCGCCAGGTCTGGATCGCGTTGTTGTGGTAGATCGAGCGCGTTCCGCGCACGGCCCGCAGCTGCGCGATTGTCGGCTGCACGAAACCGGTCTCGTCGATGACGCGCGACTGGAGCAGCGCCGGCCCCCCCTCCCAGGACCAGTCGAGGCGAAACCGCGTCCGCGCCTTGGTGTGAATGGGCCGCTGCAGCGTCGCGGTGCGCCAGTTGCGGCCGCCGTCGGTCGAGACATCGACGCGCTTGATCTTGCCGCGGCCAGACCAGGCCAAGCCGCTGATATTGTAATAACCACGGTTCAATAGCACCTGACCGCCCGACGGCGTGGTCACGACCGACTTCACTTCCTGTACCGAGGTGAATTGCCGGTGCTGTCCGTCCGGCATCAAGTCGATGTAATGCACGGCTTCATCCTTGCTGTGATACGGCGCGTCACCGACCTCCAGCCGGCGCAAATACTTGACCCAGGACACCCCTTGCACGCCGGGCACGACCAGACGGATCGGGTAACCGTTTTCGGGCCGCAGCATCTCGCCATTCATACCCCAGGCAACCATGACGTCGTCGAGCGCACGATCAAGCGCAATGGTGCGAGTCATCGAAGACCCGTCGGCGCCTTCGGCCAGCAGATATCGCCCGGCCTTGCGATCGACGCCGCACATATCGAGCAAGGGCGTGAAACTCACGGACGCTGCCGCAACCCGGGTCAAGCCGGGACTTTCACGACGCTGCAGATTCTGCTCGAAGCGCGACGGCTTGCCGTAACCCTGCGCTGCCACTGGCGCGCCCAAACCGGTACTGTGCGCAGGCAAGTTCAACACCGCAGGATCGCCGACCCCGACGGCGTTGGCGTTGGCGGCCGCTACGCTAGGGGCGCCGACGCCTGCGGCCAGCGCTTTCGCCATGAACCCACGTCGCGCCCTGCTTGCATGAGACAGTTGGTCGGCGCTGAAAAAGTTCTCCGCCGCCGGTCGAACGCGACCCGTATCGTGATCGATCTCGTGATCACTCATATGCCGGCCCCCAGCTCATTAGCCAGTTCCATGAGATCCTTGCGCTCGGCACTGGTGTCAAGGTTGCCCGCAATATGAACGCAGACCGATCGACAGATTTCGGTCAGCGCTTGATCGGCGACCGCGTAATAGGTGAAGTTGCCTCGTTTGCGCCGCGTCAGCGCGCCCGCGCGATACATATGTCCAAGATGTCGCGACACATTGGCTTGGGTGCCACCCACCTCGGCCACAATGTCACCGACGGTGCGTTCCTGTTGGCAAACCACATGCAGAATTCGGATCCGCATCGGTTCCGAAAGTAGCGCAAAGTAACTCGAGACTCGCTCGAACACCGGCGACAAATCGTCCAAGCTGCCTGCTCCGAAAGTCGTTATGATTGTCAGTGACTATATGCGCATATACGGATACAGTCAAATCATCGCAGGATTTCTATAATCGCAGGATTTCGGCACAACCGCTAGGCACAACCGCTAGTGAAAGTGGCTGGCTTCGGTCTCGCTATCCTGAGGCATTTCAGCATGGACGATTTCGCCTTTGGTATTCGGAAACAAAGGCGCGCCGCAGTCCTCACAGAACTCCGGTTCGGTCAAGTCGCTCCAGATCTCAATGTCGCTGATGCCGGCCTGTTTCAACAGGTCGCGGATCATCGATACCGGCGATGGGTCATCGATTTCGTTCTCGGCCCCCAATAGCGGCCAGACGATGCCTTGAGCGACTTCGTCGTCATCGCCAATCGACAAACCGATCCGATACTCATCGGCTCGCTCCAGGCCGAAACCGGCCACGGTTGCCTTCAGGTCTGACGCCTCGCGGTTCAGGGCATGAGTCAGAAAATGGACCGACGCGTGAATCGCATACGGGCGAACCCGACGATCCGACTCACGCAAATTCAAATGATAAGCGTCGGGTAACAAGCACTCAAAACCACAACCGGGCACCATCGGTTCGAGATGTACCCGGCCATTCGAGATCCATTGCTCGAGACAATTGACCCGACTGGCATGACGGGTCGCGTCGATCTCCTGCCATCGGAACATGGCCGATCCGGCCGGCACCGCCACCACCGCCACCAGGAATCGTGCATCGGCCAACATGTCAGCGGTTTCCGGCAACGCTTTGAGATCGAGCTTGGGCGACTGCCCGGCAATCGCCGCCAGGCCGAACTTGCGAACCATACGGCGCAGCTCACTGAAATCGGGCGGCAACTGGTCAATGCTGTAGAGGCACGGCGCAATCGACAGGCGGGCATGCGAGGCCAGCACTTGTGTGCGCCAGACCTCGTTGACTTTGGCAATTTCAACGGCTGGAATCGGACCCGAAGGAATCTTGAAGCGCGTCCAGACAACCAGTGGCGCGCAGATCATCAGGCAGTCCCAATCCTGTCCTTCGACTTCAAGCGTAATCGCCTCGGCGGCCTCCTCGACCGCTTCAACCAAGGCACCGTAGGCTTCCTGATCAGCGTGTTGCAGACGCTCGAGGGCATCGTAGAGTGCCTGTGGGTGACTGGAATCAAGCAGTCGCTCGA
This sequence comes from Burkholderiales bacterium, assembly GCA_031363055.1. GTDB lineage: Bacteria > Pseudomonadota > Gammaproteobacteria > Burkholderiales > Burkholderiaceae_E > JANLTP01. The sequence continues at coordinate 20,610 of JANLTP010000130.1, read as the reverse complement.
GACGTGCCGAAATCTGATTTTCCCAGAATCGATCCTCCATTCGGCTGCCCGAATTCGACAGGCCGAGCGCGCCGGCCACCAGACGTTCAGCGTCCGGGGACAAATGTGTTTTCCGATCGCGCAATTTGCGCGGGTGGCGGGTTTCTTTCTTCATACGAACGTTAGTGACTTGACGTTAGTCATTCAGCAATTGATTTGGTTAGCGATTCAGTTAGTGACCTAGTATGACAAGTTTAGTCGAAATGCCGTCCTGACCAGCCTCCCAGCAGCGATGCGGCGAGGCGTGAATCGTTTCATGCGAATCTCGAAACAATTCCCTGAACCCCTGTCAGACATGCTGTCAGCGTCGGCTATCCGCCTAAAATGACCGTTTGTCGTCACCCTGGGTCTACCCCGTCAGTTGAGTGGCCCTGCAAGGTAGGATGTTTTGGATATGTACGATCATACTGCTCGCCTCGGGGCACTCGACCCATCGGCACCGCAATACCGTTCGCCAATTTTACAGTCGCTGGCGGCCGTCGCCGTTGTGCTGGCGCTGAGCGCCTGCGGCTCTGCGGCGTTGCCCCTGCCGGCCGCCACAGACACCAGCAACACCAGCACCAACGCGGATATCAATTTCCTGGTCGGCTACATGAAAGACTGGTATTTCTGGTATGACCGGTTGCCCAACGTTGATTTGAAAACGCTGAAGACACCTGAGGAGGCTCTGACGGCCCTCAAGGTCAGCGAGGATCGTTACAGCTTTATTGATAACGCCGCCACATTTGCGGCGTTTTTTGATGAAGGCAAGACGGTCGGCTACGGCGTCGGGCTGAGTGTGATCGGCAGCGACTTGTTCGTGCGCGTGGTGCAGCCGAACAGCAACGCGGCCGCTCAAGGCGTTGCTCGTGGAGATCAGATTCTGAGCATCGACGATGTGCCGATGGCAACCTTGATCGCCGAAAACCGGCTCGATGCGGCGATCGGCCCGAGCACCGTCGGGCTCAATGCTCGGTTCAGAATTCAACGAGGCAGCACGCCCCGCGACGTCACGCTGACCAAGTCCGAGTACTTGCTGAAATATATTCTGGCGCCGACGGTGCTTGATAACGCCGGTCGCAAAACAGGTTATCTTTATTTCACTTCGTTCGGCACACCGGGGCGCGACGAATGGCGAGCCGCGATCAACAGCCTGCTGGTGGGGGGAGCCACCGATCTGGTAGTTGATCTGCGCGACAACGGCGGTGGCCTGCTCAGTATTGCGAACGACATTGGCGCATCACTCGCACCGGTTTCAACCGCCGGCAGTCTGGCGTTTCAACTGCAATTCAACGATCGCCACAGTGCCTCCAATTCGCGCTATAACTTTGCCAGCGACGTCAATGCCGGCCGCTTCGAACGGCTGGCCTGGATCACCAGCCCGCGAACCTGTTCGGCGTCTGAAGCAATGATCACGTCATTGTTGCCTTATCGCAGCGCCGCCCGAATCGGCGAAACCACCTGCGGCAAGCCGGTCGGCTTTACGCCACCGACATTCAACGGCAAGGTCTACAACATCGTGACGTTCAAGTCGACCAATCGCGACGGTTTCAGTGACTACTTCAACGGTCTGGCGCCCGATTGTGTGTCGAGCTCGAATGATTTATCGCGAGCACTCGGCGACCCACTGGAACCACGGCTCTCAAATGCGCTGCAACGGTTGGCCACCGGCACTTGTCCAGCGGCGGCTTCGTCGGCGTCTATGTCGGCCGCTTCACCGGCTGTCGTCGGCAAGTCACTGCCGTCAGCGCTTGAACAGAGCTTCGCAACTTCCGGCCTGAAACAGATGACCGGGCTGCATTGAGCGCAGCGGGACCTTAGCCCGAATCGCCACTCCAGAGCACCGCAGCTTTGGACTCTTTGGCCATCCCCGCAAGGTACTGCTCATGCGCGAGAAGTTCGTCTTCACTGGCTTGAAGCGCGCGTAACTGCAGCGGCAGACCGGCTAGATTCGTGTGCCCGCCTTTAAACTCATCCTTGCGCTCATGGGCGATATCAAGGCTGTCCTGGCCTCGAGTCATCGCCAGATAAACGTCGGCCAGCAACTCGGCATCGAGCAAGGCGCCATGCAATTTACGGTGCGAGTTCGACACACCATAACGATCGCAGAGCGAGTCCAGCGAGTTGCGCTTGCCCGGATGAAGGCGCCTACCCATGGCCAGCGTGTCGAGTACCGAACCGACGTGCCTGGTAAACGAGGGACGCTTCAGACGGGCCAATTCGGCGTCCAGAAAACCGACATCAAACGGCGCGTTATGGATCAGGATCTCGGCATCAGCAACAAACTCGAGCAGGCGATCAACAACCTCGACGAACTTGGGCTCGTCGCGCAAGCGTTCGCGACTCAGGCCATGGACCGCCATCGCGCCTTCGTCAATATCGCGCTCGGGGTTGAGGTAAAAATGCAGATGCCGGCCACTGATGCGGCGATTCAGGATCTCGAGGCAGCCAATTTCAATGATCCGGTGACCGTCTTCCACTGACAGCCCGGTCGTCTCCGTATCGAGCACAACCTGGCGAACGACGAGCGTATCGGAGGCCATCAGTTGCCTTCCTTGGCGATCGGTGGTGTGGGCAGTAACGCGCTACGCGCAGCGACTTCGGCACCGGCGCCCAGCCCGGGGTGCGCGACCGTCGCACCCGCAAGATCAGGCGTTGCTGCATCGTTGGCGAGCTCAGGTGTGCGCCGGCGTGCAACGAGGGTGTAGATCGTAGGCACCACAAACAGCGTCAGCAAGGTGCCAAAGCTCATGCCGCCGACAATCACCATACCGATCTGAATACGGCTTTCGGCACCAGCGCCGGTGGCGAACGCCAGCGGCACGGCACCCAGCACCATGGCGCCGGTGGTCATCAGGATCGGGCGCAAGCGCATGCTGGCGGCCTCGACGACCGCGGGCATCAGATCCTTGCCGGAGTCTCGGATTTGATTCGAGAACTCGACGATCAATATGCCGTGTTTCGTGATGAGCCCGACCAGCGTGATCAGGCCAATCTGACTGTAGACGTTCAAGGTGCCACCGGTCAATTGCAACAAGGCCAGCGCACCGGTCATCGACAGCGGCACCGTCAACATGATGATGAACGGATCAATAAAACTTTCGAACTGTGCAGCCAATACCAGGAAAATAAACGCCAGCGCCAGCGCAAAAGTCACCAGCAAGGCCGACGACGATTGCTTGAATTCACGTGTCTGACCGTTGTAGTCAATCGCATAGCCCGGGCGCACATGTTTTCGGGCGGTTTCCTCGAAGACTTCCAGCGCCTCGCCCAGCGAGGTTCCCGGCGTCAGATTGGCGGTAAACGACACAGCACGACGTTGCGCAAAATGATTGAGTTCACGCGCCGCGACCGCCTCCTTGACACCGACCAGACTGGACAGCGGTACCATGGCATCGGCACGACCGCGCACAAAGATATTCGAAATATCACTGGGCGACGCGCGATTGGTCGGATCGAATTGCACCATGACATCATATTGCTCGCCCTGGCGCTTGAAGCGCGTGACTTGGCGGCCGCCCAGTGCGGTTTCGACTGCGCGGCCTATCGCCTCGATCTGAATACCGGCGTCGGCCGCACGATCGCGATCGATGACCATCTTCAACTCGGGCTTGTTCAGCTTCAGGTCATTGTCGACGCCCTGAATGCCCGGATAACGTGACAAGTCGGCCATCATCGCACCCACCACTTGCGAGATTCGATCGTAGCTATCGGTCGTCAAGATCACGAAGTTGATCGGCCGTTCACGCGGCGAGACACCGAACGAGCCTGGCAACACGGCAAACGCCATGACGCCGGGGATGGCCAGTAGCTTCGGTTGCAGCTCTTTGGCAATATCGACGGCTTTTCGCGAACGGCTGTTCCAATCGGTGAGCCGAGTAAACATAATCCCCTGGGTGACGGTCGGACTACCTGCCACGACAAAAATGCGGTCAATTTCGGGAGTTCCGTTGGCGAGGGCCTCGATTCGCAAGCCGTACTTTTGTGTGTAGTCGACCGACGCACCATCCGGACCATTAAAGATCGACACAATGGTGCCGCGATCTTCGATCGGAGCCAGCTCTTTTTTGGTGGTGTTCCAAAGATGAATACTGGCATAACCCACCGCAGCGGCGATCAGAACAACCACCCAGCGATGCCGCAAGGTCACTCGCAATACGGCCGCATAGCCGCGCGCCAGCGCCGACATGGATCGGTCAATGCTGCGCACCATCAAGTTCGGCTTGGGGTTATGTTTAAGCAGCAGCGAGCACATCATCGGCGAAAGCGTCAACGCGACGAAGCCGGAAATGATCACCGCGCCGGCCAGAGTCAGCGCAAACTCGATAAACAATTTGCCGGTGCGCCCGGTGGTGAACGCGACCGGCGTGAACACGGCGGCCAGGGTCATGGTCATGGCGATGACCGCAAAGCCGACTTCCTTGGTGCCCTTGAAGGCTGCCTGCATCGGGGTCATGCCCTCTTCGATGTGGCGGTAGATATTCTCGAGCACCACAATGGCGTCATCGACTACCAGGCCGATAGCCAACACCAGCGCGAGTAGCGTCAGCGTATTGACACTGAAGCCTGCGGCCAGCATAAGCGCAAACACGCCAATCAGGCACACCGGAATCGTGACCAGTGGAATCATGCTGGCCCGAATCGTGCCGAGGAACAGGAAAATCACCAGCGCGACCAGGACGACGGCTTCAAGAATGGTCTTGTAAACCGATTGAATCGATCGCTCGATAAACAAGGTGTTGTCGTTGGCAATCGACACCTGTACGCCGGGTGGCAACTCCGCTTGCAGGCGCGGCAATTCCGCTTTCAGGGCCTGTGCCAGCGTCAACGGGTTGGCGGTCGCCTGCTTGATCACGCCCATCGAGACGGCATTACGTCCATTGAACCGGACCGAAATACGCTCGTTCAAGGGCGCAATCTCAACGCGTGCGACGTCCTTCAGGCGGACCGAAAAGCTGTTCGAGGTTTTGACGATGACCTCTTCGAATTCCTGAACACGCTGCAGATCGGTCTGCGAAACCACGGTGAACTCACGCTGCCGACTTTCGATGCGCCCAGACGGTACTTCGATGTTTTGCCGACGCAATGCGTCCTCAACGTCGGAGGGCGATAATTTAAAGGCCGCCAGACGATCCGGATCGAGCCAGATACGCATCGAAAATTTACGTTCACCGAAGATTCGAACGTCGGCCGCGCCAGGCAAGGTCTGCAGGCGTGGCTTGACGATCCGGTTGGCGAGATCCGACACTTCGAGCGGGGTCAACACATCGCTGGAAAAAGCCAGCCATATAATCGGATTGGCGTCGGCCTCGACTTTCGCAATCACCGGCTCGTCAATCGATTGCGGCAACCTCGAGCGTACCCGAGCGACCCGATCCCGGACGTCGGCGGCAGCGCCATCGGGTTCGCGCTCGAGCCGGAAACGCACAGTAATCTGGCTTTGTTCCGGTCGCGAGATCGAAGTCAATACTTCGACACCCTCGATGCCGGCAATGGAATCTTCGATAGGCTTGGTGACCTGCGACTCTATGATCTCGGATGAGGCACCGAGATAACGCGTATCGACGGTAACGACCGGCTCATCGATCTTCGGATATTCGCGCACCGACAGTCGATCGTAACTGACCACCCCGAGCAAGACGATGATCAGCGACAGGACCGTCGCAAACACCGGTCGCTTGATACAGAATTCCGACAGGACCATTAGCCACCTGCCTTCGACGAAGCTGCCGAATGGGCGGTATCGGTCGGTTTTGTGACATCCAATGCGGCACCGGCAGGCCCCGAAGGTCCGCCGGGTGCTCCTGGACCGCCCGAACCGCCCGGGCCAGGTGGACCACCGGGCGCACCACTACCGGGTCGTCGGCCTGGTTCGATGACGCGGACTTCCATGGCATCGCGCGGCAGCTTGATCTGGCCGGCGGTCACGACCAGGTCACCGACCGCAATCGGCCCGAAGACTTCCACCTTGGCATCGCGTCGCAAGCCGGTCGTGACCTTGATGCGCATGGCTTTCTTGCCTTCAAGCCGATACACAAAAATATCGCTACCGACCGGCACCAGCGCTTCCTCCGGCACCACGATCGCATCGGCCTTGGTCTTCAGAATGATTCGTGCCTTCGCGAACATTCCGGATCGCAAAACTCCTTCCGGATTCTCGAGCACACCGCGCGCGGTCACCGAGCGGCCGTTGGCATCGACTTGCGCATCGATCGCATTGATCGTCGCCTTGAACGTTTTGCCGGGAAAGGCATCGACCGCAATCTGTACCGCCTGGCCTCGGCCGAGTTGTCCCAGGAAGCGCTCCGGCAAACGCAAATCGACTTTCATGGTCGATACATCTTCCAGCAAGACCAGATCGGCACCGTCCTTGACGAAATCTCCCAGGCTGACATTGCGCAGTCCCAAGACGCCCGCAAAAGGTGCCTTGATCAGACTCTTCGAAAGGCGTGCCTCACTCAATTTGAGCTTGGCTTGCTGAATTTTCAGATTGGCGCTGGCCTGATCGAGCGCACTGCTGCTGACAAAGTTCTTTTGCGCGAGCTCGACCGTACGCTGATAACTCGATTGCGACAAGGCAAGCTCCGCTCGCGCCTGATCGACTTCGGCGGCGGTGACGCTGCTATCCAGGTGAACCAGGACCGCGCCGCGGGCCACCCGCGCGCCATCAGTAAACCCAATCCGATCGATTCGCCCGGCGATTTCAGGCTTGATCATGACGGTTTCATTGGCCCGCATGTTGCCAACTGCTGTCACGTCTTCAACCAGGTCGAGCTTTTCTACCTTGGCCACCTCAACCCCGATCGGGCCTCGCGCGGCGCCACCGCCAACCGCAGCGCCGCCAGCACCGGCTGGCACGCCAGCAACACCAGCCCCGCCCGCACTGCCTGCACCGCCCGGTCCCGCTGCGGCCGTTCCAGCGCCCTGTCGAGCTGGCATCGTCCCCTGTGATGGGCTATCCGAGACAGCGGCTGGACGCTGCGAACCGGCAATTTCAACCGGCTTTAGACCGCCTCGCTGATACTGGTAACCGAACCAGCCCAGGATGGCCATAACGGCCACGGCCAGAACGGCAAACAAAGTTCTTTTCATAGGGGACTCGCAGAATCCGTCGACTTTAGCACGTGGCGTGCCAGCCGCGCTTGCTGGCCTTCAATGCAGCTTTTCATTACTGCATTTCACACGTCGCGGACGCGGACGCCGCGATTGGCCAGCGCGTCGGCACGTTCATTACCTTCATGACCGGCATGACCCTTGACCCATCGCCATTCAACTTCATGGCCATTTCGAAGGGCGTCCAATTGTTGCCACAGATCGACATTTTTGACCGGCTTTTTGTCGGCCGTTCGCCAGCCGCGCAATTTCCAGTTATGGACCCATTCCATGATGCCCTTCTGGACATATTGCGAGTCGGTATGAACGATGACCGTGCAAGGACGCTTGAGCGACTCGAGCGCCCGTATTACGGCCAGGAGCTCCATTCGATTGTTGGTGGTCAAGGCCTCGCCGCCAAACAACTCTTTTTCCTGCCCACCCGAGCGCAATAACGCGCCCCAGCCGCCGGCCCCGGGGTTACCTTTGCAGGCGCCATCGCTGAATATTTCGACCACCGGCGATATCAAGTTTTCTCCGGCTTCTCGCATTGGGTAGGTGGCGTCGACGCACCGCCGCCTTCAAATCGGGGCGAAGCAACGACCGCCGCATTTCGGCGGTGCGCTTCATTCTTCCAGGCAGGCCCGAGGAGTCGCATGGCCCGTACCCGCTTGACCGCGCACAGTAGATAAACGGAGCCGCAGATGGGCCAGAAGCGGTCGCCAATCGATTCCATGAACGCGCAGCGATCGAGCGCCTTCTGCTTGCGAAACGGCGGCGCGTAACCGCCATAGCGGGTCTGATCGAGATCGAAGCTCAACAGCCCAAGCCAGTCTCGAAGTCGCGGCAAACTGATCGATTTGTGCTCGACCGGAATCAGTGGCCGACCAAACGGTCGCAGAAAAATATCACGAGCACCCCATAGACTGACCGGATTGAACCCGGTGATGATCGCCCGTCCTTCCGGACGCAATACCCGCGCCACTTCGCGAAGCACTTGGTGTGGATCCCCGGCGCGCTCCAGAACATGCGGCAACACCAGTAAATCTACCGAATTATCGGCAAAAGGCAGGTCTTCAAACAATTCCAGCAACATTCGCGAGCCAAACGACTCGGTCATCGTCACGTCGGACGGCGAGGAATCACCCGGGCGCAAAATCAGGATCCGATCGGCCATGCGGTTGTTCCGCAATCCACTGAGCTCAGCAAATCCCAACTGGATCGCATGAAAACCGAAAACGTCGCTGACGGCCGCGTCAAGCTGCGCCTGCTCCCAACGCAACAGGTAGCTGCCCATCGGCGAACCAACCCATCGTGACCAGGGATCACTGGAAATCTCTATGAATAAATCGGGACTGATCTTTTGTTGCATAGCCAGTCGCTGAGCGGGTCAGAAAGCGCTGAAAAAGGGATTGGGAACAAACATAAGGTATCGAAAATAGGCAATTTCTTATTATTTTGCGGGATAACGCTTGAGTCAAGCTGCATAAATTACGTTTATGACAATTTTTCTTCGCTCGGCCAGATCATAGCCTTCGCAAGCTCCGATTGACGCTGCAACCGTTGTAGGCGGGTCAACAATGGGTGCAGTCCGTGGCGCTTTCGGCGAACGAGGCTTGACCGGTCAGAAGCCTTTGTCTACGATCCATCGCAAACCAGCGAATAATCAAAAATAGAGGCCGCTTTGAAGTTTCTGATCGTGCGGGATCGACTTGAATGTCGATGGAAAAACATTGTCCGATCAGCCCCGAAGCGCGCCTATTCGATCGCCGCGATGGCATCGTTGGCCCTTTCTGCCTGTTCAACCCTGCCCGGATCAGCCCCCTCAGTCGGTGGCGCGGCTGCCAAATCATCCGACGCCAAGCCGGTAACGACGTTGCCTGCGCAGAGTGCGGCCAGCGCTTCGTCGACCGCACCAGAATCAAGCAACCTTGGCAAGTACGGCGACAAGGCGCCACAAAAGTTTACCGATCCGGCCTCCGAAAAATCCACCGATAAGCCCTGGGACAAATCGGCAGATAAATCGGCCGACTGGTCAGGCGAAAGGACGCTGGACAACGCCGCCGAGCGCCTTGCCGACAAAACGGCCGACGACCTGCAAGCCCCGATTGTAGTAACACCGCAAAAACTACTGCCGGATCGCGACCTCTGGACAAGAATTCGCAAGGGCTTTGCCTTGCCCGCGCTCAATTCGCCGCTGGTGGCGGATAAGGAAAAGTTCTATTTGCAGCAGCCCGAGTATCTGGATCGGATGATGACGCGTGGTGGCCGCTATCTGTTTCATATAGTGGAAGAGGTCGAAAAGCGCGGTTTGCCGACTGAACTCGCCTTGCTGCCGTTTGTTGAAAGTGCGATGAACCCGGTGGCCATGTCTTCGGCTCGAGCCTCGGGGCTGTGGCAATTCATGCCGGCAACCGGCAAGGTGTTCAACCTGTCGCAAAATTGGTGGGTCGACGATCGCCGTGATGTGGTCCATTCGACCCGCGCCGCGCTCGACTATCTACAGAAAATTCATGCCATGCATGGCAAGGACTGGTTCCTCGCGCTGGCGTCCTACAACTGGGGTGAAGGGGCAGTCGGCCGCGCGATCCGCAAGAACCAGGCGCGCGGTCGACCGGCCGATTACTTGAATCTGGATATGCCCAATGAGACGCGGCATTACATTCCGAAACTGATGGCGATCAAGAATATTATTGCCAATGCTTCCGAACGCGGCCTGGCCTTGCCGGCACTGCCGAACAAACCCTACTTTGTGACGATCGAGAAGACACGGCCGATCGATCTGAAGTTGGCGGCGCAATTCGCCGGTATGTCGATCGATGAGTTCGTTGCCTTGAATCCGGCGCACAACCGGCCTGTCATTGCGGCGACCAAAAACAATGAAATCAAACTGCCCGCTGATCGACTGGATGCGTTCGTAGCCGCAGTGACCAAACACGATCAATCGAAGAAGACGTTTGCAACCTGGCAGCCCTACACGATCAAGGACGGCGAGACGCTGGACAGTGTGGCGCAGCGGGGCGGCGTCAGTGTCGCCGAACTGCAGAAGGCCAACAGCCTGAAGCAGTCCGCCAAGATTCTGCCAGGCACCCACTTGCTGGCGCCACAGAACCGCCCGGTTGCCGATGAGCGCAAGGTCGAGTCGTTCGTCGCACCGCGAGTCTATGAGCAAGTCAATAACCCGGCAATCCATCACACCGTCGGGAAAAAAGAAACTCTGGCGAGCATTGCGCGCCGCTATGGGGTCAGCGCTCAACGAATCTCGGCCCTGAACAGTAACAAGCGAATCGTGCGCGGCACCACCTTGCTGGTTCGTTCAGCGTCCAGCCACACGTTGCTGACCACTGAACAAGGTCAACAGCAGGTCATCGCCACCAAAACGGCACTCGGCAAAACCGCAACAGAGCGCGACGATGATAGCGACGAGACCGCCACCGCCGCCAAGAAATCAAATGCTGGCAGCGACCGGAAAGTCTTCAACCGCGCTCGAAGCAAAGCCGACAAGACCTCGTCAAGACGGGCGCTCAAACAAACCGCCGGCGCCCGGGTTATTGCCGTGCCCGCTGGCAAGCTGAGCAGCATGTCCATGGTCGGCAAGTCGAACGGCAAAAAATTGGTCAAGGCCAGCGGCGTGCGCAAACCTGCGCGCGTATAAGTCGCACAGACCCGTCAGAAAACGCGGCTAGAGCGACGCGCGCAGAAGTTCCTGGGTGTACCTTTCGCGGGGCGACGCGAACAATGCCTCGGTCTCGCCGGCCTCGATGATGCGTGCGCTTTTCATGACAATGACCTGATGCGACATCGCCCGCACAACCGCCAGGTCATGCGTTATGAACAGATAGCTGAGCGCATACTTTTTTTGAAGCTCAACCAATAGCGACAAAACCTGGCTCTGAATGGATACATCCAATGCCGATGTCGGTTCATCCAGCAAGAGCAGCTCCGGCTTCAGGATCAAGGCGCGCGCAATCGCAATTCGTTGTCGTTGACCGCCCGAAAATTCATGCGGATACCGATTCAGAAAATCGCCGGACAGACCCACTTCATCGAGTATTTGCACGACCGCTTCAATCGTTGCAAAGGTACTCAACTGCGGTTGATGCAGGACCAGACCTTCTTCGATGATCTTGCGCACGGTCATGCGCGGCGACAACGAGTTAAACGGATCCTGAAATACGACTTGCATGCGTTTGCGCAACGGCCGGATCGTTTTCTGGGACATTTGATCCAGTCGATGACCATCGAACTGAATTTCGCCACTGGTGGTGGCGCTGGCCAGTCGCAACAGACTCATGCCCAACGTGGTTTTTCCCGAACCTGACTCGCCAACAATACCCAAGGTCTGGCCACGCAGCAGACTTAGATCAACCTCGCGCACTGCCTGGAAACGATTTTTGGTGAACCAGCCTGTGCGACTGACAAACGTGCAACTTAAACGCCGGGCGCTCAGCAGCTCGACTGCGCCTGTGGCCGTCGTGTCGGTACTGATCAAACGACCCGGCCGACTCGCGATCAGCGCGCGCGTGTACGCCTGTGTTGGATGGGCGAACAAGGTTTCGGTAGGCGCTTGCTCGATGATTTTGCCGTCCTTCATGACCGCCACTCTTTGAGCGAACTTGCGCACCAGTGGCAGGTCATGAGTGATCAGCAAAATCGCCATGCCGAATCGAGACTGCAGATCAAGCAGCAATTCGACGATCTGCTTTTGAATGGTGACATCGAGCGCGGTCGTCGGCTCGTCGGCAATCAGCAGCTTCGGATTACAGGCCAGTGCCATCGCGATCATGGCACGTTGGCGCTGGCCACCGGATAACTGATGGGCCAGCGCCTTGAAGCGGCGCAGCGGATCATCAATATGCACCAGTTCGAGCAGCTCGACCGCACGATCAACCGCCTTGGCTCGCGACAAGCCCTCGTGCAACTCGAGGACTTCACAAATCTGATCGCCAATCGAGAACAGCGGATTCAGCGCGGTCATCGGCTCCTGGAAGATCATCGCAATATCGCGGCCGCGAATGGCCCGCATTTGTGGCTCGGCCATATCGAGCAGCGATGCGCCGTTAAAACGAATCGCACCAGCATATTGAACGTCGGTGTTCAGCCGCAGAATTGACAGGGCTGTTACCGTCTTGCCGGAACCGGACTCGCCAACCAGCGCCACGCGTTCGCCGGTCCGGATCTGAAAGCTCAAATCGTCGACCGCCTGGGATTCCTGGCTGGCAGTCACGAAGCGAACGCCGAGATGGGCTACTTCGAGCAGGGGAGGATCACTCACGCTCAACCGCGCCTTGTATCAAGAGCATCCCTGAGCGCTTCGCCGATAAAGATCAGCAAAACCAGCGTTCCGACCAGAACCCCGAAGCTCGATAGCGCAATCCACCAGGCATCGAGATTCGACTTGCCCTGCGCCAGCAATTCACCGAGGCTGGGAGTACTCGGGGGCACACCGAGCCCCAGGAAGTCGAGACTGGTCAACGCCAGAATCGACGCACTCATGCGAAACGGCAGAAACGCGATCACCGGGGTCAGCGAATTCGGCAGGATATGTCGCCAGATGATCTGACGGTTACCCAAACCGAGCGCACGCGCAGCGGTCACGAATTCAAGACTTCGATTGCGCAGGAATTCGGCACGCACATAGTCCGACAATCCAATCCAGCCAAACAATGAAAGGATGATCAGCAGAATCAGCAAACTGGGTTCGAACACTGACGCCAGAATGATCAACAAATAGAGCTCTGGCAACGATCCCCAGATCTCGATCAGCCGTTGCATGAACAGATCGAGGCGACCTGCAAAATAGCCTTGCACAGCACCGATCAGCACACCTAGCACCACGCCGATGACCGTCAAGGCGAGACCGAATAATACCGATACCCGGAAGCCGTAAATGATTCGCGCGAGCACATCCCGACCACGATCATCGGTACCCAGCCAATTGGTGCCGGAAGGCGCCGCCGGGTTCGGTGAAGTGGCAAAGTAATTCAGCGTGTTGTACGAATAACGGTTCGGTGCGAACAGTGCCCAATTACCTGCTTTCGTCAGTTGGTCACGAACAAACGGGTCAAGGTAATCAGTGGGCGTCGGAAAGGTTCCACCAAAGCGGGTTTCCGGATAATCGACCAGTAAAGGGACAAAGTACTCGCCCTGAAACTTGACCAGCAAAGGGCGCTCATTCGAGAGTAATTCGGCGCACAGACTGATCGCCAGTAACAACAGGAATATCCAGAGGCTCCAGAAACCGCGTCGATTGCGGGTGAAGCGCATCCAGGCGCGGCGCCCGGGTGAAAACGATCGCACGGCCCGATCAGCGCGCGGCTCACCGGTAATGCCGACTGGCTGGGTTTCAATCATCGGCTGAGATTCAGCCATCGGCTCGGATTGAATCATCGGCTCGATTCGAGTCGTCGGCCGAAAATCCGTCATTTCGCCAGATCCCCGAACTGAACTCTCGGATCGACCCAGATGTAGGCGATATCGTTGAGTAGTTTGGCCACCAGTCCAATCAGTGAAAATACGTAGAGGGTACCCATGACGACCGGATAGTCGCGTTTGATGACCGAATCGTAGGAAAGAAAGCCCAGGCCATCGAGCGAGAACAAGGTTTCGATCAACAGCGAGCCGGTAAAGAACGCGCCGACAAACGCAGCCGGGAACCCGGTCACAATCGGAATCAAGGCATTACGAAAAACGTGCTTGAACATCACGCGGCGTTCACTCAAACCTTTGGCGCGGGCTACCGTGACGTATTGTTTTCGTATTTCTTCGAGAACCGTATTTTTAGTCAGTAGCGTGGTCACCGCAAAGCTGCCAACAACGAGACAGGTCAGGGGCATGGCCAGGTGCCAGAAATAGTCGAGCACCCGCCCCGCCCAGCTTAGTTGATCCCAATCGTCACTGGTCAGCCCGCGCAGCGGAAACAGTTGCAGAAACGAGCCGCCACCAAACAGCACCAACAAGGCCACGCCCAGAACAAAGCCGGGAATGGCGTAACCAATCAGGATCAGGGTGCTGGTCAGCACATCGAAGCGCGAGCCGTGTGTGACGGCTTTGCGAATACCCAGCGGAATCGACACCAGATAGGTCAACAGGAACGCCCAAATCCCGAGCGAAATGGACACCGGCAGCTTTTCCTTGATCAGTGCCCAAACGCCTTTGTTATGAAAAAAACTCTTGCCCAGATCGAATTGGGCAAAGCCCTTCAGCATGAGCCAGAATCGTTCAGGTGCCGGCCGATCAAAACCATAGAGCGCCCTGATCTCGCGGATCTTTTCCTCTCCTATGGCCTTGCTACCGCGAAACACGCTCGAGCTGGTCGACACCTCGCCTTTGACAACGCCTTCGCCACGCAGGCTCTCCACCATTTGTTCAACCGGCCCACCGGGCACAAACTGCGCGATGACAAAGGTCAGCAGCAGAATTCCAAACAAGGTCGGAATCATCAGCAGCAGACGTTTCAGAATGTAGACGAGCATTGATCGATCGATAGCCGGTTACTTGAGCGCAGATGAATTGAGCACAGACGACTTGAACCACCAGGTATCAATCACCCAGTTTTCGGATTGATAAAATAATGGCAGCTTTTGCGGGCGATCGAGCAGACTCTTGTACGAAACGCGATGCGTTTTATTGTGAAAGTGTGGCACCACGTAATGACCGGCCAGCAGTACCCGGTCGAGCGCGCGACTGGCCGTGATCAATTCCTGCGGGCTATCTACTTGCATGATGCGATCAATCAGCGCGTCGACCACCGGACTCTTGATGCCGGCCAGGTTATCGGCGCCCTTCTCGTCGGCGGCCTTGCTGAAAAAATTGTTATAGAGCTCGTTGCCAGGACTCTGGCTCGACATCCACCAGTTCACCGTCATGTCGAAGTCAAAGTCATCTTCACGCTTTTTGTACAGCGAGGTATCCATGGTTCGCAATTTCAACGTCACGCCGAGCTTTTCGAGGTTACGCGAGAACGGCGCAATCAGCCGTTCCCAGTTTCTAAGATTGTTGATGAACTCGAACTCGAACGGCTGGCCCTGCGCATTGCGCAATGCGCCATCGCGATAGTTCCAGCCGGCCTGAGCCAGCAGTTCGCGGGCCTCAAGCAGGTTCTGGCGCAATGAGCGCGGCGGATGGGTCGTCGGCGGCTCGATGACTGACCCGAATACTTGGTCGGGCACTTGTCCCTGAAATGGCGCTAGCAAGGTTAACTCTTCGGCCGATGGGCTGCCGCGCGCCGCCAACTCGGAATTGGTGAAGAACGAATAAGAGCGCGTGTATTGGTTGAAGAACAATTGCCGGTTCATCCACTCAAAATCCATCGCCAGCACGATCGCCTTGCGGACCCGGACATCTGAAAATATCGGCCGCCGCGTATTCATCACAAAGGCCTGCATACCTTGCGCATTACTGGTCGGCAATTCAGTTTTGATCAAGGTGCCGTCCACAAACTTTCGGCCGAAGTATCCGCGCGCCCAGTTCTTGGCCGAATTCTCATGCACGAAATCGAACGCGCCGGCCTTGTACGCCTCGATGCGTGCAAACTCGTCCTGGTAATAGACGTACTTGATCCGATCGAAATTGAACTGGCCGCGCCGGCTCGCCACCTCATTGGCCCAATAGTCGGGGTTACGCTTGTAGGTAATCGTCTTGCCCAGCGCAAACTTCTCGACGGTGTACGGTCCACTGGCAATCGGCGGTGTTTGAACGACCTGATCAAACGGCTGGCCGGCCAGCCATTTTTTCGAGAATACCGGCACACTGCCGACGATCATATGCAACTCACGATTGCGACGCTCGAACTCGAACCGGATCAGCCGCGGACCGAGCACAGTGGCCTGTTTGACGTCTTGCCAGTATTGACGCCAAAGGGGGCCGGCCAACTTGCTGCGCAAGGTGTCGAACGAAAATTTGACATCATCGGCCAGCACCGGCTCGCCATCTGAAAAACGTGCTTTCGGATGAATGCGAAAGGTGATCGACATTCGGTCGGGCGCCAGCACAAAATCGTCGGCCAGCAAACCGTACATGGTGTTCGGTTCATCCAGACTGGCCAGCGCCAGCGTGTCAAACACCAGCGCATTGATCTTCGATGCGGCAATGCCCTTCAGCGTAAACGGGTTGAGCTTGTCGTAGGTGCCGATCGCGGCCAGGTTCAACTCACCGCCGCGCGGCGCGTCAGGATTGACGTAGTCGAACGCGCGAAAATTCTCGGGATACTTGGGCGTTCCGGTCAGCGCAAGGGCATAGACCGCCCAGATCGGGGCGGCCTGCGCCAACAAGCCCAGCGCGATCAACCCTCGAATGAAGAACTGGTACAGATTTGGCTCGTGAGACAATAGCGGTGGATGAACTTTGGCATTGTAGCGGAGACAATTTATGGCTTTCCTCAAGGGAAAACGGCTTCTGATCATGGGCCTGTTATCAAATCGCTCGATTGCCTACGGCATCGCGCGTCGTTGTCACGCCCAGGGCGCCGAACTCGCCTTCACCTATCAGAACGAACGCTTCAAGGGCCGGGTCACCGATATGGCCGCCGAGTTCGGCTCATCGCTGGTGTTGCCTTGTGATGTCGCCGAAGATGCCCAGATCGACGCCCTGTTCGCGCAATTAAGAGAACCCTGGCCCAAGCTCGACGGCCTGGTGCATGCAATTGCCTTTGCGCCACGCGAATCGATTGCCGGCGACTTTCTCGAAGGCGCCAGCCGGGAATCGTTCAGGATTGCGCACGACGTTTCAGCCTACAGCCTGATTGCCTGCGCCAAGGCCGCTCTGCCGCAACTGAAGGCAGCGCGCGGTTCGGTGCTCAGCATGACCTATCTGGGTGCCGAGCGCATGGTGCCGAACTACAACACCATGGGCGTTGCCAAGGCCAGCCTTGAAGCGTCAATCCGCTATTTGGCTGAAAGCATGGGCGCCAGTTCCGGCATTCGGGTCAATGGAATTTCCGCCGGGCCGATCAAGACTCTGGCGGCCAGTGGCATCAAGGGCTTCTCGAAGCTGTTGGATTTTGTCGCCCAAAACGCGCCGATTCGGCGCAACGTCACCATCGATGATGTAGGCAATGTGGCGGCGTTTTTATTGTCCGACCTGGCCGCCGGTATCAGCGCCGAAATCACCTATGTCGATGGCGGCTTTAACACCGTATTGGGTGGCATGGCTGGCCTGCCCGTCGACGAATAGATCGGAAACTAAGGCCTATTCACTGATCGAGCGCGCGGTCCGAAAACCTACAAACAGATCGTTGCGCGTTGGCTCGAAGAAGTTTCGAAACTTCGGATGAACGAGCGGTCGCGGCGTCAAGTAGGATCCACCCCGAACCACCCGAGTATTGCCAAACGAGGTCTGCGAATACTCGGCATAGGGATCAGGCCGGAACCCCGCGAAGGGCTCGAACGGGCTGGCGGTCCATTCCCAGACACTGTTGCCCCATTCGAACTCGCCAAGCGTGTGCGCGGCAATCTCCCACTCAGTCTCGGTCGGCAAGCGCAGACCGGCCCATTGAGCATATGCCTGCGCTTCGAACGCACTGACATGCATGACCGGCTCAAGGGCTGGCAAGGCCTCCCAGACGCCAAACCGCTGTCGTTCATACTGGCCATTTTGCTCGCGCCAATAGCGCGGCAAGCGGCGTCCCTCGCGCGTCATTTGCGAGAAATAATCGACCTCCCAAAACTGCGGATTTGAATAGCCGCAATCGAGCACAAATTTCAAATACAACGCATTGCTGATCGGCTCGCTGGCAATTTCGAACGCCGGAACCTCGACATCAAAGGCCCATTTTTCATTGTCAAACACGAACGATTCCTGCGCCGATGATCCCAGTCGCCAGGTGCATTGGCCGACCGGTTGTGGCGGGTCGAGCAAGGCCAGTGGCTTGAGTGCGGGCAACGGTGACCCCAGCCCCGAATGGATGCCCAAGCGAATGCCCAGTGTCTGCCAGGTATAGGCCAACGCCTCGACATGCATCTGCTCATGGAACAGTGCCAGACGATAAAAATAGAGCCCATCGGGCGATTCCGGAGCGCGCTTCAGGCCGTCAATCGTACGCTCGAGGGTCTCGGCCAAATAGTCGCGAATCTGTCCATGGTTTGCTTGTGGCAATGCCCAGCGAGTGGGGTGATCAATCGAGCGTGAGTCGAACCAGTTATCGCCCTCGGGCAACAGGCAGGCAGCGGGCGCTGCCTGTGGGCGCCAGCGCAGGCACCAGTACTCCTGAAACCAGCCGATGTGGCCAATTTCCCAGAGCGGCGGGTTGATCGTCCCCAAATACGGAACTTGCCATTGCTCAGGTTGCAGATACGCGACCCATTGCAAGGTCTGTTCTCGAACCTGTTTCAGGCCTTCAATCAGTTCGGTTCGGCCGGCGCTGCGCACGTCAAGATCCCATAGTCGATGAATATATGCTATTAAACCATCCCGGTACAAAACCGTTGCCGAGATCGCTGCGAGTCCTACTTGACCCAATCAAACCAACGCCCTCGAGTGGTGCTCATTACCCCGGCACTGGCGGCCCTGAAAAACGGCAACTGGCAGACCGCACGGCGCTGGTCAGAATACTTGTCCCGATATGCCGATGTCCAGGTGGCGACCGAATGGGACGGCCATCCGGCTGACTTGATGATCGCCCTGCATGCCCGCCGATCAGCCACTTCAATACACGCCTTTGCTGTTCAACGTCGAACGGTCGTGGTGGTCCTTACAGGAACCGATCTCTATCGCGATATTCGCAGCGACGCGACTGCGCAGCGCTCACTCGAGCTGGCCAGCAGGCTGGTGGTCCTGCAATCGGCCGGTATCGAGGAGCTGGCGCCCGAATTGCGCGAGAAGGTGCAGATAATTTATCAATCAGCGCCCACGCTCAAGCCCAAGGCCCCGCGCACCCGCAGTTTTGATCTGCTCCTGGTTGGGCACCTACGGCCCGAGAAAGATCCGATGACGGCGGTACGTGCACTCGGTCGCCTGGCCGATCTGAAGCTGCGACTGTTGCACATTGGCGACACCAGGGACGAGTCGCTTCGCGCTCAGTTCATGCAGGCAGCGGCACGCGATCAGAGGATCAGGGTGCTCGGTGCCCTTGAACATCCAGTGACCCGACAACTGATCAGTCGCGGGCGCGTGCTGTTGTTGCCTTCGATCATGGAGGGCGGCGCCAACGTCATCATCGAAGCAGTCACCAGTGGCACCGCCGTGCTCGCCAGTCGCATCAGCGGCTCGATCGGCATGTTGGGCGACGACTATCCAGGCTACTTCCCGGTCGGCGACGATGCCGCGCTGGCCGCGTTGATTACGCGTTGTGTTGGGGACTCGAGCTTCATGAATCGCTTGCGAGACGCCTGTCTAAGGCGCGCACCTCTGTTCGCGCCCGCGACCGAATCGGCGGCCGTCGTCAGACTGCTCGAGCTGGTGCGCTGACATTGCGCGTTGCGGCATTCAGGACGTTCAGGTTTTGAGACTAGTGTCCTGACCCGCAAATACCGAGAAGGACACTAGACCGGTCGAGCGTAGAACACTCCGAACCAGCCCTGCTCATCAGTCCAGAACCGATCGGTCTTAAAACCGGCCTCGAACAAAAGTTGGTCAAATGATTCCGGCAGGTATTTATGCGAATTTTCGGTGTGAATCCGCTCGCCTCGCTCGAACATCCGCTCCGAGCCAGACCAGCGCACCAGCACGCGCTCGCGCGCTTGCAGATACATCTCGATGCAACCCTTGGTCTCGTTGAACACCGCCACATGTTGCCAGTCCTGAACTTTGAAGTCCGATGAAATCAAGCGATTGACATGGTTCAAGACATTCAAGTTGAACGCTGCGGTAACGCCCAAGGCATCGTCATAGGCCGGTACCAGCAGACTCGGCGATTTGATTAGGTCGACACCAATTAACAAGCCGCCGTCAGTGTCGACGCTGCGGCGAAGCTGACCCAGAAAGCGCGCCGCTTCAGTGCGCGAAAAGTTGCCGATGCTCGAACCAGGATAGTGAAACACGCGGCGTTGCGCTGCAACGCTAGCCGGCAAGCGCAGTTCACGCGAAAAATCCATGCCCAGACCCAGCAGGTCGATGCCGGGAAACTCTCGACCGAGTCGCTCCAGCGCCGCGCGAACAAAATCTGAGGAAATGTCGATCGCCACATATTGCGCAGGATTAAGATGCGGCAACAGTCGCGCCGCCTTGCCACAATCGCCGGCTCCGAGATCGATCAGCGTCGAGGATTGCGGCAAGCGAGCGCACAAATCATTGATCGAGCGATCAATGATCGCCGCCTCGGTCCGGGTTGGGTAATACTCGGGTAACTCACAAATTGATGTGAACAGCGCCGAACCCAGCCGATCGTAAAAGAATTTCGGCGGAATGGCGGCCTGTTCTAGTTGCAAACCTCGACGCAATTCGTCAGCCGATGCACTGCCAAGTGCTGCGACCAGATCAAAAAACTGCGGTCCAACAGCCCCGATTGACGGCTCAACTGCCCGTACCAACCCCAAATTCGCCCCCACTACACACCCCTATATC
>JANLTP010000092.1:0-10329 GCA_031363055.1 Burkholderiales bacterium | reverse complement strand
GCAAGCGGTGCGCGGCGAAAACATTCGCAAGCTGCCGTCCATCAGCGAGACCATTGATTGGGCCAGGACCATTATCTTGTTGCATGCGTCGGTGCTCGATGAAGCCTTGGTTTACGACACGCTGAACGTCATCTTGAAGCGTCAGGGCGATATCATTGAGCTGCAGAGCCGGGTCGAAGAGTTGACCGCCATCGCGCTCGCCGACTCCGCTTGATCGGTTCATGGACATTGGTTATGTGGCGATGGGTATGAGGCGATGGAACGAACACTGACCGACTTCATCAGGGCGCTGCGCTCTGCCGGTGCCCAGGTGTCCAGTTCAGAGGCGATCGATGCGGCCAATACACTGGCATTGATCGGTTATGCCGATCGGCAGCTCATGAAAGACTCGCTGAGCGTCGTGTTGGCCAAATCAGAGGAAGAAAAGCAGATTCACGACCAGCTTTTCGAAGCGTTTTTCAGCCGCCGAACGGCTGCTGCCGATTCGAATTCGCGTGTTGCCAAAACCGCAGCGTCGCCAACCGATGACCGGGATTCCGAAAATCCGGGCGGCCAAAGTGGCGGACCAAGCGGTGAACCCGGTGGCGAATCAGGAGGTGAGCCAGGCGCCGACCATTCCGGTGAACAAGTCGTCCGGTCGGGCGACCAGCAAGGTGATCTAGAGAGCCTGACATCGTTTCTGGAACTCGCTCAATCGGGCGATGCCGATCGGATCGCGGTCGCCATGGAGCGCGCCGGTAGTGCTGCCGGCGTGGATGAGATTCGCTTCTCCTCGCAGACACCGTACTACGTGCGGCGCATGCTCGAGCACCTGGGTGTCGAGGCGCTGGAGGCTCAATTAAGCGCCTACATTCTTGATACCAAGCGAAAGTCGCAGGCACAGGCCAAGGTGTTGATGGATGCCCGCACCACCTTGCAGCGGCATGCGCGCAACTATGTCGACCAACGCTTTGAGCTGTTTGGCAAGAGCGCGACCGAATCGTTCATGAACGACGTCGTCGTCAATCGTGAGATCGGCCAACTGGGACTTCGCGATATGGAGCGCATGAAGGCGCTGGTGGCGCGTATGGCGAAACGACTGGCGGTCCGCCATTCACGCCGTCGCAAGGTTCGTAATCGTGGCCAGCTCGACATTCGCCGCACCATGCGCGCCAACGCGGGCAATGACGGCATACCCTTTGAGTTGATCTGGAAGCTCAAGCGCAAGGATCGTCCGAAGATTGTTGCCATCTGCGATGTCTCCGGATCGGTCGCGCAATATGTGCGATTCCTGCTGCTGTTCCTGTACGCGCTCAAGGACGAGGTCACGGACCTGGGCGCGTTCGCCTTTTCGGCGCGACTCAAGGACGTCAGCCACGAACTCGAGACCCTGTCGTTCGAAAAAGCGATGGATAGCGTCATCAATGAGGTCGGTGGCGGCGGTACCGATTACGGCCAGGCCTTGCTCGATTTGAAAGTCGGGTATTGGGAGGTCATTGATCGACGCACCACCATCCTGATACTCGGCGACGGTCGCTCGAACCATACCGATCCGCGACTGGATATCTTCCAGGAAGCGGTCGATCGCGCCAAGCGCGTCGTCTGGCTGTGCCCCGAGCCGCCGCGGCGCTGGGGAACCGGCGACAGTTGTGTGCTGCAATACAAACCGTTCTGTACCCATCTGTCTCATTGCGCGACCGCTCTCGATCTCGAGCGCGCGCTCGATGAAGTGCTGATGGCTTACGATTAACGTGCTGTCGGCGTACGGTCAACGTGCTGATGGCCTATGATTAAAGTGCTGAAAATGGAGGGATGACATGAGCTACGCAAATGGGCGTCTGATACATGATGCCGATAGCCATTTGATGGAACTTGACGATTGTCTGAATGATTATTTTGAGCCACGCCTGCTCAAGCGCTTTCTCGAATCACCGAACTACCAGGCCCGGATCAGTACCAATGTCGCGCGCATGCGTCCCGGCAAATCGGCGGTGGCTCATGCCGAGCCGGCGTTTCGCGCAGCGGTAGACGCCAACATCTTGTTGCGCAAGAATTACGAGGCCCATGGAGCCTTTCTTGCGCAGGACCGACCGCATGCGGTTGACTTGCTGGGGTTTGCCAGCCAATTGGTGTTCACCACTTTTTGCCTTGGCAATTTCGGGTTGGATCAGGGCGAGGATCTGGAGCTTTGTTACGCCGCTGCCAGCGCCCATAACCGCATGATGAAGGCGTTCTGTTCGGTGGACCGGCGCTTGTTGGCAACCGCCTATATCCCGCTCGAGGACTTTGATCGAGCGGCCGTTCTAAGCCGCGAAGCCATCAAGCTCGGTGCCAACGCACTGTTGATTCCGTCCTCGTGTCCGCAACATCATTCACCGAGCCATGTCGGACTTGATCCGGTTTGGGCGATGGCTCAGGAGGCGCGGATTCCAGTCTTGTTTCACGTCGGCGGTGAAGACAAAATGAACCCGATCTTTAAGGAAAACGGCCTGCCACCGGTGCCGGATTTCCATGGTGGCGACGATAACTTCACGTCGGTCAGCTATATGCCGATTCCGAACTCAGCCATGCAAACGCTGGCGACCTTGATCTTCGATGGCGTGTTTGACCGGTTTCCACAGCTCAAGTGGGGCGCGATCGAACTCGGCGCCTCCTGGTTGCCAGGCTGGATGCGCGCCATGGATTCGGCCGCTCATGCGTTCACCCGCAACGAGACGCGTTTGCAAAAGCTGTCCGCCAAACCCAGCGAGATTGTTCAGCGCCAGCTCAGAGTCACGCCGTATCCACATGAAGACGCCGGCTGGATCATCAGGAATTCGGGTCCAGAGGTGTGTTTGTTTTCGTCCGACTACCCGCATGTCGAGGGCGGGCGTCATCCCTTGAAACGCTTTGATGAGACGCTGAGCAATTCTTCGAGCCGTGAAGTGCAGGGCTTTTACTCGGACAATTTCATTGATCTGATGGGCTCGGGTCTGGCACCGGAATTGCATCGCCCGGCCCAGGCCGCCGTCGCTTGAATCGGAGGCGCTGATGAGCTTTGAATCCGCGCACAGTCGTTATGGAGCCGTAGCAAAAATGAACTCAGTCAAATCTTCACGAGGCCACTCGATCACCCGATTCTGTCTGCAGTGGGTCATGCTCGCCGGTGTCCTTTTTGCAAGCGCTACGAGTGTAGCCATCGCCCAGGAATGGCCAGCCCGTCAGGCCGTCAAGATCATCGTGCCTTATCCGCCCGGTGGCCAGACCGACGCCGTCGCCCGCTGGCTCGGCGAGAAGCTCTCACAGGTGCTGAATCAATCGGTGGTGATTGACAACAAGCCCGGTGCGCAAGCGATCATCGGCATCAGCGCTGCCAAACAGGCGAGCGCCGATGGCTACACCTTCGTGTTCGTGAATTCCTCGAACATCATCATCAACAAGTTCATGTACAAGAAGCTGGCTTATGACGCGCTGACCGATTTCGAGCCGGTCGCACAACTGGGCAACGCGCCGTTGGGCCTGGTGGTGCCGGCCTCGCTGGGCCTGAAAAGCGTCGACGATTTTGTCGCCTATGCCAGACGTAATCCTGGCAAGGTGACCTACGCATCGTTCGGTGCCGGCAGCAGTTCACACCTGTATGGCGAGATGCTCAAGCAACTGACCAAGATCGATATGGTTCATGTGCCTTACAAAGGCGCAGGGCCAGCGGTTCAGGACATTGCGGCCGGTAATGCGACCATGGGCATTCACGATTACGCGACCACCACCGGCTTGATCCAGGCCGGCAAGCTGGTGGCGATTGCCACCACCGGTGCGACGCGGTTGCAGACCTACCCGGACGTCAAGACATTTTCTGAACAAGGCTATCCGATGGATCTGGTCGGTTGGCTCGGGTTGATGGCGCCGAAGGGCACCCCCGCACCGATCGTCGATCGGATGAGTCGTGAAATCAACAAACTCCTCAGATCACCGGAAGGGCGCGAGAAAGCCCTGCTGAACGGCATGATCGCTACCGGTTCGACCCCGGCTGAATTCGCGGCGATCATCAACGCAGCCTACGGACCCTGGGGCGAGGCCTTCAAGCAGTCAGGGGCGGTATCTGAATAACATGACGAAATAACATGACCAAAAAAGCCCTGCTGGAAGGCATTCGGGTCACCGATTTGACGACGGTTTTTTTCGGCCCGTATTGCACCCAGACGCTCGCCGATCTTGGCGCCGAAGTCATCAAACTCGAGCCAGCCGACGGCGATACTTCACGTCTGATCGGTAACCCGCCCGGCCAGGCCGGCATGGGTCCGGTATACCTGCGCCTGAATCGCGGCAAGCGCAATATTGACTGGAATCTGAAGAGCGCAGAAGGGCGTGAGTCGATGCGCGCCTTGCTGGCCAGCAGCGATGTCTTTATTCACAACATTCGTCGCGATGCCATCGAGCGGGCCGGTCTCGGCTACGACGAGGTTCGCAGCCTGCGGCCCGATATCGTCTACGTTCACTGCACAGGCTTCGATGAGCGCGGCCCCTATGCCGGCTTGCAGGCCTACGATGACATCATCCAGGCGGCGTCCGGGCTGGCGCAACTGCTGCCGATGGCCGATGGTAACCCGCAACCGCGCTTCATGCCGGCCGCAATTGCCGACAAGGTGTCGGGGCTGCATGCCGTCTACGGTGTATTGGCTGCCATCATCCACAAACTGCGTACCGGCGAAGGCCAGTTCGTCGAAGTGCCGATGTTTGAATCGATGGTCAGCTTTAACATGCTCGAACACCTGTGTGACAACACCTTCGTGCCACCGACCAGCGCCGGTTACTATCAACGCCAACTGGACCCGACGCGCCAGCCGATGCGCACCAAAGACGGCTACATTGCCTTCGCGCCCTATCTGGACGACCGTTGGGTGCGCTTTTTCGAAGCGGCTGGTCACGGCCAGGTGCTTCACGAGGCACGATTCATTGACAAGCCGACGCGTCGCCAGAATATGTCGCAGATGTTTGAGGTCATGGCAAAAATTTCGGTTGAACGGACCACCGACGAATGGCTGGCGCTCATGAAGACCGCCAATGTACCGGCCATGCGGGTGAATCGGATCGACGAGCTACTGGATAATCCGCAACTGAAGGCCAGCAAGTTGCTGCGCGAGCGCGAACATCCGACCGAAGGCAAGTACATCGAAGTCGCCATGCCGGTCCGCTTTTCGGCGCGCGAGCAGCCTGAAATGTTGCATCCGGCCAGCAAGGGACAACATTCCGAGGAAGTGGCAAACGAGTTAAAGGCGGCAAACGAATTAAAGGCGGCGAGCGAATTAAAGGCGGCGAGCGAATTAAAATCGCAGGCAGCGAAACACAAGCTGCCATGACGAGCCCACCGTGAAGAGTCTCACATGAGTACCAGTGCCAGCACCCATACTGGAGCTGTTTCGGCGACCGACAATCCAGGTTCAGGCGCCGCCGATTGGACAACCATTTCAGTGGTGTCGATTGCGCATGGCACCTCACACTTTTTTCAACTGACGCTGGTGCCGCTGTTTCCGTGGATCCAGGCGCATTTCTCGCTGAGTTATACCCAACTCGGCTTGGCGTTGACCATTTTCTATCTGGTCTCAGGCTTCGGGCAGTCAATCGCTGGTTTTCTGGTTGATCGCTTCGGCGCACGTTTGATGCTCGTGCTTTCGCTGTTGCTGGCCGGCGTTGCCGCCTTCGGCATGGCCAATGCAGGCAGTTTTACCATGATCTGCTTGTTCGCCGGAGTCGGCGGCCTGGCCAATTGCCCGTTTCATCCGGTCGATTTCTCGATTCTGAACGCGCGCGTCAGCAAGCGGCGTTTGCCGATGGCGTACTCGATCCATTCAGTGTGCGGTAATCTGGGCTGGGCGGTGGCGCCGCTGTACATGGTCGGATTCACGCAACTGTTGGGCTGGCGCCAGGCGTTGATGGCGGCTGGCTTGGTGGCCGTCCTGGTGGTTGCCTTGGTGTTCGCGTTCTGGCGGCAACTCGACGACTCAGCCCTAAAACAACGCGCCAATGCCCAGCAAGTCGCCGATCCAGGTTTGGACGCCAGTATGCTCGGATTTCTCAGACTTCCGGCGGTCTGGTGGTCGTTTGTTTATTTCGCCGTATTCGCCGCTGCCCTGTCCGGCTTCCAGAGCTTCGGGGTCGAGGCGAGCCGTAAACTGCACGAGTTGCCGCTTGCCTTCGCGACCGCGTTTCTGACCGTGTTTTCAATTAGTGGCGCGATCGGTATGTTGATCGGCGGCGCTGTCACCAAGGTCGATAGCGCACTCGATAAGATCATCATCGCCGCATTTGCCGTTGCGGCCGCAATGGCCGTGCTGATGGCCGTCGTCAAACTGGATCCCCTGTTGTTCATGATTCTGCTGGGTGGCATCGGCTTCATTACCGGTCTGGCACAGACCTCGCGCGATCTGTTGATTCGTCGGGTCGCGCCGCCGCATGCAACCGGTCGGGTATTCGGATTTGTCTACTCGGGTCTGGACGCGGGAACCGCGTTTGCGCCGCTCGTGTTTGGCGGTATGCTGGACGCGAATGCACCGGTTGGCATCTGGATCGGCATCGCTGTCATGCAACTGCTGCTGGTGGCGGTGGCTTGGCGAATGGGCCGCCTGAGCAAACCGAACTGAGCAAACCGAACTGAGCAGATCAAATATTTTCAAATGGAGCACGATATGAGCAAAATTGAACGACGCGAACCTAACACCCGTATGAGTAAAAGCGTGAGCTTCGAGAGTCTGGTGTTTTTGGCCGGACAGGTTGGCGACGCCAAATCGGCCGGCGTGCAGGCTCAGACCCTGGAGGTACTTGCGAAAATCGATGCCGCGCTCGCCGAGGCAGGTAGCGACAAATCAAAGCTGTTGTCGGCGCTCATTCATTTGAAAAACATGTCCGACTTCGGCGCCATGAACGGTGTCTGGGAGGCCTGGGTGTCACCGGGCAATCCGCCCGCCCGCACGACCGTCCAGGCGCTGCTGGCACACCCCGATCTGGTCGTCGAAATTACCGTGGTGGCAGCGCGCTGAGCGGATCACCCAGATCCCACCAGAGTCCTGTCATGACCTGCAGGGCTTCGCGCATCAGCCCGGTCGGCAGATGCTCGTTGGGTGCGTGCTGGCAGCATCCGGGATAGGAGTGCGGCACCCAGATGGTTCGCAGTCCCAGGATATCGGTGAAAATATCGTTCGGCAGTGAGCCACCCAGGTTGGGCAGGATCGCCGTTTTCTTGCCGGTCGTTCGCTGCAAGGATTCTGCCGCCCAGCGCACCCACGGATCGTCTGGATTGATGCGCGTCGCCCGGAACAGTTCATCGCGTGCGGCGCTGATGCGCACCATTGGAAACCCCTGTCGATCCAGGTGACGGCGCAACGCGGGTAGAAAATCAGCCGGCTCCGGGCCAACCACAAAACGCAATTGACAACGTGCCCAGGCGCGCGCTGGAATCGCGTTGACGGGCGTCTCCGGATTGCCGGTTTTGGAGGCCAGCACTTCAAAGGACGACCAGCCAAACACTCGCTCGGCTGGCGAGAGGCCCGGCTCGCCCCACCAAGGTTCGATCTGAGGACCGTCTTCGCCACCGTCGACTTCACAGTCAGCGAGCGCCTGGCGGACCGCCAGAGGCAATTCCTTGGGTAACCACTCATGAATGCGTATCTGGCCGGTGGCCGAAACGATACTGGCGATGGCGTGGCTGAGCTGAATCGCCGGATTTGAAATAAGCCCACCCCAATTGCCGGAATGGTGAGCGCCCTTGCGCGCTTCGATGCTGAGATCGAAGCTCAGTGCGCCACGTGAGCCAAGGAAGATAGTCGGTCGGTCGATGCGCAGCCTTGGCCCATCGGAGGCGATCATGACGTCGGCCTTGAAACGGGCGGCGTGATCGGCGCAGAGTTCGCGCAGTCCGGGCGAGCCGGTCTCCTCGCCCATCTCAATCAGCAAGCGCACGTTAAAGCCTAGATAGCCGCGTGCGTTGAGCACCAGTTTCAGCGCTTCCAGATTGGTGGTGTGCTGGCCCTTGTTGTCGGCGATACCGCGGCCATACCATCGGTCGGCTGAATCCGTCAGTGCCCATGGCGAAAGACCCGCTTGCCATTCCGACTCGAGTCCGCGAATGACGTCGCCATGACCATAACTGAACACCGTCGGGCGGGCAGGGTCTTCAATTCGTTCGGCGAACAGGAACGGTGCTTTGGCATTCGGATGCTGCAAAGTCATGCAAACAAAACCCATGGCTTCAAGCGCCGGACGCATTTCGGTGTCCAGATACTGCGCCAGCGCGTCAGCGCGCTGCGGATTCTGGCTCTCGGTTGGCACGGCCACCCGTCGAGCCAGTACGGCGCGAAAGGCCCCGCTGTCAAAGTGTTCGGCGGCGTTTTCCAGGACCTGTTGGCGGTTCATCGGGATATCCTGCTGATCGGTAAATCTGATGATAACTCCGACGGCGCTTTGGCTTGGGCTGGCGCTTATTTTCCACCGACATTGGCTGCAATTGGTCGGTACTCGTCTAAAGTTTTGATGCGAACGGTCGAGAACAGGGGAAGCCGATATGATCGGGAAGGAACTCATTGCAATGTCCGCCGACTGCCCGTCCGATAAGGAATTACTGCCAGCGATCTCGCACACTATCGACGCCCAAGGCCGCTTACTCACAGTGACCAATCGCTGGTTGTCGAAACTGGGCTATTGTCGCGACGAGGTGATTGGCAAACGGTCCATCGAATTTTTCACTCCGGAAACCCGCAGCCGCATTTTGTGCGCCGAAGTACCTGCTTTCTTTGAGCGCGGCTTCCAGGACGACGTGCCCGCACAAATGCTGACCCGCTCAGGCGCGGTTATCGATGTTTTGATGTCGTCGGTTCTGGAGCGTGATTGCAGCGGTAAACCCGTGCGTGGACTGACCGTCATTCAGGATGTGACTGACCAAAAAAAACAGGACCTGGTGCTGCGCCAGAGCCAGGAATTACTGACCCGCACCGGTGAAGCGGCCGGGGTCGGCGGCTGGCAAATCGAGATCGCCACTGGTGAGCTGCACTGGTCCGAACAAACCTACCTGATTCACGGCGTCCCGAACGACTACAAGCCGACCGTCGCCGAGGCGATCAACTTTTATGCGCCCGAGGCGCGCGCCATTATCAAAGCCGCCGTCGACGGTTCGATGATTGACGGCTCACTCTGGGATCTGGAGCTACCGTTCATCCGCGCCGACGGCACCCGAATCTGGGTTCGTGCGGTCGGCAAAGCCGAGTTTGAGGACGGGCACCCGGTACGCCTGTCCGGCGCCTTCCAGGATGTCAGCGCTCAGGTGCAGCAGCGCCAGGTGCTGGAGGCTTTGCATCAACGGCTGAGTCTCGCGACTCAGGCGGGTGGCGTCGGCACCTGGGAATACAACCTGGTGACCGATCGCTTTGTCTGGGACCAGACCATGCTGCGCGTGTATGGTCTGGCAGACGATCAGCAGCCTTCGAGCAGCGCCGAATGGATGGAGCTGCTGCATCCCGATGATCGCGAACGTGCCAGGGAGGTCATATTGGCGGCGATGAAGGCGCGCAAATCGTTTGATCTGGAGTTCCGCATCGTTCGCGGCGACGGGACCCAGCGCCACGTGCGCAGCGCTGCCCAATGTGCGTTGGGTGTCGACGGCCAACCGTCACGAGTGGTTGGTGTCAATTGGGATGTCACCGAGCTGCGCGAAATGGCGCTCCAAATCGAGCGCCAGCATGAACTGATGCGGGTGACCTTGCATTCGATCGGTGATGCGGTGCTGACCACCGACGCGCGCGGCTTTGTGACCTGGCTTAATCCAACCGCCGAACAACTGACCGGGTGGAGCGTTTCGCAAGCGCGTAGCTTGCCGTTCGCAACCGTGTTCCGGCTGTTCGAAGAGGATTTCTCGGCCATGTCACTCAAGCCGGTGTCCGCCTGCCTGGTTAGCGGTACGCTGGTGGATACCGACAAGCCGACACTGCTGCTGTCTCAAAGCGGCCGGCGCTACGGCATCGAACATTGCGCGGCGCCGATTCGAAGTGGCAACGGCGAGCTGCTCGGTATGGTGCTGGTGTTTCGCGATGTCACCGAGCAGCGCCGCCTCAGTGGCGAAATGGTTCACCGCGCCTCACACGACATGCTGACCGGCCTCGTCAATCGTACCGAGTTCGAGTCGCGCCTCAGTGGTCTCTTGAAGCGGACGCAAACCGAGGGCGGCACCCATACTGTGCTGTATCTTGATCTGGATCAGTTCAAGCTCGTCAACGACGCCTGTGGCCATGGTGTCGGCGATCAATTGCTGGTTCAGGTCAGCAAGTTATTGATCGAATCCGTGCGCGCGACCGATACCATTGCGCGACTGGGCGGCGATGAGTTCGG
>JANLTP010000266.1:0-24420 GCA_031363055.1 Burkholderiales bacterium | reverse complement strand
AACAACCCTACCGAGACCAACGACGGCGTCGATAGCACCAATAGCAGCGATTTAGGATCGAACACACCTATCACGATGAAATTCCATCGCTATTCCCCGCTTTTTTATCAACGCTATGCCTCAACCCCGACAGGCTCCTAGCGAATCGCCCGGCTCAAACGGTACCAGAGCAGGCCGAGCAATTCATGCAAGGCGCGACCGCTGATGCCAAAACCTTGCGCCGACGGCAACCAGGCCGTGCTCCAGTCGGCGCCCTGCGAGCCACTGAAGGCCATCGGTGCCGGTATGACGCGCAATCCGGCGCTCTCATAGGACAGCACCGAGCGCCACATATGGGTTGCATCGGTCACCAACACAATTTTGTTGACGCCCTCGGCCTTAAGCATGCGCGCCGATTTGCTGGCGTTCTCGGCGGTATCAAGCGAATCGTCCTCGATCCATTTGACAGGATGGAGAAAGTCTTCACGAATGATTCGCGCAATGGTTTGCGCCTCGGCCACCCGGCCCACATAAACACTGGCGCCCGAGACCAGAATGGGTAATTCGGACCAACGCGAGACCCGCACCGCATGCAGGGCTCGCTGCAAAGTTCGATCTGACATCAGATCGGGTGCCGGCAACTCGCGAAGATCGAAGTGCGTACCGCCAGCCAATAAAACGATGGCACCGGGCGGAGCCGATGAGGCCAAAGCACTCTTCAAGGCCGCCTGCGACAGCGCCGGCAGACTGGCCCGTTCAACCAGTTCGGCAACCCCGTAGGCGCCCAGGCGCGTACTCAGCACGAGACCGAGCACGACGCCACTCCAGGCCAAAGATTTTCCGAGGCGGGGGCGGCGCGATCCCAGCAACAGCCCGACCAAGGTCAGAACCAGCGGGCCACCCGGTGGCAACAGCAAATTATCGACGATTCGCTTGACGATCAACGCCGGTTCAATCAAACCGTACTCCGATCAGCGGCCAACGATGAGGCGAATCTGCTCAAGCGCCGCAGGATCTTCAATCGTCGTGAGGTCACCGGCGTCTCGGCCTTCGCATACCGCCTGCAGCGAACGGCGCAACACCTTACCCGATCGCGTCTTGGGCAGTGCGCTTACAAAGTAGACGCGCGCGGGTCTGGCTACCGCGCCCAGTTGCCGGTCAACGGTGGCCATGACCTCACCTTCGAGCCGCAGACGCTCGGCTGTGTCATTGGCCGCGCCGGCGTCTCGTAACACTGCAAATCCGATGGCGACCTGACCCTTCAAGGCATCCGCAACTCCGACCACTGCACATTCGGCGATCGCACTGTGGCTGGCGATCGACTCTTCAATCTCACGGGTGCCGAGTCGATGGCCGGCGACATTGATGACATCATCGGTGCGCCCCAGAATGAAATAGTAGCCATCATCGTCTCGAATACCCCAATCAAAGGTCGAGTAGAGCTGGCGACCCGGAATACTGGAAAAGTAGGTTTTGACAAATCGCGCATCATCGCCCCAAATCGTCTGCATGAAGCCGGGCGGCAGAGGAGGCACAATCGCCACCACCCCTTTTTCGTTATTGCCCAACTCATCGCCCGTGACCTCATGCACCAGCCTGACGTCATAACCATACATCGGCTTGCCAGGGCTGCCGACCCGGGTCGGTGTCGCCTCGATGCCATGGGCCACCGTCAAAATCGGCCAACCGGTTTCGGTCTGCCAATAGTTATCGATGATCGGTCGGCCCAGACCCTCACTGATCCAGTTTGAAGTCGGCTCGTCGAGCGGTTCACCGGCCAGAAACAACGCCCGCAAGGAAGAAAGATCATATTTCTTCAGAAACGCAGGATCATGTTTCTTGAGCACCCGGATCGCTGTGGGTGCCGAGAACATGACCGTGACCTTGTAACGCTCCACCAGACTCCAGAGCACACCGGCGTCTGGACGCACGGGTGTGCCTTCAAACAAAATCGTCGCCATGCCGGCGATCAATGGGCCGTAAATAATGTACGAATGTCCGACCACCCAGCCAATATCGCTGCTGGAGAAATAGGTCTCGCCCTTGTTGCCGCAGTAGATATGTTTCATCGAGGCCGCCAGCGCGACCGCATAGCCGCCGACATCGCGCTGCACCCCCTTCGGCTTGCCGGTCGTACCAGAGGTGTACAAGATGTAGCTGACTTCATTGGACTCGAGCCAGGTCACCGGCACCTGCGCATCCCGATGCATCTGACGCTGCTCTGCATAGTCGAGGTCGCGCCCGGCGACCGACGTGAACGCAGCCAGGCCGCGATCAACCATCAGCACCCGAGCTGGCTTATGGGCCGACAGCTCGATGGCTTCATCGAGCAAACCCTTGTACGGCACCACCTTGCCGGCGCGCGAGCCGGCATCGGCCGAGACAATCAGCACCGGTTTGGCATCGTCGATACGCGTTGCCAGACTGTGCGAAGCAAAGCCACCAAAAACCACCGAATGAATGGCCCCGATTCGAGCGCACGCCAGAATTGCGAACACCGACTCGGCAATCATCGGCAAGTAGATCAGAACCCGGTCACCACGCCCAACTCCGGCAGCGAGCATGATCGCC
This sequence comes from Burkholderiales bacterium, assembly GCA_031363055.1. Classification (GTDB taxonomy): domain Bacteria; phylum Pseudomonadota; class Gammaproteobacteria; order Burkholderiales; family Burkholderiaceae_E; genus JANLTP01. The sequence continues at coordinate 21,870 of JANLTP010000266.1, read as the reverse complement.
GCCATGCGCATGACTTCGGTATGCAATTCATTGAACGTATAGATCTTCTCGACGTTGGTCTCCGTGGAGACGTAAATCAGTGCAGGCTGGTCGGCACTGTCTTTCAAATGTCGATCGACGGCGTTGTGACACAAGTTCGTGGTGCCGCCGCAAAACCACCGAGTAAATGGCGGTCTGCTGTAATCGAGTACCTGCCCGAATGGTTTTTGCCAATCAATGAGCGCTGCTTGTTCTGCCCAAAACGCCTCACGATGCAATAACGATTGCGCGACCGTATCGTCCAAACGCGTCAAACTATTCTCCCGGGATAGCAGCCATGGTTGGGCTGGTCGATCTTTCTTGTTGCGAGCATAACCGACTCAGCAGTGCTCGAAGGGCGCGATGCTCGTGGCGAGCGGACAACACGCCATCGGCCCCCTCGCGCAGCCACAATTCGGCGGTAGAAGCCTGCCCCGACTGCTCAATCAGAAAGATCGGCATGTCGGCCAAGCGCTCTTGCGGCTCACCGCGTAATCGCCGAATCAAGCGGGCACCATCGAACTGCAACCAGTCTGTGTCGAGCAAGATAAGCAGCAAGCTGTTATCGAGAAACGCCCGCTCCAACGCCTGTTCGCAGTCCCGCGCCTGCGACACCTGCACCCATCGGCCGATCGCGGCGTTCCAGGATCGAAACAGCGTGCCAGACTCCGTACACAGCAAAACTGTTGTAGTTGTCAATAAATTCATGATGTCGGCTGCGGAGTCTTTGACAGAATGACCGCTTTCTCCTAGGTTGCGAATCAAGTATATCCGGCTCACGCGTTCGACGCGGTCGTCGCAGACCATCGAAATTCTTGGCAGGGCGCCCTACTTTGCGATATTCAATTTTTTCCGTGCTTCGCGCGCTCTGTCCGGCACCTCTTCTGGCGCTTGGCCTGGCGGTCGGCCATTCCTTGGTCGGGCCGGCGCAAGCTCGAACCGCCACGCCCGCACTGAGTGAGGCCGATACGGCCGAGCTGATTGTTCGATCACTGGGTTTACTGGGCGTCGAATATCGATTCGGCGGCTCGACACCAGCCGGCGGACTGGATTGCAGCGGCTTTGTTCGGCATGTCTATCAGGAAGCCTTGGGATTGAGGCTGCCTCGGACCACCGAGGAGATGAGCAGCGTCGGCGTCGCTGTCGATCGCACTCGATTGATGCCCGGCGATTTGGTCTTCTTTAACACCTTGCAGCGGCCGTTTTCACACGTCGGTCTGTATCTGGGTGATGACCGCTTTGTTCATGCGCCATCGACCGGTAATGTCATCAGGATAGAGCCACTGTCGGCGCGCTACTGGGCGCAACGGTTTGAAGGCGGTCGACGCGTCTCGGCCAACGGCCAATCTAACGCTCAGGACCGGGCTGGCCTTGACCAACTGATTCTTGCGCGCTCCAGTCCGGCGTTTATCCCACGGGCTAATGCGCCACTTCCTGCCGATGCCAACAGCATTATTTCGAACCATTAACTGGGTTCAGTGTCATTGAGCATTTAGTTCGGCGTCATTGAGCATGGTCTTCTGCAGAATCATTTCCGAGTCCCGGATAGTTGCGCCGCACAGCGCTCGGGATCAACACAGATTCGCCAATACCGCGGCGAATCGACCCGAAAACGCTCAACCTTGGGTACATCACCGATTCGAAATCTGATCTGAATGGTACCGTGCCAATCGGAGCGCAACAGCTCAGCCTGGCCCTCGTTGTAGCGCTGCCATATCGTTGGATTGGGGTGCTTGAACCGATTGCGATAACCGAGTTGAAAAATGACATGTGACGGCGCAACCACCGCCAGAAAATCTGCGGAGGACGAGGTTTTACTGCCATGATGCGGTGCCAGCAAAACATCGGCCTTGATCGCATCGGCCGGCAAATCTGCGATCAGTTGGCGCTCTTGCGCAGCCTCGATATCACCGGCGAGCAGCGCCGAACCGGCCGGCGAAGAGACTTTCAGGACACAGCTCTTGGCGTTGCTGCTGGACTTGCCGCGAGGGACCGGCAGTTCGCCCGGATGCAGCCATTCGAATTGAACGTCGCCCCAGCGCCAGCCCTGGCCACGAGCACAGGCTTCGAACGGAATCTTCCGATTGATGGCGTTTTCAACCAGCGCTTCGGTCACTGCCATGGAGCTGATCAGGCGATCGACCTTGACGCTGCGCAAAATACTGGCCGCACCGCCCGAATGATCGATATCCTTATGCGAAATGGTCAGGGCCTCGATACGCGTGATGCCTCTCGCGCGCAAGTAAGGCGCCACGACACGCTGGCCGGCATCGTTATCATTGCCATACGCCGGACCGGCGTCATACAAAAGCCGGCCACCAGCGGTTTCAACCAATACCGACATCCCCTGGCCGACATCAATTGCAGTCACCCAAAGTTCGTCGGCGGCCGGCGCCAAGGCGGGCTTGCCAAGCACCGGCAACAGGCTCAGCGCACCCCAAAAGCGACCCGGCAGCACGCGCGACAGCAGGATAAAAATACCGAGGGTGCTCAGCAACACCGCCAACCAATCCGGATTGGGCAATATCCAGACCGAGTACTCAAAACGGTCGAGTAATTGCATCGTCCACAGTACACCGTCAAAACACCAGGCGGCAAATTTTAAAAAGTAGCCGCCCAACCAAGGCCAGACCAGAACCAACAACGCACCAGCAAGCGCTAGTGGCGTGACGATGAAGGAAACCACCGGAATGGCAAAACTGTTGGCAATCGGGCTGATCAACGACACTGACGCAAAGAACAACGCACCGAGTGGTACCAACGCAATAGTCACCGCCCATTGCGCACGTAACGCATCGAACAGTCCGCGCAGGAGCCTGCGTTGCGGCACTGAGCCGGCCCCTGAGGATCCGTACCAGACGATCGCCGCTACCGCCGCAAAGGATAGCCAGAATCCGGCGGCAAGCACCGACCACGGATCGATCATCAATACCGCCAGCAGCGCCGCCGCAACGATATTCAAGGCGCCCGCGCCGCGAGTACCGAGACTGGCCAACAACGCAAACGTCAGCATCCAGCAGGTACGCTGAGCAGGCACGCCCCAGCCAGCCAGCGCGCTATAACCAAAGGCCACCGATACCGCAGCTATTCGAGCGGCCAGCGGAGTTGCAATGATTCGGGGCAACACCCAGCCGGTCAATCGGAAGATAAGTTGCGAATGCCAGATTCGCGTTACGCCCTTGTGTGCGAGTCCGGCCAGCATGGTGATGTGCAATCCTGAAATGCTGATCAGATGACCGATGCCGGTTCGATTGAACATTTCCCAAGCGCTGGCACCAATGCCGGACTGATCGCCAACTACCAGCGCGACCATCACCGCGCGACTCATCTCGCTGGAGGTTCGCAGAGCCTGGCGCATGGCCACGCGGAGCTGAAAGCGACCATGATTGACCAGAATCATCGGATAGCTCAGTGCTTGCGCCAGCGACAATCTGGATCGATCGATAGCCGTTGCGCTACGGACATATCCGCGTGCGGCCACACCATCTTCCAGTGCACGAAGCTCTGCGTCGAACAGACCCGGATTAGCCAGCGAATGAACCTGCTTCAGTCGAACTTGAACTTGCAGGCGTCGTCCGGGTCGCACCGACGCGATTAGTTTTTTTGCCCGCCGATCGCCCGTGTAGTACCAGCCCAGTCGATAAAGCGTCTCAGGCCGGCAACTGACGCTTTCACTCAAACAGCGCTCGACTCGAAGACCGAATCGGACCCCGTGCTCGAAAACCGTTGGCAGATCTTCAACGATGCCTATGACCTCAATGTTTTGCCCTTCGTCGTCGGCATGGATCCGCTCAGACAATGCCCAATGCGCACGCAGATGGGTGCTGGCGAAGAACACGGTGAATATCGCTGCGAGCAACAGCAGGCCTGGAATACGAAGGGCCAGCACGACACCGAGCAGCAGGACGCTCAAACCGATCGCCAGCAGAATGACGCAGCCGGTCGGGCTCAGCAACTGAGCAAACTGATGCGCAGACCAACAGGCCAACGTCGCGGTCAACCCAACCGCAGTGCCGGCGGCGGGCTTTAGTATCCCCTTGAACATGTGCATGCGAATATGATGCCGAAATGGCGCTCGAGCCGCCATCGGCACGAGGCATCAGACCGATGGTCGATGCCTCATGGATACTGCGCAACACGTACTACCGTCCTTCAGTGCACACAGGCCCTAATTGAAGCGCAATGCCGCCTCCAGTCTCGGCAGCACGCGCTTGAGATTAGTAGCCGTCACCGTCGCGCATTGATCAACGTCGATAGCGCGCAGCTCGGCCAGTACGGCGGCAATGCGCGGAATCTCGCTCGGCGTATTGCGAACCGGATGCAGCCAACTGGGCGAGATGTCCGGCGCATCAGTCTCCAGCACATGAGCCTCTGGCGGCAAGGTCGTCGCCAGGCGGCGAATCTGCAGGGCCCTTGAAAAGGTCATGGCACCACCGAACCCCAGCACAAAATTGAGCTTTAGAAACGCCTCGGCTTGCTGTTGACTGCCATTGAATGCGTGCGCGATACCGCCGGATAATCGGGCGCGCCGCAAATACTTCAAGATCTGATCCTGCGCACGACGCACATGAAGGATCACGGGCAATTCAAACTCGTGGGCTATTTGCAATTGCTGTTCATAAAAGTAAAGCTGCCGGTCGCGGTCCAACCCGGGCACGAAAAAATCCAGGCCAATCTCACCAATGGCAATCAGTTGCCGATCTGAAAGTTTCTGCTCGATCGCCAGCCGCAGCGCCTGCAGGTCAGATTCCTGGGCACGATCGGTATAAAGCGGGTGGATGCCCAGCGCGTAGACCACCTGCGGATGGCGCGCAGCAATCTGCATCACCGTCTCGAAATTTTCGCGCGCCACGGACGGCAGCACGAAGGCACGCACCGCTAGCGCGAGACTGCGTGCGATCACATCGTCGCGGTCGGCGTCAAACTCCGGCGCGTCGATATGGCAGTGACTATCGATCAGCATGGCGGAACACTCCTGCCTTCATGTCTGGTAAAGATTCGACATGAAGTTACGACGCCTCAAGATTGTCAAGCCGCCTCCAGGACCCCATCGCGCAGGGTGAAAATACGGCGGGTTCTAGCGGCCAACTCCAGATCGTGAGTGACGATGACAAAGCTGGTCTGCAAGGTCTCGTTCAATCCGATCATCAGATCAAACATCTGTCGTGCCGTTTGGCGATCGAGGTTACCTGTTGGCTCGTCGGCCAACACACAACGAGGCTCGTTGACCAGTGATCGGGCCAGCGCAACCCGCTGACGTTCACCGCCGGATAACTCTCCCGGTCTATGGGTCACGCGCGTGCCCAGACCGACCGATTTAAGCAATTCATTGGCCCGGTCTTTGGCCGATGAATAGGGCATTCTGCGGATCAACAAGGGCATCGCCACGTTGTCGAGCGCGCTGAATTCAGGCAGTAAATGATGGAACTGGTAGACGAAGCCCAGCGATTGATTGCGTTGCACGCCGCGCTGCGCCTCGTTCATCTGATCCAGACGTTTGCCCAGCAGCGTGACTTCGCCTTTACTGGGCGTATCGAGCCCACCCAGCAGATGCAGCAAGGTACTTTTGCCGCTGCCGGAGGCGCCAACAATTGCCAGCAGATCGCCTTTTTCAACGTCGAGCGTCACCGCCCTCAGCACTTCGATGGCGCCTTGCGCATCGCCGAAGGTCTTGCCGAGGTCACGACAAGCCAGAATGGATTCGCTCATTCGTATCGCAACGCCTCGGCCGGTTGTACCTTGGACGCACGCCAACTCGGATAAAGCGTAGAGAGCAAGGCCATCAGACAGGACACCGCTCCGATGGTCCAGACATCAGAGAGTTGCAGGTCACTGGGCAAATGACTGATGAAATAAACGCCACTGGGCAGCACCCGAAATCCGAACAACTGTTCGACCGTAGCCACGATTGAGCCGATGTTCAGGGCCAGCAATACACCTAGCGCAACGCCCATGAAGGTACCGAGCAAGCCGACCACCGAGCCTTGCACCATGAAAATTTTCATGATGCTTCCAGGCGACGAGCCAAGGGTGCGCAGGATCGCGATATCAGCCTGCTTATCGGTCACCGTCATGACCAGCATCGACACAAGATTAAACGCCGCCACGGCGATGATCAGCGTCAAGATAATGAACATCATCCGCTTTTCAATTTGAACTGCCGCGAACCAGTTGCGATTCTCAGAAGACCAATCTCTGATGAACAGATCACCACTAAGAGAACGCGACAGCTCTTTGGCAATTTCCGGCGCCGCCAACATGGCCGATGTTTTCAAACGCACGCCACTGACACCGTCGATGCGAAACAGTTTGGCTGCATCGCTCAAGTGCATGAGCACCAGGTTACTGTCATATTCGTAGTGCCCGGACTCGAACACGGCCATGACCGTGAACTGCCGCAAACGTGGCACCACACCCGTGGGCGTCACAGTCCCTTGGGGTGCGATCAAGGTCAATTTGTCGCCGACGCCCAACAACAATTGGTTGGCCAGCTCCTTGCCGATCGCAACGCCGAACTCGCCTGGCTTCAGCGCATCGAGTCGCCCCTGTTTCATGACCCGCGCGAATTCGGTGACGTCGACTTCGCGATCGGGCATGACGCCGCGCACCAGCACACCCCGCACACTGTCTTCATGAGTCAGCATGGCCTGGCCTGCGACGTACGGTGCACCGGCCAGTACTCTGGGGTTGCGCCTGGCATCGTCCAGGACCTTGTTCCAATCGGTCAATGGTTGGCGGCCGGCGAAGACTTCAATGTGGGAAAGTACTCCCAACATGCGGTCGCGAACTTCTTTTTGAAAGCCGTTCATGACCGACAATACGGCAATCAGCGCCGCAACACCGAGCGCAATTCCAGCCACTGACAAGGTCGAAATGAACGAAATAAAGCCATTGCGTCGGCCCGAGCGCTTACCGGCGCTGGTATAACGTAAACCAACAAAGTATTCATAAGGCAGTGAAGCGAATCGGGACACTCTGTACTCGGTGATGAAGAATCGGCGAGAGTTTGCCACAGATCGCTAACTTGCAATTAATTCCGAACAATCCGCTTGATGCCAGCCTGACGCCAACCTGATGTCCTATACCTGTCTGTTTCCCGATGCGCTGAACACAGAGCCGAGCACAGCGGAGCCAATTGCGAGACAGGCGAGTCACCTGTTCGCTCGTTATCGACAAACCGAATGTTCCGACGATGCCGCCGCTGTGCCCCTCGAGATGCCCTGGGAAAAATGGTTGCGACAACAGTTTGCCGTTGACGATGCCGCCAGCATTGAAGCGTCAACAGCCTTCGTCGATCAAGCGCCATCGCCGTGTTGGCGTCTGACACCCGTACACCTGCATCTGGGTCGCGATCACATGGTGTTGACCGACCCAGCTCAACTCAAGCTCGATCTCGTCGCGGCCCGCGCCTTGCACGCGTCGATTGCGCCGCTGTTGCGCGAGAGCGGCTTGCAGTTGCTGATCGAGCAGCCGGATCGCTGGTACCTGAGCACGCTAGTCGCCACTGATGGCCGTTTCGCGGGTCTGATTGCCCACGGCTGGCGAGCCGCCAATGGCCGTAATATCGACGCCTACAGTCCGTGCGGCGATGAGGCCCGTCAGTGGCGCAGACTGCTCAATGAAGTGCAAATGACCTGGCATGAACATCCGGTCAATGAGGAACGTGCGCAGCGCGGCCTGCCTGCCGTCAACAGCTTGTGGTTTGATGGCCTGGCCGGTGCCGCAAAAGCCACACCCTTCGCAATTTGTTATACCGACCTGCCGCCCTTGAAAGGCCTCATTCGCAGCATTCCAGGCGATGGCGTCAATCGTGACCTGCGCTCGGTACGGCTCGTGGACCTTGCGGACATCAGCGACCGTAATAGCTTCAATGACATCAACGACGTCAACGACTCAGCATTCACCAAATCGGCCGGCGGCGGCATTCTGATCGCGGTTGACCCTCTAAAGCTGGTAATGTCCGACGGGGAGTACCGCTCCATGATGATCTGGCGAATGATCCAGACCATACTCAACAAGCTCAAAGGCAACGTTCGCGTGGTCCTGACCGGCGAACGCCGACTGATTGCACTCGAGCGCAACGGCATTGATCAATGGGCCTTCTGGCGGCGAGCTGACACCAAGGGCTGGTTCGAATGGACAAACCGTGATCATTGAGCGCCCGGTCGATCAGGGCGCCCTGAACCGCTTGCTGCTTGAAGGCTGTGAACCGGTGCTGGCTCGCCTGCTCAGCATTCGCGGCCTCGATTCGATCACGCAACTGCATCCGGCGATGGACTCACTTCTCGATCCGGACGGACTCATGGGACTTGAATCAGGCGCGCAATTGCTGTGCGACGCCATCAGTCGGAATGAGCGCATCTTGATCGTTGCCGACTACGATTGCGACGGAGCAACGGCTTGTGCCGTCATGGTTCGCGGGCTGCGCCGAATGGGTGCCCAGGTCGATTATCTGGTGCCAAACCGGTTTGAGCATGGTTATGGCCTGACGCCACCGATCGTGGATCTCGCCAAGACACATCCTCGACTGGGTTGGCCACACTTGCTGGTCACCGTGGACAATGGCATTGCGAGTATTGAGGGCGTTGCGAGCGCTCGCGCGGCCGGCATGAATGTGCTGATTACCGACCACCATCTGCCCGCTGCACTTCTGCCTGATGCCAACGCGATCGTCAATCCGAATCAGGCTCATTGCGCCTTTGCGAGCAAACATCTGGCCGGTGTCGGTGTGGCGCTTTACGTGTTGCTCGCCACGCGTGCCCAATTACGTGAGCGCGGTTCCTTTGCCGAGGGTAATCAGCCGCCGTTAGTTGATTTGCTTGATCTGGTGGCAATTGGCACCGTCGTCGATCTGGTGCGCCTGGACGCCAATAACCGCCTGTTGGTCAATGCCGGTATCCGTCGAATCCGCAAAGGCCTGGCGCAGCCTGGCGTCAAGGCGCTGTTCCAGGTCGCCGGACTCGAAGCCAGGCGTTGTTCAACGGTTGATATCGGCTTTGGTCTGGGGCCACGAATCAATGCGGCTGGTCGTCTTCAGGACATTTCAATTGGCATAGCCTGCTTGCTCGAGGATGATCCTGGCAAAGCCCTGGCGCTGGCTCAGCAGCTCGATCAGATCAATCGCGAACGTCGCAAGATTGAAAGCGACATGCGAAAACAGGCCGACACTCTGGTCGTCGACGTCAGCGACGATTCGCGCAGCACCTGCCTGTTCGAGGCGGACTGGCATGAAGGCGTGGTTGGGCTGGTAGCTTCGCGCATCAAGGACCAATTGCACCGACCGGTTTTTGCATTCGCCCGGAATTCGCACGAACCACATCTGCTGCGGGGTTCGGGACGATCGATTCCGGGCGTGCATCTACGCGATGTGCTTGATCTGGTCAGCAAACGCGAGCCTGACTTGATCGAACGATTCGGCGGCCACGCCATGGCAGCCGGACTGACCCTGAGTGCAAGCAACCTGGAGCGCTTCAAGCGCGCCCTCGAGCAGGCCGTCGTCGAATTCAGCGATCCGGAAAATTTTCGACGTGAGATCAGTACCGATGGCAGTCTGCCCGAACAATACTGGTCAATGAGTCTGGTCGAGCAGCTCGGCGAAATTTGTTGGGGACAGGGATTTCCGGAGCCTTTGTTCTGTGACGAATTTGTGGTCAGCCAGCAAAGACTGCTTAAAGACCGACATCTGAAAATGCAACTTCGACTCAACGCCGGCGCTCGGCAAAGCTTCGAGGCGATCTTCTTTAATCGCGTGCAACCACTGCCGCAGCGTTGTCGCCTGGCCTATCAGTTGGGTGTCAACGAATTCAACGGCTCGCGCAAGCTCGAGGTGCGCGTCCGTCATCTGGATTCGGCAACTTGATCGCACGGACGTTATAATTAGCGGTTTACCGATAGAAACGCCATGGATGCCGAGCGCCTAAACCACTTAAGCTCATTGATCTCGCAACTGCGTCTGCGCAGTGCCGATCTGCGGAGGTATCTTTGACTTCGATAACAAGTTAATACGCCTCGAAGAAGTCGCCGGACTGCTGGAGGCCGCCGACGTCTGGAACAATCCGATTCGCGCGCAGGAGCTCGGCAAGGAACGTAAAACCCTCGAAGGGGTGGTCGGTACGCTCAAGCAGATTGGCTCTTCGCTGACCGACGCCGGCGATCTGTTCGACATGGCACAGTCCGAGAACGACGAATCCACGCTGATCGCGCTTGAGACCGACGTACAAGCAGTCGAGAGTTCGGTAGCTGCGCTCGAGTTTCGTCGAATGTTTTCGAATCCAGCCGATATCAATAACTGCTTCGTCGAAATTCAGGCCGGCGCAGGCGGCACCGAAGCCCAGGACTGGGCCTCGATGTTGCTGCGCCAGTACCTGCGCTATTGCGAACGCAAAGGCTTCAAGGCAGAGATTCTCGAAGAGTCGCCCGGCGAGGTCGCTGGAATCAAGGGTGCAACCATCAAGGTCGATGGCGAATACGCCTACGGCCATTTGCGTACCGAGACCGGCGTACACCGTCTGGTGCGCAAATCGCCGTTTGACTCCAGTGGCGGACGCCACACTTCGTTTGCATCGCTCTACGCTTATCCCGAAGTCGATGATTCCATTGAGGTCGACATCAATCCGGCTGACTTGAGAATTGACGTGTTCCGTGCATCCGGTGCCGGCGGGCAACACGTGAACAAAACCGAATCCGCCGTACGAATTACCCATTTGCCGACCAACATCGTTGTCCAATGCCAGAACGACCGCTCGCAACACCGTAACCGCGACGAGGCGATGAACATGCTGCGTGCCCGGCTTTACGAATACGAAGTGCGCAAGCGCCAGGCCGAGCAGGACAAGGTCGAGGCGTCAAAAACCGATATCGGCTGGGGCCATCAGATTCGCTCCTATGTTTTGGATAACTCGCGCATCAAGGACTTGCGCACCAACGTCGAGATCAGTAATACCAAGTCGGTGCTCGATGGCGATCTTGACGAATTCATACAAGCCAGCCTGAAACAGGGCGTCTGAATTCACCCCCAATACCGAATCGAACATTGCAAGGTCAGCCCGGATGAACAGTTCAAGCAAGCCCGCCGATGCGGCCGAAAACGACCCATCGCCGACACCGTTGGAAGATGAAAATCAAGTGGTGCAGGAGCGCTACGCCAAGCTGGCGACCTTGCGAAGTCAGTTAAAGGCGCAAGCGCTGGCTGCAGTGCCAGGATCGGCGCCAGCAGCGGCGTTTCCGAATGACTTCCAACCGGCACACCGCGCCGCGACCTTGCTGGCGCAATACGCGGAAAAATCGCGCGAGGCACTCGAGCAGGCGCCCATCGAGGTCAGTCTGGCCGGCCGAATGATGCTCAAGCGCGTACAGGGCAAAGCCAGCTTCGCGACCTTGCAGGACGCCACTGGTCGTCTGCAGATTTATCTGAGCGACGAGAGCGCGGGCGCCGAGCAGCATGAAGCCTTCAAACACTGGGACCTGGGCGACATCATCGGTGTCAGTGGTCGACTGTTCAGAACCCTCAAGGGCGAACTTTCGGTACGTGCGTCGAGCTTGCGGCTACTGACCAAATCATTGCGGCCCCTGCCGGACAAATTTCACGGTCTGTCCGACCAGGAGCAACGTTATCGGCAGCGCTACGTTGATCTGATCGTCAACGAGGATTCGCGCCGAATTTTCGTGGCCCGCAGCAAGACCATCAATGCGGTCCGCAGTTTCATGAGCGCCAACGGCTTTCTGGAAGTCGAGACGCCAATGTTGCACCCGATTCCGGGTGGCGCGGCCGCCAAGCCATTCATTACCCATCACAACGCGCTCGATCAGCAAATGTATTTGCGCATTGCGCCTGAGCTGTACCTGAAGCGCCTGCTGGTCGGTGGCTTTGAGCGGGTGTTCGAGATCAATCGAAGTTTTCGCAATGAAGGCATCAGCCCGCGCCACAATCCTGAATTCACCATGATGGAGTTCTACGCGGCTTACACCGACTACCGCTGGCTGATGGACTTCACCGAGCAAGTCATTCGGGACGCGGCGCTGTCTGCGCTCGGCACCACTCGGCTGCAATACCTAGGTCGTGAAATCGACCTGGGGGCGCCATTTGAGCGCTTGACGATCACCGAGGCCATCCGCAAATACGCAGCGGACTACGAGGGCGCAGCCTTGGATGACATGACGTTTCTGCGCACTGAAGTCGTGCGACACGGCGCCGATCTGGCGCATCTCGATACGATCGGCGCCAGTTCCCGAGGCGCCTTGCAGTTGCAGTTGTTCGAGCAGGTAGCCGAGGCGAAACTCTGGAACCCGACCTATATTATTGATTACCCGGTCGAAGTATCGCCGTTGGCCCGAGCATCGGACCAACACGAGGCTATTACCGAGCGCTTCGAACTGTTCATGACCGGTCGCGAAATCGCCAATGGCTTTTCAGAACTCAATGATGCGCAAGATCAGGCCGCGCGCTTTCGGGCTCAATCGCAGGCCAAAGATGCCGGCGACAGCGAGGCGATGTTTTACGACGCCGACTATGTGCGCGCGCTGGAGTACGGCATGCCACCGGCCGGCGGTTGCGGCATCGGCATTGACCGGCTCATCATGTTGCTGACCAACAGCCCAAGCATCCGTGATGTAATTTTATTTCCAGCGCTCAAGCGTGTTTAACTTTTGAGCTCGTAGTAGCGTCTGAGCCGCAGCGCGTAGTTGCGCCTGAGCTTTTAGCTCGTAGTAACCTTCGGGCTCAGAGCTCGTCAATCCAGGCCTGTTGAATGGCTTCCAGGATTTTCTCGCCGTTGCGCTTCGGATCGTCGTCAAAGCCTGGCAGGGCCATGACCCATTGATGCAGATCGGTGAAGCGAATCGTCTTCGGATCAACCTGCGGATGGGCATCACACAGGGCAGCGGCCAGATCGTAAACATCAGTCCATTTCATGGCGTTCAATGTTCCTCGCGAGCATGGTTGATCGAATACTTCGGAATCTCGATCGTCAGATCCTGATTCGCCATCACCGTCTGGCAGGACAGCCGCGACACGGCAGTCAGGCCCCAGGCCCGATCGAGCAGATCATCCTCGCTCTCGTCGGAAGCCTTCAGGCTATTGAAGCCTTGTTTGACGACGATGTGGCAAGTGGTGCAAGCGCAAGACAATTCACAGGCGTGCTCAATCGCCACGCCGTGATCGAGCAGTGCCCGGCACAGATTGGTGCCGCGTTCGACGTCGAGCGCGAGCCCGGCGGGACACAAGGATGCGTGCGGCAGGATTTTCAGAATGGGCATAGTCAGGGTCCAGTACCCAATTCATTCAAATTTCGACCGGTCAAAGCCAGTGCGATGGAACGGTTCATACGGGCGGCTGCGAATTGTTCGGTTCCAGAGGCCAGGGCTTCAATAGCCGAACGAATCAAGGTCGCGTCAGACCCGTCACGACTGTGCACCAGACGGTCGATCAGTGCCCGTATCTGATCAATTTCAGTTTGACTCAAGAGGCCGGGATCCGCCGCCAGCGCCGATTCGGTCGCCGTAATCATGCGATCGGCGTCAACTTGTTGCTCGCGCAGGGCGCGCGTCACCATGTCTTGGTTGGCATTGACGTAGGACGCCTGCAGCATATCGGCGATCTGGCCGTCACTCAGGCCGTAGGAAGGTTTGACGGTAATACTGGCCTTGGCGCCGGACGTGTCTTCGCAAGCGGAAACGCTCAATAGCCCATCCGCATCGACCTGAAACGTCACAAGAATACGGGCTGCGCCGGCAGGCATCGGCGGAAATCCGCGCAATTCGAAGCGTGCCAGAGAGCGGCAGTCGGAAACGATCTCACGCTCACCCTGAACAACATGGACCGACATCGCCGTCTGGCCATCCTTGAAGGTCGTGAATTCTTGCGCGCGTGCGGTAGGAATGGTGGAGTTGCGCGCAATAATGCGCTCGACGATGCCCCCCATCGTCTCGAGTCCCAGCGACAGGGGGGTTACGTCGAGCAGCAACCAATCTTCGCCAGGCGCCCGGTTGCCCACCAACAAATTGGCCTGCATGGCCGCACCCACGGCCACAACGCGATCCGGATCAATTTCGGTGTGCGGCAATTTTTCAAAAAACGCACCGACCGCGCTGCGCACCTGCGGCATCCGGGTGGCGCCACCGACCAGCACCACGGCTTCAATATCCTTGCTGTCGAGCCGCGCGTCAGCCATGGCGTTTCGGGTGGCGCTCAAGGTTCGTTGCAACAGCGGTTGCGTCAGCGAATCGAATTTCTCGCGCGTCAGCGGTAACTTGACCGTCATCTGCTCCGACAGGGTCACCAGAAAATTAACCAAAGGCTGCGTCGACAGCGACTCCTTGGCCCGCCGCGCTTCGTTCAGCAGCAAGCGCAGATCACTGGCGTTCAGGGAACCGTCGGCCAGGCAGGCTTCAATCGGCGAGTCGAGGTTGCGGGTCATTCCAGTTTCGTGCAGCGCCCATTCAACGATCTGAAGATCAAAATCATCGCCACCCAGGTGACTGTCACCACCCGTGGCAATGACTTCGAAGACGCCACGGGTCATGCGCAAAATCGAAACGTCGAAGGTACCACCGCCGAGGTCGTACACGACATACATACCTTCGCGATGGTTATCGAGCCCGTAAGCCAGCGCGGCGGCGGTCGGTTCATTGAGCAAACGCAGCACCTCGAGTCCTGCCAGCCGGGCGGCATCCTTGGTGGCTTGACGCTGCGCATCATCGAAGTAAGCCGGCACGGTTATGACCACGCCATCCAGCGATCCGCCGAGCGACATTTCGGCGCGCTCACGCAAGACGCGCAGGATGTCGGCCGAGACTTCAACCGGACTCTTGGCACCGGCTCGGGTCTTGATCTGTACCATGCCGGGCGCATCGACAAACTCATAAGTCGACGATTGCCGTTGCGCATCAGTCAGGTCGCGCCCCATGAAGCGCTTGACGGAAATGATCGTGTTTAACGGATCGGCTGCCGCCTGACCAGCGGCAATGTCGCCGACCAACACCACGCCCTCTTCGGCATAACGGACCACCGAAGGCAGCAAAGCCCTGCCCTTGTTATCCTCCAGCACTTCTGCCACTGAATGACGGATGGTGGCCACCAGCGAATTGGTAGTACCCAGATCGATGCCAACAGCACGCTTGCGCTGGTGCGGATCGGGAGTCATTCCAGGTTCGGAAATTTGCAGCAAGGCCATCTATAGCGATCTCGAAGCGGCATCCAGACTGTGTCTGAACTTTTCAATAAACATCATCTCTCGCGCCAGCTCGGTGGCCCGTGCGTAGTCGTGAGCTTCGTCGATCAAGCGTTGTACTTCGCCTATGCGCTCACCTTGAGCTTGCGTGAGTTGTTCATGCAATTTGGTCAGTGCGCGCAAATCACCGCGCGCCTCGTCAAGTTGCTCACGCCATTCCATCTGCTGATTCAAAAACGCCAAATCCAGGCCGACACCGCGATCGGTATCGGGCGACACGCCGTGAAGTCGGCACAAATACAGCGCACGCTCGATGGGGCTGACCAACACGCGATAGGCTTCATTGACCTGCGTCGAAAGTTGCATGGCCATACGGCGTTCGGAATCCATGGCACGAACGAATCGATCTGGGTGAACGGATGACTGGATATTGCGGAACCCGCGTTCCAGGGCGTCGAGATCGGTCTCGAATCGCTGGGGCAGACCCAACAACTGGAAGTGGTCCTGGTTATTCATCTGTCAAACCAAAAAACCGCTGCTCGTGGCAGCCTGCTTTTCTATCAGATGTTGAACGACTCACCACAACCGCATTCGCTCTTTACGTTCGGGTTATTGAACTTGAAACCCTCGTTCAATCCTTCGCGCACGAAATCCAGTTCCGTTCCGTCAATGTACGGCAGGCTTTTGGGATCGACCAGTACCTTCACACCATGGCTGTCGAACTGCAGGTCATCAACCGAGATGACATCCGCGTACTCGAGTTTATAAGCCATTCCGGAACAACCATTGGTCTTCACGCCCAGCCGCAAAGCAATACCCTTGCCGCGCTTCTCGAGGAACTTGGCGACATGATTGGCCGCACTTGGCGTGAGGCTCACGCCATGAACCATATTGGCTTGCATCAGGCCACCTTCAGATGTACCGGCGCAACTTGTTGATGCTTGCTCTTGTAGTCGGCAACCGCCGCCTTGATCGCATCTTCAGCCAGGATCGAACAATGAATTTTTACCGGTGGCAGCGCCAATTCCTCTGCAATCTGCGTGTTCTTGATCTGGGCAGCTTCGTCCAAGCTTTTGCCCTTGACCCACTCGGTTACCAGTGAAGACGAGGCGATGGCTGAACCGCAGCCATAGGTCTTGAAACGCGCATCTTCAATGATGCCCTGATCGTTAACCCGGATCTGCAGTTTCATGACATCGCCACAGGCCGGTGCGCCGACCATACCAGTACCAACGCTCAGATCGTTTTTGTCAAGCGAACCCACATTACGCGGGTTCTCATAATGATCGAGTACTTTTTCGCTATATGCCATTTCAGAATGCTCCCATACCAATCGATTCGATACTAATACTTAATGTGCGGCCCATTGCACGCTATTCAAGTCAACGCCTTCGTTGACCATTTCCCAAAGCGGCGACATTTCACGTAGCTTCGCTACCTTTGACTGCAAAAGCGATATGGCAAAATCGACATCAGCCACAGTCGTAAAACGTCCGACCGTGAAGCGAATCGAGCTGTGCGCCAATTCGTCACTGCGCCCAAGTGCCCGCAAAACGTAAGATGGCTCGAGACTCGCTGACGTGCAGGCAGACCCGCTCGACACCGCCAATTCCTTGATCGCCATGATCAGCGATTCGCCCTCGACGTAGTTAAAACTGACGTTCAGGTTGTGCGGTACCCGCTGATCCATATCGCCGTTCAGGAACACCTCATCCATTTGCTTGAGGCCCGCCCAGAGGCGATCGCGAAGCATGCGAATCCGTTCGTTCTCGCTCACCATTTCCAGGCGAGCGAGCCGGAAAGCCTCGCCCATGCCGACAATCTGGTGACTGGCCAAGGTGCCCGAGCGAAAACCGCGTTCATGGCCACCGCCATGGATTTGTGCTTCGATGCGAACGCGCGGCTTGCGTCGAATGTACAGAGCACCAATGCCTTTCGGACCATAAGTCTTGTGTGCCGAAAAAGACATCAGGTCGACCTTCAGCTTGGCCAGATCAACGACGATCTTGCCAGTGGCTTGCGCGGCATCGACATGTAACAGTACACCGCGCTCGCGACAGATCTCGCCCATCGCTGCAATGTCCTGAATGACACCAATCTCGTTATTCACGTACATCATTGAGACCAGGATCGTATCGCTTCGAAGCGCCGCCTTGAACACCTCCAAGTCGACCAGACCGTTGTCTAGAACTTCCAGATAAGTCACCTCGAAACCTTGACGCTCGAGCTCCCGCATGCTGTCCAGCGTCGCCTTGTGCTCTGTCTTGGTGGTAACGAGATGTTTACCCTTCTCGCTGTAAAAGTGCGCAGCGCCTTTGAGCGCCAGATTGATTGACTCGGTTGCGCCCGAGGTCCAGACCAATTCCTTGGCGTCGCAGTTAACCAGTGCCGCGACATCCTCACGCGCCTGCTCGACGGCTTGTTCGGCCTCCCAGCCATACGCATGACTGCGCGAGGCGGGGTTTCCGAAGGAACCCTTGAGGAACGGCAGCATTTTGTCTACCACCCTCGGATCAACCGGGGTGGTTGCCGAATAATCCAGATAAATAGGCAACTGCATTAAATTCCTCTTTGCCGCTTTCATTTGATTTGACCAGGCAGCTTGCGCTGCGAAAATACCAACTCACGTCTCTTTTACCAACGCACATCTGTGGCGACCCGAGCACCGCGACCTATGCCAAAGTCAAGCGCCCGCTCTCGCTTCGAATCGGTTGCAAAGTGGAGGTTGGAAACTCAAGCGCTGCGCGATGCTCACGCAATACCGAAATTTTCCTCGGCGTTTCGTGCGATTCCTTGACCTTTTGACCTTCGACCAGATCGGCCAGACTGACCGAATCAAGATACTCGATCATTTTCCGATTCAGATTTGCCCACAAGTCGTGGGTCATGCAGGGGCCTTCATCGACGCAGTTTTCCTTGCCGCCGCATTTGGTAGCATCGAGCGGCTCATCGACCGCGAAGATGATATCGGCAACCGTAACGTCCTTGAGCGGTTTCGCCAAGGTGTAACCGCCACCGGGACCGCGGGTACTCTCAACCAGTTCGTGGCGTCTAAGCCGGCCAAATAACTGCTCTAAATAAGATAGCGAGATCTTCTGGCGCTGGCTGATACCCGCCAACGTCACAGGCCCCTGAGTCTGGCGCATAGCCAAATCAATCATCGCCGTCACTGCAAAACGCCCTTTTGTTGTAAGTCGCATGTTGACCCCAATTTATGGTTCGGATAAGAGGAATCATCACTGTACATAATACTCGACTATTTTAGTCGAGAATCCGCACAGTGGGAATGGTTTTTGTCCTAGACAAAACCGGTGAAGTTGGAGTCCTCCGACCGGACTCCTCATGCTACTCGCCCCGGCGAGACGATCAAAGCAAGCTCAGGCAGCCGCGACCTGGGTGGCGCGGCGCTTGGCGACTTCCAGCAGGCCGTTACAAGCGTCTTCAATGTAATCAAGCACTTGCTCAAAGCCTTGGGTGTTTCCGTAATACGGATCGGGTATCGTTGCCGTCTCATGTTCGGTCGCAAAACGCATCAGCAGTTGAATCTTGTGATGAATACGCTTCGGTGCCGACTGCTGCAACATCGAAAGATTGTCCCAATCCATAGCGAGAATCAGATCGTAGTCTTCGAAATTCTTTTCCTTGACTGCGCTGGCACGCAGATCGGAAATGTCGAAGCCGCGTTTATGCGTCGAGGTAATTGCACGCTTGTCGGGCGACTCACCCGCATGAAAAGCGTGGGTGCCCGCCGATTCGACTTTGACGACATCATCCAGGCCCGCTTGACGAATCAAGTGCCGAAATACGCCTTCGGCCATGGGCGAGCGACAGATGTTGCCCATGGAGACGAAAAGTACTCGAGTGTTCATTGCTAGCGAGATGGGTTCTCTTTTTGCCATTTTTTTTCCGCCTGAGGATCGATTAATGATTAAAAATTACTTTCACTTGAAAATCTTGAACTGTACTAAGCCGCTTTACCCGACGGGAAGGTCAAGACATTGTCACTGCCTGGAGCGCCAAATACCTGACGTTTCAATTGACTCAATTGATCGCGCACTTGCGCGGCCCGCTCGAACTCCAGATTCTTGGCATGATCAAGCATCTGCCGCTCAAGACGCTTGATCTCCTTCGCCAGGCTCTTGTCGCTCATGTTCTCGTAAAGCGCCTGAGCTTGCGCGGCCTTCACTTCGGCCTTCGCCTGCTGAGGATCATAGACACCATCAATCATTTCCTTGATGTCTTTGATAACGCCACGAGGCACAATTCCGTTGGCTTCGTTGAACTGACGCTGCTTGATCCGGCGCCGCGCCGTTTCATCCATCGCTTTACGAATTGAATCGGTAATGCGATCGGCATAAAGAATCGCCGCGCCATTCAGATTGCGAGCCGCTCGACCAATGGTCTGGATCAGGCTTCGTTCAGAGCGCAAAAATCCCTCTTTATCTGCATCCAGAATGGCCACCAGCGAGACCTCGGGAATATCAAGGCCTTCACGCAACAAATTAATGCCGACCAGAACGTCAAAGACGCCCAGTCTGAGGTCTCTGATTATTTCAACCCGCTCGACCGTTTCAATATCCGAATGCAAATACCGAACCCGCACACCATGCTCGGACAGGAAGTCGGTCAGATCCTCCGACATACGCTTGGTCAAGGTCGTGACGAGTACGCGCTCGTGACGCGCAACCCGCAGGTGGATTTCCGACAGCACATCATCGACTTGCGTGGACGCCGGGCGAACCGTAACCTCGGGGTCGATCAAACCGGTCGGACGCGCAACTTGCTCAACGACTTGCCCGGCATGTGCCGCTTCGTAATTCGATGGCGTCGCCGAAACAAAAATGCACTGACGCAATTTGCCCTCGAATTCCTCGAACTTCAGCGGTCGATTATCGAGCGCCGAGGGCAATCGAAAACCGAACTGAACCAGGGTCTCCTTGCGCGAGCGGTCACCGCGATACATTCCGTTGAGCTGACCAATCGTTACGTGGCTCTCGTCGATGATCATCAGTGCGTCATCCGGCATATAGTCGACCAAGGTCGGCGGCGGATCACCTGGATTGGCGGCCGACATATGGCGGGTATAGTTCTCAATGCCCTTGCAGAAACCGAGTTCGGAAAGCATTTCAATATCGAACCGGGTTCGCTGCTCAAGGCGCTGCGCTTCGACCAGTTTGCCCTGATCATAAAAAAACTTCAGCCGATCAGCGAGCTCAAGCTTGATCGTTTCAATCGCGCGCATGACGGTCTGACGCGGCGTCACATAGTGCGAGGATGGGTAGACCGTGAATCGCGGAATTTTTTGCCGTACCCGACCGGTCAAGGGATCGAATAACTGAATGCTCTCGATCTCGTCGTCGAACAACTCGATCCGAACCGCCAGCTCGGCATGCTCTGCCGGGAAGATGTCGATCGTGTCGCCGCGAACTCGGAACGTGCCGCGCGCAAAATCGGTTTCATTGCGCTTGTACTGCATGGCCACGAGTCGCTGCAGAATGTCGCGCTGCGAATACTTGTCACTGACCCGGACCGTCAGGATCATCGCATGATAATCATTCGGGTTTCCGATACCGTAAATGCAGGATACGGTGGCGACAATGATGGTGTCACGGCGCTCGAGCAAGGACTTGGTCGCGGACAGGCGCATTTGCTCAATGTGCTCGTTGATCGACGAATCTTTTTCGATGTACAGATCGCGCGTCGGAACGTAGGCTTCAGGCTGGTAATAGTCGTAGTACGAAACGAAATACTCGACCGCATTATTCGGGAAAAATTCGCGCATTTCGGCGTAAAGCTGGGCCGCTAGCGTTTTGTTCGGCGCCAGCACCAGGGCCGGACGGCCTTGTTGGGCGATGACGTTCGCCATGGTGAAGGTCTTGCCCGAACCGGTCACCCCCAACAGAGTTTGAAAGCTCAAACCGTCGTCAATGCCTTGCAACAGGCGGGCAATCGCCTCCGGCTGGTCACCCGCTGGCTCAAACGGCTGATGCAACTGGAACGGACTGCCCGGGTAGGACAGCAATCGGCTTTTCTCGACCGTGCTTTCGGTCATGCTTGAGAGTACTCGCGTGCTAGACTTATTATCAACAAGGCATTGAATCTTATCGTGAACTTCTGATGTTTTACCTTAACTGGGTCTTCAATCAGAACTTCAACTAACACCTTAAGAGTTCAACCCCGGCTACAGTTCATTGGCGCGCCGCAACATCGACCCGCAGTATATTTTGCAATTATCGCTGTTGAGGTTCAAAAAAGCTAGTGCCCTGCCTAAAAATTAGGCAGACTTTTCTGGATTGACATTCTTTTTCACATAATTATCAAGAACTTGAAGATCTGATATGAGCACCGATTTATTCGCCGCCGTGCAGTTAGCCCCCCGCGACCCGATTTTGGGCCTGACCGAGGCCTTCGTGGCCGATACTCGCCCGTTTAAAGTTAATCTGGGCGTTGGCGTTTATCAGAGCGAAGTTGGCAAGATCCCGCTGCTCGATGCGGTGCGGACCGCCGAAAAAGCCCGCGTCGACGCCACACTGGCGCGCGGATATCTACCCATTGAAGGCATAGCAGCCTACAACCGGGCCGTCCAGATCCTGTTGTTTGGCACCGATGCCGCCGCAGTGACCGACGGCCGGATCGCGACGTTTGAGGCCTTGGGTGGAACCGGCGGGCTGAAGATCGGCGCCGA
>JANLTP010000232.1:0-35323 GCA_031363055.1 Burkholderiales bacterium | reverse complement strand
GGCGCCGCCCTGCAGGAACAGCACCTTGTAGTTTTTCGGAATATTCAGCAGCTCTCGGAAATCCTGTTCGGCCTGCGCCTGGATGCCCATGTATTCCTTGCCGCGATGACTCATTTCCATGACCGATTGGCCACTGCCATGCCAGTCAAGCATTTCGCTGGCGGCCGTTTGCAGCACCTCTCTGGGCAGCACGGCGGGGCCGGCGCTGAAGTTGAAAATTTCGCTCATGGCAAGTTCCAGGTAATCCAAGAAGGTTGATCCAACTCAAATTATCGCACTTACAACAGCACTTTGCTGCGCTGCGCCAAGGGGCTGATATTGCGCGGCATTCGCGATACACTGGCAATCAGACAACCTTCGATAGGGTTGCAGGGTGTTGAAAATTTGAACGTTCGGGGGAGAGATAATTTTGCTGAAACTAGATTCGAAGTCGGTGCGCGGCGTGGTTGCGCTGGCACTACCGGCGATTTTGACGGCCGCCTTTACAGTAGCTCCAACGCAGGCTGTTGCGCAGGAAAAGTTGGTGGTCTGGTTCACGAAGGGCTTTTATCCTGCTGAGGATAAGGCACTTGAAACCATGGTGTACCGATTCGAGCAGAAGACCAATGTCAAGGTCGAACTGTCGCTGTATGCCGTTCAGGACATCATTCCCAAAACGGTTGCGGCCCTGGATTCAAAGTCGCCGCCTGACCTCGCCTTCGGTTTGACGTATGACTTCCAGACCGCTGGCAAGTGGGCGAGTGAAGGCAAACTGAGCAATCTGAATTCGATTATTGAGCCGATCAAGGACAAGTTCCTGCCGAACACCGTTTCGACCGCGTTCCTGACCGGTCCGGACGGCAAGGCCGCCTACTATGCGGTGCCGGTCTATCGCCAGACGATTCACATCAATTACTGGAAAGATATGCTGGCGGAGGCCGGCTTCAAGGATACCGATATCCCCAAGGGCTGGAAGGAGTACTGGAGCTTTTGGTGCGACAAGGTTCAACCTGCGTATCGTCAAAAGACCGGCAAACGCAGTTACGCGATCGGCAACCCGATGGGGGTTGATTCGACCGACAGCTTCTTCAGTTTTCATCAGTTCATGTTGGCCTACAACGTTCAACTGGTCGATGACAACGGCAAACTCTTGATCGACGATCCGAAAAACAAGGCAGGAATCGCCTCCGCATTGAAGGATTACACCGACCTGATGGCCAAGGGCTGCACGCCACCGTCTTCGATCAACTGGAAAGATCCGGACAACAACGTCGCCTTCCACAACAAAACGATCTTGATGACGCACAACGCCACCATCTCGATCGCGGCGAAGTGGCTCGATGACGCCAACAATGCCTCGCTGACGCCAGAACAGCGGGCCGGCGCCAAGAAGAACTATGAAGAGTTGATTGCCACTACCGGCTGGCCAAACAAGCCCGACGGCAAACCGATGAATTATCTGGCGGCGATCAAGCTGGCGGTGGGTTTCAAGGGCGCCAAGAACGAAAAGCGAGCGCTCGAATTCCTGCAGTTCATGATGGAAGACTCGAACCTGACGCCGTACACCGAGGGCGCCTTGGGCCGCTGGTATCCGGTCACGAAGGCCGGCGCCGATCGCGAGTTCTGGAAAGCGGATTCACATCGTCGCTCGGTTGATCAACAGTTTCGCGCCGGTACCGGTACGTTCCCATTCACCAAGAACTGGAAGTTCACCAACCTGAACAATGAGAACGTTTGGGGCAAGGCGATGAGCCGTGTAGTGAACGACAAGTGGGACGTCAACAAGGCCACCGACGAGCTGGTGGCAAGAGTCAAAGAGGTCGCGAGCAAATAGCGCCATGGCAGCCGTTATCTCGGCTCCGGCCGACTTGACCGTCAGCGATGCAGCAACGCGCCCGCTCGGCGCACAAGCATCATCGCTGCGCAAGACCGGCCAGTATCGACCGGCGTCCTGGAATACGGTCGGCATTCTCATGTGCCTGCCGTACCTGCTGGTTTTTCTGGCGTTTGTTGTTTACCCGGTCGGGTACGGTTTTTTCCTGGCGCGCCACCCCGAGAGTTATATCAAGCTGTTCAATGACCCGGTGTTCGCCACTGCGGTCGTCAACTCGGCGATCTTCCTGCTGGTGGTCGTCAATCTGAAGTTCCTGATCGCGCTGTTTCTGTCGGGATTTTTTGTTCACGAGCGCTGGTGGATCCGGATACTGGCGGTGTTGTTCATCTTGCCCTGGGCTGTGCCGTCGATCCCGACCATCCTGTCTTTTCGCTTCATGTTCAACCCCGAGTGGGGCCTCGTCAACAGCCTCATATTCAGGTTCACGCAACTCGACGGGCCGAACTGGCTGAACGACCGCTGGCTGGCGTTTGGCATGGCCGGTGCCGTACATATCTGGAAGTCCTTGCCGTTCTGGACGCTGATCCTGATCACCGGACGTCTGGCCATTCCCAAGGATCATTACGAGGCGGCGTCGGTGGACGGTGCGACCGGTTGGCAGCGCTTCCGCTTCATTACCTGGCCGTCAATAAAGACGCTTTACCTGACCTGCACCTTGCTCTCGATGATCTGGACCCTGGGTGACTTCAACAGCGTTTATTTGCTGACCGGGGGCGGACCCTCAGACCTGACGCATGTATTGGCCACGATCGGTATTCGTTACTTGCGCCTTGACCAGGTCGATATGGCGATGGCGACCATTGTGTGTGCCATGCCGTTTGTTTTACCGTTGGTCTACTTCATGATGAAACGTTTGTCAGGCCCGCCCGAGGAACATACGTGAAGAAGTGGTTTGGCGAGGCCGGGCTTTGGCTGGTCGGCATTCCGGTATTTCTGTGGACCATCCTGCCGATTTATCATATGGTGCTTTTTGCCATTTCAACCAAGGACAGTGCGTTCGGCGGCAAGATCTGGCCGGATCATCCAACCACTCGCAACTTTGAATTGGTGTTTACCCAACAACACCATTATCTGAAGTACTTCTGGAGCCAGTTGGGCAGCAGTGTCCTGATTGCCTTTGCCACGGGTCTGTTGACCCTCGTGATTGCAACCGCCTGCGCCTTCGCCATCAGCCGGCTCAAGGTCAGGGGCGGGCGCATGATCATGAATTTTGCGCTGCTGACCTACTTTATTCCGGCCGCTTTTTTAGCCGTGCCCATGTATAAGGCCATGGGTACTTATGGTCTGCTGAATTCACGCTGGGCATTGATTCTCGCCATGGTGACGCTGGCGTCACCGTATGCCATCTGGGTGCTCAAGCAGGCGTCCGATCGGCTGCCGCTGGAGCTCGATGAAGCGGCGATCATGGACGGCGCATCGGCCATGCAGTTGTTTCGCCTGGTGTACTTGCCGCTGATGATGCCCTCGCTGGTCGCCATCGGCATTTATTCCGTTCTGCTCGCCTGGAACGAATACCTGTACGCGTTTTTGTTGCTCTCAAACGAACGGGAAGTACCGTTGTCGGTTGCGCTCGGACTGTTCATGTCGGCCGACGACTCGCCATGGGAACTGCTGATGACCACGGGACTGCTGTATGCTCTGCCGCCAGCGGCTATCTATTACGTCTTCAAGCGCTACATGGTGTCTGGCTTGACTGCCGGAGCCGTCAAAAGTTAACAGCCTTGCGTGATCGTAAGCCCGATTGCTGGAACGGGTTTCAGGATGCCTGATAAAATTTAGCCAAGGTGGGTCATGTGAAGCGGGTTGATACGTCAAATGAAAGACGTGAAATGAAAGACGTGAAATGAACGACCTGAAATGAACGACCTGAAGCGAATGATTTGCGTTCGAAATTTGGAATGAGGTCAGATTGATTACAATGTCCCCGGAGTTGGTCGAGCGAGTTTACGCACGATATTCAAGTTTTTACGATCGCATTTTTGGTCCCGCGTTTGATGCCTCGCGTACACGCGCCATTCTTGAACTGCCAATCAGTGGCAGCACCAACATACTTGAGGTGGGTGTTGGCACTGGGCTGACCTTGCCACTTTATCCCCGGCATTCAAAGCTCACCGGTATCGACTTTTCCGCCGAGATGCTTGAAAAGGCCAAGCAGCGGGCCGAAGATGAAGGACTCGATCACATCAACCTTCAAGTCATGGATGCTCAAGCCATGACGTTCGCCGACAACAGTTTCGATCTGATCGTGGCGGCGTATGTGGTCACGGCTGTGCCGGACTACAAACGACTGATGGCCGAGATGATCAGGGTGTGCAAGCCCGGCGGCAATATTGTCATGGTCAATCACTTCGTTTCGAGCAATCTGATCTTGCGCGGGCTCGAGCGCCTGATCTCGCCGTTATGCCACTGGCTCGGATTTCGCAGCGATCTGTCGGTCGAGCAAGTGCTCGATCAAATGCCCTTGCGCGCGACCAGTATTCGCAACGCCAAGCCTTTTGGCATGTGGAAGATCGTTGAATGTGTCAACGAGAAAAAGGCCTAGTCCGCAATAAATTTGAGCGCGACGCCATTGTTGCAAAACCGCTGCCCGGTGGGCGCCGGACCATCGTCAAATACATGGCCGTGATGGCCACCGCAACGTGAACAGTGATATTCGGTGCGCGGCAGAATCATCTTGAAGTCGCGACTGGTTTCGAAGGCTCCCGGCAAGGTTGTGTGAAAGCTCGGCCAGCCGGTGCCACTGTCGAACTTCATCTCGCTGGTAAAGAGTGGCTGATCGCAGGCCGCGCAGACAAACTTGCCTTTGCGATATTCGTCATTCAAGCGGCTGGTGAATGATCGCTCGGTGCCTTCGCGGCGCAGCACCAGAAATTGTTCAGCGCTCAATTGCTGTTTCCATTGAGCTTCGGTTTTGTTCACTTTGTCAGTCATTTTGATTCAATCAAGCAATAAATAATGGTTGTCGGCGCGCACTTAAGCATCAGTGCCATGATCGGGCAAGCGTAACCGATTGACGATCTGTCCCTTGACCAGGTGGCTATCGATTATTTCATCGATATCTTCCTGATCCACATAGGTGTACCACACGCCCTGCGGATAGATGACGAGGCACGGACCTTCCTCGCAGCGATCCAGGCAGCCGGCGTTGTTGACCCGGACCTTCTGCTCGCCGGCCAGGCCCAGGGACTTGACCTTCTTCTTGGCATAGTCGCGCATCGCGGACGCATTTTTTGTTGCGCAGCAGGGACGCGTCTGACCGTCTGGTCCCGGTTCGCGCTGGTTGGTACAGAAAAAGACATGATGGCTGTAATAACTCATCCGAACTGATCCTCTTTTGATACGATTCCCACCATGTTACCTTTCCAGCCTCTATCAGCGCAGCGGCCCCGATGAAAATCCGCGCCCGTCTCCGCGCCCGCTTCCACGCCCGCTTCCACGCCCGCTTCCACGCCTGGTCGGTGAATCTCCTCGCACTTTTGCTGATGACAGCCGTTGCGGTGCCATCGAACGCGCAAAGTCTGCCGAACTCGGTGCTGCAGGCGATGCGTAACCTGAACTTGCCGGTACAGGATGTCGGCGTTTATGTCGTGCCGCTCGGCGGCGGTCAACCGCTTTTGAATGTGAACGCCGACGAAGCGTTGAATCCGGCGTCAACGATGAAACTGTTGACGACCTATGCGGCGTTATCGCGACTCGGCGCCGACTATCGATGGAAGACACGGGTGTACTTGCGCGGCGAACTGCGCGACGGCGTCCTTAATGGTGACTTGATTGTGCAGGGCGGTGGCGATCCGAAACTGGTGATTGAGGATCTGATTGAAATCATTGCGCGCATGCGCGAGGCCGGGCTGCGTGAGATCGCCGGCAATCTGGTGCTCGATGACGGCGTTTTTGCGCTCGATGATCGCAGTGTCGAGCAGATTGATGGTGACTCATCGCAGCCGTACAACGTTCGCCCGCACGGTGTGTTGCTGAATTTCAAGGCGACCAAGTTTGTCATTACACCGCGCGTCGACTCGGTCGATATTGTGCTCGATCCGCCTCTGGCGGATGTCAGCATTGACAACGAAGTGCGCATTGCTCGTGGGCGCTGTCGTTACGGCGCCGGTGGTCTGGTCATCCGGGATAACGGTACTGATCAGAAGCCGGTGATCAAGGTCTCGGGCACCTACTCAAGCGAATGTGGCGAGCAGAATCTGTTTGCGGCCGTGTTGACGCACCGTCAGTTTGCGCACGCGTTTTTCAAGGCGGCCTGGCTTGCTGCTGGCGGTGCCTGGAGCGGCAAGACCCGGATTGAGCGCGGTGCGGCACAGGGCGCGTCGTGGTTCGAATGGACTTCACCGCGGACCCTGGGCGAAGTGGTCCTGGATATCAACAAGTTCAGCAATAACGTCATGGCGCGGCAGGTGCTTTTGCAAAGTACCGCCGTCGAGAATCAGTCGTCGCCGACCATTGAGGATGCGCGCAGCTTTCTGCATCGGTGGCTCGGCCGGAACGGCCTGAAGTTTCCCGAACTCTACGTCGAAAATGGCTCCGGGCTGTCTCGCAATGAGCGCATCAGCGCCGAGCATCTGGCGCGCCTGCTCATTCATATGTCGCGCAGCGCACATGCCGATTTACTGCGTGAGTCGCTGCCGCGTGTTGGGATGGATGGCACCATGAAATCGCGCTTGCAAGCCGAGCCGATCACCGGACGGGCCTGGATCAAGACCGGCAGTCTGAATGATGTTCGAGCCATCGCCGGTTATGTCGACGCGGCGTCCGGTAAACGTTATGCGCTGGTCATGCTTATCAACGGGCCACGTGCTGAGCGCAGTGCACCGGCGCAAGACGAGTTGTTACGCTGGGTTTACGCCAACGGTTAGTGGGTCCGTTCACAGACCCAGGCTTTGCCACTGCTCGTCGATGCGTTTTTTAACCAGCGGGTCCATGGTAATGGTGCGGCCCCACTCTCGGTTGGTTTCACCGGGCCATTTGTGGGTCGCGTCGATGCCCATTTTCGAGCCCAGGCCTGACACCGGCGATGCGAAATCAAGATAATCAATCGGCGTGTGATCTACCAGCGTTGAATCGCGCAGCGGATCAACCCGGGTGGTCATGGCCCAAATGACTTCCTTCCAGTCGCGGATATTGACGTCGTCATCGGTCACGATGATGAATTTGGTGTACATGAACTGCCGCAAGAAACTCCAGATGCCGAACATGACCCGTTTGGCATGTCCCGGATATTGTTTCTTGATCGACACCACTGCCAATCGATAGGAGCAACCTTCCGGTGGCAGATAGAAATCGGTGATCTCGCTGAACTGTTTGGTCAGTAACGGAACGAACACTTCGTTGAGCGCGACGCCCAGAATCGCCGGCTCATCGGGGGGCTTGCCGGTGTAAGTAGAGTGGTAAATCGGCTGGTCGCGCTGACTGATTCGGTCAATGCTGAACACTGGAAACCAGTCCTGCTCATTGTAGTAACCGGTGTGATCACCGAACGGTCCTTCGAAGGCCATTTCCCAGCCTGTGCACGCTGCTTTGGGCAGTTCGCCCTTGATACCCATATCTGCGGCCAGCGCACGCGTACGACTGAAGTCAGGATCGGGTTGAATCGATCCTTCGAGGACCATCTCGGCGCTGGCTGGCACCTGCAAGTCGTTGCCTAGGCATTTGACCAATTCGGTCTTGCTGCCGCGTAGCAGTCCGGCAAACTGATATTCCGACAACGAGTCCGGCACGGGGGTGACTGCGCCGAGGATCGTGGCCGGATCAGCGCCGAGTGCGACTGCGATCGGGAAGGGCAGCGCGGGATGCACGTCGGCATGATCGCGGAAATCCAGGGCGCCGCCGCGATGCGCCAACCATCGCATGATGGTCTTGTTCGGCGCAACTACTTGTTGCCGGTAAATGCCCAAATTTTGTCGAGTCTTGTTGGGCCCGCGCGTGACCACCAATCCCCAGGTAATCAGTGGCGCGGCATCACCGGGCCAACAGGTCTGAACAGGCAGTTGGCCAAGATCGACGTGTTTTCCCTCGAAGACCTTGCTCTGGCACGGTGCATGGCCGAGCACGCGGGGCGACATGTTGAGCACTTGCTTGAGGACCGGCCATTTGTCCCAAGCATCGCGAAAACCTTTCGGTGGATCGGGTTCCTTCAAGTAGGCCAATAACTTGCCAACCTCGCGCAGTGCCGCCACCGATTCTTCACCCAGCCCCAGGGCAACCCGCTGGGGTGTTCCAAACAGGTTCACCAGAACCGGCGTTGAATAACGTCGTGCGCCGTCTTGCGGGTTCTCAAACAGTAGGGCGGGACCTTGGCTGCGCAATACCCGGTCCGCAATCTCGGTCATTTCCAGCCGGGGTGACACCGCTTGCGTGATTTTTTTTAACTCGCCTCGTTCAAGGAGTTGCTGGATGAAGTCACGTAAATCGATGTATTTCATGGATTATCAGTAAATCGGAGCCAAGGCACAGGCATACAAATCAGCCTGAATCGGATTGTCGCACTGAACTTCGTTTGACCAATGTCAATTGGTTTCTTAAAATTACAACACTGCTGGGTGTTCTGTTGTATTTTAAGAGCCCTGCCTGAACCTCTCGTCGAATGGGGTCGGTTAGCTGTTGCTAGCAAGTACATAACGAGAGGATGTTTATGCATCGAATGCCCCATTCGACTGAAATGCCGTCGCCATTGAGTGCGGCATTGCCTAGTATTCCCCTACTCGGGCCAATGTTGTCCATCTGTTTGTCGTTGGCGGTCATCGTCGGTGGCTCATTCTGGAACGCGGGCATATTTCAACTGACGGCAACCTGGTCGGAGAATCGTTTGTTCGAGCAGCAAGCCGATCCGTTGGGAGTCTTGAGCGCTGAAACGCGAGGTGCTGCCGCGCGGATCACCGATTTGCGATTTGGCGACTCGCGCGCGAGCAGTTTGTCCGGTACTTCGCAGCCGGCGGAACTCGCGACGCGCGCGGACGCCCGTCAATTGACACGTGAACAACACACGCTTGCGCAGTTCCTGGCGAAACGTTACCGGGTAGCGCTCGAAAGTGCGCAGGAATTTGTCGACTTGTCTTACCGGGTCGCGCGTGATTTGAAGCTCGATCCCTGGCTGATTCTGGCCATCATGGGCATCGAGTCCAGTTTTGATCCGAACGCCAAAAGCAACAAAGGCGCACAGGGCCTCATGCAAGTACTGACGCGGGTTCACGCCGATAAATTCACACCGTTTGGCGGAGTCGCCGCCGCCTTTGATCCGCTGGCCAATATTCGCGTCGGCGCCAAAATTCTCAAGGACTACATCGACCGCGACGGCAGTATTGAATCGGGGTTGAAGTCCTACGTGGGTGCAGCCTTCATGTCCAGCGATAGTGGCTATGGTGACAAGGTACTCGTCGAGCGCGAGCGGCTGGCCGCAGTTGCGCAGGGGCGGCCAATGAACGTGGTTGCCGTCAAGCCGACGGTCAGTACAGAGGTCGTCAAAGTAGTCGGTGGTCCAAGCATTATTGAAATTAAAAACCAGGTCAACTACGAGCCCAGCGAAACCAGTAGAAATCCTGCCGACATCGTGCGCATTCCGGAGCCTGCGTCGGCGGCGCCTGTGGAGCTCAGCAATACGACGCAGTGAAGCGCGCCATTCGAAGCATCGCTTCTTCGAGCTTTGGCATCGCTGTGGCGTAGGACAATCGCAAATAGCGTTTCGGTTCATGAAAGCCGAAATCATCGCCGGGAACCAGCGAGACATATTCCTGTTCCAGCAAATCGGCCGCGAAGAGTGAGCTGTCTTTGCCGAAGCGGCTGCAATCGAGGTAAATATAAAAGGCGCCATCGGGCGGCGCCGGTATGACAAAGCCCATGGCTCGCAATTGCGGTAACAGGTAATCACGACGTTGCTGAAATTCCAAGCGACGCTGCTCAAAAATCGCCATGGTGTCAGGCTCGAAGCAAGCCAGAGCCGCGTGTTGCGCCAGGCTGGACGGGCAGATATAAAGATTCTGGGCGAGCTTCTCGAACGTATCGGCCCAATAATCGGGCACTACCAGCCAGCCAAGTCGCCAGCCGGTCATGCTGAAGTATTTCGAAAAGCTGTTGGTGACAATGATGTCTTCACCCCACTCGAGTGCTGATCGCGCCTTGCCCTGGTTTTCGTAGGAAAGACCCAGATAAATCTCGTCGACGATCGCAAAGGCCTGACGCTCGCGCAGGCTGGCCAGGATCAGTCCGAGTTCGCCAAATGGAATCGAGGTGCCGGTTGGATTGGCCGGGGTCGCGAGCAGTGCGCCTCGAACCGATGGATTCCAATGTTGACGCAACAGAGCGTCGGTCAGTTGGAAGCGACTTTCGGGCCCAACCGGCACGAGCCGCGCCCGGCCGTCACAGGCGGCCACGAAATGTCGGTTGCACGGGTAACTCGGGTCGGTCATGAGCACTTCGTCGCCGGGGTTGACCAGAGCTGCACAAGCCAGCGATAACGCGGCTGAGGCGCCGGCCGTCACGATAATTCGAGACGTCGGCACGCAGACGTCGAACTGGCGCAAGTAGTAGTCGGAAATCGCCTGCCGCAAGGGTGCAATACCGGTTGCTGCCGTGTATTGGGTGCGCCCTGCACGCGCCGCCATCTCCAGCGCAGCAATAACTTGGGGCGGGGCGGTGAAATCTGGTTCGCCGATGCTCATATGAATGACCGGATTGCCCAGCGCGGCCAGCGCATTGGCGCGCTTGACGAGTTCCATGACCTGGAACGGGGCAATTTGGTCAGTTCTGCGGGCTAGTGCGGGCCTCGCGGCCGTTGATCCTGCTGGATTCATGTTGGGTCAGTTGATTCCGGGGCGGTTGATTCGGGAGGCTTAATTATAGAAGTCACCCGTGTACTCATATCCAAAACGCATAAGCGAAGTATTTTTGCTTCGTTCACGGCTTGGCCGGCAGGCCTCAAGATTCGCGGTGAGGAATCAGTGCCATGTATATTTACGATGATATCGACCAAAGCCTGGTAGACGAGCGGGTCGAGCAAGTTCGCGATCAAATGCGACGATACTTTGCGGGCCAGCTCGGCGAAGAGGAATTTCGTCCGCTGCGTCTGCAAAACGGCCTCTATATTCAAAAGCATGCGCCGATGCTGCGCGTCGCCATTCCGTATGGTTTGCTGTCGGCCCGGCAACTGCGCAAGTTGGCCTTTATCGCGCGCGAATACGACCGTGGTTATGGTCACTTCAGCACCCGCCAGAACATCCAGTTCAACTGGCCCAAGCTGGAAGACTTTGCCGATATTCTGGCCGAATTGGCCAGCGTGCAGTTGCATGCCATTCAGACCAGTGGCAATTGTGTGCGCAACACCACTTCGGATCAGTTCGCGGGTGTCGCGCCCGACGAAATTGTCAATCCGCTGGTTTGGGGCGAATTGATTCGGCAATGGTCGACGTTCCATCCGGAGTTCGCGTTTCTGCCGCGAAAATTCAAGATTGCGATCAGTGGATCGAGCGACGATCGTGCCGCCACCCAGGTTCATGACATCGGCATTGTGGCCGTGCGCAGCGACGGCGGCGACATCGGTTTTCGGATGTTGGTCGGCGGTGGCCTCGGACGCACGCCCATGATCGGGCACGTCATTCGCGATTTTCTGCCGTGGCAACATCTGCTCAGTTATCTCGACGCCATTCTGCGGGTTTATAACCAGGCAGGACGGCGCGACAACAAATACAAGGCGCGCATCAAGATACTTGTCAAGGATATGACACCCCCCGCGTTTGCCAAGGCGGTCGAAGCCGAGTGGGTACATCTTGAGGATAACGATTCAACCCTGATTCAAGCCGAGGTCGATCGCGTGACATCGCGCTTTACTCGAGTCACGTATCGCGCACTGCAGGGTGCCGATGTCGGTCATGCCGAACGCGTCAAAACCGTCAAGGCGTTCGGTCGCTGGTCGAGTCGTTCGGTTCATGCGCATCGGGTCGCCGGTTATGCGGCAGTCACCATTTCCTTGAAGAGCCTGGGTGTGCCGCCGGGCGATATGACGGCCGAACAAATGGACGCGGTTGCCGATCTGGCTGATCGGTACAGTTTTGGCGAATTGCGCGTGACCCATGAGCAAAACCTGGTGTTGGCCGACGTCGAACAGCAGGATCTGTATGTACTTTGGGAAAAGCTTGCGGCTTTGGGATTGGCGGCGCCCAATGTCGGATTACTGACCAATATCATCAGTTGTCCAGGCGGCGACTTTTGTTCCCTCGCCAATGCCGTGTCGATTCCGGTGGCCGATTCGATCACACGGCGTTTTGCCGACCTCGATTATCTGTACGACATTGGTGAGCTCGATCTGAATATTTCAGGCTGCATCAATGCGTGTGGCCATCACCATGTCGGTCACATTGGCATTCTCGGGGTCGATAAGGCCGGCGAGGAGTGGTATCAGATCACCATCGGTGGCAACCAGGGCAATCAGGCGGCGATCGGGAAAATTATTGGGCCGTCGTTTGCCCGTAATGAAGTACCCGATGTGGTCGAAACCCTGATCAAGACTTATCTGGGTCTTCGCCAAGCCGACCACGAACGATTTGTCGATGTGGTGCGTCGTACCGGGTTGCAACCCTTCAAGGAGGCTGTATATGCCGAAGCTGATTGATGTTAACGGCCTGCGTGCCGATGGCTGGGTGAATTTTGACGGTGATGCCGGCTCGATTCGAGGGCAGCAGGACGTCATTCTGCCGCTCGATGTCTGGCGTGAATATAAAGCGCAGTGGCAGGGTCGCGTCGGCCGCGTTGGCGTGCTGCTGTCGCCGGCCGATGATGTTTCAGTATTGGCCGCAGATCTTTCTGAATTGGATCTGGTGGCGGTTTCGTTTCCGAGCTTCATCGACGGTCGCGGCTACAGCCAGGCCCGCCTGTTACGAGAGCGTTTTTCCTTCCTGGGTGAATTGCGCGCCGTCGGCGATGTTCTCATCGATCAGTTGTTTTATTTGCGGCGCTGCGGCTTCGACAGTTTTGCTTTGCGCGATGATCAGGATCTGGCGAGCGCTCAGCAGGCGCTGAAGGCGTTCTCGAATGCTTATCAAGGCGCCGTCAATCAGGCGCCGCTGTTTCGGCGTCGCGCCGCGCTGGCAGCCTGATGCTCTGGCCTGCTACGGCTGACTGGCCAGGCGTTGCGGCGTGAACTGTCCAGGAACGGTCTTTCTGGTTGGTGCGGGTCCCGGTGCGGCCGATCTGCTGACCCTGCGTGCAGCCAGACTGCTGGCACGGGCTGACGTTGTCTTTCATGATGCACTGGTCAGCGCAGACATCCTCGCGCTGGCCCCACAGGCGCGCTTGATCGCCGTCGGCAAGCGCTGCGGTCGACTCAGCACGGCACAACGCTTCATCAATCGGCAGTTGATCGCCGCCGCCGAGCAGTACCCGGTGGTGGTGCGCCTGAAAGGTGGCGACCCGATGATGTTCGGTCGCGCGCAGGAAGAAATCGCGGATTTGCAGGCGGCAGGTATCGCGTTCGAAATTGTGCCGGGCATCTCGGCCGGCCTGGCGGCTAGCGCGGCGGTGCAGCAGTCGTTGACCCAGCGCGGGCTGAGTCGAAATGTCGCCTTCGTGACGCCGCGCTTCGGTGCGGGCGAGCGCGAGCATGATTGGACGCGGGTCGCTCTGACGGCCGACACGGCGGTGATTTACATGGCCGGACAACAAACCGCCAACATCGGTCAGGCGCTGATGGCTGGCGGTATGCGCGCCGACATGCCGGTCGTCCTGATTGCAGGCGCATCGACTCCGCAGCAACTCGTGTTTCGTAGCCACATCGGTGAACTGGCTCAGGGCGAGCGCCACTTCGACACCGGCTCGCTGCCGGTGTTGCTGATGCTGGGCGCCGTATTTGAGTCGGTCTGTGAGCCGGTGCACCAATCGGGTACCCTTGACGAGACGCTAGCATCAAGCCTTGAGAATGCGCCGCCCGGTCCGTGGAGCGTCGCGGTGCGTAACCGACAGGCCGCTTGAACTCTGGGACGGCCTGATCCGTCGAATCCGACTTGCTGCGCCGGTCAACGTAATGCCATACTAATTGCCCCTTAGTCATCTTCAGGTCAGTCAATGGGTGTTGCCGTGCCGTTGCCCGAAAGCGCGCTGGCTGCGCGACTGGCTGTTCGCCAAGGCAGACACACCGGCCAGACCAGCGGCTTGGCGCCGGGTCATGTGCAGGCGAACCTGGTGGTGTTGCCACAATCGCTGGCCAGTGATTTTCTGCGGTATTGCCAGCGCAATCCGAAACCCTGTCCCTTGGTCGCTGTCTCTGATCCCGGTCAATTCGGCCATCGCGCGCTCGGCGCCGATCTTGATATTCGCACCGATGTACCAGGTTATTACCTCTACCGCCGGGGTGAGCTGATCGACGAACCCCGCGATCTGCTGGCGCTCTGGCGTGATGATTTCGTTTGGTTCGCCATCGGCTGCTCGTTCTCGTTTGAGGAAGCGTTGATGGCTGCCGGCATTTCGCTACGCCACATCGAACAGCACAAGAACGTCGCCATGTACAAGACCAACCGCGCCACCGAGCGCGCTGGCCCGTTCGCCGGTCCGCTGGTTGTCTCGATGCGTCCGCTGTCGGTCGCCGATGCGATCCTGGCGATTCAGATCACCAGCCGATTTCCGGGTGTTCATGGCGCACCGGTGCATTTCGGCGACCCGGCGCAACTCGGTATTGCCGATATCAATCGGCCGGACTATGGTGATGCCGTCGAGATTGCCGACCACGAAGTGCCGGTGTTCTGGGCCTGTGGTGTTACGCCCCAGGCGGCCTTGCGTGCGGCCCGGCCCGAGATTTGCATTACCCACAAACCCGGATCAATGTTGATCACCGATTTGCTCAACAGTGCGTATTTGATGAGTTAGCGACATGGAGATAACCAATGACTGATTTACCTGGCCAGCCTACAAATCCCGCGAATCTCTCGAATCTCGCGCGCGCAAGCAGGCTGATGTCCGTGGCCGCATTGCTGGCGACGCTCGCCCTCGGCAATGTTGTGCAGGCGCAGTCATTGCCGAAGACCAAATTGAATGTCATCGGATCGATCTCGAGTCTGCCGGTTTACAAGGATTATGAGGTGCCGTTCTGGACCAAAACCTTGGCCGAGAAATCGAGCGGCGCCGTGACCGCCGAGATCAAGGGCTTTAACGAAATGGGACTCAAAGGCCCGGAGGTCATGCGCCTGATGAGCCAGGGTACGATCGAAATGGGCGCCACGGTACTTGCGTATCTGGCCTCTGACGACCCGATGAACGAGGCAGTCGATATCGCCGGGCTGGCCACCGACGTTGAAACCGCGCGTCGTATGACCGAGGTCGCCAAACCGATGTACGAGCGGCTGTTTCGAGAGAAATTCGGCAGCAAGTTGCTGGGCATCGGCACCTATCCGGCACAAGTCATTTACTGCAATGCCGAGATCAAGAGTCTGGCTGATCTGAAGGGCAAAAAGGTTCGTGTCGGCGGTCGCTCGCAATCCGAGTTGATGGAAGCCCTCGGCGCTTCGCCCGTCACCATGGCGTTTGGTGAAGTAGTACCAGCATTGCAAAATAAGACCGTCGATTGCGGGATCACGGGTACCTTGTCCGGCAATATCGCCAAGTGGCACGAGGTCACCACCCATCTGTACTCACTGGCCGTGAGCTGGGGGCAAATCGCTTATGCGGTCAACCTCAAGACCTTCGAGAAGCTCGACCCGGGTGTTCAGAAATTGATCGAAACCGAAACTCGTACGCTGGAGAAAAATATCTGGGATGCGGCTGAATTGCACACCACCCAGGGATTCTTCTGCAATGCCGGAGTCGACCCTTGTACGTTGGGCACGAAGGGCAAGATGACTCTGGTTCGCGCCAGTGACGCCGACAAGGCCCTGTTACGCAAGATTGTGACCGACACCATGTTGCCGAAATGGGCGGCCCGTTGTTCGGCCGACTGTGTGTCGCAATTCAATGACTCGATCGGCAAGGCGGCCGGCGTGACGGCGCGTAAATGACGGGTTCAGCGAAGTGATCGATTCGCTGTTGCGCCATGCGCGTCGATGCGCGCAGATCGGCACCTGGTTTGGCGGTAGTCTGATTTTTTTGGGCGCCGTCGTGGTGTCGATTGACGTCGTGCTGCGCAAGCTGTTCGCCCTGACGCTAGGCGGTGCCGATGAGCTGTCTGGCTACGCGCTGGCGATCGGTTCGGCCTGGGCGTTTGCCTTTGCCTTGCTTGAGCGCGTCAACGTTCGCGTCGACGCGCTCTATCAGCGCTTCTCGCCGCGCATTGCCGGACTGTTCGATCTGTTTGCACTACTAGCGCTGGCCTTGTTTGTGGGCATGGTGACCTGGTTCGGATTCGATGTTGCCTGGACGTCGCTCGTTCGCGGATCGCTGTCGAACACACAACTGACAACGCCGCTCTGGATTCCGCAGGGGCTCTGGTTTTTGGGCATGGCGTTCTTTTTCGCCACGCTGCTGTTGCTCATCGTGCGCTCGGCTCAGGCCTGGTTCGCGGCCGATTTCGAATGGATGCGTCGGCATGTCGGTGCGCGCTCGATCGAAGACGACGCAGCCGCCGAATCGAGCTACGTGGACGCCAGCGGGCTCGGTGGCATCAACCCGGCGCAGACATGATCATCGTCACCTTGCTGTTGCTGTTGGCCTTCATGGCGATGGCGATTCCCGTGGCCGCTTCGTTGGGCATACTGGGCCTGGCGCTCGAGTCGATCTATTCGATGCTGCCGCTCAAGCGCGCGGCCGGCGAAATGGCCTGGTCGACCAGCAACGAGTTTCTTCTGGTGTCGGTGCCGCTGTTCATTCTGCTGGGCGAAATCCTGTTGCGCAGTGGATTCGCCGAACGCATGTACGGCGCGCTGATCCAATGGGTCTCCTGGTTGCCTGGCGGACTCATGCACTCGAACATCGTCGCCTGTGGCATGTTCGCAGCGACCAGCGGTTCCAGTGTTGCGACGGCCGCGACGGTCGGCACGGTGGCCTTGCCGCAGGCTCGCCGCTTCGGTTACAACGAGCGCCTGTTTTTAGGAACCCTGGCCGCCGGAGGCACGCTGGGAATCCTGATACCGCCGTCGATCAACATGATCATTTACGCGGTCTTGACCAACACTTCGGTTCCCAAGCTCTATTTGGCGGGTATCGTTCCCGGTGTCGTGCTGATCCTGCTGTTTATGGCCGTGGTCATCATCGCGTGTCGCTTCAGGCCGGCTTGGGGCGGTCAGCGATTCAGCTCGAGTTGGGCGCAACGCATCGCCGGACTGGTCCACCTGATTCCGCCGCTCGGAATTTTCCTGGTGGTGGTTGGTTCGATTTACGCCGGCGTCGCCACCCCCACCGAAGCGGCGTCGTTGGGCGTGATGGCGTCGCTGCTGTTGTCCTGGTGGTCCGGCAAATTGAACTGGCTCATGTTGCGGGACGCGCTCGAAGGCACGATGAAGTCGACCGCCATGGTGATGCTCATCGTCATTGGCGCAAGCTTTCTGAACTTCGTGATTTCGGCGATCGGCTTGACTACCCAACTGACCCACTTTATTGAATCATTGGGACTAACGCCTGCCGGCATGTTGCTGGTGGTGATTGTCTTCTATGTGGTGCTCGGCTGCTTCATGGAAACGCTGTCGATGATGATCACGACCATTCCGATCATTGCGCCAGTGATGTTCAAGATGGGCTTTGATCCGGTCTGGTTCGGCATTCTGGTTATCGTGCTGGTCGAGACTGCGCTGGTGACGCCGCCGGTGGGCCTGAATCTTTTTGTAGTGCAGAACCTGCGTAAAGGCGGCTCGTTGAATGATGTCATCATCGGCAGCTCGCCCTTTGTGCTGGCCTTATTTGTGATGCTGCTGCTGTTATCGCTGTTTCCGGGTCTGGCGTTGTGGCTACCGGGACTGTGGCCGTGAAGTTTTCGAATCGTCGGCCAAATCGCTGGCCATATCGCTGCCCGAGTCGCTGCCCGAGTCCTTGGGCAAATTCCGCAGCAGCTCAGTTGCCTGCGCCACGGTAAGCTCCAGACAGGCCAGCAATTGCGCGCGTTGGCTGCTATCGACCTCAGGCCGTAATTGCAATTCGGCGTGAAGTCTGGCGGCTAGGCGGGCCAGCGGGAACATGCCTAAGGGACGCACACTGCCGTGCAGGTTGTGGACTAGTCGTTTAAATTGCGGATCGTCGGTATCGCGCGCGTCCGGTTGCGCAGCCTCGGTTTTCCTTGCCTTCGGCGCGTAGACGTCGATGAAAATTCTTAATCCGCGGGCGAACAGCGCCGGATTGTCAAGGCAACTGCGCACGCCCGCTTCAACATCGATGCACGGACCGTCGAAGCCAGCTACGCCGGCATCCAGCGCGGCTCGGGTACGCCCGGTTGTGGCGGGCCAGGATTCAGTCGTCGGCCCCGCCGGGTTAGTTGTACGACGGGCGACGGTCCAGCGATACAGCGCCAAAATAAGTCTAACCGGGTCCATCGGTTTGGTCAGATGGTCATTCATGCCCGCTCGCAAACTGCGATCGCGATCGCCCTCGAGTGCATCGGCGCTAATGGCGAGAATCGGCAGATCACGACCGGCAGGGCCCAGTGCCCGAATGGCCGCGCTGGCCTGAAAACCATCGAGAAGCGGCATGCGGATATCCATCAAGACGACATCCGGGAATTTCTGTTGCACCGCTTGCACCGCCTCGATGCCATTTTCGGCGATACGGATGTTGGCGCCGGTTTCGTTCAGGGTTGCGAGTACCAGCGCGCGATTCAGATAATTGTCCTCGACCAACAACACATCGACACCGGCCAGTGCGCCCGGATTCAGTGCCGCCAAGGCGAGCGGATCGTCAACCTCCGCGATTTTGTAATCGGACTTGGGTCGCCACGCCGGGCCGCTCGCGCCCAACAGATATTGGCGCAGTTGCGACGGCAGCGGTGGCATCAACAATGCTGATTCATTGGGTGCAACATTGGACAGCCGATTGCAGAGCAAAATCGTTCGGGGGTGTGGCGCCCGGTTGCGAATGTCCTGCAGGCAGGCAGTCGGATCGGTCGGCAACAGCCGCCAGTCAAGCAGTATCACGACGCGGTCGTGCGGGCGCGCGTGTGCCAGTCGGGCATGCAGCGCGGCGACGCTGTCGACAAGCTGGCAGCGTACCGCTTGCCGAAGCAGTTGCTGAGCCAGACAAAGGCCGGCAGTCGGTACGCTATGCAGGACCAACACCTCGGGACTCAGCCCGGGGAGGGGTGAGCTCAGACGCGGCACTGGCGCGGGCACCGACTGAGGCAGCGCGGGCGCTGAAGGTGGCAGCGCCGGCACAGGCGGCGGCAGTTCAAGCCAGAAAGTCGAACCCAGGCCCGGTTGCGAACTGACGCCCAGTTGCCCCTTCATGAGTTCAGCCAGCCGGCGGCAGATGGACAGGCCCAAACCGGTTCCACCAAAGCGTCGGCTGGCGCTCTGATCACCCTGCACGAAGGGCTCGAAAATCTCTTCCTGATCGCGATACGACACGCCGGGTCCGGTATCAATGACTTCGAAGCGCAGGCCTCCTTGCGCCGAATGTTTGACGTTGACCCGTACAAATCCCAGCTCGGTGAATTTGATGGCATTGCTGGTCAGATTCAGCAGGATTTGGCCGATACGCGCCGGGTCACCGTGATAACGCGTCAATACTTGCTCGCTGACATCAAGCAACAGTTCCAGGTTCTTCTCGGCGGCGCCGAATGCAGCGATATCGAGCACTGATCCGAGCACCTCCTCGATTGAAAACTCAATCGATTCAATATCCAGTCGGCCAGCTTCAATCTTCGAAAAATCGAGCACATCATTCAATACTGTCAACAGTCCGCGCGCGGCCGCATGTGCCTGGGCCGCGTACGAGCTCGCCTGTGGCAACGAAGTGGCGCGATGCGACAACGACGTCATGCCAATGATGGCGTTCATCGGCGTTCGAATTTCATGACTCATGTTGGCCAAAAACGCACTCTTGGCGTGACTGGCGGCCTCGGCCGACTGGCGCGCCTGTTCGATGGCGTCCGATGCGGTACGCTCAGCAGTGACATCAATATCGATGCCCACCGAGCGGAAATGGCTGGGATTGGTGTCGCGCTCAATGCGACCAATCGAGCGCAGCCAGCGCAGACCGCGCTGCGGATGGTCAATACGATACTCGAGCACAAAAGATCGTACTTTAGGATCTGAATGCAGTGAGCGGAACTGCGCATCGATGCGGGCACGATCCTGCTCATAGATATGGTCAATCCGGCGCGCGCCCTGATTCGGATCAACACCATAAAGGTCTTTGCCGCGCTCGTCCCAAGTGACGAGGTCACTGGCGCTGTTGTAGTCCCATACCGAGGCATTGGCGGCCGACAAAGCCAACCCCAGATGGTCGTTGGCCTGGCTCAGTTGCTCGCGAGCCTCGATGTCGGCGGTGATGTCCCAATTAACGCCCGCGACCCGCACCCCTTCACCCTGTTCGTTTCGCTCCAGCAGACCGGCGCTGCGGATCCAGCGGATCTTGCCGGCGTTGGCAATGCGGTACGTGATTTCAAACCCGCCATTGCCGGACAGGGTTCGCAAAAACGCCGCCTTGGTCAGCTCGCGGTCATCCGCAACGATACGCTCAAGGACGAGATCCAGACTGTTCGACGCCTGCGCCGGCAGATTGAACAGATTGACACCGAAGGATGTTTGGGTGATCGTTTTCGATTTCACGTCGAACTGCCACAGTCCCAGACTGGCAGCCTGTGCGACCAGCTCGAAGCGGCGTGTCATGCGCTCGAGATCGCGCCGCGTCTGACGCGACTCCGTGACGTCCATTTGCATGCCATAGATACGCAACGGCGCCCCGCCGGAATCGCGTTCGATCTGGCTCAGAAGACGGTAATAGCGTATCGCACCGCTGGCCACGACGACAGGCACCTCGAGGTCAAACGACGAGCCGCCATCCAGCATGACGGCGTCCAGCCGGTGCAAGGCTCGCAGGCGGGCCGGTTCCGGCACGAGCGCGAACAGGTCGGCATGAGTGCGTGCGGTTTCCTCATGCGCCAGGCCCAGCAATTTTGCTGCCTGGCGGTCGCGCACCAGGTGACCTGAGCGCAGGTCCAGCTCGAAAAAAAAGCCCTTCGCGACGTCCAGTGCCTGGTCGGCGCGGCGCAGTGCGTCCTGCATATTGGATCGCAGTGCCATGTCATCGGTGATGTCGGCGAGTATGCCGGCGATCCGGGTGCCCGGCTCCGTGGGTGCGCCACCAAGTTCAACGCTGAGCCAGCGAATCGCGCCTTGCCGATCATGTACCCGGTAGCGCAATAACAGCGGGCCGCGTTCAATCAGCCATTGCTGAATCTGCGACAGCACCGTGCTGCGGTCTGATTCGAGAATACGCTCCATCCAGAGCGCACCGCTGATTTCGTTCGGCGCAGCCGGCAGGCCGAGCAACTCAAGTGCGCGCTCGTCGAGGACCGCGCGATTGTTCTTCGGGTCGAACTCCCAAACGCCAAAGCGTCCTGCGCGTAATGCCATTTCGAGCCGCGCCTGTACCTGTGCGGCGCCATCGGCGCGCGCCTGGCGCGTCGCTGCCTCGCTCGAGATTCGATGGGCAATCGCAACGTAACGCCGCAGGCCCATGGCCAGCAAGAACAGCAACAGCAAAAGCTCGAACAGTACCCACGCCTGGTTGTAGGGGTTGAAATGTATCGACGTGCCGGCATTCACCTCGTAGCGGGCCATCAGCGCGCCTATAAGACCGATACCGGCACCGTAGGCCAATCCGAGTCGCGGCCCGTAAACGAAGGTTGAAAATACCAGCGGCAGGGCGAGCAACAACATGTGAACCGTCTGCACGGTCTGCACGTACCTCGCCAACAGGACCGCCGCCGCTAAAGTGGTCGCGAGGAACGTCCAAGCCATCACGTGATCCGGCAGTCGTGCCGCCAGCCAACGCATCAGCAATATGATCGCTGCAAACGCCACACCGAGCGCCGTGAGCGCCGGGCTGGCCGACAAGCCCAGCAGAAAAGTCAGCAGGGTACCGAGCAAGGTCAACCAGGCAAAATGCCCGAGTGTCTCCCGTACCAGAGCACGCGTCTGGCCGTCTGGCAGTTCGCCATCCGGCAAATAAAAAAGTCGCCGGATCGACGACTGCGCCGATAACAGTTTGGCAAAAAGGCCAGCCGACAAAATTTCCTGCCTCATGAGGTGATGTACCTGCAGCGACCCGTGATTCAAGTTTAACGCAGCGCGGTTTTGGCAAACCGATGAACCGGTTCATTTATTGCGCTAGCTGATGAATTGCACTATCTGATGAACAGCGCTATCGGATAACGCTGGCTGCATAAAGCGCGTCGATTTCATTCGATTCGAATCCAAACTCGCTAAGGATTTCGCGTGAATGCTGACCCAGTGTCGGCGCCGGGTAATCAACACTGAGTCGATGTCTGGACATTTTCAAAGGCAGCCCGAGTGCGCGCGTTTTGCCGGCCTTCGGGTGATCGAGTTCGATCACCATCTCGCGCGCCTGCACTTGTTGGTGAGAGAGCGCCTCAGCGATCGAGTGCACCGGTCCAATCGGAACACCGGCTTC
Organism: Burkholderiales bacterium; assembly: GCA_031363055.1. Taxonomy (GTDB): domain Bacteria; phylum Pseudomonadota; class Gammaproteobacteria; order Burkholderiales; family Burkholderiaceae_E; genus JANLTP01. Next base: position 12,912 of record JANLTP010000232.1, on the reverse strand, counting down.
GTCGAAGCGCTCAATCCAGTAGGCCGAACTCTGCGTGCCGAGGACCGCTTGCATGTCGGCAATCAATGACTCGAGATTCTCCATGCGGGACTGATTCGACTGATAGCGCGGATCAGTCTTCCACTGCGCGTGTCCCAGTGTTTCGGCAATACGCTCCCAATTCGCCTGATTGGCGCCGCCCAGATTGATGTAGCCATCGGCAGTACGAAACGCCTGGTACGGTGCCGTCAGAACATGGCCCGAGCCGAGCGGCGTGGGCGAGTGGCCGGTCGCAAAAAAGATGGCGGCGTGCCAGTACGTTTGTTGCAGCGCCGCTTCCATGAGCGATGTTTCAACCACCTGGCCCTCGCCAGTCTTCAGTTTGTGGATCCAGGCCGCCAGTACGCCAAAGGCGGCCAGGATGCCGGCGTTGATATCAGCCACCGAATTACCGGTCTTGATCGGTGCACCGCCGGGCTCGCCGGTGATGCTCATCAGTCCGGCGAAGCCTTGTGCGATCAAATCGAAGCCGCCCTTATCCTGGTAAGGCCCCGTGCGGCCGTAACCTGAGACGGCGCTGTAGATGAGGCCCGGATTGATCTGCGCGAGTACCTCGTAGCCCAGGCCGAGTTTCTCCATGGCGCCGCGCCGGTAGTTTTCGATCAGAACATCGGAGCGCGCGACCATGCGCTTGAGCACGTCCTTGCCGGCGTCCTGCTTGAGGTCGAGCGCCAGACCTCGCTTGTTTCGATTGAGCATCATGAACGGCGCCGACTCGCCATTGACGCGCGGCTCACGGTAGTTGCGGGCATCATCGCCACCGGGTAGTTTCTCGACCTTGATGACCTCCGCGCCGAGATCGGCGAGCATCATGCCGGCGGTCGGTCCGGCCATGATCTGCGCCAGTTCGAGAACCTTCATACCGGCCAGCGGGCCGGTGTTGGTTCGTCTTTGTTCGGTGTTAACGGTCGCCATGACGGTTCGATTGTTGATATAAGTGCGTCATTCGATCTTGACGTTGAGCTCTTTGGCGATCCGGGCATATTTGCTCAACTCGGCCTTGATGAACGCGGCGAACTCTTCCGGGTTGCGCGGGCCACCGTAAATGACGCCTTGTGGCTCGAGCTTCGGTTTGACGCTGGCGTCCTCGAGCGTCTTGGCGATGGCCTCAGTCAGTTTTCCGAGAATGTCTTTCGGCAGCCCCCGGGGTGCCATGATCGAGTACCAGTTGGTGACGTCGAAGCCGTGAATTCCGACTTCGGCAAAGGTCGGAACGTTGGGCAGTTGCGGCATGCGTTGCGCCGTGGATATGGCGAGCGCGCGCAGCTTGCCGGCCTTGGCATGTTCAAGCACCGGTGGCATGGTGTCGAAGTTCATGTTGACCTGGCCGGCCAGCAGATCACCAATGGCTTGGCCGCTACCCTTGTACGGGATATGCAACATCTGGGTGTTGGTGATTTTGGTGAACAATGCGCCGGCCAGATGTTGTGAGCTGCCGATACCCGACGAAGCATAGGTCAGTTGACCCGGTTTTTCGCGCGCCAGCGCAATCAGTTCCTCGACATTGTTGGCGGCAAGCGAAGGGTGCACAACCAGCACATTGGGTACGTAACCAATGTAGGTCACCGGTGTGAAATCCTGAGCGGCATCGTAGGGCAGTTTGGCCAGTACATTGGGCGCAATCGCATTCGAAATGGCATGACCCATCAACAGGGTGTAGCCATCGGCAGGCGCTTTGGCGACGAGATCGGCGCCAATGGTTCCCGAGGCGCCGGCGCGATTCTCGACAACGACCTGTTGGCCGAGCAGTTCCGAAAGTTTCGGTGCCATGGCACGCGCAATGATGTCGGTGCCACCGCCAGGCGCAAAGCCGACGACCAGACGAATCGGTCGGCTGGGCCAGGTCTGGGCAGCACTCTGTTTGCTGGCAAAGCCGAGCGCTGCCAGCGCGCTCAGAGCCAGGCCATTCGAGAAACGGCGGCGACTATTCATGGGGCGCCATCTCGGCCAGATAGTCCATGGCCGCTTGCGCGCCGCCTTTTTGATGTGGCACCGCCGCCAATTGCAGCGCCATCTCGACGCCCGATAGAGTGCCCATCAGAGTCAGATCGTTGAAGTCACCCAGATGACCGATCCGGAAAACCTTGCCGCTGAGCTTGGCGAGGCCTTGCCCGAGCGACAGGTTGAAACTCTGCAGCGCGATCTTTCTGAAGGTGTCGGCATGATGTCCCTCGGGCATCATCAGCGCCGTCAGCACCGGACTGTATTCGCTGGCATTGCGGCACAGAATCTCCAGGCCCCAGGCGCGGGCCGCCGAGCGCGTCGCCTGTGCATGTCGATGGTGACGCGCGAATACATTGTCCAGTCCTTCTTCATTTAGCATCGCAATCGACTCGTGCAGACCGTACAGCAGATTGGTTGCCGGTGTGTACGGAAAAAAGCCGTTGGCATTCGAGGCGATCATTTCCTGCCAGTCCCAGTAAGAGCGCGGCAGCCTGGCCTCGCGGCTGGCCGCCAGTGCTTTGGTGCTGATCGCATTGAACGACAGCCCGGGTGGCAACATCAAACCTTTTTGCGAACCCGACACCGTGACGTCAACACCCCATTCATCATGACGGTAGTCAACTGAGCCCAGTGACGAAATCGTGTCGACCAACAAAAGTGCCGGGTGCTTGCAACGATCGATGGCTTGCCGTATCTCGCTGATGCGGCTGACCACACCGGTCGAGGTTTCATTGTGGACAACGCACACAGCTTTATAGCGGTGCGCACCATCGGCTGTCAGCTTCGCGCTGATTTGCGCAGGGTCTGCGCCGGATCGCCAATCACCGTCGAGAAAATCGACTTCCAGGCCGAATCGTTCGGCGAGTTTCTTCCAGAGTGTCGCAAAGTGGCCGGTCTCGCACATCAGGATGCGATCGCCCGCCGAGAACGTGTTGACCAACGCCGCTTCCCAGGCGCCGGTACCCGAAGCTGGATAGATGACGACATGACTGCTGGTTTTGAAAATCGATTTCAATCCGTGCAGCACCGATTTGCCGAGTTGCTGGAATTCTGGTCCGCGATGATCGATGGTGGGGTAATCCATGGCCCGCAGAATGCGATCCGGCACCGTGCTGGGTCCGGGAATCTGCAGGAAATGCCGACCGCTGGCGTGGCTGTTCAGTGCCAGCCCATTCGATAGTTTCAATTGCCGCTCCTGGCTTCATTTTTTGTATTTTGTATGCAAAAATGCCACATGTCAATCTCATCCAGCCCTGGTTTCGATCGCCACAAGATCGCCATGCGATCGCATGAAAAATCGACCACTTTTTTGAATGCAAAATGTTGATCCAAGGTGCTGCCATGGCGATCGCCCGGACACCCCTGCATGAGGAGGTCGCTGATCGTATTCGCGAACTCATCACCGAAGGCTTGTTGGCGCCGGGCAGCAAACTCAATGAGCGGATTCTGGCGGCGCAGTTGGGTGTCTCGCGCACACCCTTGCGTGAAGCATTGAAGTTGCTGGCTGGCGAGCGCCTGATCGAGCTGCACCCGAATCGGGGCGCCTCGGTTGCACGCCTGCTTCGCGAAGATATCGAACATTTATTCGAGTTGATGTCGGCGCTCGAGGCGTTGGCCGGTGAATTGGCGGCCTCCCGCCGCACCGACTCCGAACTGACGGAGCTGCGTGCCTTGCATTTTGAGATGCTGGCCGCCCATGTGCGACGTGACTTGCCGGCTTACTATCGTACCAATCGCGAGATCCATCAATTGATCAATCGCTGCGCCCGCAACCCGGTACTCACCGAAACTTATGACGCGATCAACCTGCGAATTCAGAGCCTTCGGTTTCAATCAAATTACAACCCACGCAAGTGGGACACGGCGGTACAGGAACATGACGAAATGCTCAAGGCAATGACCGATCGTAACGCCTCGGCCATGCGCAGTTTGCTTGAAGCACACTTGCGCAATAAATTGCAGGTGGTGTTGGAAAATCTGGATTCCGAGGTGAGTCAACCATGAACGCGCCTGAGCCGATTCGCTCGATCGCGTCGCCCGATCTCGAGCGCAGCCGCCTGGCGCACCGATTGCGCCGGCTGATTCGCGGTCAGGTGCTGTTCGATCGTGCGGCCAGAGGTCGCTATTCGACCGACGCATCGATTTATCAGATTGAGCCGGTCGGTGTTGTCGTGCCGGCCGATGAAGCCGATGTCAGCACAGCGATCGATCTGGCGCGCGAGTTGTCGGTGCCAATTCTGGCGCGCGGTGGTGGCACCAGCCAGTGTGGCCAGACGGTCGGGGCAGCGCTCGTCATCGATAACAGCAAGGCGCTGAATCGAATCATCAATATTGATTCTGCCCGGATGACCGCCGAAGTTCAACCCGGTGTGGTGCTCGACCAATTGAACGCCGAACTCAAGCCGCTCGGCCTGTGGTTTCCGGTCGATGTCTCGACCTCGGCGCAGGCCACTCTGGGCGGTATGGCCGGCAATAACTCCTGTGGCTCGCGCTCGATCGCCTACGGCAACATGGTGCATAACGTTCTGGGCATTGACGCCATCTTGTCGGATGGCACCCAGGAGTACTTCGGTGACTTCGGTCCCAAGGCGACGCGAGCCATGGCCAGCGCTCGAACCGGCAAGCTGGTATCGAGCCTGTTTGAGTTGGGTGCCCGCGAGCATGATGAAATTGCCCGCCAATTTCCGGCTGTCCTGCGCCGGGTTGGCGGCTATAACCTCGACGTCTTCAATCCGCGCTCACCGCTGCCGTATACCCAGGATCAATCGGTGAACCTGTCGCATTTGCTGGTCGGCTCGGAAGGCACGCTCGCTTATTTTCGACGATTACATTTGAAGTTATCGCCGCTGCCCAAGCACCGCGTACTCGGCGTCGTCAATTTCCCGGATTTTCATGGCGCCATGGACAGCGCTCAGCATATTGTCAAACTCGGCCCGAGCGCAGTGGAGCTGGTCGACCGGACCATGATCGATCTGTCGCGCCAGAATCCGGTGTTTCGCGCGACCATCGAGCGCGCGTTGGTCAAGATCGAAGGCGACTGGCCGCAGGCGGTTTTGCTGGTCGAGTTTGCTGGCGAACAACGTACCGAGTTATTGTCGAGGCTGCGCGCACTCAATGAACTCATGGCGGATCTCGGGCTGGCGGGCGCCGTGGTGCAGATGCCCGATGAGGCCGATCAAAAGGCGCTTTGGGAAGTTCGCAAGGCCGGCTTGAACATCATGATGTCGCTCAAGGGTGACGGCAAGCCGGTTTCCTTTATTGAAGACTGTGCGGTGCCACTCGAGCATTTGGCCGAGTATACGGCGCGTCTGTCCGAAGTGTTCCAGCGGCACGGCAGTCGCGGCACCTGGTACGCCCATGCGTCGGTAGGTACCTTGCATGTCCGGCCGATTCTCGACATGCGCCGCGACGGCGCTGCCAAGATGCGGAGAATCGCCGAAGAAGCGTCGCTGCTGGTGCGCCAACACAAGGGCGCGTTCTCGGGAGAACATGGCGACGGACTGGTCCGCAGTGAATGGGTCGGATGGCAGTTCGGTGAACGACTGACGCGCGCCTTTGAGGAAGTCAAGGATCTGTTTGATCCGATCGGTCTCATGAATCCCGGCAAAATTGTGCGTGCTGGCAAGATGGACGACCGTAGCCTGTTCCGCTTCAAGCCCGGTTATGCACCAGAGCCATTAAAGAGCGGGCTCGACTGGTCGGCCTGGAATGTACAGAATGACCCGTTGACCGAGACCGTCAGCGCGCCGGGCACCGGTGGCGACTCGACCGGCGGCTTCGCCAAAGCGGTCGAGATGTGCAATAACAACGGCCATTGCCGCAAGTTTGACGCCGGTACGATGTGCCCGAGTTTCAGGGCTACCCGCGACGAGCAGCACTTGACGCGCGGGCGCGCCAACAGCTTGCGATTGGCGCTGTCCGGGCAACTCGAAACGGATGGTGGTGGGCCGGGTGCCGGTAGCGCCTTGACTTCGCAAGCGCTCTACGACACGATGGATTTATGCGTCGGTTGCAAAGGCTGCAAGCGCGAGTGTCCGACCGGCGTCGACATGGCACGCATGAAGACCGAGTTCCTTTATCACTATCATTCGACGCACGCACTGAAATTGAGCGAGCGAATGGTCGTTGCTTTGCCGCGCATGGCGCCTTGGCTGTCGCGATTGGCGCCGCTCGTCAAGCTGGCGTCTGCGCTGCCCGGCGTGCTGCCGGCAGTGCGCCGGGCGCTGGGGTTTGCCGCCCTGCGCAGCCTGCCAGTATGGAGCAGCCGTTCGTTCCTGCGCGAAACGTCGCAACGGCCTGTGCCGCAGCCCAACGCCGGCGTGGCAACCATGGAGGTCGTGCTCTGGGCCGACACCTTCAATAACTATTTCGAGCCCGAAGTGCTGCATTGCGCAGTTCGGGTTTTGGAAGCCGCCGGTTACCGCGTTCACTTGCCGCAGTTGGCAGCGATGACGGACGGCCAGCCACTGTGCTGCGGTCGAACCGCTTTGGCCTATGGTCAGATTCCGCTGGCCCGGCAATATGCGCAACGCACCCTGAACGCACTGATGCCCTTTGTCGAGCAGGGCATGACCGTGGTCGGTCTCGAACCGTCTTGCCTGCTGAGCTTGCGGGATGAGTTTCTGGTACTCAAACTGGGTGCCGATGCCGATCGGCTAGCGGCCAGCGCGCTGTTGTTTGAGGAGTTTCTGGTCAAGGAGCAGGCGGCGGGACGCTTGAATCTGAAGCTGCGCCGCCTGAGCGCGAAACGCGCACTGGTTCACGGCCATTGCCATCAGAAAGCCTTTGACGCTTTCAAGCCCGTTCTGCAGGTGTTGGGCTGGATTCCCGATCTCGAGGTCCGTGCAATCGAGTCGAGTTGTTGTGGCATGGCGGGCGCGTTTGGCTACGCGAAATCGCATTTCGAGGTCTCGATGAAGATGGCCGAGGCTACGCTGCTGCCGGCGGTCCGCAGCGCGGCCCCGGACGATCTGATTGTGGCCGACGGCGTCAGTTGTCGACACCAGGTGCTGGACGGGGCTGCCCGCAAGGCCCAACATGTTGCATGCGTGCTGGCGGCGGCGCTTTAGTATTACGCTCGCACATTACGCACGTACCTTTTCCCAAAAGCCGAACCCAGGCTAATTTTTCAGGTTGAGTCATGGATCCACTAATCAGACAGGCAGCATTGGAGTACCACCGCACCGGCCAGCCCGGTAAAATTGCGGTGGTGGCGACCAAGCAGTTGACCAACCAGCGCGATCTGGCGCTCGCCTATTCGCCCGGCGTCGCCGCCGCCTGTGAAGAGATCGTCCGCGATCCGTCGACTGTAGCGCTTTACACCAGTCGCGCCAATCTGGTCGCCGTCATCACCAATGGAACTGCGGTTCTGGGCCTGGGCAATATCGGTCCACTGGCGGCCAAGCCGGTCATGGAGGGCAAGGCCGTTCTGTTCAAGAAGTTCGCCGGCATCGATGTGTTTGACCTTGAACTCAATGAACTCGACGTTGATAAACTGGTCGATATCATTGCGGCGCTGGAACCGACGTTTGGTGGCATCAACCTCGAAGACATCAAGGCGCCCGATTGTTTCGCGGTCGAGCGCAAGTTGCGCGAGCGCATGAAGATCCCCGTGTTTCACGACGATCAGCACGGCACCGCTATTGTGGTCGGGGCGGCGTTGGTGAACGGCCTGCAGGTGGTCGGCAAGAACATTCGCGATATCAAGCTGGTCTGTTGTGGCGCTGGCGCCGCCGCGCTCGCTTGTCTCGATCTGCTGGTCGATCTGGGTTTGCCTATTGAAAACATCTGGGTCAACGATCTGATTGGTGTGGTGTACCAAGGCCGAACGGAACTGATGGATCCGGACAAGTCGCGGTTTGCGCAGAACACTTCGGCGCGCAAACTCGATGACATCATGGATGGTGCCGATGTATTCCTTGGCCTGTCGGCTGCTGGCGCACTCAAGCAATCGATGGTCGTCAAAATGGGCAAGCAGCCGCTGGTATTTGCGCTGGCCAATCCGACACCGGAAATCATGCCCGAGGAAGTTCGCGAAGTTCGTAGCGATGCGATCGTCGCCACCGGCCGGTCGGACTATCCGAATCAGGTCAACAACGTCTTGTGTTTTCCGTTCATTTTCCGCGGTGCCCTCGATGTCGGTGCGACCACCATCACGCGTTCGATGGAGTTGGCCGCCGTCTATGCCGTCGCCGAACTGGCGCGCGCCGAAATCTCCGATGTGGTGGCCACTGCGTATAGCTCATCGCCCCTCGTTTATGGTCCGGAGTATCTGATACCGAAGCCGTTCGATCCGCGATTGATTGTGCGTATTGCACCGGCGGTGGCCAAGGCGGCCATGGAGTCTGGCGTCGCCACCCGACCAATTCTTGACTTTGAAGTCTATCGGACTCAGCTCGAGCAGTTTGTGTACCACTCGGGTAACTTCATGAAGCCGATTTTTGCATCGGCCAAGGCTGCGCCACGCCAGAATGTCGTTTATTGCGAGGGCGAAGACGAGCGCGTACTCAGGGCGATTCAGGTGGTGGTCGATGAAAAGATCGCCAAGCCGATTCTGATCGGCCGCCCCGCCGTGATCGAGCGGCGCATCGAACGATTCGGTTTGCGTTTGACGGCCGGCGTCGATTTCGAGATTGTCAATCCGGAATGGGACGAGCGCTATCGCCGTTATTGGCAGGAGTACCACCGGCTGGCCTGCCGGGCGGGCATCACCGAGCAATACGCCAAGATTGAAATGCGCCGACGCCTGACCTTGATCGGCGCGATGATGATTCGCCTGCGCGAGGCCGATGCGATGATTTGCGGCACCTTTGGCAGCTTCGCACAACACCTTGAATATATCGATCAGATCATCGGCCGCCGACCCGGCGTCGGGGTCTATGCCGCCATGAACACCTTGATGTTGCCCGGCCGGCAAGTCACGCTGGTCGACACCCATGTCAACGCCGATCCCAATGCCCAGGAGCTGGCGGAAATGACGGTGCTGGCGGCTGAGGAACTCAAGCGCTTCGGCATCCTGCCAAAAGTGGCGCTGTTGTCGAATTCAAACTTTGGCAGCTCGAACAGTCCGTCGGCACGCAAGATGCGCGAAGCGTTGAAACTGATTCAGGCCAGGCTGCCGGATCTCGAGATCGATGGCGAGATGCAGGGCGATGCGGCGCTCGACGCCAACTATCGTCGCAGCATCATGCCGTTCTCAACGCTCAAAGGAGATGCCAATCTGTTGGTGTTGCCGAGCATTGATGCCGCCAACATTGCCTACAACCTGCTGAAAACGGCGGCCGGTAATCAAATCGCCATCGGACCGGTGTTGCTGGGTGCAGCCGCGCCGGTGCACATTCTGACCGCGTCGGCGACCGTGCGACGTATCGTCAACATGACGGCCTGGAGCGTCGTCGACGCCGCTGACTCGCGTTGACGCCGACGCCCGTTGATACGCGTTGACAAGGGTTGATGGCTGCCCCTGATCGCTGAACGCCGCTGATGCGCCTGCGGCGGCCGTTCGTCCGATGACCTGTGATGAGTCGCCTCCGCCTGGAGCCTCATGATTGCCGGCATCGCTGCAAACCGTTAGCCTTTCCAAAACTCTATCGTGCGGTGGTCGTGATTCGCCGCAGAATTGGCTCGTAAAGGTATTGTGTAATGGCCGTAGAAGCTACGAAAACCGACGCTCCCAGCATTGACCAGCAAGGGCGCGGTATCCCGGCAGACGCGCGGATTCGCTTCGAGCTGCTCGAAGAGTGTCGTGAGTCGGTGGTGGTGCAGTTATGCACCATGGTTTCGAATGCCTTGACCCGAATGGGCGAAGATCTGGCGGCACAGGCGCTGGGCCGCAGCGAGCGTGATGGACAACAGTTTCTGATTGAAGCCTCATCGGTCGTTCGAGCCAATCGTACCAACATAGAACTCGGATTCAAGAAATCATTCATTGATGGATTCGAGCGACGCCTGTTTCAAAAGAACGGCGACGATAAGCCGGAAAAATCCTTCGAAGGTGAACTGCAGTTGATGGATGACGCAGTCTTCTCGGACAAACTGACGGTTGACAGATTGATCAGCAAAACCCGCGGTCGCCTCGACCCTGAAGAAGTTCTCGGTATCCGAGCCCGTTTGGCCGCCTTGCTGGAGCGCGACTGGTTTGAAGAGACTCAGCATCCGGTTGCGCCTGAGGCGGTTTATGAAGCGCTGAAATTATCACTGGCCGAAGTCTCGGCCAAGCCCGAGGTTCAGATAGCCTTGCTCGATGCCTTCGAGCCGCATGTCAGCACGGGTCTTAATGCGATCTACGCCTCGGTCAATGAACGCTTGAAGGCGCGCAGTATCTTGCCCAAGATCAAGCAACAGGTGACCTCGGTGGGGGGTGCTGCGCGACGTACGGCGGGCGTCGGCGGCAACGATTCAGACGCTGGCGATGGATCGGGCAGTTTGTCGGGGCAGGGCGCAGGCGGTGGCGGAGCCGGTCACGCCTACGCAGGAACGGGTGAGATGGCTGGCGCCAACGGCGCTGCCGGCGGCGGTGCATTGGGCACTCAGGGCGGTGGCAACTCGCGAGCGGCGGCCGACGCTCTGAGCGGTGCCCGAGCGCATGTCGATCTGGCGCAGCAAGCCGAGCTGATATCGGCCTTGAATCTATCGATGCAGCAGCTTGCCCAGGGCATGCCTTCGGCACGTGCCTCGGTGGCAAAATTCCTGACCGATCCAGACACCTTTGGCGTTGCCGACTTACCTCTGCCCGAAGTGCAGCCAACGCTGATCGAATCGATCGCGCATCTACAAATACAGGCGGGTCGCAGCCCGTTCGTTGACCCGCAATTGATCAGCGATATTTCTGATCGAGCGCGCGACAAGGGTTCACCGCTCGATCAGTTGACGGTCGATTTTGTGTCGATGGTGTTTGACTACATCGTCGCCGACCGGCATTTGGCCGACGTGGCGAAACAGCAATTGTTGCGATTGCAGATTGTCGCGATCAAGGCGGCGTTGCTCGATCGAAGCTTCTTTGCGCGTCGCCAGCATCCGATGCGTCGGCTGATCGACCGGATCTCCGAAGTCGCCTCGGATCCAGACACTGATCTGGCCTTGGACGGCCCGATTGTCACGGGTCTGGAGAGTTTGATCGAGTGGATCCTGGTGCACTTTGACAGCGATCTGGCGGTCTTTGAAGAGGCGCTTTTAAAGCTGGATGAAACGGTCGCTACCGAAGCCAGTCGGCGTGACTCGCGACTGTCCGACATGACGCAGGCCGCCGAGCAGATCGAGGCCCGCGCTTCTGCCCGTGAGCGCGCCAAGAACATGTTGGGTGAACGAATCGATGAGTCGACGCCGGTATTCGTCAAGGACTTCCTGGTGACCTGGTGGTCCGATGCGATCGCGGCCGCCGGTACCTCTGAGCAGGGCGACGCCATGAATGTTGCCGATAGTCTGAAAATCGCCGAGGCATTGATCTGGAGCGTAGTGCCGAAGGTGCCCTCCGAAATACCGAAGCTCGCTTCGTTGTTACCGAAACTGATCACTGGCTTGATGCGCGGTTTGAAGCCGGTCGAGATTCCCAAAGTGGAGCGCGAGGCGTTCTTCAACGAGTTGCTGCGCATTCACACCAAGGCCATCGAGTCCGCCAAACAGGCTAAGCCGGTACAAACGGTGGCCGAGCGCGGCTTGTCGCGGGTACGGATGCGCTCGGATGGCTCGATCATGTACACGCCGCCGCGCGCCGTCGATGCCAAGCCGATTCCAGCCGTCGATCCGAAAGCGGGACTGAGTCGTGCCGTCGCCGAGGTTGCGCGCGGGGACCTGATCGAAGTTGATGATAACGGTGAAATCAAGCAGTACAAATTGGCCTGGGTCAGCCCGTCTCAGAAACTGTACATCTTGAGCCGGTTCCCTGACGAGGCGCGATCACTTGATTCGAGTCAATTCGCAGCGCTCTTCGCCAGTGGCAAGGCGAAAGTGCTTGAGCGACGCAGCAGTGTCGATCATGCTATTGGCCAGATCAATGTACCGGATCAGAGTCTGGCCGACGCGATCACTATTCCCGGCTGACGCCGTGCATTGATTCGGTCCTTTGCATTGACCGAAATCTGCATTAGCATGGCGCGGATGAAATCAACTATTCAATGGCCACAGCGGCGATCAAATCGTGATCGCTGCGCGCCGTTGACTACTTGGCTTTGAATCGTGACCGCGTTCAGCAACACGCCGTTACATGCGGTTCTGCCGCTTGCAGCCTATGTGCTTGATGATCTGAAGCGAGCGGCGAACTTCGCCGATCAAACGCTGTTGCACGCCAACTTGCAGGACTGCCGCGATAGCTGCTCGGTTCTGGCCGGACTCGTCAAGGACCTGAAGCTGTCGCGTCGCTCGGTCGATAGCGCAGATTCATTATTCGGTTGCTTGAAGGAAATGAAAGCACAGACCGGTGGCCAGCAACCGGGCTTTGTCGTCGTCCTCGAGAATTTGCCCGAGAATCCAGCCTTCGGGCTGACCGAGCGTAATGCCGTGCTTGATGCGTTTCGCGAGGCTGGCGATTATTTTTTTGACCAGCGGACGGCATTCCGGGTGTTCTACTCGGTGTCGAAGCAGCAGTAAAACATCCGAAGGCCGTTGATTGTCAACAATCAATCGATGATCGACGACTAGCGCGACATACCCTTTTGCAGCATGCCGATGATCGAACCGATATCGCCCAAGCCACCTTGCGGAGCCTGGCCATGCGGTGTCAGCATGTCGATGATTTTCGGCAGGGCACTCGACAGTTGCCCAGCCGTATCCTGATGTGACATACCCAGTTGCTGGGCGATATCGGCAATCTTGTCTTTGCCGAGCACCTGCTGCAACTGATCGCCGTTGATGGGCATGTTCTGACCAGACCCGATCCAGGACTCCACCACCTTGCCCAATCCGGCACCCTGAAAGGCTGACACGAGAGCGCCC
>JANLTP010000150.1:0-18436 GCA_031363055.1 Burkholderiales bacterium | reverse complement strand
GGCTCGGCGCAGTTTGGCAACTTCTGGAGCCACGTCGACACCGGACTGTTTGGTGACAATTTCAGCAACGATCGGCAGCCCGAGCTTCTCAGCACGTGCCTTGGAGGCCGCGATGCCGTCGCGCCCGAATTCGGTATCGGCATAGATCAGCGCGACCTTTGGCTTCTCGGCCGACGCCTTGCCGGAGCGAGCGATGTACTCCATCAGAATTTCATGCATCGAACCATAGGTCGGCGCCGCTGCAAAGTTGTGCGGCATATTGACCGGGTCGGCCATCACAGCCGCGCACGAGGTGCTGGTCGTCATGACGGTACCGGCCTCGATCGCATCGCGCGCCACGGCCTTGCACCATTGGGTCGAGTCACCGAGAAAGAACGACGGCTTCTCGGAAGCCATGAGCTTCTTGAAGATGGCCACCCCCTGATCGAGTTTGAAACCGGTGTCTTCGGAGACATAACGAAGCTTGTGCCCGGCGACACCGCCGTTGGCATTTTTCCATTTGCAAAAGTCGGCGATACCGTTATTCATGGCGATACCAGCGAACGAAAAGACACCGGTCATGGGCTGTGCGCCAGCGACCACAATTTCCTTCGACTGCGCCCATACCCCTTTGGTGATAAACGGGCCGGCGGCGAGTGCCGCTGTGGCTGACTTGACGATGTTGCGACGAACTGATCGAGTACTCATGCTGGTCTCCTGACTACATTGTTATGGGGCGCAAGCGCCACCTAGGTTTTGAACGGCCACAAGTGAAACGTACGTCGAACCCTGCCCCAGACTTCGGCCAGACCCAAGGGTTCGACGATGAGAAATCCGATGATCAACAATCCAAACACGACCTGACCCATCGGTAAAAGCAGTTTGCCGATCACCGGCCAATAGTCGACACCGAACTGCGACACCAATCTCAGGAACTCCGGAACGAAGGTCATGAATACGGCGCCCAGCACACTGCCCAACATGCGACCGAGGCCGCCGACAATGATGGCAGCCAGATAAAAAATTGACAACGAAAAGACAAAGTAATCCGGCGTGATTGCGCCATATAGATAGCCGAGCAAACCACCGGCAACCCCGGCATAGAACGATCCGATCGCTGACGCCAGCAGCTTGGTGCGCAGCAAATTCACCCCCAGAATTTCAGCCGAAATATCGCGGTCACGTACAGCGACCATGGCCCTGCCCAAGTGCGAGCGCGCCAGATTGGTGGCACCCAGACCGAGCAGAAAAACGCAGGCATAAATCAGATAAAACACCTGGCGATCGCCGGTCAGCACCCAACCAAAGGCGGCCGGTCGTTCGATATTGATGCCGCGCACACCGCCGGTAATCGGCTCCAGTTCGCGAAACAGGAATGTCAAAATGAAATGCGCCGCCAACGTTGCGATGGCGAAGTACAGGCCCTTGACACGCAGGCTCGGCAGACCGACCAACACACCGAGCGCGGCCGTCAACGCACCGGCCAACGGCAAGGTGATGAAGAACGGGATTTGCCATTTCGATAACCAGGCGATCAGGTAACAGCCGACGCCCATGAACGCGGCCTGACTCAGCGAAATCAGACCGGTCATGCCGGTGGTAATGTTCAGTCCGGTGGTGGCGACCAGATGAATGCCGACGATGCAGGCCATCGCCATGACATAGTTACTGCCGTACAGAGGCAGCGCGAACCAGAGGAGCGCGAAGAGGATCATCCAGTTGCGCGCCGTGGGTGAATCCCAGAGGCGCTCTTCGGACGCATAGGTTTCATGGAAGATACCGATCCGCATGGTAGTTCCCTATAGCCTCTCGATATCGCGACTGCCGAACAGACCGTGCGGGCGCACCACCAGAATCGCCAGGACGACCAGATACGGCAGAATATCGCGCGACTTGCTGCCGACATAGCCGACCGCGAGGCTCTCCATGAGACCCATGATGAGGCTCGCGACTATGGCACCCAAAATACTGTCGAGTCCGCCGAGGATGATGACCGCGAACACTGCCAATGCGGCGCCAGCCAGTCCGGGCGACAGACCGCCGGCGCTGGCCAGCAGTACCCCCGCAACCGCGCCAACTGTACCGGACAGAATCCAGGTGATGCGCTGCGCATAACGAATGTCGATGCCCATGGTGGCGGCTGTGATCGGATCGCTGGCGGTCGCGCGCAGCGCAATGCCGGTTTTCGAGTAACGAAAGAACGCCACCAGGCCACTGATCAGAATCGCGGCCACTGCGAAATTGCCGAGAGCTGCGCCGGGAATCATGACGTCCCCAAATGACAGCGGCACTCGTGGCAACAAGGCGGGGACGTCGAGCGTATCGCCACCCCAGACGCCTTCGACAAAACCGTGGATGATGCTCGACATACCGATGGTCGACATCATGACCGCGATCACCGGTTGACCGCTCAAGGGGCGCAACACCAGTCGTTCGATGGCAACCGAAAGCAGCGCAATGATGAGCAAGGCCAAAGCGAACGCAGCCAACGCCGGTAGTCCGAACGTCACCCGGGCCGCGTAGTACAGGTAGGCGCCGAGCATCATGATCTCGCCGACTGCAAAGTTGACTGCATGCGTGCCCTTGTAAACCAGCACGAAGCTGACCGCAATCAGCGCCAGTACGCCACCGCCCAAGAGGCCAAGAAGGCTGTACTCGATGAGCTCGTAAAGCGCGTTCATGCCGCCAGCTCCGAGCGCTCATCGCCAAGATAAGCGCGAATCACCTCAGGGTGACGGCGCACTTCGTCGGGTGTGCCGCTGGCAATGATCTCGCCGAAGTTCAGCACCACGATATGGTTGGAAACATCCATGACCATACCCATGTCATGTTCGACCAGCAGCACGGTCACGCCCCACTCTTCCTGAATGTCGAGAATGAACCGCGCCATATCTTCGGTCTCTTCATGATTCATGCCGGCAACCGGCTCATCGAGCAGCAGCACTTTGGGGCGCATGGCCAACGCCCGCGCCAGCTCGACGCGCTTTTGCAATCCGTACGGCAAGGACGCGACAGTCTTGTGACGAATATGGTCGATCTCCAGAAAATCGATGACCTGATGTTCGACTTCATCCCGAAGCGCCCGCTCGGCCGCTTGCGCACCCGGCAGCCAAGCCATCGCCGACAGCACACCGGTACGCATGTGATGGTGGCCACCGAGCTTGATATTCTCGAGCACCGAAAGCCCCTGAAACAGTGCAATGTTCTGAAAGGTTCTGGCCAGGCCCATGCCGGCGCGCGCGTGGACGGCGACGTCGGTGATGTCCGTACCGCCGTCCGTGCCGCCGTCCGTACCACCAAGCAGAATATGACCGCTATTAGGCCGGTAAAAACCTGAAATGGTGTTGAACACGCTGGTCTTGCCAGCACCGTTCGGGCCGATGATGGCGGTAATCGCCCCCGGTTGTGCTTGAAACGATACGTCGCGCAACGCCTTGATGCCGCCAAAACTCAGGCTGACGCCACGCACTTCGAGCGCCAGCCCGGCAAGCGCAGACGCCGCTCCCGCCGCAACGGGAGTTGCGGACAATGCGCTCGATGTGTCTGGCCGCTCGTTCATGTGGCCGGTCGATCGGTCGAGCGCTGGGTTTTCTCCTGCTCCGCCTTGGCGCGCACGATAGCTCGCGCTTGCGCCCAGTCTTCAGAGGTCAACTTGCCCAAGGCCGCAAAGGTCGACGGAGCCGCCAGATGGTGGCCGCCATCGATGCCAATGGTCTGGCCGGTCAGATACTCGCAGCCGTCGGCCTGCAGGAAGATCATCAACTGCGCGAGCTCTCCAGGCTTGCCAAAGCGCTGCATCGGTACTTCGTCGGCGCTGACGGCGCCGACGTTGGCTTTCGGAATCGGCGACAGTTTTTCCCAGGCGCTCTCGGTCGGAAACGGACCTGGCGCAACCGCATTGACGCGAATCTGGTGATGCCCCCACTCGACCGCCAGTGATTGCGTCATCGCATGAACAGCGGTCTTGGCCATTGCCGACGGCAACACATAGGCCGACCCGGTCCACACCCAGGTAACCAGCATGCTGACCACCGAGCCGGGCAGTTCTTGCGCGATCCAGCGCCGACCGCACGCCAGCGTGCTGAACAGCGCACCGTCCATGACGGTTGAGCGTACCGCCGCGAAGCCGCGCGGACTGATATCAATCGAGGGCGAAATAAAATTGGCGGCGGCGTTGTTGATGAGACCCGTCAACGGTCCATCGCTCCAGGCTGCGGCAACCATTGCGTCGACCGCGTCGGCGTCGCGAATGTCGCAGACATGCGCGCGCAGGGCACCCCCGTGGCGGGCATCGCCGGCCAGCTCCTTCACGGTGTCATCAATGACGGCCTGACGCCGGCCGCATATGTGTACGAGCGCGCCGTGGGCAACGTAAGCGCGCGCGATCTCCTTGCCCAGGCCCGTGCCGCCGCCGGTAATGAGGATACGTTTGCCGGCCAGCACATCTTCGCGAAAGGCAGTTCGCGCGGCACGCTCAATCATGGTTAGACACCCTCTTCAATTGGACACCCTCTTCATCATGAAATGGCTCCTTCCTTGGCACGAAAGTCAGCAAACATTTTCCGACCGATGATGTGTTTCATCACCTCGATCGAACCTCCGGCAATTTTCACGACGCGAGCATCGGCGTAAGCACGGGCAATCGGGTACTCCCACATGTAGCCCCAGCCGCCGAACAGTTGCAGGCATTCGTCGACGACCTTGCAGTGCAAATTACTGAGCCACATTTTTGCCATGGCAGCATCGACGGCATCGAGTTGCCCAGCGATGAAACTCGCAATACATTTATCGACGAAGTGACGCCCGACGACGGCCTCGGTCTTGAGTTCCGCCAGCTTGAACTGGGTGTTCTGAAAATCGGCAATGGTCTGCCCGAAGGCCTTGCGTTGCGCGACGTATTCGACAGTCCATTCAATGACGGTTTCCGACACGACTGCCGAACGAATCGCCTGCGCCAGGCGCTCCTGGGCGAGCTTGGTCATCATCAGCGCGAAGCCCTGGCCTTCGGCACCCAGCATGCTGCTGGCGGGCACGCGTACCTCGTCGAAAAAGAGCTCTGAAGTATCTTGCGCCTTCATGCCTAATTTCGACAGATTTCGCCCACGCCTGAAACCGGGCAGACTGGTATCGACCAGAAACAGCGTGATGCCCTTGGCACCGGCGCTCGAGTCGGTCTTGGTCGCCAGGACGATCAAATCGCAGAGTTGGCCGTTGGAAATAAATACCTTCTGCCCGGAGATGACATAGTCATCGCCCTTGCGCGTCGCCAACGTGCGGATATTTTTCAGATCGGAGCCGGCGTGCGGCTCGCTCATGCCGAGTGAACCAATCGCTTCACCCGCCACCATCTTCGGTAACCATTGGCGCTTTTGCGCCTCGGTACCGAATGAAGCAAGGTAGGTCGCGACCAGATCGCAGTGAATCATGAAACCCGGACCCGTGAATCCGGAGCGTGCCATCTCTTCAAACACCACCACATCGAACAGATAGTCAGCGCCGGAACCGCCATACTCGCCGGCAACGGTGCAGCACAACAGACCCGCCTCGCCAGCCTTCTTCCAGAGCTCGCGGGGCACCACACCATCGATTTCCCACTGCTGATGGTGGGGCGCAATCTCCTTCGCAATGAAGCGCTGAACCGTCCGGCGAAACAGTTCATGGTCTTCATTGAACAAATCACGCGAAAGCATCAAAGACTCCTTGAGGGGTGGCGCGCTTGCCGTAGCGGCCCACCGGTGTAGGCCGGGGAAATACCCGCCAGTACAGCGGCAACATCGAGCGCCGCCGGATCAATGACGCGACCCGCCGCCATCGCGCGCTGGGCTGCGTCGGCGAGTAAATCTATTTCTGAAGCGGCGGAAGTGACAGGCGCAACAGACGCGGCAGGTGTGGCAGACGCGTTCAATTTTGCGCGGGTCAGTTCCTGCAACAAGCTTGCTCCCTTGGGGGTCAACATCAGCAGGCAACGCATCTTGCGCGCCAAGGCAGCAACAACGCCCGGCGCAACATCGCCCGTCATCTCGATGACGCGTCCATGTTCGCTGCGCTCGCTGAGGACCAGAACCGGTATGCCAACGACGCTTTTGGCATTCGATTCCTGGGCATCAGGGAATTCGCCAGACGCCGTGCTGAGTTGCCACCGCGAAAGTGGGCCATCGCTCATCCTGAACTCTGCCTGGTTCATGCCCAGTGCCTGGTCATCGGTGATCCGAATGCCCGTCGGCAGCAGGGCGTCACGCCATGCGTTGACCGGCGCCGAGAGCGGCCCCAGGGTGATCGACTCGGGTGCCTGGGTTGCCAGCGACGCCGCGTTCTTCTCGACGCGCTGGCGCTCAAGAAACAGCGTACTCACCATATTCGCGGCGACCGGGTTGAACATCAGATCGAGAAAGCAGGTCATCTCGACGTCGGTTGCCTGAGCCATTTCAAGCCGGCCGCCGGTCAATACACTTTTGATAATCGCGCGATACGCTGGATAGTCGCGTAGCGCCGATTCAGATAGTCCGTTCGCGACTGCCAACGCACGAATTTCGGAGTCCTGATCTGGTGGCAAATCGAGTGGCGCGAACGCAAACTTTTCTGCACTTTGCACAGTTCCGCGAGCGTTGATCGCATGCACCCGCTGCCGGGCAGCATCCAGCGGCGACTGATCACCGGTGATCGCCTCGAACAAGCCAGCAGCGATGGCGGTTGCCGGATCGATCGATCGACCGCTCAGCAACAGATCGAGGCCGAACTGCAGGCCAATCAGCCTCGGCAAGCGCTGTGTGCCGCCGGCGCCAGGCAACAAGCCCAACTTGACCTCGGGCAGCCCGATCAACGCTTTGGCATCGGGCCGAATCAGACGAACCCGGCAGGCCATCGCCAGTTCAAGGCCGCCGCCCAGCGCGGTACCGTCAACGGCGGCCACCCAAGGTTTGCTTGATTGCTCGATCCGTAGAAAAAGCCGCCCGAGTCGACCGCAATACTCGAACATTTGCGGCACCGTACTGCTGGTGGCCCGTTCGGTCATGCCGAGGACCATCGACAGATCAGCGCCCGCCAGGAATGACGGCTTACCCGAACTCAGGACCACCCCTTTAATGCAGACATCCGATTCAACGCGGTCAACCAGACTCTGCAATGCGTCGATCAAGGCTTCGGAGAACACGTTCATGCTGCGACCCGGCATATCGATACAGGCCATCAACACCTGGTCGTCACTGAGCTCGAAGCGGATCAGATCGTTCACCGGTTACCTTCGTCTGGTTGCATCAGGAGCCGGCGCTAGCCCAAGTGCTTCTTGAAGTCGGGCTTGCGCTTTTCATTAAAGGCGCGCACCCCCTCCTTGGACTCTTCGGTCTGGTAATAGTGCTTGACCGTCTGGATGCCCATGAAGCTGATGCCGCGAATCGACTCGGTGTCGGCGTTGAATGATCGCTTGGCAATGGTCAGTGCGGTCGGGCTCATCAGATTGATCTCGCGGCACCACTGGTCCACTTCGGCATCCAGTTGATCATGCGCCACCACCTGGTTGACCAGTCCCATGGCAGCCGCCTCGGCTGCCGGGTAGCGACGACACAGAAACCACATCTCGCGCGCCTTCTTCTCTCCGACAACGCGGGCCAGATAGGCTGTGCCCCAGCCGGGGTCGACCGAACCGACGCTGGGCCCGACCTGACCAAACACCGCCTTTTCGGAAGCAATGGTCAGATCGCAAAGTGTTGCAAACACGTTACCGCCGCCAATCGCATAGCCTTGAACTCGCGCGATCGAGACTTTGCGCAAATCGCGAATCGCCGTCTGCAACTCTTCAATCGGCATTCCAACCGTACCGCGCGGACCGTACAGGCCATCATCGCTTAAATGCGACTTCTGATCGCCGCCGGTACAAAACGCCTTCTCTCCAGCGCCGGTCAGCACCACCACGTTGGCGGACTTCTCTTCACCGGCGCGGTTAAAGGCGTCGATCAGTTCTTCGACGGTGCGCAGACGAAAGGCGTTGTAGACCTCGGCTCGATTGATGGTGATTCGAACTACAGCGTCTCGAACTTCATACAAAATGTCTTTATAAGTGTTACTCATTACGCAACTCCCGGCAGGCGGCAACTTGGGGTTAATTTCTTGTGGCGAATTTCTTGGGTTCAGTGTTCGTGGATCGCAATACCGCACAGAATGGCTAACCGTGCATCGTCAAGCCACCTGAAACGCTAATCGTCTGACCGGTCATGAAGGACGCATCATCGCTGCACAGGAACGCGACCAGACCCGGATAGTCATCGGGCGAACCGATTCGACCCAGAGGCACGCCGCGTACCATCGCATCGCGAATTTTCTGGCCCTGTTCACCACTACCCACGAAGCCTGCCATGGCTGGTGTGTCGGTCGGGCCTGGGCAGATCGTGTTGATCAGCACGTTGTTGCGCGCCAATTCGCGCGACAGCGCCTTCGCAAAGGCAATCGTTGCACCCTTGCAACCCGAGTAAACCACCTCACCGCTCGAGCCTACACGGCCGGCGTCCGAGGCGATATTGACAATTCGTCCGTGATTGCGCGAAGCCATGCCTTTAGCTACCGCATGGGTCATATGAATAGGGCCGAACCAGTTGATTGACACCACCTTGTTCCAAAAGGCTTCATCAGTCTTCAGAAAGGGCATGGGCGCGTCCCAACCGGCGTTGTTAACGAGAATATCCGCACCACCTCCCGCCAGCGATTCGAATTGAGCAACAGCAGTCGTAACGGCCGAATATTGGGTGATGTCACATTCGAGCGGATGACATAACCCGCCACCGGCTTTGATCGACGCCGCAGTTACTTCGGCGGCCGCCAGATGAATGTCAAACAGTCCGACCACCACACCCTCCTCGGCCAGCCGTCGGCAAATCGCCTGACCGATGCCACTGCCGCCGCCAGTGACGATGGCTCGTTTACCCTGCAATCCTCTCATGGCCTGTCTCAATCTCTGATTATTTTGCTGTTATGCATAATACACTAGCGTACGGCCTGAGTTCAAGGGCGAGACGCCAACACCAGACGCGAGGCCAGACACGAGGCCAGGGTGTAAACTTCGATCATTCCAGTTAACAACCCCCGAAGCGAATGGCCAAGAACCCGCACAGCATTGACTGGGAACTGCATCTCAACTATCTGATCCACGATGTTTCACGGCTGCGCCGAAGCGCCTTTGACCGTTGCATCAAACCACTGAATCTGACCCGATCGCAATGGTGGGTCATCGCCTACCTTTCGCGCGAAGACGGCATGACACAAACCCGCCTGGCTGAAGAACTGGACGTCGGCAAGGTTGCGATGGGCGGATTGATTGACCGGCTCGAGCGCAGTGCGTTTGTGCGCCGCGAGTCCGACGCGACCGACCGTCGCGTCAAGCGTATTTTTCTGGAGCCGATCAGCAAACGACTGGTCCAGAAGATGCGCAAGATCAATCATGAATTCAATCAGAAAATTCTGGCAAATCTGAACGACAAGGAACTCGAGGCAACCGTCCAGGCGCTGCACGTCATGAAAGACAATCTGCTCAAGTATCTCGACGCTACTGAAAATTAAGTAGTTATCCTTCCCTGCGCAACAACTCCGGTAATTGCGCCCGGTGAAACCCCTGGAACTCGCGACTGCGCTGATGTGGCGATAAAGTCCATGTTTGACGAGCGTTCGGCGCACCCCCATCGATCCGAACGCAGGTGCCGGTGATGTAAGCGGCCGCCGGCGACAGCAGAAACACAATGGCGGCCGACACTTCAGCCTCGGTGCCGAAACGTTGCATGGGCACCCGTTCGGCATGAGCGAGGATTTTCACTTTTGATGCGGCGTCATATTGATCGAAGCCGCTGGAGGCAATGCCACCGGGCGCAACCGAGTTGACGCGGACACCGGACGAGGCCCATTCACAGGCCAGTGATTCGGTCAGATTGTGCATGCCGCCACGCGCCGCGCCCGAGTGCGACATATCCGGCCAGCCGTTCCAGATATCGGCAATCATGTTGACGATCGCACCGCCGTGCTGCTGCATCGCTTGTGTGTAGACCTCGCGCATGACGATGAAGCCACCGGTCAGGTTATTGCGCACCACCGCCTCGAAACCCTTGGTCGTAATTTTCTCGGCGGCACTTCGGTATTGTCCGCCGGCATTGTTGACCAACCCGTCAATTCGGCCCTGTTCATTCAGCACTCGAGCGATGCTTGCCGTTACCTGCGGTTCGTCGCGGATGTCGCAGACCAATGAGGATACTTTGCCGCCATCGCTGCTGATCTCATTGACGACGTTTGCCAATTTGTCCGGGTTGCGACCCAGAATGACCAGTGAGGCGCCCAGACTGGCCAATTCATGGGCCGTGCATCGGCCAATGCCGCTGCCGCCACCGGTGACCAGAATGACCTGGCCGGCGAACAGATCCGGTCGAAACACTGATTGATAGGTCATGGACGCGCTCCAATTAACGAACGTACTGAAAACACAGCAGGTACATCACACACGCTCTGCTATACAAACATCACGAACGCTCAAAAACACTACAAATATTGAACAGCTACGCGGCCGACCTTCTGGCGCGCGATGATGAGCTTCATCACGCCGGCCGTGCCGTCGCCAATTTCCAAACCCATGACATCGCGCAATCGCTGCTGGTGGGCGGTTTCCTTGGTCCATCCGTAATGACCCATCGTCAACAAGCATTGATGAATGACATCGAACGCCGTCTTCGGAGCCATCCACTTGACCATGGCGGCTTCGCTGGTGTGCGGCCGACCGGCGTCCCGCAAGGACAGCGCGTGGTACGACAACTGCCGTATGGCTGCGATCAGCGACTCGCCCTCGGCGAGCGGGAAGCTCACCCCCTGGAACTGCGCAATCGCCCGACCAAAGGCCTGCCGTTCGGCGGCGTAGGCCCAGGCTTCGTCGAGCGAGGCCTGGGCGGCACCGGTGCACTGCAATGCAATCAGCGCACGGCTGTAATCAAAGCCCTGCATGACCTGGGTGAAGCCCTTACCTTCCTCGCCCAGCCGATGGTCTAGCGGAATCCGGACATCGTCGAAAAAAACCGAACCACGGCCGACCACACGACTACCCACATCGTCAAACTTGGTTCGTCGCAAACCGGCTGAGTCGCCCGGCACAAAAAACGCGGTCACCCCGCGCGCACCTTCATCAGGCTTGCCGGTGCGCGCGAACACCACGAACGCATCGGCGTCGACGGCGAAGCTGATCGACGTTTTCTCACCGTTCAGAACATATTGGTTGCCGTCACGACGCGCTCGAAGTTGCAGATTGGCAGCGTCCGATCCGCCGCGTGGTTCTGTCAGGCAAATACCGATGATGGCGTCACCGCGTACCATTCGCGGGATCCAATGCTCGACGATTGAGGCATGCGCGTGTCGCAGCAGAATTGCGCCATTCAGCGATATCCCGACGGGTACTGCGCTAATGTTGAAGTCACCATAACCCAGTTCCTCGGCGATCAGACCGGTGGTAACGCCATCAACGGCCATGCCGCCATATTGCTCGGGAAAATCCATACCGAGCAGTCCCAGTACACCCATTTCGCGGACAAGCGCCCGATCCAGTTGATCGTCCTTCTCGCGTTGAATGTAATGCGGCAACAAGCGTTCTCGGGAAAATCGGCGGGCGGACTCCTGTAGTGCCTTCTGGTCGTCGGTCAATACCACGTCAACTTCCTTTTCGAAAGGTCTTCAGCCGCCCGAGGATCTCGTTACGACTGACCCTGGCGTTGTGGGTGAGTGCTCGTTGACGCTCATCGGCCAGGGCATGGGTCAAGGAGTGGCTCGCGCCGACGTCCAGCAGTTCTTTATAAGCCCGCAAGGTTGCTGCATCGCCAGAGAGCATTCGTCGCGCCAGTGCGGTCGCGGCCGGGAGCAACTGATCGTGCGCCACAACCTCGGCGACGAGGCCCCATTCCAGCGCCTGACGGGCACTTAAAGGCGCGGCGGTAAACGCCAACTGTTTGGCGCGTTGCAATCCGATCAGTCGTGATAGCCTGGCCGACAGACCCCAGCCTGGCAACAAGCCGACCCGCACATGGGTATCCTGAAAGCTTGCGCGTTCGCTGGCAATCAATAGATCACAAGCCAGTGCAATCTCGAATCCGCCGGTAATCGCCGCCCCGTTGATCGCGCCTATCACCGGCCCGGAAAACTGTTGGAGCGCGAGCACCGGGTCGAATTTAAACGCGCCAGCTGCGATTTCGCCGTCGCGCCATTCGCTCAGATCCAGTCCGGCCGTAAACAGGGAGCCTTGGGCGGTCAAAATCAGCACCCGGATCGCGGGCTCACGCTCGAGTTGCGCTACCGAGTCCGAAAGTGCGATTCGCATCGCCTTGGAGAGTGCATTGAATACCTTAGGACGATTGATCGTCACAACCGCAAATCCGGCCGGATCGCGCTCGACCTTGATTACTGGCGCACCTGCCTCGGACATCCATTCTCCTCGCCGTATTTTTGGAAAAACCTTCGGATTTAGTCCGCCACTGTACCATGTACATGCGTACGATCAAGGCTTACATGGCCCTTCCTGCGCCTGTGGCGTTTCTCGCTAAGCCGCTGGCGTGCTCTCGCTGCCTTGGGACATTTCTGCAAACATCGGTTTGGCCAAATGCCGAAGTTCAACTTCGACCTCGCTACGCATGGCGCGACGCAGCGTCAACTCAATGTCGTCACGCATCCGAGGCGATACACCTTCCGGCTGGCTCCACAACCAGCGAAATAGTTCAATCATTCTCTGATTGCCGTCATCACGGCGGCGCAGCAACGCGCCGGTATCGGGTGCCAGTGCAGCCGGGGAGTTCGATAGGAGCTGCGAAATCGCCTCATAGCTCCCCGGCTGTACTGCTGCGTTCGGAAGGCCAGCCGCTTTCAAAAGCTCGGCAACCCGTGCGAACGCCAACGACTGGGCGGCAAGCTCTTCCTGCAAAAATCCGACCGACCAATCAGCCCGCAGCCTGAAATTATTTAGCAGATTAATGACACCGAAGACCTGACCGCGCGCAAACTCGTCGTCGATGCGGGTCAGGACCTCCTCGCGCAGGGTCGCAGTCATGCCATCGATCAATCGTACAAATGAGTTGTTCATAGGGTCTCAATCGATTTCTCAAGCTGTCGTAGAACGGGAAGAATCTGGCTGCCCATGGCCGGCATCCGCAGATCGTTAAACCGTCCATCTTCGAAACAACGCGCCGCCGCCATATGGGTCGCGGCCAGCTTTAACAGCGAAAACGCCTTGTAGTAAGCCACCGATTTCATGCTGAGTTCAAACGATACCCGTGACTGGTAGTGCTCGAAAAAGCGATCGGGCTCGACCAATCGACAAATCAGCTTGGTGCCACCCATGTACATGGGCAAACTGGCCCATCCCAGGTCCTCATGAGGATCGCCAATGTGCGCCAGCTCCCAGTCCAGAATCGACGTGATCTTGCCGGTTACTTCGAGGAAATTGCCGGTGCGATAGTCGCCGTGCACAATCGACAGGCGCGGCGCTATCGGAGGGTGCTCGAGTAGCCAGCGCGCGCCCCACTCAAACAACGGATAGGGGCGCATCGCCCAGCGCTCGTACTGCGCCATCCAGAATTGCAATTCTTGCCCAGCGGCGTTCTCCGGTGCCAGCTCGCTTGCCATCTGCGCCATCGGCCGCATCGACCAATCAAGCTCGTGAAGCGCGGCAAGAGCATCAATGAACTGCTCGGCCAGCTGCACCCGCGTCGCATCATCCAAAGGGGCCAGACTGCTCGATGCCCACGGAAGCAACGCCGACCCGGTAACCAGCTCACAAAACAGGAAGGGGGCGCCAAACGGTGCCGGGTCATCGCCATGCCAGTAGACCTTTGGAACCGGGACGGCGGTGCCGGCCAGCGACTGCATGGACAGCACCTGAGGCAAGGCACTGTAGGGCGCGAACAATCCGTAATTCGGCCCGAGCCGCAGAATCAGCGGCCGGACCTCGGCGTTATCGGTCAGGCCACGCACCGTCATGCGAAAGGTCAGCCAGGAAAACCCGACGGGCAATCGAACCAGCTCGAGCACTTCGATCGCCCGATCAGATTGCCGACTCAAGTACTGGGTGACACGCTCGCGAAGCAGGGCGTCGTTGGCCAGATCAACAGAGGTGTTCATTCTCGCTCCGGAACAGATTCGCCATTATCCAGCGTTTCATGTCGCGGTTCCGGGTCTCGTTCTCGAAGCGCCCAGGTTGCACCGATAGGCTGCAATGATTGCCAACCTGGTTCAGGGCTTCGTTAGTTTGACCCTGTCCGATCAGTCATTCAAAACGCGCAGGCCGGAATTTTCCATGGTTGATTGCCGATGCGGCAATCTCGCCAGCGACGAGAATTCCTGCCAATGCAAAACTTCAACCTGGGGCCCCCCGACAAACAGATTGCGAACCATCGCCAAGCCAAGATTGCGCGCGGTGATTCCCCGATACTTGCTAAATCTGCCCAGCAGCAAGTGACTCAGCGTCGGCCAAACCTTCAAGGTCAGGCCCTGAACCCAGCCGTATCGATTGGTCGGGGTCAAAATCATCGACGGCTGAAAAATGCTGAGCCGCTCAAAGTCCAGTGCGACCAAAGCCGCTTGTAACTGACCCTTGGTGCGAAGATAACGGTTGTTTGACCCAGCGTTTGCGGCCACGGAACTCAACACCTGGAAGTGCGAAACACCGGCCTCCTTGCAGATTTTCGCAAAGGTAATGACCGCGTCCCGGTCGATCCGGGCAAACTCCTCATGGCTCATCGTGGACGGCTGACCGACCCCTAGCGTACATACGGCGGCTTGCTGGCCTTTGACGAATTGACGGTAACTTTGCGGGTCCAGCATATCGACGACATGCGAGTGCCGTGGGTCGTGAGCCGGTGTCGCCACATTTCGACGGCTCAAGGTTGTAATCTCGATGACTCGGGGCATGGCCAGCAGTGCTTTCAAGACTTCGCTGCCCACCGCGCCCGTCGAACCGATCAGAACTATAGAGTTGGGTGAACTCTTCATGGACGATATTCCAATGCCAAAGGAACCCGAGCTTACGCGCTCCAAGCACCACAAAAAAGGCGCGATGCGCCTTGTCGATTGTAGGAAAGCACGCCGTCGATGAATTTGCTGCAGTCAGTGCCGCCCATAAATCGGCAGTCAGGTGCCCAGTACGATTTTGTCCTGATGGTTGGCAATTTGACATTCCCCCGCCCTAAAGAGCAGAGCTTCCTACCACCAGCGCTCGATGTCCCGAGCGGGCAAGAATATTCAGGGCTGCATTTACGTCATGATCATGCAACGTTCCACAGTCACTACATACCCAATGCCTTATTCCAAGACCTGCGACACCTTGCGGCCGCGAGTTGGGTAGGGTGCCACAACTCGAACAGGTTTGGGTGCTCAATCGTTCACTCACTTCTTCGCATCGTGCCCAGTGCGCAATCGATTTGTAACGGAGCATGTTTCTAAAAGTGGTCCAGCTTGCATTGTTGACGGACTGCGCCATGCTGGATTTGGCGAGGGCCATGGCATTCACGTTGCCGACGGCGATGTAATCGAAGCGTCTTGAGTCCGAGATCAATGCCAACGCCACTGGCAACGGGCCGGGCCGCAACGTCAGCGACTTCAATGCATACGTTCAAGAACCAATTTCCACGGGCATCTCGCGCGAAGTTCGTTCCGTCTTTGATCTGCGCACCGATAGGCACGGCCCGACTCTTGACTTAGCGTATTGCTCGCACACCGCGTTAACGGTACCCGAGTGCAACCCAAGTTCTTTGCTGCTGCCGGTAGTCAGCTTGTTCAGATCGAACCCGGTCGGCCACGGCTTGCGCCACTTTAGGGCGTGTCTTTGGGTCTCGTTGCAAAAAATTTCAGACGTGGTTGATCGCACGCGCCTGTTTTTCAGCAAGCCGTTCAGCGACTTTACTCGGTAGCGATAAACCAAAATCGTACTGTAATTATAACCAGCAATTCCGCTCGCCTTGCGAACGCCCTCTATTTCCCCGGCCTCAACGCCTGCGTTTATCAGGACTTCTGATTAATTCTCTTCGGGTCATTCGAGAATGCTGGCGGAACCGGCAGTTGATTCGATCACAGGCCTGACTGACTGTCCTGGCGCGGCAGGCATCATCTAGATCTGCGCCTTAAAAATCAGATTCCCCGGCGACCGAACATATCGGACCACTTGCCACATAATCATTCAACTCATAACCCTGCCCGGACAACGCCTTAACTGTCCGGGCAGGATCCCTGCAACATCAAGGCTGAATGAACTTGTCGTTATCAGACTCACCCAAGCAACTTTCGCTCCTAAGTATCGATCGAATCTCGGCGATCGACTGGCCACAGATTCAGGCCGAGCTCGATGCTCAGGGCGCCGCCGTTATCCCGGCACTGATCACAGCGAGGCAATGCGCGTCACTGGCCGGACTTTATAGCGATGATGCGCAATTCCGAAGTCGCATCGTGATGGAGCGTCACGGCTTTGGTCGCGGCGAGTATCGCTACTTCAGCTATCCGTTACCGCCTTTGATCGGCCTATTGCGCGAAGGCCTGTACAGCGGCCTGCACCCGATTGCTAATCGCTGGTACGAGGCCTTGAACATGCCGATTCGTTTTCCGTCGCAACACAGCGCGTTCATCGCGCGATGTCACTCGGCCGGTCAACTGCGGCCCACCCCGCTGTTGCTGCAATATGGCAAGGACGACTATAACTGTCTGCACCAGGACTTGTACGGCGAACATGTTTTCCCGCTGCAAGTGGTCGTGCTGCTCTCGGAACCCGGCCGCGACTTCGAAGGCGGCGAATTGGTCATGACCGAGCAACGACCGCGCATGCAATCGCGAGCCCAGGTGATCCCCCTGCGTCAAGGTGACGCGGCAGTGATTGCGGTGCACCACCGACCGGTGCACGGCAGTCGCGGCGCCTATCGCGTAAATATGAAGCATGGTGTGAGTCGGCTACGCAACGGCCAGCGGCACACGGCCGGCATTATTTTTCACGACGCGGCCTGACCAATGCGCAACGATCGCGGTCCGCGCTCGATGGACTTGTTTGTGGACGAGGCCGGTGGCGTACAGGACCCATTGGCACAGACCTATTCGCCGAACATTCAGATACTGGCACCGGGGGCCATATTGCTACGCGGTCTGGCCTCCGAAGTTGCGGTCACGCTCTGGACTGATCTGCAAGCAGTGCTCGAAGAGGCACCGCTGCGACATATGACAACGCCCGGCGGATTTCAGATGTCGGTATCGATGAGCAATTGTGGCAGCCTGGGCTGGATCAGCCAAAGTACCGGTTACCTGTACTCCCGCACCGATCCAGCGAACGGCCGCCTGTGGCCAGACATGCCAGCGTCATTCAAGACGCTCGCCCTGGACGCTGCCGCGCGTGCCGGCTTCGATGGCTTCGTGCCGGACGCCTGCCTCATCAACCACTATGAACCTGGCGCACGATTGTCACTTCACCAGGATCGTGACGAGCGCGATTTCAAGCATCCGATCGTCTCGGTATCCTTGGGTCTGCCGGCCACGTTTGTATTTGGCGGCGCCAAGCGCAATGACCCGGCGGCCCGAGTCGCCGTCGCCCATGGGGACGTCGTGGTCTGGGGCGGCCCGTCGCGACTGCGCTTCCACGGCGTGCTGACCCTCAAGCACGGGCATCATCCGATGACTGGCCGCAGCCGCTTTAATCTGACCCTGCGCGGTGCCGGCTAAGTGCACCACGCCGATCCAAGCCCGCGCAATTGCGAGCGCCCGGGCCACCCGGTTGGTGTCGCCACGCGCAGCAATTGAAATTGAGCGGCGGATTCGGCAGCCGCCTATTGCGAGGCGCCTGCGAGTCGGAAACTGCTGACATCGTTGTCGACGCCTGAAATCAATGAGCGCCTTGTGTACAACGCGTTGACCGAGGGCAGTTATCGCAAACATTGCCAGCGTGTGCACGCTGTGCTCGATGAACTTCGCGGACCGACCTTCGCGCGACCGGAATCGATGGGCCTGAAAGCCTTCTGTCGACCCACAGCGGGTTTCGTGGGCTGGTTGGATGCCGGCGTTGATACCATCGCGCTGGCCAAAATGCGAGCGGCAAATTGGAGAGCGGCTGATAAGAAATAGCGCTTGACAATTCGTCACATAATTTGTGGCGTCCGTGGATAGCAATATGCATGATCGGTGCGCGAGCAAACCATTGACGCTTTGACGCGGCATGAAATGCGGGCGCACGAACGGCAGCATGATTGCGATCGGGTCAGCAGACAATGAGGTGAGGCCGATGAGACATCGATTCCTTCGAAGGATTGTCGCAAGTTTTGCTTTCTTGGCCGTCTCGATGCTGGTCGCTTGCGGTGGCGGCGGCGACTCGGGTACCGCGGTCAGCTCCGGCGGCGCCGGCACGTCGAGCGCAGCCGTCGCCAGCGTCCGAATCACGCCCGAGACCAAACAAATCAACGTCGGTGAGACGACTACACTCAACGCGCAAGCA
>JANLTP010000131.1:0-12148 GCA_031363055.1 Burkholderiales bacterium | reverse complement strand
CCTGGCGGTGGATTCGCTGGGCGATATTTATGTTGGCGAGGTCAGCTACACCGAGTATCCACGGCTGTTCCCCGATCAGACTGTGCCGTGGCGCATGCGCTCCTTGCAGAAACTCAAAAAGCTGCACTGAGCTGAAACCTGTATTCTCTTTACTGTGTCCCCGCAACGAGGGATTTCGTGTTCATCATCCGGAGAAATGTTCAATGAAGAAACTGATCGCAGTAACCCTAGCCGCGCTGGCGGGTACCGCTTTGACCATGACCGCAGCCCAAGCCCAGGAAACCAAGATTGCCATCGGCATGTCCGGCTGGACCGGTTTCGCACCGTTGACCTTGGCCAAGGAAGCCGGCATCTTCAAGAAAAATGGTCTCGATGTCAGCATCAAGAAAATTCCGCAGAAGGACCGACACTTGGCCATCGCCTCGGGCGACATTCAATGCGCGGCGACCACGGTTGAAACCTGGGTCGCCTGGAACGCAGCGGGTATCGCCACGACGCAGATTTTTCAGCTCGACAAGAGCTATGGTGCCGACGGCATGGTGGTCAAGCCCAGCATCGGCAAGATCAGTGATCTGAAAGGCAAGACCGTTGCCGCCAGCGCCCCCGGCACCGCGCCCTATTTCACGCTGGCCTGGATGCTCAAGAAAAACGGCCTGACACTCAAGGACGTCAAGATCGTCAACCTGGAGCCGCAGGCCGCCGCCAACGCGATGATTGCGGGTAATACCGACATCGACGCGGCAATGACCTACGAGCCGTACCTCGGAGCCGTGCGCGCCAAACCCGAGGCTGGCAAGATCATCGCCACCACGCTCGACTACCCGATGATCATGGACACCTTCGGTTGCACACCGAAGTTTCTCACCGACCATCCGAAAGCGGCCAAGGCACTCGCCGACAGCTATTTCGATGCGATTGAAATGATCCAGAAAGATCCGCAGAAGAGCTTTGAGATCATGGGTGCCGATGTCAAACAATCCGGCGCGCAATTCGAAGCCAGCCAGAAGTATCTGCGCTGGCAAGATCGTGCCGCCAATCAGAAGTTCTTTGCCGGTGAACATGCCGCCTTCAGCAAGGAGGCTGCTGACCTGTTGCTCGAGGCCGGTATCATCAAATCGACCCCGGATATGAGCAAGCTGGCCGATACTCAATTTCTGAAATAGGTCCCGGCATCTAGTTGATTGTGCTCGCATGGGTTACGATTTTCATCGCTTCAGTGGCCCCGTGTTGCAACAAAACCGACTTTGACGATGAGGCCTCTACAGCCGGTTAGCCCCGGCACCCGCGTGGTGCTGGGCATCAGTTTTTTTGTGCTGTTCGTGGCGCTCTGGTCGGCCGTCACGTTCAGCGGCTTCGTCCCGAAAATCTTTCTGGCCGATCCCCTGACGATGGTGATTTCGGGCTGGGATCTGCTAACCAAACAAGGCTTTCTCAAAGACATCGGCATGACCGTCTGGCGCGTGCTGGGCGGCTTTACGATTGCGGCGGTGCTCGCCGTACCACTGGGCATGTTGATGGGCGCCTACAAGCCGATCGAGGCGTTCTTCGAGCCGTTCGTGAGTTTTGCGCGCTACCTGCCGGCATCGGCCTTCATTCCACTCCTGATCCTCTGGGCCGGCATTGGTGAAGCGCAAAAACTCAGTGTGATTTTCATCGGCAGTTTCTTTCAATTGGTGTTGATGATTGCGGTGTCGGTCGGCAACACCCGGCGCGATCTGGTCGAAGCCGCCTACACACTCGGTGCCGGTGATCGCGGCATCGTGACACGGGTACTCATGCCCAGCGCCGGACCCGATATCGCCGAAACCTTGCGCATGGTGCTCGGTTGGGCCTGGACCTATGTCATCGTCGCCGAGCTGATCGGCGCGTCGAGTGGTATCGGCCACATGATCACCGACAGCCAGGCATTGCTGGCGACTGATCAGATCATTTTCGGCATCATCGTGATTGGTGTCATCGGTCTGGCCAGCGACTTCGCCTTCAAAGCCTTGAACCGGCGCCTGTTCCCGTGGGCACGGTTGTGAATATTCTGCAGATTTCGAAGGTGTCAAAAACGTTCGGCGGCACGGTTGCATTGCAGGCCACAGACCTTGGCGTCGCCGAGAATGATTTCATCACGATTCTGGGTCCGTCCGGTTGCGGCAAGAGCACCTTGTTGCGGATGGTCGCGGGTCTCGACACGCCGACCACGGGCAGCATCACGCTGGACGGCCGAGCCGTCACCGGCCCCGGCGCCGATCGCGGTATGGTGTTCCAGAGTTACACCTTGTTTCCCTGGCTCACGGTGATGCAAAACGTCTGCTTTGGTCTGCGTGAAAAAGGGCTGCCCTTGCCCGAGCAGCAGAACATCGCACGAGCGTTTTTATTGAAGGTCGGGCTCAAGGATTTCGAGAATCACTTTCCGAAGCAACTCTCCGGCGGCATGCAACAGCGCACCGCACTGGCGCGGGCGCTGGCCAATAATCCGCGCATCCTGTTGATGGACGAACCGTTTGGTGCGCTCGATCATCAAACGCGCGAACTCATGCAGGAACTGTTGCAGGGCATCTGGGAAGCCGAGCGCAAGACCATTCTGTTTGTGACCCATGATATTGACGAGGCGATCTTCATGGGCACTCGAGTGGTGGTCATGAGCGCGCGGCCCGGGCGGATCAAATGCGATCTGCCGGTCGCGATCGGGCATCCGCGCCACTACTCAGTGAAGACGACACCGCTGTTCACGCAACTGAAGTCACGGTTAACTGAAGAGATCCGAATTGAAGTTCAGCGGGCAGCCCGACTAGGGTAAATTAACATCCTTGCAAATCTGGTAGTTAATTACCATAATTACAAGGATGTTAATTCGTCACGCGTTGCCGCTTTTGAGCGCCCAACTGGAGGAGAACCCGGCCGTCGCCCTGCTCGGGCCTCGCCAGGTTGGCAAAACCACATTGGCATTGCAGGCGGCCGAACATCACCAGGCGCTCTACCTAGACCTGGAATCGACGATTGATCGAGCTCGCCTGGATGAACCCGAGGCATTTTTGGAGAGCCAGCAAGATCGCTTGGTCATCCTCGACGAAATTCACCGCATGCCAGGCGTCTTTCCGGTCCTGCGCGGTCTCATCGATCGAGGACGACGCAAAGGCAGGCGGGTGCGACGATTCCTGGTTCTCGGTTCGGCTTCACTTGAGCTGCTCAAGCAAAGTGGCGAGACGTTGGCGGGGCGAATCAGTTATCTTGAGTTGCAACCCTTTAACGTCGCGGAAGTCAGCGCCAAGCCAGCGACGACCCGGGCGGTCAGCCACGATGCACATCGAACGCTGGAGAAGTTGTGGCTGAGAGGTGGATTTCCGGAGAGCTATCTTGCCAGCAGCGATCAACTTAGCCTGCGCTGGCGATTGAATTTCATTCGCAGCTACCTTGAGCGCGAAGTATTGCAATTCAGCCCACGTCTGGCGTCCGAATCGCTCGCCCTGCTGTGGCGTTTGTTGGCGACACAACAGGGCGGGCTGGTCAACGTCGCGAATCTGAGTCGCTCGATCAGTATTGACGTCAAAACAACGCAACGCTACCTCGATTTGTTGGTGGGCCTGATGCTCCTGCGGCGATTGCCGCCGTGGTCGGGCAACCTCGGCAAACGGCTGGTACGAAGTCCGAAACTTTATATTCGCGACTCAGGCCTGTTACACGCGCTGCTCGGCATCACACGAAGTGAGGAGCTTGCCCAAAGCGTTATGGTCGGCGCAAGCTGGGAGGGCTTCGTCGTCGACAACTTGTTGTCGGTGTCGCCAGAGAACACCCAGGCCTTTTTCTATCGCAGCTCTGGCGGCGCTGAGGTTGACCTGATCCTCCAAAGGCCAGGGGGAGCGGTCTGGATGATTGAAATCAAGCGAAGTCTCGCGCCATCGCCGAGTCGCGGCTTTCAGCTCGCGAGTGGCGAGTTTGGTGGGGCGAAACGTTTTCTGGTTTACCCCGGTGACGAGTCGTTCCCGGTTCGCTCGGGCGTGCAGGCGATTGGGCTTCGTGAATTAATGGCTCTCCTGAAGTAAAAGCGTGCGAGCTCGAGACAACAATCTCGACAGCCGCTACTTCGTCTTGAACAGACGCGCCGCCAACTCTCCGACGATACCGCGCCGGAACAACATGACAACCACCACAAAAATACTGCCCTGAACCACCAGCACCCATTCGCCGAGCCCAGCCAGGTAATTCTGCATGGTGATGATGACTGCGGCACCGACCAGCGGCCCGAACACGGTACCCATGCCGCCGACCTGGGTCATCAGCACCACCTCACCGGACATCTGCCAGGCCACGTCAGTCAGCGAGGCGAGCTGGAACACCAGGGCCTTGGTAGCGCCGGCCAGACCGGCCAGACCAGCCGACAACACAAAGGCCAGCAGTTTGTACTGATCAACCCGGTAACCCAGCGAGATGGCACGCGGCTCGTTCTCGCGAATTGCCTTCAACACCTGGCCAAACGGCGAATGAATGGTGCGATAGATAATCAGAAAGCCGATGGCAAAAATCGCCAGCACAACATAATAAAAAGTCAGGTCATTGGTGGTGTCGATGAAGCCGAACACTGGCCGTCTCGGGACTGCCTGGATGCCGTCCTCACCGCCAGTGAACTTCGCTTGCAGGCAAAAGAAAAAAACCATCTGCGCCAGCGCCAGCGTGACCATCGCAAAGTAAATGCCTTGACGACGGATGGCGATCAGACCAACCACCAGGCCGAGTGCCATCGACACGGCGACTGCCGCCAGCAGTCCGAATTCAGGTGACCAGCCCCAGACCTTGACCGTGTGAGCGCTGATGTAGGCAGCGCCGCCAAAGAACATTGCGTGGCCAAACGACAGCAGGCCAACGTAGCCGATCAGCAAGTTAAAGGCGCTGGCGAACAACGCGAAGCACAATACCTTCATGAGGAACACCGGGTAGACCACCAGCGGCGCGGCCAGGCCAATCGCCAGCGCAATCGCCATGCCGGTCAAGTCACGATTGCGGCTCAAGGCGTCGGCCTCATTTTTGCGTCCCAAACAAGCCGGCCGGCCGCACCATCAGCACGATCGCCATGATCACAAAAATGACAATGCTCGAGGCTTCCGGATAAAACACCTTGGTCAAGCCTTCAATCACGCCGAGACCAAAGCCGGTGATGATCGAACCCATGATCGAGCCCATGCCGCCAATGACCACGACGGCGAAGACAATGATGATGAGGTTTGAGCCCATGGTCGGGCTTACCTGATAAGCCGGCGCCGCCATGACCCCGGCCAGCGCGGCCAGCGCCACGCCAAAGCCATAGGTCAGGTTGATCATGCGTGGCACATTGACGCCGAACGCCTGCACCAGGTCCGGTCGCTCGGTCGCGGCGCGCAAATATGCCCCCAGCTTGGTCCGCTCGATCATGTACCAGGTGGCCAGACAGACGAACAATGAAAACCCGATGATCCAGGCACGGTAAGTCGGCAGGAACATGAAGCCCAGGTTGGTGCCGCCGGGCAGCGGATTCGGATACGGCTGGCCGGAGGAGCCGAACTGCTGGCGGAACAAGCCCTCGGTAATCAGCGCCAGTCCGAAGGTCAGCAGCAAGCCGTACAAATGGTCCAGATGATAGAGATGGCGCAGCAGCACACGCTCGATCAACATGCCAAACGCACCGACCACGATCGGCACAATGATAAGCGACGGCCAGTACGGCAGGCCGAACCACTGCATCAGCAAATACGCGCCAAATGCGCCCATCATGTATTGCGCGCCGTGCGTGAAGTTGATGACGTTCAGGAGACCGAAAATCACCGCCAGCCCGAGGCTCAGCAACGCGTAAAAAGCGCCGTTGAT
Organism: Burkholderiales bacterium; assembly: GCA_031363055.1. Taxonomy (GTDB): domain Bacteria; phylum Pseudomonadota; class Gammaproteobacteria; order Burkholderiales; family Burkholderiaceae_E; genus JANLTP01. The sequence continues at coordinate 6,322 of JANLTP010000131.1, read as the reverse complement.
CAACCCCAGAAAGAGTTGACCAAAGAGCGCCTGTGGCGCGATTCCGAGCAGCTCGAACATGGTGAGTCGTCAGTTCCTGGTTGACTGAATACGTAGCGGTTTGATTTGCGGTCTGATCGACTGCTTGCCTTACTTCTTCACAAACGGGCAATCGCCCTGCGCGATCGGGCGGAAGGCTTCGGCCGCCGGGATGGTAGCGCGTACCTTATAGTAGTCCCAGGGTCCTTTTGATTCAGCCGGCTTCTTCACTTCAAACAGATACATGTCGTGAATCTTGCGGCCGTCTTCACGGATCGTGCCCTTGCCGAACAATGGGTCGTCGGTCGCCATCGTCTTCATTTGTGCAACCACTTTGGCGCCATCCGATTCGTTGTTCTTCAACTCGGCGACCGCTTTCAGATAATGCAGCACTGAGGAGTAGACGCCGGCCTGAACCATCGTTGGCATCTTGCCTTTGTTGGCCGCCGCAAATTCCTTGGCAAACGCGCGCGATGCGTCGGTGCGATCCCAATAGAACGACTCAGTCAACAACAGACCTTGCGCGGTCGGCAGGCCCAATGCGTGAATGTCGGTGATGAACACCAGCAAACCTGCCAGACTCTGGCCGCCCTTGACGATGCCAAATTCGGACGCCTGTTTGATCGCGTTGATGGTGTCGCCGCCGGCATTCGCCAGGCCAATCACCTTGGCTTTGGAGGATTGCGCTTGCAAAAGGAACGACGAGAAATCCTGGCCGGGGAACGGATGGCGAACCTTGCCAAGCACCTTGCCGCCGTTGGCCAACACGACGGCCTCGGTGTCGCGTTCGAGCGCGTGACCGAACGCATAGTCGGCGGTCAGGAAGAACCAGGTGTCGCCGCCGGTCTTGACAGCGGCCTTGCCGGTGCCATTGGCCAAGGCCCAGGTGTCATAGGTCCACTGAATCGTGTTCGGTGTACAGGCTTTGCCAGTCAAATCCGAGGAGGCTGCGCCCGATACCAGGAACACCTTGTTCTTGTCTTTGGTGATTTGGTTGATGGCCAGTGCAACCGACGAAGTGGGTACATCGACAATTACGTCGACCTTGTCGACGTCGTACCACTGACGCGCGACGTTCGAGCCGATGTCCGGATTGTTCTGATGGTCAGCGGCCAACACTTCGACTTTCATGCCCTTGGCGGCCGCACCGAAATCTTCGACCGCCTTTTTCGCAGCCCAGACTGAACCCGGTCCGGCGATATCGGCATACAGACCCGACATGTCGTTCATCACGCCGATTTTGATGATGCCGTCGCTTTGTGCGACGGCATTGCCGGCAACCCCGGCTGTACCGGCGGCAATTGCCGCAGACAGCGCCGCAGCCAGAATCGAAAATTTGCGTTTCATGAATATCACTCCAAAAAGTTTGTTGACGGGTTCGTTAATCGTTGTGCACTGCTGGTTCTCAAACCCCTAACAGGGTCTCCAGCTTGGCAGTATTTTGTTGTACTTCATTATTGGGAATCATTTCAATGACCTTGCCATGCTCGACTACATAGTGCCGATCGGCAACGGTCGAGGCAAATCGGAAATTTTGCTCAACCAACAATACGGTGAACCCCTTGGTCTTCAGGGAGCGAATTATTTCACCTATTTTCTGCACGATAACGGGTGCCAAACCTTCGGTCGGTTCGTCTAGCAATAAAAGCTTGGCGCCGGTCCGCAGAATGCGCGCGATTGCCAGCATTTGCTGCTCGCCGCCAGACAATTTCGTGCCCTGGCTGTTGGCGCGCTCCTTCAGGCGCGGAAACAGTTCGTGAATCTCGGCAATCGACAGTCCGCCCGGCTTCACAATCGGCGGTAGCTCCAGATTCTCCTGCACATTCAGGGCGGCAAAGATACCGCGCTCCTCAGGGCAGAATGCAATGCCTAGATGGGCGATCTGATTCGACGCCAGCGCAACGGTCTCGCTGCCGTTGTATTGAACCGAACCCTTGCGTTGCTTGAGCATACCCATGATCGAGCGCATGGTGGTCGTTTTACCGGCGCCGTTGCGGCCCAGCAAGGTGACAACCTCACCGGCATGCACTTCAAAGTTCATGCCGTGCAATATGTGACTCTCACCATACCAGGCGTGCAGGTCGCTGACCTTCAACAATGGCGCGTTCATGGTCGAACGCTTCTCAATGGAGCACTGATCAATAAGCCAGTCTCAACAGCAGCCTCAGCCATGACCGGTTCCCATATAGGCATCCACCACATCCGGGTTGGCCGAGACTTCGGCGTAATTGCCTTCGGCAAGCACCTCGCCGCGCGCCAACACCGTGATTCGATCGGACAAGTCAGCAACGACCGACAAATTGTGTTCGACCATCAATACGGTTCGGTTCACCGCGACTCGTTTGATCAATGCGGCGATGCGGGCAATGTCCTCTCGGCCCATGCCGGAGGTTGGCTCGTCGAGCAACATCATCTCCGGTTCGAGCGCCAGGGTGGTGGCGATCTCGAGCGCGCGTTTGCGACCATAAGGCAAGTCGGCCGCCTGCATGCTCGCGTAGTCAGACAATCCAACTTCATTGAGCAACTCGCGCGCCCGCGCATCCAGCGATTCGAGCGAGCGCTCCGAGCGCCAAAACTGGAACGACGTGCCCAGCTTGCGCTGCAACGCGATGCGGACGTTTTCAATTAAGGAAAGATGCGGAAAGGTCGCAGAGATCTGAAAACTGCGCACCACACCGAGCCGTGCAATATCGGCCGGCGGTTTGTTCGTGATGTCCTGACCATTGAACTCAATGCTACCGCTGGTTGGTATCAGAAATTTCGTAATGAGGTTAAAGCAGGTGGTCTTGCCGGCGCCGTTCGGGCCGATCAACGCATGAATGGTGCCGCGACGTATTTTCAGGTTGACGCCGTTGACGGCGGTGAAACCCTTGAATTCCTTGGTGAGGTTGCGGGTTTCAATGATGAATTCACCTGACATGGTGCAGACTTTGATCCTTCCGTGCGAAATAGCAAGCCCGACTTGGCACGTCCGTTCGGGGCTGCAGACTTTAGCAGTGAACGGCGCGCAGGTCAAAGAACCGTTTTGCCGGCACTGTCTGGCAAGAACCGACTGCCCGCCTTCATAAATCGGGACTAGGTCTACACTGGCATGAATGCCGAACTAGCCACCCGAGATGCCATGAAAGCCGTTGCCTACCAAAGCTGTTTGCCGGTCACCGATCCGCTATGCCTGATCGATGTCGAGTTGCCCGAACCCGTTGCTGGCGGCCGCGATTTGCTGGTCCGCGTCAAGGCGGTGTCGGTGAATCCGGTGGACACCAAGGTGCGGCGCAATGCTGCGCCCCCAGCCGGCGAACTTCGAGTGTTGGGATTTGACGCCGCTGGTGTGGTCGAAGCGGTCGGGCCGCAAGTGAGCTTGTTTCGACCGGGCGACGAGGTTTGGTACGCGGGCTCGCGCGCCCGCAGCGGCACCAATGCCGAACTGCATCTGGTAGATGAACGGATCGTTGGCCGCAAGCCGCGCAGCCTCGACTTTGCGCAGGCCGCTGCGATGCCGCTGACCACCATCACCGCCTGGGAGGCCTTGTTCGATCGGCTGCAACTTCGCCTGGGCCGCGCCGACGATGCCGGCACCTTGCTGATTACCGCCGGCGCGGGTGGTGTCGGATCGATCGCGATTCAGTTGGCCCGCCGTCTCACCGGCGCACGAATTGTGGCGACCGCCTCACGGCCCGAATCGCGCGCCCAAGCCGAGCGGCTCGGTGCACATGTAGTGCTCGATCATCGTGAGCCCTTGTCGGGGGGCATGCGGCAGGCCGGATTGCGTTGGGCCGAGCGCATTTTCAGTGTGTCGCACACCGGCATGCACTTTGCCGAGATCGCCAGGATCATCGCGCCGCAAGGCCGGGTCTGCGTGATCGATGACCCTGAGATGATCGATGTTCGTTTGCTGAAAGCACGCTGCGCTTCCTTGCATTGGGAAGCCATGTTTGCGCGCTCCGGATTCGAGACCGATGACATGGCCGAGCAGGGCCGCTTGCTGACCGAGGTCGCCGCGATGGTCGATGATGGAATGCTCCAGTGCACACACAGCGAGACCATCGGCGTCGTCAATGCCGCCAACTTGCGTCGCGCTCATGAGAGGGTGGAGTCGGGTAAGATGATCGGCAAGGTGACCCTCGCCGGTTTTTGAACAAGTTATCCGTTTGATTGCAACCCTTCACCGCTTACCAAGCGACAGCCTGCGGCTTAAGTTCGCCAATCACCCCTGGCCTCCCGGTTCATCACAGTCCCAGCATTCGCGATAGGCACGAATGTAGTCTGCCGTTGCGGCCGGGTCGATCGCCCAATAGTGACGGCAGAGATCCTTGTAGATCGCCAGCACGGGTTCGTGTCCACAGAAGTCCAACAATCCATCCAACGTGCGCTCAATGTGCGTGGCGTCTCGGCTGTTGGTGCTCAGGATCTCGTCCACCACCGGCTGGTATTGCAGCGCAGCCTGTTGCTGAAGATCACGCACGGCCCCAACGAGTTCAATGATCGCCTGGGCCGTAGCGTCACCGGGCTTCATTCGCGAACCTCCGAGTCGGGAAGTCGCCGTGCCGCCTGCTCCCTGGCATGTTCGATCGCCTGATGCAGCCGCGCGCGTAGCAACGGCAGCGGCGGCAAGGCAGTGAGGTACTCGCTAACGCGAATGGACTTTGCATCGAGCTGCAGCAGCTCCACCTGCTCGGCATCTGCAGAGGCGCACAGGATGAGCCCGATCGGAGCTTCCTCGCCAGGCACACGCTCGTGTTTGTCCAGCCAGCGCAGATACAACTCCATTTGACCAACGTGGGCAGGCTGAAACGACTCCAGCTTCAATTCGACTGCGATCAGCCGACGCAGGTGGCGGTGGAAGAACAGCAGGTCGAGATGGAAATCATCCTTACCCACGCTCATGCGTTTTTGCCGGGCGACGAAGGTGAACCCAGTTCCCAACTCCAGCAGAACACCCTCGATTTCGCGCAGGATCGCGCTCTCAAGGTCACGCTCGCTGTAGGCACCCTCAAGTCCCAGCAGATCGAGCAAGTACGGATCTCGGAACACGGTGTCGGGGCTCATCTGCCCCTCTCGGAGTTTGCCGATTTCTGCCGAGATGACGGCCCCTGGCTTCTTCGACAGCGCGGTGCGCTGGAACAGCATGCCGGCGATCTTCAGCCGCAGCGTCCGCACGTCCCAGCGCTCGATGCGGCACATTTCGGCATAGAAGTCGCGGGCCAGCGGGTCTTTGATCGGAAGCAGCGCATGAAAATGCGACCAGCTCAATTGTTGTGACAGCGTCACGACAATTGACTCGTCGAGGAACACCTGGGCGAACTGGATCATGCGGGCGATTTCGGCATAGCTGAATCCGCGGCCATAGTCGGCCGTCAATTCTCGTGACACGGTCACGAGAATCTGCTTTCCATACGCCGCCCTGGCACCCTGCAGGTGCTCCATCGAGAGGCGCCTCCCCACGTGCCAACAGAGCAAGGTCTAGGTGGAGTAAGCCGCGGTCGCAATCCGCTGGCGGGCCGCTTGGACGAGCGTACGCAGATTGCCCAACAGGGCCACCTCGTCGATGCCGCCAGGCACCTTGGCCGAATGCGCAGGCGTCTTTGGCTTGGCCGGGCGGCGTGCGGGCAGCTTCGCCAACTTCTTCAAGGATGCGTCCCCGCTATCAACAGGCCTCCAATAACGCGCGGCTGGTCAACCAGGCGCGGATCGATTGGGTGGCTTGCGCCAGTTGCTCGGGCTGGCCAGCATAGTAGTGAGTGGCACCGTGCACGACCGACATCGTCTTGTCTGGACTGCCCGCCGCCTCGAATAGCATCTTCGAATGGCGTTGCGGTACGGCATCGTCTGCACCATTCTCGATCACCAGCAGCGGTGCCTTCATCACGGCGGCGCACGTTATGCCATTGGCACGTGAATCATCAATTGACCACTGCGACAACCACGAGCGCAGGGTGCAGAACCGGGCAAGGCCGACCGGGCCGCTATTGACGGTTTCCGGATTGCCCATGTAACACCACCCCGGTTTGCGGCCGTTCGGGTCGAGTTGCGGATCAAGAAAGCGTGGATCGGCCAAAGTACGATGGACCACAAATCCGCGCTCCATCTCGCCCGAGTTTCGATCCTTCAGCATGGTCAACGTCTGCTTGACCCAGCCAGTAATACGACGAACCCGCTCAATTTGGGCGGCACGGTACTTCTGGATGAACTCGAGCGAATACGGCGGTTGGTTCGGGTTCCTGGGGTCGTAAATATCCAGCTCGCAGATGCGCTTGTCCGGATCGAGCTCATTACTGACCGAGGGATCGATGGTGTCGACCAGCAA
>JANLTP010000115.1:0-3824 GCA_031363055.1 Burkholderiales bacterium | reverse complement strand
AGATATTTACTTCAGAGCAAAGGTCCAGATCGAGCTGCCTGACGGAATCGGCGGCAGGGCCGGATCGCCACCCAGTGCCGCATAAACCGTCGCGGTACCGCTGGTTACCGTCACATATTGCTTACCGTTACGCTCCCAGGTAATTGGAATACCCGAGATGCCAGAGCCGGTACGGAACTCCCACAGTTTTTTGCCGTTCTGTGCGTCGAAGGCCATGAATTCACCGGTTTGCGCACCAGTAAACACCAGATCGCCAGCCGTTGAGACAACACCTGACCAGAACGGAACCTTGGTCGGGAATTCCCACTTGGTCTTGCCAGTTACTGGGTCAATCGCGGACAGATAACCACGGTTGCCATCAGCCGGCTCAACCCAGCCACCGATGTCAACACCCAGATACCAGGCACCTTGCTTGTACTCGGGCTTGATGGCCTTGTACTTCCAGCCAAAGTTCAGGGTGTTGGCGTACACCAAACCGGTCTTCTGGTTGTAGCTCGACGGTTGCCAGTTCTTGGTACCGAATACGTTCGGCCAGACGTCGACGTGCTCCTTCATTTCCTCGGTCGTACGAACCATGGTGGTCATGGGCGTATCGATCGGGCGGCCAGTCTTCAGGTCGATGCCGGTTGCCCAGTTGACCTTCTTGCCGTACTGATTCGCTGCCAGCAGTTTGCCGTTGGTGCGGTCCAGAACGTAGAAGAAACCGTTGCGATTCGGATTGAGCAGAGCCTTGACGGTCTTGCCACCCATCGGGATGTCAGCCAGGATCATTTCATTGACTGAGTCGTAGTCGTACGGATCGCCTGGCGAGAACTGGAAGTGCCAAGCCAATTCGCCGGTCTTCGGCTTGATTGCAAGTATCGAGCAGATGTAGAGCGAATCGCCACCCCGGAAGGCCGCATTCCACGGGCCGCCATTGCCGGTGCCCCAATAGACGAGGTCGAGTTCAGGATCGTACGAACCGGTGATCCAGGTTGAACCGCCACCTTTGGCTGCCTGATCCTTGGCGTTTTTCCAAGTATCTGCACCCTTTTCGCCATCGCCAGCGATGGTGTAACGAGTCCACAATTCCTTGCCGGTCTTCGGATCATAACCCTTGATAAAGCCACGGGTGCCGTATTCACCACCGGACATGCCGGTCATGACGACGCCATTGGCGACCAGCGGGGCGTTGGTGATGGAAATGCCGGTTTTGTAGTCACCGACCTTGGTTTTCCACATCTGTTTGCCATCAGCAGCGTTGATCGCCATGATGTGCGCATCGATGGTGGTGCGAAAGATCACGCCGTCCGAAATGGCGGCGCCGCGCGTGTGGATACCGCAACACAGAAAGCCGTTGATGTCGGCCGGCAGTTCAATCGGAGTTTTCCACTTGGTACGGCCGGAGACTGCATCGACCGCTACTGTGGCGTTGTGGATGGCGACGTACATCATGCCATCAGCGATAATGGGCTGGGTTGATGCGTTGGCCGAGTGGTCGAGACTCAAGTTCCAGGCGGGAACCAGATTTTTGACGTTGGTTTTGTTGATTTTGTTCAGCGTCGAATAGCGCTGATGGTTGTAGCCCATGCCATAGGTGAGTACGTCACCTGGGGTCTTGGCGTCAGCCGCTAAGGCTGCTGCGTTCTGGGCGTAACTACCACCGGAAAAAACTGAGGCGGAAAATGCCGCGACCAGTGCTCCGATTTGCCCGAGTCTGGAAAACTTCATATCTCGACTCCTCCTAATGATTGATTAATTGAGTTCCATTCTGAGATAGAACTTTCTCAAGTGTACACGGTTCAACTCGGATGTTCATAGTCTGTTAACCACTTGGGTACGAAGCCTACCTGTTATCCTACAACCCGACTCGCAGTGGCCGTCCAACAGCGATTTTTGCCACTGCGCTTTATGCTTTTTACGCATGTCCTCATGATCAAATTCTTATGAGGAAAACCCTTCTGATATCGCGGAGTTTTTATGTTTGACCGGTCCCTTACGGTGGAAAAAGTTGACGCTGAACTGTGGCATGCCATCAGCCAGGAGAATCGTCGCCAGGAAGAGCATATCGAGCTCATTGCCTCGGAGAACTACACCAGCCCGGCCGTCATGGAAGCTCAGGGCAGTCAACTGACCAACAAGTATGCCGAGGGATACCCCGGCAAACGCTATTACGGCGGTTGCGAATTTGTCGATATTGCCGAAACTTTGGCCATCGACCGACTCAAGCGTCTGTTCGGCGCGGAGTGCGCCAACGTACAGCCGAACTCCGGATCGCAGGCCAATCAAGCCGTATTCATGGCGGTCGCAAAGCCCGGCGACACCATCCTGGGCATGTCGCTCTCGATGGGCGGACATCTGACGCACGGCTCACCGGTCAACATGTCGGGCAAATGGTTCAACGTGGTCTCTTATGGACTCAACGATGCCGAGGCCATTGACTACGACGAGATGGAGCGACTGGCGCATCAACACAAGCCACGCATCATTATTGCCGGGGCGTCGGCTTACAGCTTGCGAATCGACTTCGAACGTTTTGCCCGCGTCGCCAAGGCCGTTGGTGCGGTGTTCATGGTCGATATGGCGCATTACTCGGGCTTGATCGCCGGTGGCGTTTATCCGAATCCAACGCCGTTTGCAGATGTTGTAACGTCGACCACACACAAGAGTCTGCGTGGGCCGCGCGGCGGCATTATTCTCATGAAGCCGGAATTTGAGAAGGTCATTAATTCCGCTATTTTTCCAGGACTCCAGGGTGGCCCGCTGATGCACGTCATCGCCGGCAAGGCGGTCGCTTTTCAGGAAGCCTTGAGTCCGGACTTCAAGCGCTACCAACAGCAGGTGCTGGTCAATGCCGACACGCTTTCCAAGACCTTGATCACGCGGGGACTGCGAATTGTGTCCGGGCGAACCGAATCACACGTCATGTTGGTCGATCTTCGCGCCAAGGGCATCAGTGGCAAGCAGGCCGAAGAGTTGCTGGGTCAAGCACACATCACCTGCAACAAGAACTCGATTCCCCATGACCCCGCCAAGCCAATGGTCACCAGCGGCATTCGGTTGGGTAGCCCGGCCATGACGACGCGCGGGTTTGGTGTCGCCGAGTCGGAAATGGTCGGCCATTTGATTGCCGACGTGCTGGACGCACCCGATGATTCAAAACGAGTCGTGCAGGTCAAGGAGAAAGTTCATCAGTTGACGGCCCGCTTTCCGGTCTACTCCTGAGCCGCCGATGCGAGTCCTGTTTCAGGTTCGCGTGGCGTATCAATAGAGTCGCGCGATGCGTTGCCCGTTTTGTGATGATGCCGACACCCAGGTCATGGAGACCCGCGAGTCTGAAGATGGTGACTCGACGCGTCGACGCCGGCGCTGCCCGAACTGCGACAAGCGATTCACGACTTATGAACGCGTCGAGTTGCTGTTGCCGGCGGTCGTCAAGAGCAATGGATCCCGGGTCGAGTTTGATCGCCGCAAAATTCGTAGCTCGATGCAGTTGGCCTTGCGCAAGCGCCCGGTGACGTCCGAGGTCATCGACTCAGCGGTGCATCGAATCGAAGACAAATTATTGGGACTCGGATTGCGTGAAGTCGCCAGCACGCGAATCGGCGAACTGGTCATGCGCGAACTCAAGAAGCTCGACAAAGTGGCCTACGTTCGCTTCGCCTCGGTGTACCGAAATTTTGAAGATATTGACGAGTTTGACGAGGTACTTCTCGAGGTCAGGCCAAAGCGCGCAGCAGCGAAGGAGTAAGCGTCAAAAAACGTCCTCCTGATTCGTGTCCCGCTGAGTCGTTTCTGTTGCGCTCTCGCTCCAGTTCACTATGAAACTTTTTTGAATGCCTGTT
>JANLTP010000107.1:0-26202 GCA_031363055.1 Burkholderiales bacterium | reverse complement strand
CCAGAAACGGATGATCGCGGGTGACCTCCGAGGGGGTAATAGCGGGGCTATTACCCCCTCGGAGGGCGCACGTGAGGGCCGTTTCTGGTCAAACCCTCCGGGCGAAGAGTGCCGGGCCGTCTGCCGCGTTACGATTAGAGGGTCGATATCACGCGATATCGACCCTCTAATCGCGCCTTGCAGCCAATCCCGGTACTCTTCGCTGCGTACCCATTCTTAAGCCCGACACCCTCCTAGATGAGTTACGGATATTGGAAACCCTATGTGCCGGTCGCCAAGCGACGGGCGCAGGCGGCCAAGGCGGTCACGAAGGTGCTCGCGAAAGCGAAGAAGGCCGGCAAGGATATGCGTCCGGTGGTTATCGAGGGTCGCACGATCGCCAAGACCTTCTGGGGCAGGGCTTGGTGCGACAACCTGGAAGCCTACAGCGACTTTGAGAATCGTCTGCCGCGTGGGCGCACCTATGTGCGTAACGGCTCGGTTATTGATCTGAAGATTGAGCCGGGCAAGGTGCGCGCGCTGGTCGTCGGGTCGAGCCTATACCAGATCGATATCGACATCACCGCTGTGCCGAATACGCAATGGCGGTCGCTGGCGAAGGAATGCACCGGCTCGATCGCTTCGCTGGTCGAACTGTTGCAGGGCAAGCTGTCGAAAGCCGTGATGGAGCGCGTTTGTCAGCCGAAGACCGGCCTCTTTCCCGCACCGAACGACATCCAGTTTGCCTGCTCGTGTCCGGACTGGGCGACGATGTGCAAGCACGTCGCCGCTGTGCTCTACGGCGTCGGTGCGCGATTGGAGGCGCAGCCTGAACTGCTCTTCACGCTGCGCCAGGTGGATGCCAATGACTTGGTGACTCAAGCGGCGGCGGCGTCCATCAAAACCCGGAAGGCTCCGGCCAGGGGTAAGGTGCTCGACGATTCCGAATTGGCCGACGTGTTCGGCATCGAGATGGATGGCCCCGAGGCGTTGCCGGAGACGAAGAAGAAGGTCGTCGAGGCAGCGACAAAAAAACCGGCGGCGACGACAAAAAAGACTGCAACTCCGCAGCCTTCAACGCGGCCTGCGAAGCCGAGAAGGACCGTCGCAGAGCCTGCCGCTACCCGCAAATCGGTCAAGTCCGCCGCCGGAAAACGGCCATCTGCCGAAGAAGGCAACCTACCAAAGTAGACGTGCACCCAGCAAGTTCATGACCGGATCAAGGCTTACCAGCGTCGCGTTCTCGATCTCCGATTGAGCGACCAACATGCGATCAAAAGGGTCACGATGTTCGTTAACGTAGGCACCCGCACGCAAGGCATGCTGGTGATTCATCGGCAAATGGGTAAATCCGTCGGCCGTTACCAGTTCGTTAAATTGCCCAAGGGCACTACTCGCCTCGGGCAACTTTCCGATTCGATATTTGGTCGCGATTTCCCAGGCACTTGCCGAGCTGACCAGGATGACGTTATCTTCTTCGGCGATCGCATTGCGAGCCTTCGCCGATAATCGAGAATTGTTCGTCCACCACCACAAAAGCGCATGGGTATCGAGGAGCAGTTTCATCCTGATAACTATTCCCAGGCTTTCACTTCGGATTCGGGCAATGGTTCAAAAAAAGCTTCGCCGATCTTCATCGTCAAGCGGCCGGGCTGCCGTTTCGGCGTTGAAGTCGCGAGGGGGACCATCCGGGCATACGGCTTACCCGCTTTAGCCAGGATAATTTCCTGACCGCTGTGAGCTTGTTCCAGCAGTTGCGAGAAGCGCGTTTTGGCCTCGTGGACGTTGATGATGATGCTCATGATGGTGGTTTGGAGTGAATTGGAGAGTATCTTAATTATGACTTAGTCGATAGACTTAGTCAAGTATTAGCCTGGTCTAATGATAGACATTCGCTCCAGTGCGCGCGCTACATGAACCCAATCCAGCGACCCAGCGTCACCACGCCGATCCAGAGAGACAGTGACACCGCGCCGGCCAGGCGCGCCGGCCAAGACGCTGGCAGTTGCTGGTCCCACGCGGGGACCTGCCATCACAGCCGATGTTCGATGACGCCTTCGATGGGATCGGCAGACATCAGCCAGGGCGAACGTTGAATCATGCGCATCGTTTCGGTATAGCCGGCTTCACGACGCAACTTGACGCCAGTGCTGGTGAAATCGATATCCTTGGTGGGATCCTCGCCCTCCAGCCGAGGTGCCACCAAGTGCGCGACGTGCATGGTGGTGCCGCAGCCCGAGTACGCAAGCTCCTTGATATGCGGGTCGGCGCGCTGTTCGCTCGTGAGTCGAGCGGTCAATTCGCGGATGATGTGGCGCATCCGATGCAGCTCCTTCTGCTTGGCAATGTGGCTGTCGGCACGGCTGGCGTACTGAATGTCTTTGGTGCGACCCATCACCTCCCAGATCGACTCGGGTTCAGGGCCGCTCTGATGCCATACATTGACTGCAAAAATCAGCGAGCTGCGCCTCGGGAAATCGTCGAGTACCGCTTCGATGGGCGTATTCGAATAGATTCCACCGTCCCAATAGAGATCGCTGCCAATACGCACCGCAGGAAAGGCCGGTGGCAGCGCGCCGGACGCCAGAATGTGCTCAACTCCAAGCGCTTCATTGCGACTGTCGAAATAGCGCATCGCGCCGCTACAGGCGTTCACGGCGCCGACGGTGAGCCGTGTCGAACTACCGGCAATGCTCGAGAAATCGATCAGCGCTGCGAGTGTTTTTCGTAACGGATCCGTGCGGTAGTAAGCGGCCTGTTCGGCGCCGACCTTGAAGCGTGCACCGAGCATCGCGTTCGGGTTGGGCTCGAAGAACCCTGCGATACCCTGCAGCACGATGTTCAGATTTGCGACGCTGTTACGGGTTCCGAACGCATCGAACGCACCAAACCCGCTGGGACCGCCGAACCCGCTGAACCAGCTCTCGGGAGACTCGACCAGGCTCCAGAATTGGCGAAGTCTTTCGAGTCGTAGATTGCCGGCGTTACCGGCAATCAAGGCCGCGTTGATGGCACCAATCGAGGTGCCAATCACCCAATCGGGTTCGACGCCCGATTCATGCAAAGCCTGATAGACACCAGCCTGGTAGGCGCCCAGCGCGCCACCGCCTTGCAAGACCAGGACGACTTGACCGACGCCAGCCGGTTTGGCGGCGACTCTGACTCGTTTGGCTTTCGTCATAAATGCTTTCTTGCTTCATCAAGTTTGATCATCGTATCGGCGTTATTCCTTGAGGACCGCTTTTCCCCACCACAGGTAGCCCAACATACTGGCCACCAGCGCCAGACCCGCTCCGGCCAGGCCGGCGCTTGCCCAGAAGTTCTGCCACGCGTCGGGCGATGCGAAGTGCGCCTCGTTGGCCAGCACGTGAAGGTTGATCAAGGCTTGCCGCAAGAGTTCGCGCGCATGTTCTTTGCCGAGCGCTTCGGCGGCGTGATAAATCGACACTGCGCCGCCAATGCCGGTGATCAGCGCCGTCATCAACCGGCGCTGCCGCTCGCCAGTATCCGCAAATACGTGCTGGGTCAACTCTTCGAGCTTATGCAGCATGTCGAGCATGTGTTCGCGTTGCTGCGACAGTCCCCAATGTCGGATCAGGCCCTGCCGAAACGACGCATGTTCACGTCCTTCCGCCTTGTCGATCGCCAGTGACAAGATCTTCAGTAGGGCATGACGGTGTACGCTCATCTGGTGTTTCCAGAGCAGCAATCTTCGAAGGGTGAAACGTTCCTCGCCCCGAATCAGACGTTCCTGCTGCGCCAGCGCGGCTTCCAGTGGATTCGGCTTTTGGTCGAGGAAGGCGCGTTGCTGTGCCGAAGCCGCGCCAATCTCCACCGCCACGTTTTGCAATCCCTTCAGATCGAACGCCGTCTGCCGCCAGTCGTCAAACAGCGTCACGCCTTCGCGGTGAATCGCAGCGAGGCCGCCGGCCGCTCGTTGCAGCTCGAACTCATCAGGCAAAGGCAGATCAAGGGGTGACTCGACGCGACGAGCCATCGAGTGCGATGCCAGCCAGGCATGAAAGCTTGGTGATTCAGCAACCGCCAGGTTCGGGCCGCTTTCCCAGCGCACCATCGCCAGCCGCTTGACGCCGATGGCGGGGGATTCGAGCACATGAGCCTCAGCGGGAACTGGACCGTAAAGCTTCCAAAGAGCCGACAGAACATCCGCGCGCCATTGCAGGCGGCTGCCCGACATCGGTCGGGTCTGCCCGGCCTTAGGTTCGACTTCGGTCGGACCTTGCCGATGCGGCAGCAGACGCTTCGGTGCGCCGATCAGGGTGTAGCGGCCGCTATCGTCCCACCAGGGCTCATTGGGCGCCGCCGGATCGACGGTGCCGTCAGGGCGCCGGTAACTGGCGATTCGGCGTGGCCAGTCGCGCGGCCGGTCCTCGCCCCAAGCAAGGTTCTCACGACGCTCGAGTTCGACCCAGAGATCGCGCAGCGTCAGCCCGGTGGCCGGATCGATCGAAAGGGTCATGTCATTGCCCGTGCCGGCCTGCGAGGGACGATGAATCGCCAGCAGGGCGAATCCCTTGCGGGTCCAGGATCGCTCGAGGTCAGTGCGCGCGAACAACTTGAGTATGCCGCTGGGCTCGACTTCGTCGAGAATCAGCGCGTCGATCAAGACTCGACGGCCACCGTCTGCCAGTGGCACCAGCAACTGGCAACTGCGGCCGTAGGCAAGCGCCAGTCGATACTGTTGTGCCTCGTACTCGAACTGCGCCATCGCCCGGCTGTGTTCGGCCGTATTCAGCCGTGGTACCGGCGCATGCGGACTCATGCCAGAGTCGATCATCGCCCGCAGCAGCGACAGGCAGGCGCGCAATCCGGTACGCAACGACTCGTCCGGTACACCGCGTGGTGGCGTCGGTGAAAGGTAGGAGTGCCCGAGTATCGTCATCTGCACCGCCGCCGAATGCCGCATCTCAACCGAGTCGGCGTAAAGCCCGGCTTCCCAATCGGTGACATACCGGACCCAGGCCTCGAGTTCGGTACTCACGAGCCGGTTGTGGCCCGTGCGATCGAAGAACAATAACAGCGCGAGGCAAGTGTCGAGCGACAGGTCCTCGACGACGATTCGCCGCAAACTTGCTGGTCCATCAGGCAAGCGCATTCGCCAGGAATCGATCAGGCCATCATCGGCGCTCCCTACATACTCGCAGACCGAACTGAATCGATGCAAGGTCTGCACATCGTCGAGCGGCTTGTGATTCAGAGCGATGCCTTCGGTCTGGGCAATCAGCTCATGTGGGTGCTGCTCGCGCTGGTGCAGATCACGCTGGTGCGGATCACCGAGCCCTACCAGCAAGCAGCCTGCGTGCGCAGTACTGACGCCGGGGTCGAACACCAGTTCGAAAGACTGCTCGGTCCACCACATAACGCCTCCGGTTCTTGAAGAACACCGGATTCATTATCAGGTAAAGTCAACGCAACGTAGCCGGCAGGCGATTGCACATGAATCCACGATCTCGATTGCATCGGAGCAGCGCGTCACTGTCGAATGGCCGCCAGGCGATGCTGGCGGTACTCTGGTTGGCATTGTTTGCACAATGGATGACGGTGGTGCCAGTCATCCTGCCTGACCAGGTGGCAGGGCTGCTAGGCGCTGATCAGGGCAACAAGGAGGGAATAATCGGCTCGGTGCTGGGTGCCGGTGCCTTTATCGCGCTCGTCGTTTCGCCGATCGCGGGCGCATGGTCGGACCGTTGGCGCGGGGCGCGTGGCCGTCGACGGCCGTTTCTGGTCCTGGGTACGCTCGGCAGTTGTGCTGGTTTGGCCTGGCTGGCCAGCTTCGGTCCCGGCGACAGTCTCGCGCTTTACACTTTGGCTTTCCTGAATCTGCAGTTCTGGTGGAATTGCGCCGCCGGCCCCTATGCCGGCCTGATCCCCGACGTTGTATCGAAAGACCAGCACGCCACGGCCAGCGGCTGGATCAATGTCATGTCGGTACTGGGCACGATCACCGGCAATGCCGTTCTGGCATTGTGCTATCGGCAGGGCCAGCCGATGATCGCGATACTCGGCTTCATCGCACTGAACCTCACCTGCCTGCTGATGACGCTGGTCGGCGCGCCCGAGCAGCCTGCACTCGCGCCGTTGCCTCCGGTAAGCGGGCGTGCCTGGCTGCGCGGGTTTTGGCTCGATCCGCGGACACACCGCAATTTCTACTGGGTACTACTGACGCGGCTCCTCGCCAACATGGGCATCTGGTCGAGCGCCACGGCGCCGCCCAGTTGGTACGAATCACCAGTTGGATCATGGCGGTGGCCGCTGCCGCCTATGTTCTGATCGCGTTCAAACCCGGGGTGTTGCTGGTCGCGCCGGTCGTTCTGGTATTCGCCGCCGCTTACGGAGCCTATCAGTCCGTCGACTGGGCGCTGGCACTCGAAGTTCTGCCAAGCCTCGAGTCGGCTGGCAAGGACATGGGCATCTGGCATGTCTCGATGGTGCTGCCGCAGATCCTCGGGCCGGTCAGCACCGGCTGGCTGATCTCCTGGATGAAAACCGCCCACTCGGCGCGGCTGGCCTACACATTTGCCTTTGGCATCGCGGCGCTTTGGTTCGTGCTGGCGGCCTGGCTGGTGGGACGCATCCGGCTGCCGAAACCGGGTTAGTACGCGTACTAAAGTGCGCCGCGGCGTCGCCCCGAGTGGGTTTGCTTGATGATCTCCTCGACAGTCAATCGCCCGGCCGACGCCTGTTCCGGGTTCTCGCCAATAAACACATTCACGATGGCGAACAGGGTGCGCCGAAAGCCAGCGGCAAACTCCTGCACCGAATTGCCGGTCGCGAGACTGCCGATGAAGTGCTTGACGACCGCGTGACGCAGCCTCGGTTCGCCGATATAGATCCACGCCGTGAATCGGTTGACGTCGACCTGCATTGGAAACAGCCGGCTGTGTTTGACCAGCTCATCACTCATGTATTGCCTCGCCTCTCGCACCAGGCCGTCGTCGAGCTGGCGGCCGATCAGTGTCGCGCGCAGCAGCGCCGGATTGCGCGTCAGCAGGGCCGCAAAGAATTTCATCGTGCATTCACGCCACAGTGGTCCAAGAAAACGCTTCGAATCATCAAGTACCCAATCCAGCGCCCGCCGGCCGAGCTCGGGGTCACGGCAATAGGCGATCTTGAAGAAGGTCTCACTGAGGATCACGCGCGCCGCCGGATCGTCGCGCGCCTCAAAACGATCGAACAGTTGTCGCAGCATCGATTCGCAGCGTGGCCAGCTCGATGCGACGTCAAGGGTCGCAACGCAAAACATGATCGACCAATCATTGTCCAGGTCTTCGCGCAGCAGCAGCGGGAAAATTCGCTCGTCGAGCAGCGCCAGGCTGGGCGCAATGCAGCCTGGATCGCTGTAGGCGAGATTGGCCAGCAGAAGTTGCCCATGAAACAGCGCCGAACTCGTTCGCCGGTCGATGAGTTCGATGATGAAAGCCTCGGTCGCCGCCCAGTCGCCGCGCAACAGCACGGCGGGCAGGCACAGCACCGCGTTATAGCCGATCACACTGGTGATTCGGAAGTCGAGCATGCGCAGCATCAGTTCGCGAAACGGTGCGCCGCTCGCCAATGAGCAGCGATCGAACTCGCCGTTGTGAATATCCACCGCGTACGGCAGGAATTCGAACAGCCAATCGCGCTGGACAACGCCGTCGTTGCTCTCGAAGAAGCGGTCATTGCCGCTGCCAGGCATCGACGCCATGAAATGGTCCCAGCGCGACACACCGACGCTCTCGAAGACCCAGAACAGCAGCTTGCGAAGCGTCATGCGGGCGAGCCGTCTGACGCCATTCTGTCCGGTCGCGGCAGTGAGCGCATCGATGACCGCCTGGTACTTTGAGCGAAACACGTCGCGTGCGGCCGCGATACTAGCCGGCTGATCGAACGAACTGATGATCGAGAGAACGGTGAACTGCATCGCGAATCGGAACTGCCGCCGAACGCGTTGTGGCTCGATCACGCTGGCCAAGGTGAGCGGACTCAGCGTCTCGATCAGGTAGTGCGCGACCGCCTGCGGTTCATGGGTCAGCCTGATCGTGAAGATGTCCGCCAGCTCGTCCAGCAAGTCCGCATCATCGACCGGATCACAGGCGTCAATGAAGGCTCTGCACGCCGGTGGATCGAGCTTCGGCCAATATTCGACAAACGATCCCAGGACCTCGCGTCGAAGCCGTTTGCCACCGTGACGAAACACCGGGCCGTAAACCTCGCTTGCGCTCGAAGTTCCGCGCAGAATCAGGTTCGTGAGGATGTCGATCGCGGTGTAACGAACCGCACCGGACTCATGCGCCGCCAGACGATCGAGCAAGGGCAGCAGCGGCGCGAGATGGCCATCGTGCAGGTGTTGCAGGTTCAAATGCAACCAGTGATCGAGTGCACCGGCCAAGACCGGCGCATACAGGGAAGCGGACACGACGGCCGTGATGCGTGTCACCAGAGCATCGAGCGCATCAGGATCGCCCAAGGTTGCCTCGTCCAGCGGTCCGAGAACCTCGGCCTGATAGACGATCGACAACCAGTACTGCGTGTATTGATCGTGAAAAAATGCCAAGGCATCACCGGGCGTCATCTTGCCGAACTTGTTGCGGCGAGGGATCTGCACGTGCTCGATCAGACCAATCTCCAGCGCCGCCTCGAGGACCGACAAGGCACCGCCGGCGCGGACATGGCGCTGCATCGGCGGCGCCTTATCAACATCGTCGAGAGGCATCGCGTTTGATTGCGCTATCGTTACGGCCGCGCTGCTTGATCTTGTCGTGCTTGATTGCGCTGTTCTTGGTTGTTCTGCGTTCGACGACGGCGCCCCGCCAGTATCCAACGAACTGAGCCGAGCGTAGAGCATGCGAGCGAGCTGCTCACAGAAGTCATCGAGCGCTGCGGGCAGGCGCGCACGCCGCAGCAGGTCGGTTGCCGGCACCAGCACTTGGGCGTCGGCCTTTTTGCGCTCGGTCAGCTTGTCAAAGAGGATGAAGTAATCGAGTTCGAGCGGCATCGTGCGCAGCTCGGTCGGCCTTTCGGGGGTGATGGTACCGGAGGTCACAGTTGCCGAGATGACGGAACCGGGGGTGACGTTTTCCGGTATGACGGTACCCGGTGTAACGGTGTCCGGCGTATCCTCGCTTCCCCGCGCCAGCGTCAGCCGGTTCGAATAGGTCTCGGCGGCCAACGCCATCATGAACGGTTGCGCCAGCAGCGACTGCACTGACGGCGCCAGTTCATCATAGGACTGCGGTCGCAGCTTGTAGTGTCTCTGATAGGAATCGTAGAGCCGGCGACGCGACGCCTCGTCATCGAAGCCGCCGACCGTCACCGCATCGCCGTTCGGCGCCAGGAAGATCTCAGCGTCAAGCGGCCGTTCAACGCCGTGCTGCTGGCGCAGCCGTGCCCAGGTTTCGCTGCGGCAACTGACCACGATTCGGCAACGGCGCAGTGATCGCTCGATGCTGACACAAGCGATGAGATCGGCCAGCAGTGCGACCGGGCCAATCGGGCCGCTGTATTCGTTGATTGCATCAATGAATACAGCGAGCGATTCGTCATTCGATTCAAGAAACGTATCCAGATCGGCCAGCTTCGTCCATTCGCTTGAGATCTGAGTGGTTACCCGCGTCGTCAGTAATTCACGGATGCTGGCGCCCGCAATCTGCCGGCCGCTAAGGAATACGGCGAGCCCACCCGCTTCGATCTGCGCTAGATAGTGATGCACGAGCAGGTTGGATTTGCCAGCGCCCGATGGACCGACCAGCAGCAACGCCCGTCGGTTTGAGCGTACGAACTCGCTGATCAATTCGCTGCCCTTCGGTACCACAAACAATTCCGGCTCGTATGCGGAGCGACCCGCCGAAGGTGTCGAGTCGGGCTGCCATTGGCCGCGTACGTCGAAGCGACGTGTGTCGATCAAGGTTCCCAGTTGTTCTCGGCTGATGAGCCAAAGTTGCGAGCGCACGGCCTCACGCCGGGCGCCTCCGGCCGGGCCGCTGCCGAGTTGCGCCGTGAGTAGGCGCGCTCTGCTGACAAAGGCATCGATTTTCAACAGCAGCAGATCGCTGAGGCGATCGCCGCGCCCGGCCCCGAGCGTTCGTTGATCCGATCCCGCCAGTTCGAGAAACACCAGTTCCTGAAGGGGCTGCCGATATTGCTCAAGCGCAAACACCTGCCGTTCGCCGCTGTCGGGACGCAGCGCTGCGGGTGACTGCGCGACTGATGGCGTGAATGACGTCGTGGATAACGGTGCCCGTAACCGACCGGCGATCAGAAACGGCGTCAGGTCGAGATACTGCGCCGTCAGCAGCAAATCCAGACTTCTGCCAGCGGCTCGCGCAATCAGGTACAGACGCAGGTCGGAGAAACGGAACTCATCGAGCTGAGGCGCGGCGGTAACGTGGTATGCCACCGGCGTCGGTCCATCACGACCGGAGAAATCGAGCGCATTGACGAGCGCACTTTCAGATTGCACCGTGAGGTCGGTAACATAGTTCAGACTGAAGGCCTCGCAGATCGGTCCCAGGATCGCGACAACCTGCGCGAAACAGGCGCGGGTCAATTGGTTGATCGGCTCGGTGGCATCCGGCGCCCGGTCTTCGAGCGCGCCGTGAACAATTCGATTGCGAATCTGCTGTATCAGCAGCATGGCGGCATCGAAGCGCTCCGGAAACAGACCGTCGAAACCCGCAGGCGTATCGCCGCTCAACTCGGCAAACACAAAGTCCTCACCCAACGCGCGCTTGGCGGCGAGTTGTCGGAACACCTTCAGCAGACATACCAGCAAGTGACGCTGATCCGATTCGCGCTTGCGATCGTCCTCGTAGGTCTCGTAGAACGCCCGGTAGTGATGCAGGGCTTGCTTGAGTTGGCGGGCGGCATGTTGCTCGAGCAGTGCATCATCGACCCGCCGTAACGCCGCCAGCAACACGAAGGGCAGGAAGTGTACGATCTGCCGCCAGCAGCCCCACATCTCGAGGAAGGCGTCGCGAAACCGGCGCGCCAGCACGCGTTGCGCCGCCGCCCGACGTGGGTCGACGCGCTGTCGGTCTTCTTGCTGTGCGTCGTCCCGCTGTACATCGTCTTGCGGTGCATCGTCGTACGAAAGCCGTCGCCACCCGATCACGGCTAAATCGAACTCTGCCTGAGCATCGACCCAGCCAGCAAACTTGCGTGAGAACGGCGTCGGGAACCAGAGTCGAACCCGTTCAGGCAGCCCCTCGGAACCTGCCCAAAGCTGAGACTGTGGTCGGTATCGGCTGCTTCGGTAAACGGTATCAAATAGCCGAACGGTCGCGCTCAGTTCGGTGTCATCGAAGGACAGCAACAGCGCGCGGATCGGTTCGTAATCGGGAATCGGGGACGGGTCCATGCTGGCGCTGTGCGTTGGGTGCAAGCGGAAATTTTCTCCGAAGTGTGCAAGCTACTACAAACCCTGACTCAGGCGCCAGGAAAACTCAAGTCGATTCACCTGGTCAACTTTCAGTCGGCGTAACCCCACAGTGCTGGTCATGTTTCGGCCGGCCGAAACGGCCGTATCTGCTGCGCCACCAGGCCGATACTCAAGCCGACCGGGTCAGGGCACCCGACACGACGTACATTCCGATGGCGCACGGCATTGTTTATGTGATCGTAGTGTTCGATGTCGCCAGTCGCTTGTGTGCAGTGCGCCTGGATCGGCGTGCGATCTATCGATTGTCAACACAGGTCGGCGACACCTTGGACCCCCAAGCGGGTGTCCGAACTGTTCCCGCAGCTCGCCTAGCGGCGCAGTTAAACGCCGATCGCCGTGTCGCCCACTACGGCGGATGCGGCTGGCGCGCACCGAGTACCTCGCCTGTTTCCTGTTGCTCCGCCAGGGCGGGTTCGGCCGACTCTTTTGGCACCAGCTGCGCGCGTATCGTTGTGCGACGCTCGGGTTGCCGGGAAAATCTGGCCCTTGAACTCCGGCCTTCCTCGAACGAGGCTTACGCGGATCTGAACCTACGTTGATATCGAGGAAGAAAATCAGGAGAGATCGGCTGGCCGAACTCCAATGTCAACGCGGGGCGGGTCAAAACCAATTTCGTCGATGCCAAGCATAAGGCAGTGCGCCAACGCTATTCCTGCGATGCGTGAGCTCACTCCAGCGCCACTTCATCGCTGTTCTGCGGCGATTAGGTGACGCGCGGCCACAATGCGCTGGCTGTCATTGAACGTCACCGCAACGCGCGACGGTCCGCGTTTCATCGGGCTGCCGGCGTCGAATGCCGGGTCGTGCCGCACCTCGACTTTGGGTAGCAGTGCCCAGACATCGTCCGAGTCAATGTGCTCGGGTGAGAAGTGTTGCACCATGGCTGCGCCGTCGAGCACGGCAACAGCCAGCGCATAACCGATGTTCATTTGTGCATCGATCGGCGTCAGGGGCCGCTCGGGCACCCACTAGCCGTGATGGTACACCGCGTGGGATACGTCACACTCGATGCGTGCGATCATCATGTGATGACTCGAGCAACGTTCGCCAACATTCGCGTGCGCAACGCCTTGCTCGACGGCGTCAAAGGCGGCCACACGCGCCACTTTCCGGACGGCCGACTCATGACGATATTCGAGGCCTTCGAATATCGTTTGGGTTTGCGACATCATGATTTACCGCAAGTTCGCCGGTCATTCCCGTAGAAGCAAGCCAGACAATGACGCAATGACAACGTCCCAAGACGAGCAGACACCGTGGCTGTTCGTCTGGGGCGGCATAGTCGCGCTGGCTATTACCATGGGTATCGGACGCTTTGCGTTCACGCCATTGTTACCGCTGATGCTGCGTGACGGCACCATCGATGAGCCGACCGGCGTGTAATGGGCTGCAGCGAACTACCGCGGTTACTAGATCGGAGCGCTGACTGCTGTCCGTTTTTCGGACAGACCACGAGCTGGGCTGATGCTCGCACTGGTCGGCGTTGTCGCGATAACCTTGTGTTGTGCATGGGTCGGTGCTGCGCGTAGCGGCCGGCGTGTTCAGCGCCTGGACCGTGGACTGTGCCAGCAGTTGGTGCCTGGGGGAATTGGCAAAGCGACAGTCCGTGAAGCTTGGCGCGTGGATCTATTCCGGTGTTGGCCTCGGCATCTTTGCGGCCGGCCTCCTTGCCAGGCTTGGCGGCAGGCAGCAAGCCCGTGCGCTCTGGGCGGAACTGGGGCTGGTGGCTGCCATCGGAACGGTCCTCATCGCCCTGAGACTGCGGGCGATGACCGCGCCCGCTGCGCAGCCATTGGCCGCTGCTTCAACCGATGCCGACTTCGGTCCCGGACGGTCAGCGCGGATCGAACACCGAGGACTCGTGTTCTGCTACGGTACCTTCGGCCTCACCTGGCCGCTATTCGGAGCGGCGGCCGCGTTGTCGGTAGCCGTGGCCGCCCGTTATCTCTCACATGGTCGCGACGATGGCGGGTCTGCAGTTGGCGCGCGAACTGAGGCCCGCTAATCCTATGCCCCGGTTGGACCGTATGACGGCGGCGCTTGCGTCAGGGCAAATTGCCGGTTCATTGCTGATTCGCGTGCTTGGTGTCGAACGCTGGGCCGGCTTGGATACGTTGACCCTGACAAACGCGCTGGCGACCGTGCTGTTGTGTGCAATGGCACTATGGTTGTGTCGTGGGAATCGGGCATTCATCGGCTAGCCGGCGTGGTCGTCGATCTGCACATCGCAGGTTCGACACGCTCGTCGCCTCAGGCGCGGCAATTCAGGCAAGGCACGGCCGCTGGCGCTGATGGGTTCGAAACGCTCTGCGGCACTGCCGAACCTGCCGACCTTGGATGAAAGCGGCATCAACAATGCCGGCGTCGACAATTGGCTGGCGATCATCGGTCCTGCCGGAATCCCGGCCGATGTCGTCGCCAAACTGAACACCGAAATCGTCGCTGTTCTGAGTCAAACCAAGACGCGAAAAAGGCTTACGGGCTTGGGTCTGGAAACCGTCGCAAGCACACCGGCCCACTGTGTCAAGGTGCTTGAGGATGACATCATCTCCTGGGGCGCCACGTCCGATTGACATCAGGTCGTGCACAACGGCATCTGCCCTCGCAGTCGAACTGCTCGTCACCTTGAAGTCCGAGTGGGCGCCATCCGTCGCCGTCGCGAAAGCGCAGCTTTAGTACCCCCATGCCCACCAGATTGGCTCGGTGGATGTGCTCACAGGACTCTGCCAGCGCGGCTGCAATGCCGAGCAGCGCGGTGCCCGGCGCGCTCAGTTACTGACGCGCCGGCGTGTTCGCCGGAATCTCGCCGCCGGGCGAGATGTGGTCAGACGTCAGCTAGTCGGCGGATGCAGCGAGGACGCGGACACCTCCGATTCGGCGCGATGTCGCGCGCGAAGTGGGCTGGCTGCGCGGCGCAACGCATGGCGTCGACCCGTTCGATATGCGCCTTGGAGCGCCCGGTCGTGCGCAGATAGTCCAGCGACTTTTCGTCGACCGGGAAGTAGGCGTAGGTGTCGACTCCTTGTATGCAATTTGCATTACATTATGTCATACAATAGGTAGACATAGATTCAAGATGCTTCGGATGACCACAACCACCCTTTCCTTTCGTCCGGATTCGTCCACCTTGGCATCGCTCGAAAGTATTTTTGCGATGACCGGTGTGCGTGACCGCTCAACCGTCTTGCGCGACGCGATTCGCGTTTACGAAGAGCATTTATTGCGTGCACGCGTTGTTGCTGCATGTGAAAAATACGCGGACGAAAGCGCCGCGATGGCTGAGTCTTTTGCCGAGGCTGATGGCGATTTGAACGCATGACGCTCGCGATTCGCCGCGGGGAAATTTGGCTGGTCGATCTCAAGCCGCAATCACATCCCGAAGAGCCGTCCAAGCTACGTCCGTGTCTGGTGCTGCAGGAGGACAGTGTCAATGCGGTCCACAGCACCGTCATCATCGTGCCGGTGTCGTCCGGTTCCGAGCGCAGCTATCCGTCGGACGATCCGATTCGTATCCATGTCGGTGTGTTTTCGAGAGCACCGGGGGATTCTCCGGAACACTCATGGGCACTTGCCGACTGTGTGCGCGCAGTCGCTAAGCGACGCTTTATTGGCGCCACGCCACTGTCTGTGTGTCCACCTGCCGCGCTGAAAAAAGTGGAACTTGCTCTAAAAGTGTTGATGCGTCTGCGTTAAAGGACTCTTGCCGACAGTGTCTTTGAGGAGCTGCTCGGCCGTCTCTATCGGGGCGTGCTGCCGGCTGGTGCGGTTATCAATGAAGCCGCGTTGGCGGAAGAGTTCAAGACCGGTCGGGGCCCCGTGCGGAAAGCGGTCCGGCGTTTGCAAGGCATCCGCCTCGTCAGCCGCGAGCCCTATGTCCGCGCGCGGGTCGTCGACCTCACGGCGCAGAGCGCCCGCGAGCTCTTCGAGATGCGGCTTGCGTTGGAGGGCATGGCATGCCGGCTCGCAGCCGAACGCATGACCGATGAGCAGATCCAGTCACTGCTCACTTGGCTGGAGCAGGAGCGGCACAGCGCCCTGGCCGGCAATGCTCCCGCCTCTTCAATGCAGTCCTTCGACTTCCATGAACACATCGTGGCAGGCTGCAGGAACACGATGATCTACGGCGCCCTTTGCGGCGACCTGTATCACCTGCTGCGTATCTATCGACGCCGCTCAGGCGCCGTGCCGGAACGCATGGAAGAAGCGTACGCCGAGCACTGGCAGATTATTCGCGCGATTCGGTCCAGGGACGGCGATCTGGCAGAGTCGCTCATGCGTTCTCATGTCGCGCGTGCGGCCGAACACGCCTTCAGCCAACTGCCCACCCTGGCGACAACTCGCGGCGCGCAACGCGCTTAGGACAACCCACAGGCGAACCCCTGCGTCAATTTTTAGAGCGATGCGGACTATGAAGCGACTGATTGCCTCCCTCACGCTGATTATCGCCAGTACTGCGGCGTTCGCCGCCCCCTATCCTGAAAAGCCGATCAAACTCCTGGTTCCTTCGTCGCGCGGGGGCAGGGTCGACAAGCTCGCGCGCGCGATCGGGCGAAAGCTCGAACGGCGAGCGCACTTCCAATCATCCAAGGCAAGAAGCTCAGGCCGATGGCGGTGACCGGATCAAAGCGCTCCCCCCTGCTGCCAGGTGGTCTGTGGGTTCAGTGGGACTGCTGCTGACTCGTGATGGACCGACGATCTTGGCGAGGATTTCGCCGACGACATTTGCGATGGTGACACGATCGCCGGCAGCATAAAATGCTTGATTGGCTGGATGCAAATATCAGTGCTTCGCGATGGTTGGCCTGGAAGCGCCGGACTTGATGCGAAGGAGCCAATAAATGGCTGAATTTCGGCTACTGAAGCCTCTGATGGCCGGGCCGGATCGGCAAGCGTTCGTTTGTCGCCTCAAGCGTCCAAAGGTTTCAGAGCGTGGACTGCGGGGCATCCGATTTATCGATCGGCTCGGATGGCCGTTTCGAATCGCTCCGGTGGATCTCGCACGTTTACTCGGATTCGGGTCGTTCGAAGAGTTTTAGTCGTCAGTTCCCTCATTTGCCGATGACGGCTTCGCTGATGTGGCATATCGGCCCGCGTCGACTGCGACCTTTCGAAAAGTCTGAAAAACAAGCGTTTCAATTTGCGCGGCGCGATACACCAAGCTGACATTGATCGGTTTGTCGGTAATCTCGAGCGATAGTTGCTTAAGACCAAAAGCTGGAGCGAGTCGCCTGACGACGGAACGTGGCCCCGCTGCTGCGCAGCCCGCTGCGGCGGCACACATCAAAGATTGGACCGCCGAGTCGACCACCAGAATCGCGCGAGGGCTGCCAAGCCCGTTGATCGAGAAGCACCGCTCCAGCGACGCGCGAATGTGCGATCCAGGTGGCGGGAGAACCCAATCAAGATCGGCCAGCGAGCCGATAGAGTGCTTTCGGAGTCGCGCGAGTGAGTGAACCTTCGAGACGGCCACGACAATCTCGTCTTCCATCAGAACGTCGAAACATAGCCCTTTGGATTGCGCAGTCGCGCGGGCCTCTTCGTCGAGCCGCACGATCGCGGCACTGAACTCGCCCGCCAGCAAACGAGATGTCAGAGCACCGGAGGTGCCTTCGGCTACTTTGAGAAGTCCGAGGCCGCTGACTTTGTAGCTTCTCGCCATTTGTGGCACCAACTGGATCAATGCCTGCGGTATCGCGCCGAGATGCATTGTCGATCGAGCCTGCAGAATTTCTTCGAGATCGCCCTCGAGATTCGCAAAATCCCGCAATATCAGGTCAACATGCGATACCAGATGAGTTCCTGGTCCGCTAGGTCGGACGCCACGCCGATCCCGCTGGAACAATTTAACGCCGAATAACGACTCGATTTCTTGAAGCATGAGTGAAGCAGCAGGCGCCGACATCATCAATTGTTTGGCGGCGGCGGACAGAGTGAGGCCACGTCCCAACATGGAAAGCAGGCGCAACTGACGAATGCGCAGGTAACTCAATCGATTCGAGATCATCATTTGGAAAACTTAACATACCTTCCATCTATTTAAATAGAAGTTATTTAAATTCGATTGTAAGGTGGCAGCCACGTCTGACAAAGGACATCTCGATGAAAACGTCCATCTCACGCCGCCGAATGATGTGCGTCGTCGCAGCGTCGTCGATACTGCCGGAAATCGCCGCCGGGCAGACGCGATACCTCGGTCAACCCATGACCATCGTCGTTCCCTTCGCACCCGGCGGCAGCGCGGACCTATACGCCCGTTCGCTTGGAACGGAATTAGCCTTCAAACTCGGTCGGCCGGTTCTAGTAGTGAATAAGCCAGGTGCTGGCGGCAACGTTGGCGCCGCAGAAGTCGCACGCAATGGGATCGATGGGCGGTTCCTCCTTTACACCACCACGTCGATCGCCATCAATCAGACGTTGTACCCAAGTACCAACGGCTTCAAGCTGTTCAATGATCTGATGCCGGTGGCTATCGTTGCGGTCATGCCGCATGTTTTGGTCACTAAGAAATCATTGTCGGTCAAGTCAACGGGGGATTTGTTGGCCTCGCTTCGTGCGAACCCTCAAAGGTACAACTATTCATCGGCTGGACCTGGAACCAGTGCGCATTTGAGCGCCGAACTGTTTTTGAGGAACACCCGGACATCCGCAGCACACGTTCCCTATCGGGGAGGCTCACAGGCGGTGTTGGCGGTGGTATCCGAAGAAGTCGATTTTGCGATGATGGCATCGTTCCAAGCCCTACCTTTGCTGAAAACCGGGCGAGTGAATGCACTGGCCATCACAGCCGCCAAGCGCTCGCCGGCCTTACCTGATCTTCCGACCTTAATCGAGCAGGGGGTCGACGTCGAGTCGTATCAGTGGCACGGACTGTTTGTATCGGCTGAAGTGAAAAAAGAGGTCGTCCAAACGCTCCATCAGGAAACGCAATCCTGGCTGGCCAAACCGTCAACGGTCGAAAAAATCCTTTCAGACTGCTCGGAGCCGATGAAGGGTAGTCTTGAACAGAGCGATGCATTCGTGAGGGCTGAGGTAAGCAAATGGGCGAAGGCGGTCTCGTTTTCCGGTGCCAAACCAGAATGAACGATCTCGTTTCGAACAGTAGGCCCAACATTCTGTTTATCCTTGCGGACAATCTTGGCTGGGGAGAACTCGGTTGTTACGGTGGCGGAATTTTGCGCGGCAGTCCAACGCCGCGCCTCGATGCGCTCGCAGCCGACGGGATTCGATTCTTGAATTTCAATGTCGAAAGCGACTGTGTTCCGACACGATCTGCCCTGATGACTGGGCGCAGTCCGATTCGAACGGGCGCAATTCAGTCCGTGCCAGCCGGTCTTCCGCAGGGCATCCATCCGTGGGAAATAACGCTAGGTCAGCAAATGCAGTCTGCGGGCTATGCAACCGGATGTTTCGGCAAATGGCATCTTGGTGACAGGCCCGGGCGCTATCCACACGATCGCGGCTTTGACCGGTGGTACGGTATTCCACGCACGACCAACGAAAGCATGTTCACCTCCAGTCCCGGTTTTGATCCGGTTGAGGTGCCATTGCCCTATGTGATGCGCGGGGAGGCCGGGAAACCTGCCGAAAACGTTGCCTTGTACGACCTTGACATGCGTCGCAGAATCGACAGCGACCTGGTGGCTGAGGCCATTCGATTCGTGCGCGATAGCGTCAATGTCGCGAAGCCGTTCTTCGCGTACGTGCCCCTGACCCAAGTGCACTATCCCACACTACCGCACCCGGATTTTATCGGCAAGACCGGTGCTGGCCCATTCGCCGACGCACTCGCCGAGATGGACTACCGCGTCGGGCAACTGATCGACGCGCTCATCGCGTTGGATGTCGCAGAAGATACGATGATTTGGTTTGGCAGTGATAACGGCCCTGAATTCCGGCGTCCATGGCGCGGAACCGCTGGACCTTGGACGGGCACTTACCATACGGCAATGGAAGGCGCGTTGCGCGTGCCGTTCATGCTGCGATGGCCGAAGCGCGTCCCTCCCGGTCAGGTGACCAATGAAATCGTGCACATCACCGACTTGTACACCACGTTGAGCAAGACGGTCGGTACCGCATTACCAGCAGACCGCGTGATTGACGGTGTTGATCAAAGCGGCTTCCTTCTCGGCGATGCAAAGAAATCCGCGCGGGATGGCTTCGTCTATTTCATCAAGGAAGAATTGCGTGCGGTCAAGTGGCGCGACTGGGAAATGCATCTGGTCTGGGAGTCCGAACCGAACGAGGGCGCCAAACACCTCGAGACGCCGTGGATCTTTAATCTGATCACTGACCCAAAAGAGGAAACCAATATTGCGACCGAAGCCAGTTGGGTGCGAGGTCCCATGCGCCGCATGATCGAAGCGTTTCGCGAGAGTCTGAGTCGGTTTCCGGCGATTGCACCTGGAGCGCCGGATGATTACCGCCCCGCTGACGCCCAGAGGCAAACGCAATCGACGGCAGATAGTCAGCGGCCAGCCCCTACCGGATTGCCTTGGCTCGGTGCGCCCCAAACGCCCCCGAGTCTGGACTAATGGGATTCGAGGTTACGCTCGTGCGCCTCAGCGAATTCTCCGTTACACGGGTACGAGAGCCGATATAGGGTTTGAGGTCCTTGCGCGTCAGCGCGCGGGCTTCCATAACATGTTCGAGAAATTCGATGAGTCCCTACGAAGCGGACGAACCTCATGCTGCGGTTGTAGTGGACCGCCACCACGAATCGGTAATCATTGCCCTTGATGTTGGGTGCTAACGATCAGCGATCAATCAGCTCCGCGATAGCCGTAGGCAGCAGTGCAACCGGAAGCAGGCGAGGCCACCGGCGCATGTCGTCGAGGGCGAAGTAGTTCGGGAGGTGTGCCTGATCACCGATCTGGTCGAGCCGCAAGGTCAAAACGCGTTGCCCGGCCGAGACGTCGGCGAGCGCCTGCAAAGCGTTCCTCAGCAGATTGAAAATGATTTGCTCGAGTGCCACCGGATCGGCGAGCACCGGCGGCGCCGATCCGAGCACCTCGACCTTCACCGCGAGTTGCCGCAACTCCGGATCGAGCAGTTCGAGCACCGCAAAAAGCGCGTCGGCAACCTGTACCGACGCGAGCGCCTTGGTCGTGTCCGGCGCCTCGACCAACCGGCGCAGTCGCATCACCACATCGGCCGCGCGACGCGACTGGACGGCGGCTGCCTCGACCGCCAGGCGCGCCGTGTCGAGCTCTGGCGGCACTTCGGCCAGCAGCCGACGAGCCGCCTGAGCGCTCACTAGCGCCGCCGAGAGGGGTTGATTCAATTCGTGCGCCATGCCGGCCGCCAATTCGCCGAGCGCATTCAGTCGCCCGACCTGACCGATGCGCAACAGTTCCTGTGCCCTGCGCCGATCACGTCGCAATCGCTGCCAGACACTGTACGCGCTCACGATCAAAGTCACGAACACGATCCAGGCCACGAGCCAGCGCCACGGCCATTCGGTCAGGCCGGTCGGCTGCGCGTGAACCGGTACGCCGCGCGCGAACTCGAGACTCAGCTCGGACCCGAACAATTCGACTCGAACCGGTCCGTCAGGTGCGAATGGCCATTCATCCCGAAAGATCACTTTCAACGGATCGATCTGCAGCGCATGGTTCAAAGGCCCGCCCGCCAGTACCAACCATTAACGTTCGCGCGTATCCGATCCGACCTGGACTACCGCGTGCCCGGTCGCGCGCGAACGCTACTCGGCCGTTGCCAGCATCGGATCGTTCCAGTTCGAATTCGCATCGCGGTGCTGCACCGCCACGATCTGTGGATAGGTGGTGCGCAAATGCTGCTCGACTGACGATGCCTCTGAACTCGTCAGACTCAACATCGCCAGCACAGCGTCGTGCTGGGCGGCGCGCTGGCCCAGGATTCGATGAGCGATCTGCGCATCGGCGCGAAACGTCTCGCGTCGTTGTGCGATGTCCCCGCGCACTATAGCGATGCAGCCGGCAATCGTCATCGCCAGCCACAGCAGCCCTTGCTGCAGCGATCCCGGATTTGTCATCATGGCGCCGCCGGCCGGGAACGGGACGACCAGCCTGATCGGTTTGTACGGGTACTGAGCATGCACCAGGGGAACAAAATACAGTGTTGCACCCGATCATCAAGCGGAAAACAGAGTTTGAATTTCCGATGAACCCACTCATGCAGGCCAGTTCAACCTCGTGTCGACCGACAGTCGTGTCTGCAATCGCAGACGATATCTGTCCCGCGCAGCAATGGGTTCAAACACCAGATTCCAGCTCAGCTTCGAGACTGCGCTAGGAAACAGCACGATCCCATGCGCTCCGAGCAAGTTGGCACCCCAGCGCTGCTGATGGTAGCTTGGCATTCCCCCGCTGAGCCATGCAGGATTCGGAATATCGTCCGGCATTACGACATGTACGCTCTTGACCTCCGTAATTTCGACGCTCGTTATCACGTGAGGGTGCGTATCCAGCACTGCGAATCCTCGATGTACTGCGGACTCGACCAAGCAGGTGGATGGATCAATCGAGCAATAGACGGCCTTCACTCCTTTGGGATTCCAGCGGCCGCCGACAGTTTCAGCGCCAAGTCCGCTGTCCCACGACTTGGCGTAACGCTGCGCATCGATGCGCCACGCCACCAATGGAGCAGTGGCGGCTAGCGCTGCCGGCAGGGGAGTCAACAGTTGTAGACACCGTGTTCGAGGCGTACCAGGAACTCATTGACGAGGGTGGCACCCTGCACAGTTCGAAGTAGATCGATAGGGCGCGCTCCGTCCAGCCCCATCACTTTTTCGGACATCCACCGCTCAGCCTGCTCGCGTCCTCCAAAAACCTCCATGGCCGTGGTCAAAGTTTCAGCAAAGAGCCAGGTACGGCTGGCCAGATCGGTCGGCATTGACTTCTTGGGCGCGTCCTTCTGGCGACGCAATGTCCCCGTGCTGACGCCGACGACGTGGGCCACATCCGACTCCGAGAGGACTACGATGTGATCGGTCAGGTAGAAGAAGGCGGAGTAGGGAATGCCCTGCACAATAGTCTCGTGAATTTCAGCCCGGGAGACCGGTAGTGCTTTCAACAAACGTCGTCCGCCGAGCAGACCGATGGTTCTCGAGGCAGCTCGATCTTCGGCAACCAAGACGGAAGCGGAAGTACCTGTAGTGCGTATAGGCATCACTGTGATCTCAAATTTTTCGAGACAGTTGTCCGTAGTTTTTGGCCAATTGTCAACTGGCCGATCAATAACATGTCGATCAACAACGCGACGAAGCGGAAATGGCGCGGTCTTGTGTTGCACACGTCGGAGACAATCAGATTAACTGGAACATGATAAATTCACTGACCGAGCTACAGCAAATTCAAAAGCAATGGAGTTCGGACCATGTGGGTTAGCCGTTGATCATGGAACAATCGCGGCATGAACCTTTCGCGCAGATGCTGGCTTAATCACGCTTCGTCAACCGCTGCGCTTTCTATGACGGCCGGAATGGGATTGTTCTTGAACACTGCCGACGCCGCAGAATCGAGCAAAGAATTCATCACAGAAAACATCAATAAACCCCGCATGGAAACCCCGGAGTCGGCCCGAATGAATACCCGTTCCATTCCTGCTACCGGCGAGGCCCTGCCGGTGATCGGCTGCGGCACCTGGATCGGCTTCGACGCAATTGCCGACACTGCACAGTATCAGCGCCTGCCCGGTGTGTTGGACGCGCTGGTGCGCGCCGGTGGATCGGTGATCGACAGTTCGCCCATGTATGGTCGTGCCGAAGCGGTCATCGGCGAATTGATAGTGGCCGCGCCGGCTATGCGCAAACAGTCGTTTCTCGCGACCAAGGTCTGGACGTCGGGGCGCGATGCCGGCATTGCGCAGATGGAGCGATCGATCGCCCTGATGAAGGCCGGCACGATGGATCTCATGCAGATTCATAACCTCGTCGACTGGCGTACGCATCTGGCGACCCTGCGCCAGTGGCAAGAGGCTGGCCGCATCCGATACATTGGGCTGACGCACTACACGTCGAGCGCGTATCGGGACCTAGAGGCTGCAATGCGCAGCGCCAAACCGGATTTCGTGCAACTGAATTATTCGATCGATGATCGTGCCGCCGAACAGCGGCTGCTGCCGTTGGCGCGCGAACTCGGCGTTGCGGTACTGGTCAATATGCCCTTCGGTGGCGGCGGTTTGTTACGCTCACTGGCTGCGGTGCCGCTGCCGGGCTGGGCGCCGGAAGTCGGTTGCCAAAGCTGGGCGCAGGTACTGTTGAAATTCGTGATCTCGCATCCGGCCGTCACTTGCGCCATACCGGGCACGAGCCGCGCCGAGCATATGGCGCAGAATGCTGCCGCAGGTAGCGGCGTGATGTTCGACGAAGCGATGCGTCAGCGCGTATTGAAGGACTGGCAGGCTCGCTAGCTGATAGCCGGCACATCACTACCCAGAAATCGTTTGCGCAATTCTCGCTTGAGAACCTTGCCGGTGGCATTGCGCGGTAGCGCTTCGATGATCGCAATATCGTGCGGCAGCTTGAAGCGGGCCAGCCGCTCTGCGCAATAGCCGATTACGATGTCGCGCTCCAGACCCTGACCGGGCTTCAATACAAGCACTGCCAGTCCAACCTCACCCCATTTTTCATTCGGCACGCCAATGACGGCGGCTTCTGCGACTTGGGGCAGTTGGTACAGCACATTCTCGACCTCGGCCGGATAGACGTTTTCGCCGCCCGAGATGTACATATCTTTCCAACGATCGACGATGTAAACGAAGCCCTCCTCATCAACCCGAGCGGCGTCGCCAGTCTTGAGCCAGCGCCCCACAAAGCCGGCAGCGGTCGCGTCCGGCCGGTTCCAGTAACCGGGGGTGATGTTCGGGCCTGCAACCCAGAGCTCGCCGATTTCATTCGGGCCGCAATCGCCGCCAGCGTCGTTGACCAGACGCATCTCGGTATGCATTAACACCTTGCCGGTCGAGCCGAGTTTGCGCACTGCATCGGCCGGGTCGAGAAAGATGCAGGCGGGGCTGGTTTCGGTCATGCCGAAGCCTTGCATCAAATGCACGCCTCGTGCGGCCCAGGTCTGCAGAATAGTTAACGCGCAGGGTGCGCCGCCGACCCCGGCGCTGCGCAAGCGCGTTAGATCGGTGATTGCGAAGTCCGTGTGCTGTGCCATGAACTGATACGGCGCCGGCACCGCAAAGAAGGTCGTGATCCCATACGCCGGATCACCGATGATTTGCAACGCCAGACCCGGATCAAAGGTGCGCATGATGACCACCGTGCCGCCGGCGTGCAGCACCGGGTTCGAGTAACAGTTCAGACCGCCGGTGTGAAACAGCGGCAGCACCGACAGATGTACCGTGCCCAGGCTCATGCCGACGGGAATGCCGAGATTCACGCAATTCCAGAAGTTCATTCCGTAGGTGATCATCGCCCCCTTCGGATGGCCCGTCGTACCGGAGGTATACATAATCGTGCTGACGTCGTCATGAGTCAGTTCCTCGCGATTCACCGGTTTGCCGTTGAACGCGCCGATCATGGCCTCATACGCATTGCCGGACTGCACTGACTGCACTGACTGCACGGTCTGCGAGGACTGCACGGTCTGCCCAGACTGACCGGATTGCCCGGAGCCCGCACGTGGGTTGATGCACATCAACGATTCAATGCCGCAGCGGCGCTGCAATTCCTGCGCGGCCGCGGTGAACTCGACGTCGTGAATCAGGATCTTCGGCGAACTGTCATTCAAAATGTACTCAAGTTCGGCTACCGTGAGCCGCCAGTTCAACAGCACCGCGATGGACCCGGTTCGGCCGCAGGCGAACTGCGTGTCGAAGTACTCGACGCCGTTGTGTGCGAGCAAGGCCACACGGTCGCCACGTCCGACGCCGAGTGACGACAGCCAGGCCGCTACTGCATTGGCGCGATGGTCCAGATCGGCATAGGTGAACCGCCGCTGAGTCGCCAGTTCGCGGATCGCCTCCTTGAGCGGTCGATGCGCACAGTGATGGGTAAGCCAGTCATACGCGCGAACGGCGCCCCGGCTCGCAGGCCTGGAACTGCGCATTGCAGCCATCAACTCCGAATCGGCAATCGACGTACTTGGACTCGAAGTGCCTGGACTTGAAGTGCCTGGACTCGGTGAACTCGGGCTCGATGTCATGGCGCCGTGCAAGGTCTGCGTATCGTGCATGGTGGGCTCCGGTGGTACTTGAGGCAACTCGATATTGTGATCTCAGCTCACATGGTCGCGATCGATGCGCTTCTTGCCAGTGAGCATCGCGACCAACAGATTTTCGCGGTGTCGCCAAGATGAGAAGGCTACGCCGGCGACATGCAGCGCTATGAGAGCGATCAAGAGGTAGACCATTGATTCATGCAAGTTGGCGACCCACTCGACGCCCCAATAAGCATCGGTCGTGTTTAGCGAGTCGCTCAGACAGATTGAAAGCGTGGTCACCAGCAAGGCGAGAATCATCCAGCCGCCCAGCGGGTTATGTCCCAAGTAGCGAGGCGCCTTGCCAGAAGCCACGTCGCGCGCGTACGCAAAAGTTGCGGCCGGAGAGCGAACGAATTCCTTGAAGCGCGCGTAGCGAGAACCAAAAACCCCCCAGGCGATTCGCACGCCAGCAACGGCCAGGGCGGCATAGCCTAATGCTTCGTGAACGGCAATTCCCGAATGTCGACTCAGCCAACTGAGCAGGAGCAGGATCACCAATAGCCAGTGGAGGATGCGAACCAGCCGATCCCAGACCTTGAACGTGCCGAACGCGCGCTCGATCTGCATACTCAGCGCGGCTTGGTCGGTACGGGTGCT
>JANLTP010000097.1:0-76325 GCA_031363055.1 Burkholderiales bacterium | reverse complement strand
CACCGGCACGAAACTGTCACCTGGCTGGCGTCAGGCTGTCATTGCGTCGGACTGGCTGATTTCTTCGCGATTTGAGCGTGGAGCGGGCCGGTGCGAATGCCTCCGCGAAGGGTGCCTGCGTTGGCCTGGAGCGGACTGGTGCGAATGCTTCCGCGAACGGTGCCTGCTTCGGCCTGGAGCGGGCTGGTGCGAATGCCTCCGCGAATGTCATCCGCCTCGGCCTTTTCGGCCGACGCTCCTTCTTGATTTCGCTGCGGCATTCACACCACCCCGCTCCAGGCTGACACTGTGCTTGGTTGAGGTTTGAAGTAGGTCGGCGCCGGAGCCGGTTACGGCGTGCACACTTCTCTCGGCTGCGAACTGCACGGCGGTGCCGGATCAGGCTGGCGGGGTGCTTGACGTAGCGGCATTAAGGAGGAGGCCGAAGGCCGGGGGACAGCCGCGTAGCCAAGTGCCCCGTCGGCCTGATCCCATGCAACCCTAGCCGAGCGCCCCGTCAACCTGATCCCACTCAAATCGACTGCTGACCAATCCTAAGTCGCAGCAGCGCGTTGATACACGGTGCGATAACGAATCTGTAGCAGGCCTGGCAGATCGCGAATTTTGACCAGTACGTCGACCGGTGCGGAAGTTGGCAACACCGGCCCGCCTGAAAACTCAATGTAGTGATCGGCGGTCTTGCGCATGCTTCGGGTGCTCCAGACTCCGCCCTTGTGCAAGAGCCAAACCTGCTCGACTTCCAAACTGGCAATGGGCTGGTCGTTCCAAACCGGACCGACGAACAGCCTGCCTTGTGACTGCGTCGCAACGCTGCAATTTTCGCGCGGCTTCTTATTCGGGCAGGGCTCAACGCGGACCCAGACCTCGGCGCGCAACCGCAAGCCGGTGCCGTCCTTGGTCAGCAGGTCCTGGGCATCGCGAAGTTCAGCCGGGCGCTCGCCGATTGGCACGGCTGTGCCTAGCGGATCGAGTGAGTAGTTACCTTGTGCGAATGAGCCTGTTGTTGCGAACAAGGTCAGCGCGAAGCCGAAAGACCGCACGACGCGTGACTTCAAATTTTCGGACAGGCGTTTCATTATTCGGCTTTCAGGTGCAAGGTTCCGATGCCATTTTCGGGAGCAGAGTTCTATTGCGGAGTTTAGATGCGGAGTTCAGGTGCGGATCTCAAGTCTGGATGTTCACTAAAAGGCCGCTGCTGGGTCGGTAACGTAGTAAGTACGTTATCACAGCAAGGGTGCTGCCGAGCGTGGCGGTGACGTCGCGTACACTGCCGCACCATGCAGCTTTATGGCATTGATTTCACTTCCGCGCCGACGAGACGCAAATCGATTACCGTGGCGGCCGGTCGCCTGGATGAGTCAGGACAATTGGCAGTCACAGGGCTGCAGCGACTCGCGAGCTTCGCCGCCTTCGAGGACTGGCTGCGGTCCCCTGGACCCTGGCTGGCCGGTTGCGACTTTCCATTCGGGCTGCCACGGGAGCTACTGGTCGCACTGGACTGGCCGCATCGGCAGGGTTGGGCGTCGATGATCAACCATCTTGCGAGCTTCTCGCGCCCGGCAATGGTCGAGCAGTTCCGTCGCTTTTGCGCATCGCGCCCGGTTGGCGGCAAATTCGCACATCGGGCGACCGATTTTCCGGCGGGCTCCAGCCCGTCTATGAAATGGGTTAATCCTCCTGTCGCCTTCATGTTGCATGCCGGTGCGCCGCGATTGCTCGCGGCCGGTGTGCATCTTCCGGGCCTGCACGACGGCGATCGGAATCGTGTTGCGCTGGAAGCGTATCCGGGCCTTCTGGCGCGTTCGATCGTCGGCCGAACCTCGTACAAAAGCGATGATCGCGCCAAACAGAATCGCGAGCGCGAACTGGCTCGCGCCTCGATTCTGGCGACACTTGGCGTCGGCGCGTGCCACCTGGCCGCTGTACACGGCGAACGCGTGCCTGCCGTTACTTGCCGATTTGACGCCGGTGTTGAAGCTCAATGTCTGGGTGATCCGAGTGGCGATTATTTAGACGCGGTATTGTGTCTGGCGATGGCCGCTTGGGCATGGCAGCGGCGCGCCGAGAACTACGGCCTGCCGGTGCAAGTAGACTGTGTCGAAGGCTGGATTGTCTCGGCCGGAGGCGTTTCTGCAAGTAGCGGGCAGACCAAAAGTGTCCCCGTCACGAGTGTCCCCGCTATAGGCGTCCCGGCAAAGGATACCTCGGCCAGAAGCGCTCGGTCTTGAAGCGCACCGTCTCGAAGAAATCCCCTACAGCCAGCCTCGACTGTGTTGATGCCTGGTTTGCGGCGCGCGGTTGGCAAGCGTTCGAGTTCCAGCGCCAAGTCTGGCGCGAGGCAACGAGCGGCCGTTCGGGGCTCTTGCATGCCAGCACTGGTTCGGGCAAGACCTACGCCGTCTGGTTTGCTGCACTCAAGTGCGCGCTGGCGGGCCGCCATCACCACTCAGTAGTGCCGAATCAATCAGCGTTGCCTGCTCACTCAGCTTCGCCAGCTCACTCAGCTTCTTCAGCTCCATCAGATGCGCCGACCCATTCACCCGCGCCGTTACGCGTGCTCTGGATCACGCCGATGCGTGCTTTGGCCAGCGACACCTTGCGTGCCTTGGCCGAACCGCTGGCTGACTTGGCGATTGCCGCACAACTGCGTGCCGCCGTCGGTTTCGATTGTCAGGTTGGTGCGCGAACGGGTGATACCTCCAGCGCCGAACGTGCCCGCCAGACCCGGCGGATGCCGTTTGCCCTGGTGACGACGCCCGAGAGCCTTTCCTTGCTGCTGACTCGTCCGCAATCGAGCGCCGAGCTGGCAAGTATCGAGATGGTGGTGGTCGACGAGTGGCATGAGCTGATGGGCAATAAACGCGGCGTGCAAACTCAACTCGCGTTGGCGCGATTGCGGCAATTTAATCCCGATCTGCGGATCTGGGGCGTGTCCGCGACCTTGGGCAATCTCGAGCATGCGATGTCGGTTTTGGTCGGCGAATCGGCGAGTCGAAACAGTGCCCTGATTCAAGGGCTGGTGCCGAAGACCTTGTTGGTGGATACGCTGTTGCCGAGCAGCACCGAGCGATTTCCGTGGGGTGGACATCTGGGTCTGCGCATGTTGCAGCCGGTCATTCGGGAGATT
The DNA here is from genome assembly GCA_031363055.1 of Burkholderiales bacterium. GTDB lineage: Bacteria > Pseudomonadota > Gammaproteobacteria > Burkholderiales > Burkholderiaceae_E > JANLTP01. Next base: position 73,198 of record JANLTP010000097.1, on the reverse strand, counting down.
GAAGCGAGCGCCAGTTCGCTGGTGTTTACCAATACACGCTCGCAGGCGGAGCTCTGGTATCAGGCACTGCTCGAGGCGAAGCCGCAATGGGCTGGGCTGATCGCCTTGCATCATGGCTCGCTCGACAAAAGTGTTCGTGAATGGGTCGAACTCGGTTTGAAAGAAGGCCGTTTGAAGGCGGTCGTGTGTACCTCGAGCCTCGATCTGGGTGTCGATTTCTCGCCGGTTGAACGGGTGTTGCAGATCGGTAGTCCGAAAGGGGTGGCGCGGCTATTGCAGCGCGCTGGCCGATCGGGCCATTCGCCGGGTCGCCCGTCGCGGGTGTCGCTGGTACCGACCAACGCGCTCGAATTGCTCGAGTCGGCAGCGGTTCAGGATGCGATTGCGGCGCGACAGATTGAAGCTCGGCTTTCGCCGCAGAAACCGCTCGATGTATTGGTTCAGCATCTGGTGACGATTGCGTTGGGTACCGGCTTCAAGCCGACTGAGCTGCTGCATGAACTGCGCTCCTGTCATGCGTATCGAGACCTGAGTGACGCCGAGTTTCAGTGGGCGCTCAACTTTGTCACGCAAGGTGGTCAGAGCCTTTGGGCGTATCCGGAATATCACCGTGTGGTGGCCGATGAACGGGGTGTCTTTCGGGTGCCGGATCCGATGATCGCCAAGCGGCACCGCATGTCGATCGGCACGATCGTGGCCGACGCCTCGATGCAAGTGAAATTTCTGACTGGCAAGAAACTCGGTGCGATCGAGGAGAGTTTTGTCAGCCGCTTGAAGAAGGGCGACCAATTTCTATTCGGCGGACGACTGCTCGAGCTGGTTCGGGTCCATGAAATGAATGCTCTGGTGCGACGCGCCACCCGAAACAAAGGCGCGGTGCCGCGCTGGAACGGCGGCAAAATGCCGCTCTCCAGCGAAATGGCCAATGCCATGCTCGATCGGCTCGAGCGTGCGAATGCCGGCGAGCTGTTGGGTCCCGAGATGATCATGCTCAAGCCCTTACTCGACATTCAGATAAGCTGGTCGGCACTGCCTACAGCCAGGGTGCTGGTGGCTGAATCATTGCAGTCGCGCGAAGGACATCATCTGTTCCTGTATCCGTTTGCCGGGCGTCATGTTCACATCGGCCTGGCGTCCCTGCTGGCCTGGCGTGCGGCGCAAAGCAAGGCGGCGACCTTTTCGATTGCGGTCAATGACTACGGTCTTGAAATGCTCTCGCCCGAGCCAGTTGATTGGTCGGGTCTGCGAACGGGTACGCTGTTCGATTCGGGCCACCTATTTCATGACGTAGCAGCGAGCCTGAACAGCGGCGAATTGGCACTACGACGCTTTCGCGAAATATCGCGGGTGTCGGGGTTGGTATTCCAGGGCTATCCTGGAGTGCCAAAGAGTACCCGGCAATTGCAGGCGTCTGCCAGTTTGTTCTATGAAGTTTTTCGCAAACACGACCCCGATAATTTATTGCTGACACAAGCGCAAACGGAAGTGCTGCAGCAGGAACTTGATATCGAGCGCTTGCGGCAGTGTTTGTTGCGCATGGCTTCGCAGGAACTGCGCTGGATCGAACTAAAACGAGCCACGCCATTTGCGTTTCCTTTGCTGGTCGAGCGTTTACGCGAGCAACTGAGCACCGAAAAGCTGTCGGCGCGCATTGACCGCATGTTGAAGGAGCTTGAGCTCGCGGCCAGCCCGTGAGAGTCGGTATGCATAGTCTCGATACGCACAGGCTCGGTATACACAGGCTCGGTAAGCAACTTGAGTGCGAACGCTCGAAACACTACACTGAAGCTAAATAATGGAGTCGCAATGATGATGCGTTGGCAAATTGGTAAGGTCCGGATCACCAAAGTGGTGGAGTCCGGCCCGGTGGTCACTTCCGCGCGTTTTTTCTTCTCCGATCCGCCGCCGGATCTGGTGACGCGTCATGGCTGGTTGAAACCGCATTTCGCTAATGAGCAAGGCAAACTGCTCATGTCAATTCACAGCTTCGTCATCGAATCGTCCGGACGGCGCATGGTGGTCGATACCTGCGTCGGTAATGACAAGATACGCAACAATCCGGGCTGGAATCAATTGAGTCTGCCGTATCTGGAGCGTATGGTCGAGGCCGGTTTTCCGCCCGATTCGATCGATACCGTGTTGTGCACTCATTTGCATGTCGATCATGTGGGCTGGAATACGCGATGGGTGGACGGCCGCTGGCAACCGACCTTCCCGAACGCGCGTTATCTGTTTGCGCGCAAGGAATGGGAGCACTGGAGTCAACAAGCACTGGCCGTTGCGGCCTCGGGCGCAACTTACGGCGCCGGTGACAGCAACAGTAACGGCGCCGTGGCCGGTGCTGTCAAGCCAGATGACATTCTCGGTGACTCGGTCAAGCCGATTCTCGACGCAGGCCTGGCCGAGTTGATCGAGACCGATCACCGGATTACCGATGAAGTCTGGTTGGAGCCGACGCCGGGCCATACTCCCGGGCACGTCAGTGTTCGGATACAGTCCGAAGGTCACAGCGCGGTCATCACGGGTGATCTCATGCATCATCCGATTCAGTGCAGTGAGCCGGATCGTGCAGTTGCCTTCGACACCGATGCTGAAATGGCGCGGCAGACGCGGCGGCGGTTCCTGGCCTGCTGCGCACACGATCGATCGCTGGTACTCGGGACACATTTCTCGACGCCGACTGCCGGACGTGTGGTGGCTTCCGGCGATGTCTGGCGATTTGATGTTGGTACGCTTGGAGATTCCCCGTCGTGAGGGTGTCGGCGGGCGGCGGCGAGTTGCTGCTGTGCGCGGCCAAGGCCGCCTATGATCCGGTCAGGCGCGCCTTGTTTGTTGCCGACGTTCACCTGGGCAAGGCCTTGGGTTTTCGATCGCTGGGCGTACCGGTGCCTGCGGGGACAACCGCGCTGACGCTGGCTCGATTGGATCGATTGCTCGCTGAACATGATGCACAGCATTTGTTCGTGCTCGGTGATCTGCTGCATGGCCCAGCCGTGCGCGACAGCGGCGTTATCGAACAACTCATGCTTTGGCGCCAGCGCCATGCTTGCGTTCAGATGGTGCTAGTTCGCGGTAATCACGACGATCGCGCCGGCGATCCGCCAGCGCGATGTGGCATTGAAGTCGTCGCCGAAGGATTCAGGCTGGGGCCTTGGGAGCTGCGTCATGAGGTCAGGCGGCTGCAACCGTTAAAAGAGGATTGCCCGGAAACTGCCGGCGAGCATCAACCGGCTGATCGCTTCGTGTTGTCCGGCCATGTGCATCCGGTTTATCGGCTCAGGGGACGTGCAGACAATGTGCGCCTGCCGGCATTTTTGTTTCGTCGGCATGACGCGATCTTGCCGGCGTTCGGGGAGTTCACCGGTGGCTTTGCGGTGGCACCGGCCTTCGCGGACCGTATGTTCGTCACCGATGGTGAGAAGGTTCGCGAAGTTCGCGGCGCCGGTCTGAAATGAATCGTTTGGCGAGAGTTCTGACGTTTCTGTGGCTGCGCCGCTTGCCGGTATGGGTCAGTGCATTGGCGTTTGTGTTGTCCGGTTGCGCAATGCTGGCCGCGTGGGTAGATCCGCTGCCGCGCTTTGATGCCCAGGCGCATCGCGGCGGCCGCGGACTGTCGCCCGAGAACACGTTGACTGCCTTTCGAAGCGCGATGACGCTTGGAGTGACGACCCTGGAGACCGACCTGGCCATGACCCGTGACGGCGTCCTGGTTCTGGCGCACGATCCGTATTTGAATCCAGCCTTGGTACGCGCGCCGGACGGACGCTGGCTGACCGTCAAGGGACCGGCGATCTTCACGCTGTCGCATGACGAACTCATGAAATTCGATATTGGACGGTTGAACCCTGACGACAAGTACAGCCAGAACTTTCCGCTGCAGCAGCCGGCCGATGGCGAGCGCTTCGCCAGCCTTGCGCAACTGTTCGCATTGGTCAAGGCCTCCGGCAAAAACTACCGCGTCAATCTGGAAACGAAAATTACGCCGAACGCGCCCGATGAAACGGTCAGTCCCGAGCGCTTCGCAGGCGCGCTGGTCGACGCCGTACGCACTGCCGGGTTCGAGCGCCAGACGAGCATTCAATCGTTTGATTGGCGCACCTTGCTGGCAGTCAAGCGCATCGCGCCGGCCATTCGAACGGTCTGCTTGAGCATCGATTCCCCCGGCATGAGCACGATTTCAAAAGATCCAGGCCGTGCCTCCGATTGGCATGCGGGCTTGAAGTTGGCAGATTACGGGGGTGTCATGCCGGCGATGGTCAAGGCGGCAGGTTGTGAGGTATGGTCAATGTTCTGGCGAAATTTGAGCGCACAGGACTTTGCGCAAGCCAAGAGTTACGGCTTGAGCGTTATCCCATGGACCGTTAATGAGGTCGCCGATATGCAAGCGCTGATCGCGCTCGGCGTCGATGGTCTGATCACGGATTATCCGGATCGATTGATGAGCGTCTTGAAATCGAGGACTCAATAAATTGGCGGCTGCATATCGACGGCCAAATACTTTCCGAAGAAAATAAAAGCTGTTATGCTGCGATCGAACATTATTTAATGTTTACGCTGGGAGTTTTTAGATGTTTTTCCTGGGCGATTGATGGCGCTTGGACAAACTTGACAAAAAGCGCGGTTCGTCTCGATACTGCGTCATAGAACAAGTTACAACACTACACAACAATTACTGCGGTTATTGACGCGGGGGGAAAGATGCTGTTACTGGGCTGGCTTGCTGCCATCATCGTTGCGATTCTGCTGATCGCAATCGCAGTCATCTTCCTGAATCGCTTCTACCGCAAGTCTTCACGCGATATGTCGTTGATCCGAACCGGTTTTGGCGGCCAGCGCATCGTGATATCCGGTGGTGCGCTGGCGTTACCGTTTCTGCACCGAATCGATGAAATCAACATGCGCACGATTCGCGTCGATGTGCGTCGCATCAATGAGAAATCGCTGATCACCGAAGACCGTATGCGCGTCGACGCCGAGATGGAGTTCTACATTCGGGTTCAGCCGAGCGTCGATGGAGTCGCCACGGCCGCCCAGGCGCTGGGCTCGAAGTCGTTGAATTCCGAAGGTATTCGCAATTTGCTCGAAGGCCGATTTGTCGATGCGATGCAAGCCATCGCCGCCAGCTCCAGCATGGACTCGCTGCACGAACGGCGCGCCGAGTTCGTGCGAAAAGTGGCCGATTTGGTGCGCGAAAATCTCGCCCAGAATGGTATTTTGCTCGATTCAGTTTCGTTGACGCGAATGGATCAAACAGCGTTTTCGGCACTCGACGAGAACAACGCGTTTAATGCGGTCGGTATGCGCAAGCTGGCCGAGATCATTGCAGTCAACAAGAAAAAGCGCGCCGAAATTGAAGCCGATGCCGATACCTCTGTGCGGCAGACTCAGCTCGAAGCGACCAAACGACGACTGACCATCTCGCAGCAGGAGGAACAGGCGCAGCTCGCGCAGCGGCTCGAGATTGATCGCAGCAAGGCGGCCAGCGACGCCGAGTCCGCCAAGGCGCGCGAGGAATCGCTGGTCGCCTCTGAGGGCGCCCGCATCAATCGCGAGCGCGAGACCAAGATGCTCGAGATTGCCAAACAGCGCGAACTGCGCCGTATCGAGATCGAGTCGCAGTTGAACTCCGAAATTCGCAAAGTGGACAGTGCCATCCAGTTAGCCGGCAAGCATGCCGAGGAAGCTCGGGCACAAGCTCAGGCCGAGCTGGCCAAGTCGGAAGTCATATTGGCGCAAGAGAAGGTCCAGACGGATCGCGAACGTGCGGTGGCCGATCGGTCACGCGAAATCGCCGCCAAGCGTGTGGCGGAGGCGGGCGAGGTCGCCGAGGCTAATGCGGCCACCGAGGCCAATGTGCTGCTCGCCCGGACTCGCTCGCAGGCCGAAGCAACCCGTACTCAAGCTGAGGCTGAACGATTGCGCATGTTGGCCGAGTCAGAAGGGTCGCGGGCGTTGATTGCCGCCAAGAACTCGCGCAGTGATGCCTTGATGGCGATGGAGCTAGAGCAGTATCGTCTCGACAAAATGCCCGAGATCGTCGCCCAAATGGTCAAGCCTGCCGAGAAAATTGAAAGCATCCGGATTCATCAGTTATCCGGTTTCGGCGGCAGCCAGAACGTTAATGCGCACGGCGTTAACGGAGGGTCGAACGGCAATGGCAATATCGTGGTGGATGGCACTAACAAGGCGCCGGTTGCTCAGGTCATGGACAGCATCCTCGGCATGGCCTTGCAACTGCCTGCGCTCAAAAGCATTGGCGAGCAGATCGGTTACGACTTTTCATCGGCGATGCCAAAACCGAAACCTAAGGATCCAGTGTAGCCGCAGCCGACCTGGTGATGCGTCATCGTTTTGCGTTCCAATCAATGATCAATAATCAATAACTAGCAAACAGCAAGCAGCCTTTAACAATCAACCTTGACCGTGGAGTTCTCATGACCATCAATCGACGCAAGTTTCTCGCCGCCACTGGAGCCGCCGCTACGGTGACGGGTTTCCCGGCCATCATTCGCGCCCAGAGTGGCGACATCAAACTCGGCACCGTGCTGGACGCCTCAGGCGGACTGGACATCTACGGCAAGCCGATGGTGCAGGCATCCCAAATGGCCGTTGACGAACTCAATGCCGCCGGCGGAGTTCTGGGACGCAAGATCAAGCTTATTCAATACGACACCCAATCCGATATTGCGCTCTACACCAAATTTGCGCAGCAACTGGTTCGCGACGACAAGGTCGACGTCGTTCAGGGCGGCATTACCTCGGCGTCGCGCGAAGCGATTCGGCCGACCTTCACCCGATCGAAGACGCTGTACTTCTACAATACGCGCTATGAGGGCGGTGTCTGTGATGCCAATACGATCTGCACCGGCACGACGCCGGCCCAGGCGGTCGAACCCTTGATTGCGATGGCCTCGAAAAACTGGGGCAAGAAGACCTACATTCTCGCGGCCGACTACAACTATGGTCAGATCACCGCCAAGTGGATTCAGCACTACCTGAAACTGGCCGGTGGCTCGACGCTGCAGACCGGCTTCTTCCCGCTCGATGTCGCCGATTTCGGGTCGACCATCGCCAAGATCCAGGAAGCCAAGCCCGATTTCATTTCGACCGCGCTGGTCGGTGGTGCGCACATGTCGTTCTACCGGCAATGGGCCGCTTCAGGGATGAATAAAAAGATCCCGATGATCTCAACCACGTTTGGCGCCGGTAACGAGCAAAGTGCGTTGTCGGCCGCGGAAGGCGAGGGCATTCTGTGCGCCAGCAATTATTCGCAAGAAGATCCGTCCGCCGGGAACAAGGATTTTCTGGCCCGCTGGCTGAAGAAATTTGGCGATGTGAAGCCGGTCCATGAGATTGCCGTCTCGCAGTACGCCGGCATCATGCTGTGGGCCGAACTGGTCAAGAAAGCCGGTTCTCTGGACCGCGCCGCCATTACCAAAGCCCTGGCCAGCGGCGTCTCGGTGACTGGTCCTGCCGGTACCTTGAAGATGGATCCGAAGACCAATCATGCATCGCTCGATGTGCATCTGATCGAAGTCAAGGGCCAGAAGCTGACCATCAAGCAGACTGCCAAGGCTCGGCCACCATCCGACACAGCGGCTGTTTGTGATCTGATCAAGGATCCGACCACCAACAAGCAGTTTGAGATCACGATCTAACAACTACTGGAAACTACCAGCGACTACAAGCAAAGAGCAGGGCGCCATGGACTACGCCGGTGTTGTCACACTGGAAATCTTTTACATGATTGCTTTCCTGGCGCTGACCAGCGCCGGGCTGGCAGTCGTGTTCGGGATGATGCGTGTGATCAACCTGGCCCATGGCGAATTTGTAATGATCGGCGGTTACACCACGATTGCCGCTGCCAAGGCCGGCATCAACGTCTACTTTGCGATGTTGATTCTCTCGCCCTTGGTGGTTGGCATCATCGGATTGATCATCGAACGCCTCGTCATCCGTTTTCTGTATGGACGGATGATCGACACCATGCTCGCCACCTGGGGCTTGAGCCTCTTTCTGGTGGGTCTGGTATCGCTGATCTTCGGCAACACCGCCGTCAGCATTCCGGCGCCGATTCCGGCCTACACCTTGGGCAGTTACCAGATGGGTGGCTATAACCTGTTCATCATCGCCATCGCGATCCTGATGATCATCGGCATGTGGCTGGTCATTCGCTACACGAGGCTGGGGCTGATTGCGCGCGGCGCCATGCAAAGTGCCGATGTCGCCTCGTCGCTCGGTTATGACCCGAAGAAGGTTTACATGTGGACCTTTGCGGTGGGTGCCGCGCTTTCCGGTCTGGCCGGTGGCGTGCTCGCGCCGTTGACGGGTCTGTTGCCGTCGTCGGGCGGCGCCTACATCGCCAAGGCCTACATCACGGTTATTACCGGTGGCGCTGCGGTCATCGCGGGCACGCTGTCGAGTTCAATTCTGTTCGGTACGGTCAATCAGATCGTCTCATTCGCCTCCGGTCCGGTGATTGGCGAGATCGTCATGCTGGCCTTTGCCATCGTGCTGTTACGCCTGATGCCGCAAGGTATTACCGGACGTTTTTTCCGGAACTCCGCGTAGTGAACAGAGGCTTCTTGAATGCTGACTGATTCGTTTGCCGCTGGCGGAAAAATGCGCTGGGGCTGGTTTTTGGCCGCTACCGTCGTGCTTCTGCTGTTACCCCTGGTCTCTGACACCAACACGGCGACGCTGCTCGCCATCTGGGCACTGTTTGCGTTGTCCCTCGGGTTGATGTGGGGTTACGCCGGTTTGTTGAGCTTCGGGCACGGCGCCTACTTTGGTCTCGGTGCTTACGTCTACGCCATTGCCGCGATGAATGTCGGCGAAAGCACCGGCCCGTTTCTGCTGGCGATTATTCTGCCCGCACTGTTTGCCGCAATCATCGGCGCGATGATGTTTTATGGTCGCATCAGCGACGTCTACATGGGCGTCATTACATTGGTCGTGAGCTTGATCCTGTTCAAGTTCATGAACGCCACCGCTGGCGAAGCGTATCGAATCGGCAGCGCCCGGCTGGGAGGCTTTAACGGCATACCGGCGTTCCCGATTTTAAACGTACCCGGCGATACGGCGGCGACCATTTTTGGTACGCCTTTTTATTATGTTGTCATCGTGTGCCTGCTCGGCTGCTATTTGATTTGCCGGGGTATTCTGGCCAGCACCTTCGGGCGTGTCCTGATCGGCATTCGTGAGAACGAGGCGCGCGCCGAGTTGCTGGGCTATAACGCGCCAGCCTACAAGACGGCCATCTTCACGATCAGCGCATCGATGGCCGGACTGGCCGGCTGCCTGTTTGCGAACTGGGCCGAAATTGTGACGCCCGGAATGTTCAGCCTCGGGCAATCGGCCGAGGTCATTATCTGGACCATCGTTGGCGGACTCGGCACCTTGATCGGTCCGATGATTGGAGCGGCCTTGCTGGGCATGCTCAAGATATTGCTCGGGCAACAGACCCTGATTGATAACTCGCTGATTCTCGGCGCCATCCTGGTATTGGTCGTGCTGCTGATTCCCAGGGGCTTCGCACCAGCCTTCGCGCATTGGCGGCAACGTGATCAGCAAGCGCGCGTCAGCCGGCGTCAAACCAACGGCAAACGCCGCCGTCGGGTAGCCAATGGTTCCGGGGCGCCGGGTTCTCGATGAGTGAAGCTGTCGTTGAAGCCCGTGATCTGTCGATGCGTTTTGGTGGCGTGCTGGCCGTCAATAATGTCAACTTCTCGATGCGCGAGCGCGAGCTGCGCTGTTTGATCGGACCGAACGGCGCTGGTAAAAGTACCTTCTTCAAATGTCTGACCGGACAGTTGCGCCTGAATCATGAAAACGGCCGGGTGTTGATTCGTGGTCAGGACGTCACCGGTTGGCGCTCGCATGAAATAGTTCGCCTCGGCGTTGGTATCAAGACCCAGGTACCTTCGGTCATGAACGGGCTGACGGTGTACGAAAATCTCTGGTTGGCCGCCGCCCGAATTCGATCGCGCGGCGAGATCAATTCAGCGCTGGAGGAAGTCGCCGAGGAGCTCGCGCTGATGCCGTTGCTGCGTCGCCCGGTCGGGGAGCTTGCCCACGGCCAACGGCAGATGGTTGAGCTCGGCCTGGTGACGATTCAGAAGCCTTGGCTGGTGTTGCTTGATGAGCCGGCCGCCGGTATCACCGGCGGCGAGTCGGATCGACTGGTCGACGTGATTCATCGCATCAATCAGAAGGCAACGGTCATTGTGGTGGATCATGACATGCAGTTTGTACGGATGCTGGGTGGGCGCATCACCGTGATGCATCAAGGCGCCATTTTGATGGAGGGTGAACCCGATGCGGTGTTGTCCGACGCCAAGGTTCGCGAGGTATACATCGGGACTCGAGCCAAATGAAATCCGGCACAAGCCATGTTGACCATAAGCCAGACGAAGTCAGTAGTCGGTCGGCAGACCCGGCGTCTCGCGATGCGGTGTTGGAGGTCAGTGAACTGCGGGCCGGCTACGGACACGTGCCCGTGTTGCATGGAATTTCGCTCAAGCTGTTTGAAGGCGAGGCGATCGGCATCGTTGGGCATAACGGCATGGGCAAGAGTACCTTGCTCAAGTCCATCATGGGGCTGATGCCGACCACGGCCGGGCGCATCCTGGTGGATAGCGTCGACGTCACCGGTACGCCCGCGCATATTCGCAGTCGCCTCGGTATAGGCTATGTACCGCAGGGCCGCGGCATTTTGCCTGGCCTGTCGGCGCGTGACAATTTGCGGCTTGCCTGGTCGGCCGATAGCGGCGAGACCGAGGAACAGTCGCTGACGCGTGTGCTGGACACCTTTCCGCGACTGAACGTTCTGCTGGAGCGGCGCGGCGGCGCCTTGTCGGGCGGTGAGCAGCAGATTCTGGCGCTTGCGCGTGCGCTGATGCCGAGTCCCTGGTTGCTGTTGCTCGATGAGCCCTCGGAGGGCATACAACCATCGATCGTTCAGGAGATCGGCCAGATTTTGGCCAAGCTGCGCGACAGTACCGGTTTGTCGATGCTGATCGTCGAGCAGAACCTCGATCTGGTGCTCGATGTGGCTGACCGCATCGTGGCGCTCGAGCGCGGCCTGATCGTGCGCGAAATGGTGGCATCCGAAGTACGCGCGGGTGCCATGGCGGAGTTGCTTGGCATGGGTGTTGCACGAATTAATCGTGGAACTACGAGCGCATCGCCCGCTGGCGGTTCGTTGCGCCAATCGACGGCGCATCAGTCGCAGCCGCCTCAATCCCAGCCGCACGAATCGCCAGCCAGTGCCCGTTATTCCGAATCCCGTCCGTCATCGAATATTGTGCCCTCAGGGGGAAGTATGTCTATCGTCAAGCGGCCCAGTCTCGCGCAAATGAAAGAGATCGTCGCCTCGTTGAACATGAGCATGTCCGACCACGAGGTGGGCGAGTATCTCGAAGTCATGGAAGGCACCTTCAAGTCCTACGATCGGATCGCGCAGTTATCCGATAACCTGCCGCCGGTGCGTTACCCGCGCACACCGGGCCACAAGCCGAAGGCATCGGAGAATCCGCTCAATGCCTGGTATGTAAAGACCGATATCAAGGGCGCGCCCTACGGTCCGCTGCAAGGCAAACGGGTGGTTCTGAAGGACAATGTCTGCCTGGCCGGCGTGCCGATGATGAACGGCTCGTCAACGCTTGAAGGTTACGTACCCGACCTCGACGCGACGCTGGTCACCCGAATCCTCGATGCGGGCGGCACGATCGTTGGCAAGGCGCACTGCGAGCATTTCTGTCTGTCGGGCAGCAGCCACACCACCCACTATGGTCCAGTTCACAACCCGTACAAGATCGGGTACTCGGCCGGCGGCTCGTCCTGTGGAACCGGCGCGATCGTTGGCTCGGGTGAAATCGAAATGGGCATCGGTGGCGATCAGGGTGGGTCAATCCGCATGCCCGCCAGTTTCTCGGGCTGTTATGGCATGAAAGCCACCCACGGCTTGGTGCCGTACACCGGCGTCATGCCGATCGAGAACACCATTGATCACGCCGGCCCGATGACCACGACAGTCGCTGACAATGCTCTGCTGCTCGAAGTCATTGCCGGCGCCGACGGCCTGGATCCTCGGCAATATGATGTGCGTGTCGACAAGTACACGGCCGCGCTGGGTCGTGGTGTTGCGGGCATGCGTATGGCCGTTATCACCGAGGGCTTCAACCACGAAAACAGCGAGTCGGATGTCGATGCCAAAGTGCGCCGCGCGGTTGAGCGGCTGCGCGAGCTCGGTGCCATCATCGATGAAGTCTCCATTCCAATGCATCGCGACGGTGTCGCCATCTGGACGCCGATTGCTTTGGAAGGCCTGCAAGCGCAAATGATGCATGGCAACGGTATGGGCTTTAACTGGAAGGGCCTCTACACCACCAGCTTGCTCGATGCCCACGCCAATTGGCGGGCTCGCGCCAATGAGCTGTCGCGCTCGCTCAAGGTGTCGATGTTTGCCGGCGAATATTTCATTCGCTACTATCGCGGCCACTTCTACGCCAAATCACAGAATCTGGTGCGGGTGCTCAAGCAGTCCTATGACGATGTGTTGTCGCGCTACGATCTGCTGCTGATGCCGACAGTGCCGATGAAAGCGACGCCGCTACCGGCGCCGGACGCGCCACTCGCGCTGTATTGCCAACGAGCCTTTGAGATGATTGGCAACACTGCGCCGTTCGATGTGACGGGCCATCCGGCGATGTCGATTCCGTGCGGCATGAGCCAGGGCTTGCCGATCGGCTTGCAGTTGATCGGCAAGCACTATGCCGAATCAACGATTTATCGGGCAGCCCATGCGTTTGAGCAGTTGGGCGACTGGCGCAGTTTTTGAATGACACACGTTTGATCGATCGCATATGAATTTATATTTGGTTACCGGCAGTTCTCGAGGCATTGGCGAAGCGCTGGCGGGGCAACTGGTGTCGGCACAGGCCATCGTGATTGGATTGGCGCGCCATCGCAGCGAGCGGTTGAGCCGGTTGGAAACCGCAGGCGCCAGGGTGCTGCAACAGGTGGCCGATTTGAGTACGCCAGACTTCGGTGTTACCGTCATGCTGGCGCAAATCGAATCAACACTGAGTGCAATAGGAACAGAGCGGCTAACGCGTGCTGTGCTCATTAACAACGCCGGTATGGTCGACCCGATTGGCCAAAGCGAGCATTTGCACAGTGCTGATATCGCGCGCGCCTGTATGCTCAACCTGGCGGCGCCGATCGCTCTGAGCGCTGCTTTCGTGACGCGCCTGCGAGGTCTCGCCGACCACGTGCAGATACTCAATATATCCTCGGGCGCGGGTCGCCGACCTTTTCCAGGTTGGTCGGTGTATTGCGCGACCAAAGCCGGACTGGATTTATACAGCCAGACGCTGGCGGCTGAAGAGGCGACCCATGGTCGGCTCGGTGCCCGTGTGGTATCGCTGGCACCAGGTGTGGTTGACACGGCGATGCAGGGGCGGATTCGCGAGCACGGTAGCAATCATTTTCCGGCAGTGGCGAATTTTATCGCGATGAAACAGCAGGGGGCGCTCGCGACGCCCGACGCAGTCGCGGGAAAGATTGCGGCCTTAATCGCGTCGCCGCAGTTTGGCTCGCAGGTGATTGCTGATTTGCGCGAGCTTGGCTAGCCGCGCAAGAAACGCGCTTAGCCTTGACTGGCTTGTTGAATAACCTCGGTGGCCCATTGATTCAGACTCTTGCCCGCCGCCTGGGCTGCAACCAGTGCGGCACCGTGAATCTCGGGTGGCACGCGTAGCATGAGTTTGCCGGATGCGGGCTTCTCCGGTCGAACCCCTTGCTCTTTGCAATCGCGCAGGAATTCCTCGACAGCGATCTCGAAATCGGAACGTAGCTCAGCAACGGTGTCGCCATGAAAGCTGATCATGGTGCGCAGCCCGAGAACACGCCCAACAAATATATTGTCGCGTTCGTCGAATTCGATTCTTGCCGTGTACCCTTTGTGGTTCATCGTATTCATGGTTTGATTCCCAAGCGCTCCAACATTTCGCGGGCCTCCTCAACTTGATAGCGCTTGGCCTCTTTGCCGGGATGAGGACGGTGAGCGTGCCACTGTTCGCCTTGCAAAGTGATCTTGACCCGCGAACCTTCGCGTTCTGCGACTGCACCGCCCAGTGCAATGACCACGGACTCAATGTGAGTAAAGACAATCGTTGCCGACGTTGGACGCGCGAAAATGGCCTGAAGTGTCTTTCGGTGTTTTGTGTTCACCATGACTAATGCTAGCGTTTTATGATATCAATAGCAAGCGTTTTATGATAGCGTTCCTGCGAATTTACCTCTGCCGCGCAACCATCGACGGGACTTTGTAAGATGAGGCCGCGTCAGATTCGCATGGCAACCATGCCAAGCCTGGTCATCAGTTGTGAGCACGGCGGGAATCGGGTGCCGGTCGACTATCGCGAGCTCTTTGTCGGGCAGGCCGCGACCCTGCAGGGCCATCGAGGCTGGGACCCGGGTGCCCTCGAGCTGGCTCGACAGATGGCACGCCGCCTGGGTGCACCGCTGCATGCATCGACGACGACTCGACTCCTCGTCGATCTGAATCGCTCGGTTGGGCATCGTCAATTGTTCTCCGAATTCACTCGGCGATTGGAGCACGGTGAACGGCAATCGATTCTGGAGCGGTACTACCGCCCGCACCGCCAGTCGGTCGAGGCTGAAATCGACGGCCGAATTGCCTGCGGCGAATCAGTGTTGCACATTGCCTCGCACAGTTTTACCCCGGTGCTCGATGGTAGCGTTCGACTGGCCGACGTCGCCTGGTTGTACGACCCGCAGCGGGCAGGAGAGATACTCTTTTCGAAACGCTGGCAGGATATGTTGGCGCAGCGACTTCCACGGCTGAGGCTGCGGCGCAACTATCCCTATGAGGGCCGCAGCGACGGCCTTACTTCGGCGTTGCGCAAGCGGCATTCTGAAGCTGCGTACATTGGTATCGAACTCGAGGTGAATCAAGGTTTTGTTGAGGACGGCGGGGCGCGTTGGTCGCAACTTCGGGCCAAACTCATCGATTCACTGGTGGCAGCACTCGACGAATGGGCTGCGTTGAATGGGCCGCGTTGAACGATAAGTATGTATCAAGCGGCTACCACTTCGTCGGTCCAGACCTTGAAGCTCTCCAGAGTGTTCGGACCGAAGGTGCTCGACAGGGCAACGTCACAGGCATCACGTCCGCGCGCAATCAGCACACGTCCGATACGCGGCGTATTGTTGCGCGCGTCGAAGGTGTACCACCGATCCCCGAGATAGGCCTCGAACCAGCCGGCGAAGTCCATCGTACCCCAAGGGGGTGGGGTGCCGATATCGCCCAGGTATCCGGTGCAATAACGTGCTGGTATGTTCATGCACCGGCAGAAGGCAATGGCCAGATGCGCATAGTCGCGACATACACCTTGACCTTCGTTATATGCCTCGAGCGCAGTGCGGGTGCGTCGCGCATGCTGGTAGCCGAACTGGATATGTCGATGCACGAAATCGCAAATCGTCTGAACCCGATCCCATCCGGTCGGCGCCGAACCGAAGATCCGCCAGGCAATCTCCGAAAGCTGATCGGTTTCGCAGTATCGGCTGCCTAGCAAATAAACCAGTGTCGATTCGGGCAACATCTCGACCGGTGTCTGCACGGCAGAGCGAACCACCAGGTCGGTTGCACCGGTGTCGTTGATCAAGGCGTCTGTGCTAAGCACGAAGCGACCTGGCGGCGCGACCAAGCGGCTGCACCAGTTGCCGAACAGGTCGCGATAGGCGGTCACCGGTACCGACGGATAAGTCATTAAATGATCCGGCCGTACCAGGTCCGAGGCGCGCGAATAGTGGATGTTCAAGGCCAGGATCATCGGCGTTGGCTGTGGACATTGGTAAGACATTTCGAAACCAACGCGAATTTGCATGCTTAATCCTTGCGGGAACTGGAGGCTCGCGGAGAAACACGCAAGTCGCATGCCTCATCGACACATAATCGCAAATGATCGTTTGCCGTGTCAATGGTAGTACGGAGATCAGGTCAACCGGGCTGTCTCGGGATCAGGATGACGGTGCGCTTGGCTACGCGGCTGTCCTCCGCGCCGACCTGGCGGCCGACGCTCCTCCTTGATGCCGCTACGCCAAGCACCCCGCCAGCCTGATCAAGCACCAACGTGCACGATCGGAACAGCGAAAACCGTAAATCGTAAACCGTAAAGGTTCCTGCCAAGCACCGCCGATCGCATACGACAACCTTAACCCAGCACAGTGTCAGCCAGGAGCGCGCTGGTGTGAATGCCGCAGCGAAATCAAGAAGGAGCGTCGGCCGAAAAGGCCGATGCGGGTGACATTCGCGAAGGCATTTGCACCAGCGCGCTCCTGGCGGAAGCAGGCAAAATTCGCGAAGGCATTCACACCGCCCCGCGATAAGCCCCAAACACATCCCGTAAAGATCGCAGCCGAGGCCCGCCGCCCGTGGTCAACGAACGCTCGAGCTCGCCCAGATGCTGCTTCATTTCGCCAGCGGCGATCGGGCCGCCGCGTTGCAGCGCAGCGACCAGGTCGACATGACGATGAACGATACAGACTGGTCGTCCCTGAACGCTGAAGCGCGACATCAACATCGAGGTGGTGGGCAGCAGCGAATCGAGCAGGCGCTCGAGCACCGGGTTGCCGTGCATGCGGGCGATCGCCTTGTGGAACTCTCCCGACAATCGCACAGCGGCTGCCACATCACCGGCAACGTTGGCGGCAGTCTCCTCGTCACACAAGGACTGCAAGAGGCTCAGTTGTTCGGCGCTGAGTCGTCCGCCGAGACGTCGCGCAATTTCGCATTCGGCCACTCGGCGGGCTTCGAAGACATGGGTGATATCGGCTTGTTCCGGCAGGGTCACGCGCGCGCCGCGATTGTGAATCAACTCGATGACCTGTTCCTGCGCGAGGCGTTGCAGGGCCTGGCGCACGACTGTGCGAGATACCTCGAAGCTCACCGCGAGCTCGGTTTCGCGCAGCCACTCGCCCGGTACCAGCCGGCGCTCGAGCACCGCGCTGTAGATACCGTCGTAGACGCGATCAGTGGCGGTCGAGGCTGGCGGTGGCATCAGTTCGAAAGCAGCGAGCACGATGGTCGATGCTCAACACCACCATCTCGGGCTTGGTTTCACGGCAGCCGGCGTCTGCAAACCGACAGCGCTCCGCAAAGGCGCAGCCCGCAGGCAACGCGCTCAGGTCCGGCGGCGCACCCGCAATTGTTTCGAGTCGCGAACCCTTGGCCAATGCACCATGCGCACGGCTGCCCAGCAGGGCCAGGGTATACGGATGTCGGGGTTGGCGAATGAGCGTGCGGGCTGGCCCCTCTTCGACGATACGTCCGGCATACATGACCGCGATGCGATCGGCGACTTCGATGGCTGCACCGATGTCATGGGTCACGAAAATAACGGCCAGGCCCATTTTGCGCTGCAGCTCGCGCAGCAACAGCAGGATCTGAATTTGCACGGTCGCATCCAGTGCCGTGGTCGGCTCGTCAGCCAGCAGCAACTGTGGTTTGCAGGCGAGTGCCAGCGCAATCATCGCGCGCTGGCGCATGCCGCCGCTCAGTTCGTGTGGGTAGGCGGCCAATCGACGCTCCGGGCTTGGGATGCGGACGCGCTCGAACAGCTCGAGGGCGCGTCGTTGCGCCGTCTCCTGGCTGACGTTCTCATGTCGCCGGATACTTTCGACGATCTGCGCGCCTACCGTATAGACCGGGTCCATCGCGAGCAATGGCTCCTGAAAGATCATCGAAGCCACCTTGCCGCGATAATCGGCCAGTGCGGAGGGCGACAGCGCAAGCACATCCTGTCCGCCGACCAGGACGCGACCGCCAATTCGGGTTCGGCGAGGCGCGTGCAGCCTGAGCAGCGAGCGCAAAGTGACGCTTTTGCCAGAACCGGATTCGCCGATCAGAGCGACGACCTCGCCGCGTCGGACTTGCAAGTCGACTCCGTCAACGGCATGAACGGGCTTACGTGTGCCGATGAAGGTGACCGTAAGGTTCTGGACGTCGACAAAGGGGGCTGCGCCGTCTGTACGCGAGGCGGCGTCATTCGATGCGGCTTCATCCGTTTCGGTTTCAACGATACGCGTTTCGACGGTACGCATTTCAGCAGTACGCGCTTGCGCAGTTCCGGCTTTACCGCTCCCGGTCGTCATGCGGCTTGCCTGTCGATCGGAGGAGCGGCGCTGTGCCCTGAGCTGGCTTCGAACATCAGGCAGGACACGGCATGATCGGCCAGTCCGGCAGTGAGCTTCGGCACTCGCTGGCTGCACACGGCTTCGACGCGCGAGCAGCGAGTGTGGAATCGGCAACCCGACGGCGGATTGATTGGATTCGGCGGATCACCGGCCAGGGGTGGCTGTTCGGTTCGGTGATCGGGGTCCATCGACGGAATGCTGCTCAGCAACGCCTTCGTGTACGGATGCTGCGGCCTCTCAAACAGTGTTTCGCTGTCACCGATCTCGACGACTTGGCCAAGATACATGACCATCACCCGGTTTGAGATGTAGCGGACCACGTTCAGGTCATGACTGATGAACAGATAAGTCAGCCCGAACTCATCCTTCAGGTCCAGCAGCAGGTTCAACACCTGTGCCTCGACCGATTTGTCGAGCGCCGAAACTGCTTCGTCGAGAATGATCAGCCGTGGCTGCAAGGCCAGTGCGCGCGCGATGTTGACCCGCTGACGTTGGCCGCCCGATAATTCATGCGGATAACGTTCGGCGAAGCGGCGCGGTTCCAGGCCAACCCGGGACAACAGATCGCGCGCACGCTTGACCGCCTCCTGACGCGAAGTGCCGTGCACCTGCGGCGCGAACGCAATACTGTCTTCGATGGTCAGGCGCGGATTCAATGATGCGTAGCTGTCCTGAAATACCATCTGCGCCTGACGTCGATACGCCTTCAGGCTCATGTCCTTGCCACCGACGCCACGACCGTCGAATATCACCTCGCCGCGATCCGGCACGATCAGATGCATGAGCAGTCGGGCGCTGGTGCTCTTGCCGCAGCCCGACTCGCCGACCACGCCCAGCGTTTCGCCCGCCTTGAGTTGAAAGCTGATGCCATCGACTGCGCGCACAACGCCGCCACCGCGACCGAATACGTCCTTCTTCAGCGGAAAATGTTTGACCAGGTCGCGGACCTCGAGCAGCGGTTGCTGGGGTTCGCTCATGCCTTGATCTCCATGGCGCTGCGCAGCCCGTCCGACAGCAGGTTGAAGGCGATCGAGGTCGCGAAGATCATGACGCCGGGTAATGCCGCAATCCAGGGCTGGACATAGATCGCCGTGCGCAAGGTGTTCAGCATCAGGCCCCATTCGGGTTCTGGCGGCTTGACGCCCAAGCCCAGGAACGACAGCCCGGAGGCGAGGATCATGCTGACTGCAATCAGGCTGGTCGCGTAGACGAAGATCGGGCTCAGCACATTACCCAGCACATGCACGCGCATGATCGTAAACGCACTGGCACCCGAAGCGCGCGCTGCCTCGACGAAATCGCGGCTGCGAATCTGCGTCGTGACGCTTTCGGCGACCCGCGCTATCGGCGGAATGAATACGACTGTCAGCGAGATCAGCGAATTGGTGATACCCGCGCCGAGCGCGCCGCTCAGTGCGATCGCGAGCAGCACCGACGGAAAGGCGTAAAACACGTCGATCGTGCGCATGACGGCGGTGTTCAACATGCCGCCGGCATAGCCGGACACAATGCCGATGAACGAGCCGATGACAAATGCGAACAGCACCGGCGTGATGCCGATGAAGAGGCTCAGACGGGCACCGATCATGAGTCGGCTCAACATGTCGCGGCCGAGTTCATCGCTGCCGAGCGGATAACCTTCAAAGCCGATCGGCTTGAGCCGATTCAGCATCGACGCTGCATACGGATCGGCGGGTGCCAACCATTGACCGAACAGAGCCAGTATCAGCAGGCCCAGGATCACCGCAGTGGCGCTCATCGCAAGCTTGTCCCGGACCAGTCGCCTGCCAACGGTTTGCCAGTAGCCGGGCGAACGCTCGACCTCGTCCGCAGAGGCGCTGGTCACCGAAGCAGCGGTCGTCATGAGCGCGCAATCCGAGGATCGAGCAACGTTTGAATGACATCGACCAGCAGATTCAACAACACAAAGAACATGGCCAGCACCAGGATGGTCCCTTGCAACAGCGGCAGGTCGCGCTGAAAGATGGCACTGTTCAACAGGAATCCGGTACCTGGCCAGGCGAACACGGTCTCGATCAGGATCGAGCCGCCGAGCAGGTAGCCCAGTTGCAGCCCCATGACCGCCAATGCCGTAGGCGCTGCGTTCTTGACGACATGCATGAAAATTCCGAGGTCGGTCAAGCCCTTGGCCCGCAGACCGACGACAAACTCCTGCGCCAGGATGTCGGCCACCAATGCGCGCACCGTCCTGGCGATGATGCCCATCGGAATGACACTCATCGTGACCGCGGGCAAGATCATGTGACGGATGTACTCCCAGCTCCAGACCCAGTCGGCCGAGCTGCCAGGACCGGCACCGCTGGGTGGCAACCAGGGCAGCAAAACCGCGAACACGATCACCAGCACCATGCCGAGCCAGTAATGCGGCACGCTGACACCCAACACAGCTGCGAATGAAGCAGCCTTGTCGACCCAACTGTTCTGGAAGTAGCCGGCGACAAACCCGAATAGACTACCGAGGATGAAGCCGATCAGAGTGGCCATCAAGGCCAGCCGCAGTGTGTTGCGAACGGCGGCGAATACCTCGGATGCGACCGGCCGGCTGCTCGCAATGCTGGTGCCCAGATCGCCGTGCAGCGCGCGCCAGATCCAGGCGGCAAACTGCTCAGGCAGGCTGCGATCAAAGCCGTACAGAGTGCGAAGCTGGTTCTGCAGTTCTACGCTGGCATCCGGCGGCAAGATCGATACCAGGGGGTCGCCGGGCGCCAGGTGAACCAGGGCAAAGCAGACGAAGGCCACTCCCAACATGATCGGCAGGGCATAAAGCAGGCGACGCAGCAGAAAGGAAATCATTGCGGTCGCCCGACTTCTCCGTTTGAACTATTCTTCGACTTTGTTCTTTGACCCTGTTCGACCCGATGCGTCGTTACTCGATCGTCATCGGCGCGATGTCGATGAACCAGCTCTTCGGCTGCACCACATTCTTGACTTTGGCGCTCATGGCTCGCGGGCCGACGTCGTGGGCGATCCAGACAAACGGTGCTTCCTCGACGATGCGTGCATGCAACTTGGCCAGCGCCGCGTCGCGCGACTTGTCATCGAACGAATTGCGCGCGGTGGCGATCAGCTTGTCGAATTCATCGTTACCGAAGTAGCCCCAGTTGTTGCTGACCGGCGGGAAGGTCTTGGTGCTGGTGAAGCGAACCATGGCGAAGAACGGGTCCATGGTCGCGAAGCTGACGTTGGTCGCATTGCTGCCGTTGGCCGATGGATCCTTCGCACCCTTGCGCCAATTAGTGAACAGCGTGTTCCATTCGATCACGTCAAACTGGACGTCGAAGTAACACTGCTTGAGCGATTGTTGCACGAACTCGTTCATCGGCAAGGGCTGCATCTGGCCCGAACCGCTGGCCGAAATCTGCACCTTGACCTTTAGAGGCTTGGCTGCTGAATGACCAGCCTCGGCCATCAGTTTCTTGGCACTATCCGGGTTGTAGCTGATCTCGAACTTGGGGTTGCCCCACCAAGGGTGATCGGGTGCTACGGATCCCTTCGGTACGCCCATCATGCCGCCCAGCAACTTGAGCAGGCCGGCGCGGTCGACGCACAGATTGGCTGCGTGACGCACTCGTTTGTCGAGCCAGGGCGAACCTTCGGCGAACGACAACTGCCAAGGCCAGACATGCGGTTGCGGATTGAAGTGCACGTTGAAGCCGCGAGCTCTAATGGTGCTCATCGCATCGGGCGATGGCGCCTCGATCCAGTCGACCTGTCCGGCCAGCAGCGCGGCGGTACGGGCATTCGCTTCTGGCATCGGAACCATCACGACCCGGTCGATTTTCGGCGTGCGCTTCGGGTCCCAGTAAGCCTTGTTGGCCACCAGCTCGAGGCGCTCGCGAGCCACAAATCGAGCCATTTTGAACGGACCGCTGCCGGAGGCATCGGCCGCGAATGAGGTCCAGGCGGACTTGGCGCGATCGGCGGGCGCAAGGGTCGCCGCCGTGGCATCGAATTTCTTCTGCCAGTGAGATGGGCTGGCCATGAACAGGTTGGTCAGATTGAGCGGCAGGAATGCATCCGGCTCGCTGGTGGTCAACTCAACAGTCAAATCATCGATCGCGCGGCCGCTGCGCAGCGTCGGCATGCGCGAGGCGGTGACGCCGACCTGGCTGGCGTCGAAATGCGGGGCGTCCTTGTCGAGCACCTTGCGGACGTTCCAGACGACATCGGCAGCGGTCAACGCGCTGCCGTCGTGAAACTTCACACCGGGGCGCAATTTGAAGACCCACTTGGTCTTGTCCTTGGCGTCGACGGCCCAGCTTAGCGCCAGGCCCGGAATCAGCACACTGGCTGAGTCGGCCTTCGACAGGTCCCACTGCGTGAGCGAGTCGTACATGGGAATGCCGGTGAAGCGATTGCCTTCGAAACCCTGGTCTGGCTGGCCGACCGTGCGCGGGATGTCGGCTGCGGTCATCGCGATACGCAACACCTTTTCCTGCGCCAATGCCGGAGTTGCGGCGGCAGCAGTAACCAGCAGCACACCGCAAGTCACCAGCCGAGCGCGAGTGCCAAGGCGTTGAATTAGTGAAGAATCGATCCGGTTCATTTTTTCTCCTTGTTTTGACCGGGAAGCCTTACAAAATCGGCTGGCACGGCACTTTACCGAACCGTTCATCTTTTGCAATCGCCTGACGGGCGCGTTCCCTGCTTGTTGGTTTTAGTATGCAATCGGTATGCCAGCCCCGATACCGGCAGACCGCCTGGACAATGGCATGCAAGCACCGCTTTTTGAGCAACTCAGTGCGCTTTTGGTGCGGTCGCACCAAAATAGCGTGCCCACGTCGAATTGTGATGGAGATTAAAATTGTATGCAATATGAATGATTCCAGCTTGTGAGATTGCCATGAAAATACTCGTCATCAACCCCAATACCTCGACTGCGATGACCGCTGGCATCGCCGCTGCCGCGCGTGCGGTCGCGGCTAGTGGCACCGAGATCCTGGCGGTACAGCCGAGTTTCGGACCGATGTCCATCGAAGGTCATTATGACGAGGCGTTCGCGGCCGCCGGCGTTGCCGAACAGGTGCGGATTGCGCCGACGCATGACGGCATCGTCATCGCCTGCTTTGGCGATCCCGGGCTCGACGCAGCCCGCGAAGCCAGCAACGCGCCGGTGATTGGGATTGCCGAGGCTGCCTTCCATGCCGCCAGTCTGCTGGCCACCGGCTTCTCGGTCGTGACCACGATGACCCGCACTTGCGTCATCGCTGAGCGACTGGTCCTGCGCTATGGCTTCGAGCGCAGTTGCCGAGGTATTCACGGCACCGATATCGCAGTGCTTGATCTCGAATCGGGCGACAGCGACGCGCTCGCGCGGATCGAAGATGCGGCCAGGCGTGCGCTCGAGCGCGACCGCAGTGGCGCCATCGTCCTGGGGTGTGCTGGCATGGCCGCGCTCTGTCGCACGCTGCAGCAACGACTTCAAGTACCGGTGATTGATGGCGTTGGCGTCGCCGTGAAGTTTGCCGAAAGCCTGGCGGTTCTGGGTCTGCGGACTAGTAAGCGTGGTGACTATGATTTGCCATTGCCTAAGGTTTATACCGGCTGGGCCGGGCCGTTTGGGTACTAGCTTGAGTGGCATCCGGTTGGTCGGGTACTCGGCTTTGGTCGTCGTGGAATCCGGTCGACGGAGCGCTCGGCTACGCGGCTGTCATCCGCGCCGACCTGGCGGCCGGCGCTCCTTCTTTATGCCGCTACGCCGAGCGCCCCGCCGACCGGATTGGGCACCGGGGTGCGTGGCCGTGGTGGCGAGAGCATGGCGTGCCTTGTTTGCAAGTGGTGGCTATGAACTTTGAATTGACTGAAGCACCAACTCAGTCATTCGTGACTTTTATTTGCGACGCTGCGTTGAGCGATTTGCGTTGGAATTCAGGACTTCGGCAATCTGAACCGCATTCAGGGCGGCGCCTTTGCGCAGGTTATCGCTGCTTACAAACAACGCAAGACCGTGTTTGACGGTCGGATCGCGACGTACCCGGCCAACGAAGACCGGATCGCGGCCTGTGGCTTCGAGGGGGTTCGGCACTTCACATACGACCACTCCTGGCGCATGTCGCAATAGTTCCATCGCGACCTCGACGGGAAGATCCCGATCGAACTCGGCATTGATCGAAATCGAATGCCCCGTGTAGACCGGTACCCGCACGCAGGTGCCGGACACGGGCAAATCAGGAATTCCGAGGATTTTGCGCGTCTCGTTGCGCAGCTTGATTTCTTCGTCGGTGTAGCCGTCTTCGACGACCCGGTAGTTGAGCGGGACGACATTAAATGCGATCGGCACCGGCCACTTCTTGATTGACGCAAATTCGAAGGCGCGGCCATGGTTTGCCAGTCTGGCCGAATGCTCGCCGGCCTGCTTCACCTGGTCCTCCAATTCCCGTACTCCTTCGGCACCTCCGCCCGATACTGCCTGGTATGTGCTGGCGACCAGGCGGCGCAAGCCCGCAGCGTCATGTAGTGGTTTGAGTACGGGCATCGCTGCCATGGTGGTGCAATTCGGGTTGGCAATGATTCCCTTCGGGATCGATTGCAACGCAGACGGGTTGACCTCGGCAACCACCAGCGGAACTTCGGGGTCCATGCGCCAGGCGGATGAATTGTCGATGACGATTGCGCCCACGGCGGCAACGATCGGCGCCAGCTTGAGCGAGGTTTCGCCTCCGGCGGAAAAGAAAACCAGATCAAGCCCGGAGTAGTCCGCCGTGGCGGCGTCTTCGACCACAATCGTTGCGTTCTTCCAGGGCAGGCGTTTGCCGGCGGAGCGAGCCGACGCAAACAAGCGAAGGGAGCGAACCGGAAATTTGCGCTCGAGCAGGGAAGCGCGCATGAACTCGCCAACCAAGCCGGTGGCGCCCACGATTCCGACATGCATGCCGTCAGGGTAAGTGTTTGGGTTTGTGTTCATGTCATGGACTGTCTGGATTTGGATTCGAGTTAACTGACATCAAGGTTGCATTTTGACCGATTCTGGTTCGAATGCGATTTATGTTGCAGAGATCTACGGTATGAATCCCCGCGCGCTTCCTTAGACGGCTGTCTTTAGTGTGACGAGCTGCGAGTATCGATCCCGAATCGCGCCCATGCGACACCTAGCTTGGCTTTAGATGATGACAGCGAGGTCGCGTGACTGTGCCAAGAGCAAGACCTTCAATGCCGTGCCCGATGGACGCTTCTTGAACCAGGCCTAGCCTGGCTGGCATGTCACGAGCCATTGAAAATAGCAAATCCTTGCCGATGGCGGCGGCGAGCGGAAGTCAGGGGCGAATTCAGGCATTCATCGCCCGGTCTCGCTCTGCTTCGGTGAGAGTTCTTGGAGTCAAGATTGGCACCCCTCGCGTTACGTCAAAGAATGGAGTCGACTTGTAGCTGCCACTGAGCTTGGCCAGGAACATGGTCTTCAAGAATCGCAGCGCTGCCGCGACCGTGCTGGTCTCTAATGAATTCGGCTTGCCCTTGGCGGACCTGGTATTCGTGTGCAGACGAACGGGGCCGAAGGAATCTTGTCCGGTTCCTATCGGATCATTCAAGCAGGTGTGAATGAGGCCGACATGCGGAACCTTGAAGTTGCGGGGGGTGTTGCCGATCGGGGTGTTGCAACAGCTCGCGTACCAGCGCAAGAGACCGCCTTCTTTAAGCGACAAACAAGCGAGCGCTTCAACGCCAGCCGCGAAGGTGATGTACTCAGGAAGGGTCGCTACGATTTCGGTTCCTCCGAACGGGTCCAAGACGTCACTTGTCTGACCTAAGGCATGTGCGAAGGCTTGGCAATCCTTGCAGTAGCATATGGTCCGAGTTGCCTTCTCGGGATGTTTGACGTTGCCCTTAAATGTGCCGCACCAGCAGGAAACTTGCACCGTCAACTTCAGATGCGAACGACGTTCAGCCCCTGCGCGTGCCCGGTGCCAACGTGCTTGAGTGCGGCACACATTTCCGAAAGCGGCCAGATCCGCTCGACCACCGGTCTGATGGCGTTGGCATTGGCGTCGACGAGCTCGCGCATTACTACCAGGTCGGCGGCGCTTGTTTTCTGAATGAACATCTTGATGTGCTTGCCGCCGATGAGAAACGCCAACTGGCCACTGATGATACGCACAATAGGGCCTAGCCAGTCGCCGCCACCGACTGAGCAAGGCACGTAGCGGCCTCCGGCGTTCAACACTCGCTTGCAGTCTGACAAGGCCCGGTTGCCGACCATGTCCATCAGCACGTCGTAACGCGCACGATCCTCGACAAAATCGCGTTTCGTGTAGTCGATGACCTCGTCGGCGCCGAGTGAGCGTACGAGGTCGACGTTTCGCGTGCTACATACGGCGGTGACGTGTGCGCCGAGCGACTTCGCGATCTGCACGGCCCACGTGCCCACCGCGCCCGACGCGCCGTACAGGAGCACGCGCTCACCAGCCTTCACACCGCCCGCGTCACGCAGGCCCTGGAGCGCCGTCGTGCCCCACGGAACAGCCGCCGCTTCTTCGAACGTTAAGCACTTCGGTTTGTGGGCGACGAGCTTCGCTGGCATCACCAGGTATCCCGCGAAGGCGCCGTTGAGTGCCTGGCCGAAGACTTCGTCGCCGACACGAAAGCTCGTGACCTTTGAGCCGACGGCTTCCACTTGGCCCGACA
This sequence comes from Burkholderiales bacterium, assembly GCA_031363055.1. GTDB lineage: Bacteria > Pseudomonadota > Gammaproteobacteria > Burkholderiales > Burkholderiaceae_E > JANLTP01. The sequence continues at coordinate 46,333 of JANLTP010000097.1, read as the reverse complement.
TCGCAGCGCCGGGCACCGTGTGCCTTGGCCGTGGAAACCCGCCGAACGGGCTCAACCGCACGAGGTAAGGTTTTCCTGTGATGATGTGGTGATCGCCAATGCTCACGCCGGCCGCGATCACGCGAATCAAGACGTCGTCATCGCCTGGCACTGGCTTTGCGACTTGACCTACGGTCAGCACTTCGGGCTTTCCATATTCACGGTGAACGACGGCTTTCATCATCGGGGTTTGAATGGCGCCGGCGGTCAACTTTTCGATGGCCTGCATGGTGTGTTCCTTCGTCGTGTTAATTAATACTTACACCGTAAGGTACAGATTTATTGCCATTTGGTCAATAAATACTTACACTGTAAGTATTATCAACAGCCGAGCGGATCTGAATGGCGCCTGTAGCGAAGAAGCGAGCCCCCTTGAGTCCCGAGAAGGTGTTCGCCATGGCGTTACGCCTAGTGGACAAGAAGGGGCTCGTCTCCCTATCGATGCGTAACCTGGCGCAAGCAATGAAGGTCGAAGCGATGTCGCTCTATAACCACGTTCCAGGCAAGGAGCGCTTGCTCGACGGGTTGGTGGAGATGGTGGTGGGCGAGCTCGAGCTGCCGGCTGCAGGGGGAAACTGGCAGTGTGCGATGCGCGGGCGGGCCTTGACGGCGCATCACGTGCTGATGCGCCACCCATGGGCGCCGATGTTGCTCGTGTCGCGGATGAACATCGGGCCGAACATGCTCCAGTACATCGATCGTACGGTGGGATGTCTGCGCGAGGCGGGTTTCTCGTGGCCAATGGCGGATCACGCATGGAATACGCTCGACGCGTTCACCTACGGGTTCACGCTGCAGCGGCTCAACTTTCCGCTCGAACCGAAACAATACGCATCGGCGGCGACGCAATTTCTTCCGATGATTCCAGTCGAGACGTACCCGTACATGAATGGGCTCTCGCAGGAGATCATCGCTGGGCGTCACAACGGGTTGCAGCACTTCGAACTGGGCCTCGACCTGCTACTCGATGGACTGGAGCGAGTTCGAACGCGAGGGTCCTGATCGCGTCGGCAAATGGCATAACTGCGAATCATCCACGCGCCATGGGCAGCAAAGTCGTAGCGCCGAATGGCGTCGACCTCCATGATTATCGAGAATGCCATCGCTGTTCCGAACACGAGACGTAGCGGGTAGACGAGCTCGCCGTCGCCAGCAGGCCAGGGATAAAACTGGGTCATCCAAAGTCCCGTCAGGGCAACCAGAAGTCCCAAGACCACGAGCACCTTGCCCGCCGCGCGGTGCCAGCCAGGCCTGCGACGTCGGAAAGCCGGGGCAAACTGGAACGCGCCAACTATGCTGTAGGGGATGACGGCGAGAACATGCAGTGTCACTGGCAGGGGCGCTGCAAAGAATCGCAGGTTCATCTCGGTGATTTGTGCGCCGATAACCAGCTCGATGAGTCTGGCCGTACCGGCCGCAGCCGGCACCAGGCTCAACAAGATCAACAGGCCGGGCATCGCAACGACGTCGTTGCGCGTGCCGCTCGTGCCTTGGCCGCTCGCGCCAGAAACGTAGTCGCGGACTTCGAGGCGAATATGGACACGACGTATGCCAAGGTCGCCGCCAGCGCTGGCGTATGCCGCCAGGCGGTCCCAGAATATGTCAATGCGGGAGGGGCGAAATGGCAGAAAGGACTGGGAAGAAGAACCGGAGGATTCGTGAAGCAAAGCCTGCGCACAGCCGTGCGAGCGACGCAACGGCGGCCACCGGAATCGCAGGCAAACGCGAGGAACTTCGAGCGCGAAGTGGGTTGCTCTGGGACGCTCAGCCACGGCCGAGCCGTGGCCCGAAACCCGCGCTGGGTCGTGAGAATGTTGTACAGGCTGCGATCAGCGTTGCAGACTAGGGTGATCTTGCTGCGCTTACGATGCAAGCGGTCGCGGAACGACTTGGATTCACGACGATGGCACTGTAACGCTACTTTCCGAACAAGGAAGCGCTGATCGACGCGTCGGTCGACGCGGCAATGGGTACCCCTCCGCAAAGGCGCGGCCCGCGGCAGGGATGGCGTCAGGAAGTTAAGGGTTGGGCCTATGCGAAGCGGGCCATGTTGTGCTCGCGACCTTGGCTGGCGGAGCTGCCGTTTGTCGCGGCGCCACACGGGCCCAACTGGTTGAGCTGGCATGAGGCGTTCTTGCAGACGATTGCAAACACGGGGCTCTGCCCCGAGGACATGATGGATGTGCTTAGTATTGTCCATGGCTACGTGAGTGGAAGTTCAGATACCGCAATTTCGCTGGCGAGAGCCCAATCCCGCGGCATCTCCTTGGAGGAGTGGGCGCAGGCCGTCGGTGCAGGCCTTTGTTGCGCGATCAACGACCCGCGCTATCCGATTCTGTCCGCCATTCTTTCGTCGAAATCGGAAGGCATCTCGGAAGGATTACCGTCACCAGCACGCGGCGGCCGCCCACGAACGCTCGACGAGAGCTTCGATTTCGGTCTCGAGCGTGTATTGGACGGAATCGAGCGTTACATGGCCGGAACGAAAGGTATCGTCACGGCAGAGTCCAGGCGCCGCCTCGCTCGACATACCTCGTAACCCGGTGTTCCTCTTTGTCTTCGTTCTTCAAATCTCGCTCTGTAAAGCGGAACAACAAAGCGGGCCCTGACATACACCGCGTGTCGTGGATATCACCGGGCAGATACACCTGAACATGTCCGGGGCAAACCAGCGTCGCGTTCCTTTTCACCAGCTTTACGCGACCGTCCGGATCCTCGATTCGCGCAAAGGTACCCATTTCGATTTCACCACGCTGGACCGCATACATGACCCACGCTCTGCCGTGGTCGTGGGGCGGCCTGTAGAGTCCCTTGGTCTCCGTATGCGCCAGCAGCATGAATCCATGTGTAGGGTCCCGGTACATTTCGTCGTAGGCCGGCGCTTCTCGGTGCAGCGCCGCCAACCACTCTTCTGTGTCAGATGCTTTGACGAGTTCCTCTAAATGCCGGCGACAACCCGCGATCACTTCAGTGCTAAGAGGCCCCCAATTCGAGGTAACTCCTTCAGTAAAAAATTCCAGCGAATTGTTTGACATGATTTTCCTTTCAGCTCAGTGCGCAGGCACGCGGTTCGATATTCTTCAGACCCTTAATGCAAAGCCTTGTCAAAAAAGGCCGGGATCTCCTCAGCAAGCCGCTTCAGAAGGGCCGGGCGATCAAAGCCGGGCGGATCGGCGCGACCGCCAGCCAGTGCAAGCACACTGAAGCCACCGGCTGAGTGACCGAGCGCACCGACCAGATAGCCTTTATCGTCACGTCGAAAGCGACTCGCCCATTCAGGCATGGCGAGAATCCCGTCGATGACCTGGGTCAGCGCGCGAGGGCGATCGACAAAATATTGTGCAGGAGTTTTTTCAATCAGTGAGTGGTCTTGCCAGTTGTCGCCGGGATCGCCGGTTGGCCGCTCGCGCCGGGCAGGCCAACTTGTCGCAAGCCGGCCACTGCGGCGATTGCCGGCAAGGTGGCGGCAAAGCTGCCCAACAGGAACAGCGATTGGGTCAGAAAAGGGCGTAAAAGCGTTTTCATCGAGATCTCCCAAGAGTTGATGTTGTTCGATAGGCGAGCTGACTCGCTGCAGCGACCGGGCCAAGTGCGCAGGTGCTCGGTTCAATCGATAGAGCAAGGAATAAGCAACCTGAGCACAATGCGGAAGGCGCTTCATTTGCACTGTATGCATGCGTCTGACGCCACATCACCAGCAAAATGCGTTATGGTCGCGAGAGTTAAACACCACATTAGATGTCGTCAATCGATTTCAACTTGCTTGTCGTTTTGGACGTGTTGCTGGCGGAAGGCAGCGTTGCGAGCGCGGCCCGACGATTGCGGCTTAGTCCGTCGGCCATGAGCCGGGCGCTGGCGCGATTACGCGAGACTACCGGCGATCCCTTGTTGGTCAGGGCTGGCCGCGGCTTGGTTCATACACCCCGGGCGCTTGAACTGCGCGAGCATATCAGCCAGCTTGTGCAGGAATCGCAGGCAGTTCTGCGCCCTGCCGAGAAACTCGACCTCAAACAGCTAGTCCGAACTTTCACGCTGCGCACCAGCGACGGCTTTGTGGAAAACTTCGGACCGGGTCTCATAGCCCGCGTGAGCGAGGAAGCACCTGGCGTGCGGCTGAGCTTCGTTCAGAAAGTGGACAAAGACAGAGCGCCACTTCGGGACGGAGCCGTCGATCTGGAAACGGGTGTCATCGATGAGTCGACCGGACCGGAGATTCGCGCCCGGGCGTTATTCAGGGATCGCCGCATCGGTGTCGTACGAATGGGGCATCGGCTGAGCCAGGGTGAAGTCACACCCGCTCGCTATGCGTCCGGAAAGCATATCCTTGTCTCGAGGAAAAGTATTGACGAGGGGCCAGAAGATGAAGCCTTGAAGCTGATTGGATTGGAAAGAATGATTGTCACGATCGTCGGCGGCTTCTCGGCCGCTCTGGCTATCGCTCGGGGATCAGACCTGATTGCCACCGTTCCCGAGCGCCACACGGAAAACCTGCGCGCAGGTATGCATAGTTTCCCGCTGCCGGTTGCTACACCGAACTTCACCGTGTCAATGCTTTGGCACCCGCGGATGGACGTCGATACCGCGCATCGCTGGCTGCGCGGATGCCTTCACCAAGTTTGCGCGGGATCACTCACCAATGCTTCTGAACCTGAAGACGACATCGAAGACTGAAATGATGTTGTGAGAATGAAATCTGCACTTAATCAATGTCCTTCGACCAGAACAAAGCCAAGGACGCCAGCATGGAAAGCGAGCGCCTCGTCGTAATTTCGAACAACGATAGCCGTCGATGCGATGTGCCGGTTCATATAAAAATTAAATGGAAGGCCGGCGATCGACTGGGCCGATCCTGCGATTGCCGAACCAATCAGGGTGAACATGCTTACTCGACTTTCTCGAAGACCAACTGCGCAGTCGTTGTTTTTGACGGATCGACGGAAAGCGGTGCCCTCATTGTATTGATCGTAAGCCGACTGCCTTCAATCTTGAAAATTCTTCCTTGGTCTTTGCCGGTCCATGCTTCGATCCAAGACACATCCACTTGTGTAATCAGGCTGTTTCCCTCTACCCGATAGGGGCCTGTATACGCAACCAGAGAGTCGAGCAGTGCAGCTTTGTCAGCCGCACTCTGACCAGCCTTTCTGCCTCCTGCCGCAATCACACTCATGAACCGCTTCGGCGTAACAATTATGTAGCCAGTCGGTGCCTGCTCGTACCGTTGCTGGACGGGACCATCATCGATTTGATAGGTGAACGAAAGCAACTTATACGTGCCAACCAAGGACTGCTGTCCCAGGCAAATGGCGGGCATTAGTAAGCTCAGGAACAAGGCGATCGTGAAGCGCTTCATGGGTGTCTCCTGCTTATCGTTAGGGTGTGAAGACGAATCTGCGGATCGGTACTTCTGACTCAGATACTTTAAAGTGTAGCGGGCATTCCATGAATCGTCCTCCCCAGAAGTGATTAGGAAGAATGAATTCTTTGGGATTGAAGCCTTGACGCTTGCTGCGACTACTTACACATAGCGAGCTAAGCAACGAATTGTGCTGGGGTTGAGCAGTCCCTGGACGGTGAGCCGAGTCTAGTTGGACGCGGCCAAGGGGCAAGTCGACGTGTACGTCGAGCATGCGCCGGCGACACCGTTTCGGTGTCCGCAATGCTCGGTGGAGTTGTCGGTCCATGGCCATGTGCGCGCGCGGGTCTGGCGACATCTGGACAGTTGGCAATTCGTGACCTATCTGCATGCTGTTAGTAAGCTTCAAGGCCGTTCCGATGGGCAGCTTCTGCCCGATCTCCCACTTCTGCACGGCCGAAACGCTGCGGTTCAGCAGCGCCGCGGAAACGGCTTGGCTGACATGTGACTTTTCCCGCAGGCGTTTGATTTGCTCTGGCGGCATCGGCTCGACCGGCGGCAGGCAAAGGCGGTCAAATTCGCGTAACGTCACTTGGCCCATCACGCCCGCTGCGAACAAACCTTTGGCCGTTTCGTGGACGGCTTCGAGGATGGGGGATTTAGTTTTGCGCTTTGCAGTTCACCTCAGTTCGAGTCGCGCGTTTTGGTTTTGGTCTTGACTCAAGGTCGATTGGCCGGCGGGCATTCCCGATGCACGGCCATCCGCGAGTATTGTGGAGCCTTGGCTTTTTGCGATGTCGTCTTCATTCGAGTTGGAATTTACAACTTTTCGACTTTCTCATCCCATGGCTGAACTCGTTGGCGTCAAAGACAACTTCCAGGTCACCATTCCGCTGCATGTACGCTCGGCGGCGTCTATTCGCGCCGGCGATTACCTTGAGGTGTCCGCCGTCGCTGAGGGCATCTTGTTGCGCCCGCAACGGCAGGTCACACCGGCGCAGTCGGTGCGCTCGATCCTCGCGTTTCTGAAGGAATCGCATGGGCCGGACCGCACCCAGGCGCAGATCGACGCTGAGCTGGCGGCTCAGCGCGACCAGTGGTGACGATTTCGATTGTGACCCGGGCGACCGTCTATCTTGACACCAACGCGCTGATCTACCTGACTGCAGGATCGGTCGAGTTTAAGGCGCGGATTGAAACTTTTTTGCGGCGGGCAGTCGATGCTCAAGCACGCCTGGCGACGAGCGAGTGGGCGATCACGGAAGTGCTGGTGGTTTTTGTGACGGGCGATGCCGGCATTCCGATTAAAACCCCCCATGGTGCGGACCTAACGCGGGTCAATTACGTTTTGTCCGCGCTGAAAGCGCAGCCGCCGGTCCTCGTGCCGCAGCGCCTGATCGACTTTCCGAAATTCGATTAACATAGAAACTGCTCCGGGGTGCATTTCCACCGAAACAGGTGGATTGCTGAGATGGCTGTGCCGAACTCGCGAACTTGACTCGGATCATACCGACGTAAGGAGAGCCGCCAGTTTTCAAAATTGAACTGGCCCATCTTTCGGAGCAACTTGTGTACGCACTTGACCGAAAGAGGTAATTTCGTGAGGGCTTTGAGAACTTCGCCTTTGGCACTGGCAGCCAACATCACCGGCGCGCTGCTGCCATTCATTTCCCAGCCCGCCTCAAGCGATCGTGAGTTCAACACGCTGGCGTTGAAAATGTTCGCCTATCAGCACGAACGAAATTTACCGTTCCAGCGTTTTTGTCAGCAGCGCGGCAAAACTCCGCGCACCGTCAAGGATTGGCGAGACATTCCGGCGGTGCCGATCAGCGCCTTCAAAAATCTCAGCTTGAGTTGCGAGCCGCCGCAAGCTTGCGCTCGCGTGTTCATGACCAGCGGCACCACTGGTGGCGACCTCAAGGGTCGGCACTATCACCCAAGCCTCGATGTCTATGACCGCTCAATGATCGCCAATTTTCGGCTGCGCTTCATGCCGGATCGAGAACGCATTCAGATGGGCATCTTGTTCCCGACCGAAGCGATCATGCCGAACTCCTCGCTGGCGCATTACCTGGCGCTGGCGGTGACCGAGTTTGGCACGCCGAGCAGTGAGTACTTTCTCGATCAGCAGGGTCTGGCGGTTGATCGCCTGTGCGCAATGCTTGCGGATGCCTGCGCGCGTGCCGAACCGGTTGCGCTGCTGGGTGCCAGCTACAGCTTCGTGCATTTGCTCGACGCGCTGGACACCCGCGGCTTGACATTCACATTGCCCGCCGACAGCCGGCTGCTCGATACCGGCGGCTTTAAGGGTCAGTCGCGCGAGCTTGAGCTTGACGACTTTTACACCCAATTGGCAGCCACCTTGGGCGTCGTTCGCCGGCAATGCATCAATATGTACGGCATGACCGAGCTCAGCACACAGTTCTATGACGAGGGCAATCTGACCGTGCCGTCGGTGAAGCGCGGACCGCATTGGATTCGCTCGCGCGTCGTTGACCCGCTGAGCGGCGTTGAACTCGAGCCCGGTCAGCCGGGTATTCTGTCGCACTGCGATCTGGCCAACTTTAATTCGGTGACGAGCATTCTGACCGAGGATCTCGGCGTCGCGGTGGACACCGGCTTTCGCTTGCTTGGACGTGCCGAAGGTGCGCATGCCAAGGGTTGCTCGTTGGCGGTTGAAGAATTCCTGCGAGCCGCACAGGCGTGATTCAGTTATCCATCAAAGCCGGTTACCTGCCACCGCAGCTCAGCGATACGGCGCAATGGCATACGCTGCACTTTGAAACCTCCGAACGGTCGCTGACGGTCGAGGTGCCTCGGCTTGATCGAGCGCAACTGACCACGCTCGCCAACTGCGTGAGGGCGGGCAGCCGGCAGTTTTTGAAAACGCTGCCGGTGTCGGGCATTGTCGAAATCATTGATCGCGCGATCGCACGGCTGCTCGATCCGGCCGATCCATTGCGCCGTGAAGCCGAATCGCTGCTGCCGCTGGTGACCGGCTTTGATGCGGAGATGATTCGGCTGTCGCTGAGTTCGTATCTGAAGACCTTTCGGGGACCGCAATTGCATCGCTTTGTCACCGAAGACTTCAGCAATGCCAAGCTGCTCGATGAGTTTGCCCCTCGACCCAAGGGCGGCTGGGCCAAGGCTATCGGCCCGGACCTGCTCGTGCATGTCTGGGCCGGCAATGTGCCCGGCCTGCCCCTGTGGAGTCTGGTCTCCGGTCTTCTGGTCAAGGCTGGCTCGATTGGTAAAGTGTCCAGCGCCGAACCCTTGTTCGCCGGCTGGTTTGCGCGCCTGCTGGTTGACATCGAGCCACGATTGGCCAATTGCATGGGCGTAGTTTGGTGGCAAGGCGGTGACCCCGTGCTTGAGCAGCACTTGTTTCAGCAAGCCGACGTCGTGCTGGCTTATGGTGGTAACGTCGCGCTTGAGCAAATCGGCCGGCAGATACCGGTGACGACCCGGTACCTGCCGCATGGTCACAAACTGAGCTTCGGCATGGTGTCGGCGTCCGCGTTGGATGTGCGCGGGGCACAACATACCGCGCACGCGGCGGCACTCGATGTCGCACGCTACGATCAGCAGGCCTGCTATTCGCCGCAGTTGTTTTACGTCGCGCGCGGTGGCCGGGTCTCACCGCGCGAATTCGCGGCGCTGCTGGCCGGCGAGCTGGCGTGCCTGCAACAAAAGTTTGCGCGCCGACACTTGCAGCTCGATGAAGCGAACAGTGTCGCTAGTTGGCGTCAGAGCCAAGAGCTAAAGACGCTGGCGGGCAGCGACGCACAACTGCTCGGTGAGGCCGATGCCGGCTGGAGCGTCGCTTACTCGGAGCGAGCCATCGGACTGGTGCCCAGCGCGCTGTATCGGACGCTGCAAGTGGTCGCCGTCGATGACCTGCATGAAGTGGCCGCCCTGGTCGCGGATCAACGCGCCTACCTTCAGACAGTGGGGCTCGCCGCTGCGCCCGAAGAATTGTTCGTCCTGGCCGAAGCGCTGGGCCAGGCGGGAGTGACCCGCATCTGCGCGATCGGTGCCATGACCGCACCCGAGGCCGGTTGGCATCACGACGGGCGCTTTAGTCTGCTCGATCTGGTGCGGATCGTTGCGATCGATCAGTCGACCGAACTGGCCGCCGAGTCGTTTGCGGCTTACCGAGACTGACAGCATGCTGAAATTGAGCACACCGCCCTATTTGCAGATGCGCGAAATCAGCTACACCTTCGCGGGCTGGCCGGCAGTGGTTCGCAATGTCGACTGGGATATCACGCGCGGCGAGTTTCATTGCCTTCTCGGTCGCAGTGGCTGCGGCAAGACGACCCTGCTCAAGCTGGCGGCCGGGCTGCTGATGCCTGATGCGGGGCAGATTCGCGTCGATGGCGAGCCGGTTGTGCGGCCCGGCTCACAAATGGGATTCGTCTTTCAAGCACCCACCTTGCTCGAATGGCTGACGGTAGGCGAAAATATCGTGCTGCCGATTACCTTGCATCGGGCAGCCAGCGATGCCGATCTGCACAAGGTCAGTCAGTTGCTCTCAAAGATGGGGCTGAGCGCGCATCAGAATCACTATCCGCGCGAGTTGTCCGGCGGCCAGCAGAGCCGGGTCGCGATTGCGCGCGCCCTGATTTCCGAACCCGACATCTTGCTCATGGACGAGCCGTTTGCGGCGCTCGATGCGATTACGCGCGAGGAACTGCAAGACGATCTGCAGGCGATTTGCGCCGAGCACAAGACTTCGGTGTTCTTCGTTACGCACGACATCGCGGAGGCCGTCTACCTGGCTGACCGAGTCGCGGTAATGGACCAGGGCATGATTCACCACGATATGCCAGTCGAATTGCCGCGCCCGCGCCGCCGCGAGATGCGTTATGGACCGGCGTTTAATCGCATCTGCGAACAGTTGCGACTGGCGATGGACTGCTCGAACAAGCAATGAGACACAACGCATGACCGTCAGCCGCCTGTATGCGGCCCGCCTGTATGCGGCCCGCCTGGTTCCGGCCCTCCTGCTCATCGTTTTGCTCGCCGGCTGGGAAGCCGCGACTCGCCAGTTCGGATTCTCGAGCCTGGTGCTGCCCGCACCGGCGAAAGTTTGGGAGGCGCTGTGGCAGGGCCTACGCAGCGGCTACCTCTGGCCGCATCTGATTCAAACCATCCTCGAATTGACGCTCGGTTTGACACTCGGCTGCGTGGTGGGGTTTGCCAGCGGCCTGGTGCTCGGCGAGTCGGCGGCACTGCGTCGAATCTTCATGCCTTACATCGTCGCCAGCCAAGTGGTGCCAAAACTGGCGCTGGCGCCGCTCTTTATAGTCTGGTTTGGATTTGGCACCGCGCCGACCGTGATCATGACTGCGCTGATTTGTTTTTTCCCGCTCATGGAAAGTACCCTGACCTGCATGCGGCAAGTCGACCCCAATCGGCTCGAGTTGTTTCGCATGCTCGGCGCCAGTCGCTGGCAAACCCTGTGGCGGCTGAAAGTGCCCTCGGGACTGCCGACCATTCTGACCGGCTTGCGAGTTGCCGTGGTGCTGGCGCTGGTGGGTGCGGTGGTCGGCGAGTTCATCGGAGCCAGTCGTGGACTTGGAGCGCTGATCATTGCTGCGCAAGGCACAATGGACACGCCGTTGATGTTCGCGGTACTGGTCATCATCACCTTGCTCGGCTTGACGCTGTATCAAGCAACGTTGCTGCTCGAGCGCAGGCTCCTCAAACCATATTGCCAATCCTCTCGATAGAAAAAGAAGACCAATGAAGCCGTTCACGAACAGAATTTTCCTTGCCAAAGCCGTGGCGATGTTGTCGCTGGCGAGCCTGATGATTTTGATCGGCCCGGGCGCAATGAGGAGCAGCGTCGCCGCTGCCCCGGCCCCGGCCAAGCTGGAAAAGCTCACGGTCGCGGGCTGGAGCAAACCGATTACCGAGATTACCAACCTGTTGGTCGACGAAGACAAGGGCTTTTTCCGGGCGAAGGATATCGAGTTGGCGTTTATGCCGGGTGCCGGCGGCGGCGACGCGGTGCGCAACCTGCTCAGCGGGCAGGCCGATATCGCCTTCACCGATCCGAATTCATTTTTCGCCGCGATCGACAAGGGCGAGAAACTACGCGCGATCTACAACATTTATCCGCAAAACATCTTTAACGTGGTGTCGCTTAAATCGCAGAGAATCACCAAGCCGGCTGACTTGAAGGGCAAGCGCATCGGTGTCTACAGCTTGGCCAGCGGCACACGGCAAAATCTGCAAATCCTGCTCAGTCAAGCCGGGCTGACCGAAGCCGATGTGACAGTCGTGGTGACCGGTCTGCTCAATTTTGCGCCGCTGATGCAAGGTCAAGTCGATGCCACTGCGGCCACCGACACCGGATTGCTGGTGGGGCGACAGCGCGGACTCGGTGAGGTTGATGTCATGGAGGTTAAAGATTATCTGAATGTCTCCAGCGACTTTTTCGTGGTCCGCGAAGAGACCTTCCAGCAAAAAAAAGCCCTCCTCAAGCGTTTCTTGTCGGCCTATCGCGACAGCGCCGACTGGATGTTGCGTGCGCCGCAAGAAGCCGCCGAGCTGGCCACCAAGCGCGCGATTGATGGCCAGAATGTAAAGTTGAATTTAGAGATTATCGGGCTGCGCAACCTGTCAACGGTTTCCGCGACCACGGCCAGTCAGGGTCTGGGCGCGTTTGATTTCGAACAGCTACAAAAGGCGGCCGATGCCTACAAGCGGATCGGGCTGATTCAAAACGAGATCAAGATCGATATGGTGGTCACTCAGGAACTGGTGCCCGCAAAATAGTCGGCGGCCAGCCGCCACTGAAGCGAAACGATGGAACCGATGGATTTCAAAGGCAAGGTTATTCTAGTCACCGGTGCGAGCCGCGGCATTGGCGCGGCGATCGCAACCGCGTTTGCGCGCGAGGGCGCGATCGTCGTGGTCAACTACCTGAGCCGAAAGTCGGCGGCCGATCAGGTGGTCAAGGCGTGTCAGGCGGCCGGTGGTGATGCATTTGCGCTGGCGGCCGACGTCCGCAGCGAGGCCGCTGTCGGCGCGATGGTGGCGCGGGTCCTGGCCGAAGTCGGCCGCATTGATGTGCTGGTGAACAACGCCTTTGAGCCCTATGCGTTCGACCCCGAACAACGCAAGCGATTTTGGGAACTGGCGTGGAGCGACTACCAGCGCCAGCTCGACGGCGCAGTGCGCTCCGCGTACCAGGTCTGCCAAGCGATCCTGCCGCACTTTCGCCAGCGCGCGCAAGGCAACATCATCAACCTGGTCAGCGACCTGATCGACAATCCAATCGTCGCCTACCATGACTACACAACCGCCAAATCGGCCTTGGTCGGCTTCAGCCGTAATCTGGCTGCCGAACTGGGTCCGTTGGGTATTCGGGTGAATTGCGTCGCGCCAGGCCTGGTGTATCCGACCGACGCCAGCCGTGCCACCAAGGAGGACGTCAAAGAACTGATCCGTGCGCAAACGCCGCTGCGACGGATTGCCTCGCCCGGCGATGTCTGCGGGCCGGTACTGTTTCTCGCCTCCGATTGGAGCCGCTTCATGACCGGCCAGGTGCTGTTCGTCGACGGTGGCCTGGTGATGCGATGAGACACGGTGCACCGCCCGCTTCAACCTTTGAATACCCGCGTTGCAAGCGGCGCATAGCCATGGTTCAAGGGACCATGGCCTTGGCCGGTGGTGACGCCAGCGCCGGCCTCGATTGCGCCGAGAATGTATTGCCGCGCCATCCGCACCGCTTCGACGAGCGGCATCCCCAGCGCCAGGCACGCGGCGATCGCCGACGACAGGGTGCAGCCGGTGCCGTGCACATTGCGGCTGGCAATCCGCGGCGCCGCCAGTCGCAGTGGCGCCGCGTCGACGCTCAGCAACCAATCGACCACTTCATCGCCGGCCAAGTGACCGCCTTTGAGCAGCACGGCACGCGCCCCCATCGCCAGCAAATCGCGCGCGGCCGCCTCCAACTCGTGCTCAGCAACGATCGAGCGACCCAACAACAAACTGGCTTCATCGAGGTTGGGCGTGACCACCTGGGCGCGCGCGAACAGTTCGCGTACCAGCACCGCGACGGTTTCGTCGGCAATCAGCCGATCGCCGCTGGTGGCGACCATTACCGGGTCGAGCACCACGTTTCGCAGTTGGTAGTGGTCAATCGCCCACGCGACGACTTCGACAATAGCCGGTGCGTGCAGCATGCCGATCTTGACCGCGTCGACGCCAATGTCGTCCAGCACCGATCGCAACTGCGCCTTCAAAAATTCGGCCGGCACACTGTGAATGTCCTGCACGCCAAGCGTGTTCTGCGCGGTCAGCGCCGTGATCGCGCTCATGCCGAAGCAGCCGAGTGCCGCAAAGGTTTTCAGATCCGCCTGAATCCCGGCGCCGCCGCCGCTGTCGGAGCCGGCGATAGTCAGCACGCGGACGTATCGTGCGTTGCCAATCGAAGTGTTCAATTGCGATGTCTTCCCAGGTCGTTGGTAGGCGTTTTTAATGGCTGGGTGAAATGACCCAATCGCTATCATGCATGGTATTGGGCGCCGGTTTGATGGGTCGCCTGTTAGCGCACGCGCTGGCCCAATTAGAACATCGCGTCGAGATTCATGAAGCGCAGGGGCCGCTGATGCAGGGTTCGGCGGCCTGGGTGGCAGCCGCGATGCTCGCGCCACTGGCCGAGTCTGCGGTCACCGAACTGCCGGTGGTGCGCATGGGCTTGCACTCGATCGAGCGCTGGCCAGCGATCTTGGCCCAATTGAGCGAACCGGTCTTCTTTCAGCGCAATGGCACCTTGATTGTCTGGCATCGGCAGGATGCTCCGGAAGCCCGCCGCTTTGAGCAGCTTATCCATCGCACCACTTCGCAGTTGCCAGAGCGGTTCTCGTTCAACAGTCTGGAACCTCAAGACTTGGCCGAACAGGAACCTGAGTTGCAGGGCCGGTTCGAGCGTGCGCTGTTTTTGGCCGGCGAAGGACAGCTGGACAACCGCCAATTGTTGTCGGCGCTATTGCACAGCCTGCGACGTCAAGGCGTCAAACTGAACTGGCACAGTGCCCGGTCACCCTCAGACTTTCAACCAGGCACAACCGGCCAACCCGATTGGGTGTTTGACTGCCGCGGTCTCGGTGCCCGCCCGCAGTGGCCGCAGTTGCGCGGCGTTCGCGGCGAAGTGATCCGGCTGCATGCGCCGGCGGTTAATCTGCGCCGCCCGCTGCGCTTGATTCACCCGCGCTATCCGCTGTACATTGCGCCCAAAGAAAATCACCTGTTTGTGGTCGGCGCCACCGAGATCGAGAGCGACGATGTCTCACCGGCCAGCGTGCGCTCGACCTTGGAGTTGCTAAGCGCCGCCTACACCGTGCACAGCGGTTTTGCTGAAGCGAGAATTCTCGAAATCAACACGCAGGCGCGCCCGACCCTGCCCGACAACCTGCCGAGCGTGCGCTTCCTGGGCGAGCGCTGCGTGCAGATCAACGGCCTGTATCGCCATGGTTTTCTGATTGCGCCAGCCCTGACCGATGCGCTGCTGGAGTGGGTCGAACAGGGCAGCGACGCACTGGCCGCTGCCCTGTCATTGAGATTTGAACATGACTGATTCACCGGCGATCCGCGTGCTGATCAATCAGACGCCGCACAGTTTGCCGAGCGGTTCAACCTTGGCCGACGCGGTCGTCATCGTCGGTCCGCGGCCGCCATTCGCGGCCGCCGTCAATCTGCAATTTGTGCCGCGCAGCCAGTACGCGCAGTGCGTGCTCAAGCCCGAAGATCGGATTGAATTGATCGCGCCAGTGACCGGCGGATAACGCAAATGACTACCCAATGAGTACACACCGCTGATGAGTACACACCGCAGATGACAAACCTTGAATCAAACAAATCCGGGCCAGCCGATCAGTTGACCTTGTACGGCGAGACCTTCGACAGCCGCCTGCTGCTGGGCACCTCGCGCTACCCGTCGCCGGCCATATTACTGGCGGCGATTCGGCGATCGCAGCCGGCCATGCTGACGGCGTCCCTGCGCCGCCAGACCGCCAGCGGCGAGACTTCGCAGAGCTTTTGGAATCTGCTGCGCGAGGCGAACCTGCCCGTGTTGCCGAACACCGCCGGCTGTCACAGCATGCAAGAGGTCATTGCTACCGCCGAGATGGCCCGCGAGGTGTTCGAAACCAACTGGATCAAGCTTGAGCTGATTGGCGACGATTACACCTTGCAACCCGACACGCTGAATTTGCCGGAAACCGCGAGCCGATTGATCAAGGCCGGCTTTAAGGTGTTGCCCTATTGCACCGAGGATCTGGTGTTGTGTCAGCGCCTGGTCGACGTTGGCTGCCAGGCGGTCATGCCTTGGGCGGCACCGATCGGCACCGGCAAGGGCCCCCTCAATCCGTACGCGCTGCGAACCTTGCGGGAACGGCTCAAGGTGCCGATGATCGTCGACGCCGGACTGGGCCTGCCCTCGCATGCGTGTCAGGTCATGGAATGGGGCTACGACGCGGTGCTGCTAAATACTGCGGTCGCCCTCGCGCTCGACCCGGTCAGCATGGCCGGCGCCTTTGCCGACGCGGTCAACGCCGGTCGCGCCGCCTGGCAATCGGGCGCCATGCAATCGCAGGAATCGGCGCAACCGAGTACGCCAGTTTTGGGCACACCTTTTTGGCATCAGACATGAACCCGTCAACGGACCCGCCAACGGACTCGCCAACGGACCCGCCAATCAACCCACCAATGAAACCACCAATGAAACCACCAATGAAACCAATGAGCGCAGTGGCAATCCCGGCAGAGCAGCTGAGGCATCGTGCCGAATCCCTGGTTCGCCGCTACGCCGACATGCGGGCCGGCGAAATCCTTTCTTTCGATCAGGCAACGCGCGCTGAAGACGCCGGCCTGCCGCCGACACAGGCCGCGGTCTTGCCAGCGCTTCGCATGTTGCAATTCGTCGAACACGATGCACAGATTCTGGCCAAAGCCTGGCAAGCCCAGAGCGATCGCAGCGGCCAATTTGATCCGCTCGATTGGCCCGATGAGCCGCAAGACTTCGGACTGTCACGCACCTCATCACTGTCCTTTCCCGCCTGCCCGCCAGCGCTGGGGCTGTATGCGGTGCTGCCCGACGCGACATGGGTTCGCGCCATGGCGCAAGCGGGTGTGCCCACCTTGCAGTTGCGATTCAAATCAAGCGACAGCAGTGCGATTGGTCAGCAAGTGCGCGCAGCCGTGCGGGCGGTAGCCGACACAAACGCGCTGTTGTTCATCAACGATCATTGGCGGCAAGCTATCGACGAAGGCGCTTACGGCGTGCATCTGGGGCAGGAGGACTTGGCCGATACGCCGCTCGAAACCCTGCGCGCGGCCGGTCTGCGCTTGGGCCTGAGCACGCATGGGTACGCCGAAATGTTGCGCGCCGATGCCGCAGCACCCAGCTACCTGGCGCTCGGCGCGGTCTTCCCGACGACGCTGAAGCGGATGGTCACGCTGCCACAAGGCACCGCCCGCCTGCGGGCGTACGCCCGCTTGATGAAGCACCACAGCTTGGTGGCGATCGGTGGAATCGACGCGGCACGAATCCCCGAGGTGCTGCGTTCGGGCGTGGGTTCGGTCGCTGTGGTGCGCGCCATCGTCGGCGAAGCCGATCCTGTGGCCAGTGCGAAAATGCTGATGAAATTGGTCGCCGTTCACCGATAAACTTCGAAGGTTCACCATCGCTGCATCAAACACCTTACCCTTTTAGACGCCACCCTTTCGCGCTGATCATGTCGGCAATCTGCTGCGACCCAGCGCTCTGCACGGGGCCGAGAACGGTCAGATCAGCATCCCGTCAATCGACGGTGGTGGCAGCATTCGGCAATGACCCATGCGATTCGCTATTGCGGCAAGACGTCCTGGGCCAAGACTGACGCGAGCTGGTCGGCCAGCCTGAATGTGGGTGATGCGGCGAGCCGCGATGTCCACAAAGGCAACAGCTTCTCAAGAGCATATTTCCCCCTGACAACTTCGTTTACAGCGATGCACGACCGTCAGTAATTTCAAGATGTCGATCGGGTTGCAGTTAACGACGCTGTCCGTATCCATGTATTTCCGTCATCAAGACTGACGTTACTTTCCCAGTTGAACCGGTTTGATTCAATCGCAAAGAATCTGATGCGGTTGCGAATCAACGTGCCCGCAGGCGTTTTCCCAATCGCCTCTGTGTGCATTTCACCGTCCTTCCATTCGCCCCACCACTGAGCAACGGCCGCCGGTTGCAACGCTGCGAGTCCGGTCATTTCCCAGCGGCGTGTTGCCTCCGAGTACGTTCGTAGCGTGACATAAGAGGAGACGGCACCACCGGTAGGGGTCAAGGTCTTGAAATCATCCACGACCATCCGACCGTCATTCAGGTGCTGCGCGCTCCAGCGGCCCTGGTATTGCAGAAGCAAAGCTCCATCGGGTTGGTAGCGGGAGGCCGCGATATTCCAGTCGCCAATCAGGAAATCGAATTGCTGACTTTCGACGCCCGCGCCCCGAAGGTATCGTGCGACATCTGGGGATACTTCGATCGTTTTTTCAGTGGACGAATTCATCGGTGAAGTTCCTTGAGGTGTGGGTTCTGTATTTCAGTTGCGCCAGAGCCATTTGTACGTAGGCGATCAGTTCTTCGTCGATTCCCACACCCATTCGGAAGGCAGGTTCCAGGCGAATTACTTCTCGAACTTTCGCCTCCAACCGCGCATCGTCGCCGCAATACGATTCGTGAAAGAGTTGCTGCCAGCGCGATGCGAGCTGCAGAACAGCATCGGCTTCGACCGCAGTGCCAGCATCCAACTGTCCACGTACGAGTGCGACGAGCGCAGGCCAATCGGTCATGTAGGATCTATTCGCGAGTTGCCGGTGTCGTACTGTCTCGGTTTCCTGCGGATTCAGGTATTTGGCAAACAACGTCGTACGCGCATGGGCGAGGGCCTCGCTGATCCATCGAATCTTTTCCGGCGTGATTCGAACCAGGTCCTGCGCACGATCTTCGGTCACTTGGATCGCCATCAATTTGGTGGCCAGCTTTGCGTCGTTGCCGGTCATCGTGATGACGAGGCGCACCCACCGCCAAGCCAAGGCCTGAGCGACCTCGCTTTCTGTGGGTACTGCGTCGCGCATGGCTCTGTCAACGACAGCAATCAGCTTCGCCCAGCGAGCGTCAATTTCCGGATTTGTCGTTCCGTTCGGGCCGCACAGTGCGCCAAGCTCAGTCTCCGTCAAGTGGCGCCGATAGATCGCCATCATCTCCAACAGGCCAATCGTTTGCAGCGGCCTGGCCCACCAGGGAAATCTGTGCGCTCAGTTCGCGCAATCGCCCACTCAATCGGCGCGCGTTGCGCTCCTCTTGTTCCAGATTCCGGATTTATCGCCCAATCAGCTCCAACGGGTCCAGATCGGGATCGTCCAACGCGGCTCGAATTTCGGCCAAGGAATATGCGAATTGCTTGAGCGCCTGAATTCGGTGAAGACGAATCAAATCCGGCTTGCCGTAGCGCCGTGCCCCGGATGCGATTCGAAGCGATGGCGATAACAGGCCGATCGTGTCGTAGTGGTGCAGCGCGCGGACCGTCATGCCCGCGCTTTTTGCCAGTTCGCCGATTTTCAACAGCATCGTGTTTTGCCCCTTCGGTCAGACTATAGATCCTGACGTTGCGTCAGGATCAAGAGAATCTTTGAAGCGCCTGCTGCTCGGCAGATTTCCGGTGTAGTGTTTGGCAATGACTCCCTCGACTGACGAACTCGGAGCAATTCCCGCGCTGGCTTCGCTCTCGGCCGCTGAGCTCGATGATGCGTGTCAATATTTTGAGGTGCGCTCCTACCCGAAGAACGCGATCATCGTTGCCGAGGCAGACGAGGTCGGGTACTTGTGCTTCATTCTGTCGGGCAGCGCGCAGCCATTCTGGCGCGACGAGGCTGGGTGCCAGCTCAAGCTCGGCGTCGAAGTCGCCGGGGCACACTTTCCAGACACATCGCTGGCCGGGCAACCGTCTGCCGCGTCATGGGCAGCCGTGTCGGACCTGCGGCTCGCCTGCATCGGCCTCGCCGATTTGCACCTGCTGATGCAACGTCACCCGCGTATCGCCACAGTAATGCTGCTGGAAGTTTCCGCGCGCCTGCGTCGCCTGCTCGCGCGCACCAAGGCGATGACGATGGACGACGTTTACACGCGTGTAGTCAGGCTGCTGCTGGCCGGGGCCACGGAGACAACCGGGGAGCTGATTGCCGGGCGCCTGACGCACGCCGAGATTGGCGAGCGCGTTGGCGCCACCCGCGAGATGGTCGGGCGGGTCCTGCGTGAGCTTGCCAAGGGCGGCTACGTTCGAGCCGAGCCAGACCGCATCGTGATTCTGCGCATGCCTCCACGACGGTGGTGAACGGGCACAAAGAGAACTGGTTCCAGAGGGAACTGGTTCCCTTGCTGCGTGCTGTGGCCACGCGTAACTTGGTCTCGCGGACCTTCCAGTCGGGTCCATCTCAACTCCAGGAGACAGACCATGCACTGCGATGCCACGTCGCGACTCTCGAGGCGCCTTGTCGCCTCGTTCCTTTTAGCAGGTTGCACGCTGGCGGCGAGCGGGGTGTGGACGCCGCTGTGGGCGCAAGCATTTCCGAACAAGCCGGTGCGCATCATCCTGCCTGGCGGCGCGGGTAACCCGGGCGACATTCGAGCACGGCAAATCGCCGCAAAGTTTCCCGAAGTCTTCGGCCAACAACTGCTGGTCGAGAACAAGCCCGGGGCCAACGGATTCATCGGTGCCGAAGCGGCCGCACGCGCGCCGGCCGATGGCTACACGCTCTTTCTGGGCAATTCCCAGACGATGGTCTACAACCCGTGGCTCTTTCGGAATATTCCCTATCGTGATGTGGAGGATTTCATCCCAGTCACTTCCGTCAGCGGCGGCCCGTTGATGCTCGCCGTCAACGCGCATTTGCCGGTGCAAACCTTTGCCGAACTGATCGCGCTTGCCAAGACCAAGCCCGGACAGCTCAACTATGCAATGCCCGGCGTGCGCAGCGACACCTCAGCGTTGATGGAGCAGGTCAAGCGCGCGACTGGAATCAACATCGTTGGCGTCCCCTACAAGTCACGGGGAGCGGACCTGACCGACACCGTGTCGGGACAGGTATCGATCACGTTCAATTTCTGGGCAAGCCTGGAGCCCTTCGTGAAGTCGGGAAAGCTCCGAGTGCTCGCAGTGGCCGCCCCCACTCGCCTTCCGGCTGCGCCGGATGTACCGACGTTCGCCGAAGCCGGCATGCCGGGCATCGAGGTGTTCGCGTGGAATGGCCTTTTTGTTCCGGCCGGTACACCGCGCGACATTGTCGATCGCCTGCAAAAAAGGCTTTGCGCAGATCCTCCAGGCACCTGCGTTTCGTGATGAACTCATCCGGTCCGGCTCAATCGTGGGTGGCAACAGCCCGGGGGAGTTCGCCGCGTTCTGGCGCGCCGATCGAGCGCGCACTGGCAAGGCGCTCGCCGATGCCGGGATTGAGCCCGAGTAAGCAATGGCAAAGCAGCGTCGAGTTCTCGGCTTCCACAACGCCGATGTGTCTTCTCTTGGATCGTTCACCCAAGTTCGGAACGGGTCAGATTGGGGTTTCCGGTGTGTACCCGTGTTTGAGAGCCCATTGTCGCCAATCCAATGGCTCGCTTTTGATGACTTCGATCGCGTCCAGCACGTCCGGACGATCAAACAAGATCAGGTTGTCGCAAGCCCAGCGCGCCGAAGGGACGATCAATCCGTCACGATCCAGGAACGACGCGGCTGCACCTATATCCGCAGTTCGACCGTAGTCGCGCTTCTGAAATCGCTCCAGGTCCACACCGAGATGTGCCAGATCAGTTCGGACAAGTCGTAAGGTGCGTTCCGCACGAACCCCTAGACGATGCGTAATCAGCGATCGCGATGGCCACGGTGTGTTCTCTGCCAAATAAGAGACCACTTCTGCGATCGCGCCGTCGCGTTCCAAGCTCGTCTATAGCACTTGAGCATATTTCGGCACCATCCATCGGCCGCCGACGCTTGAGGTGGCCGAGGGGTGCAAGCCAATTCGCGTGGTTCGAAACACTTCCCTGTCGAACGACTCGGTTGGAAGTGCATCGAGGCGGTCGAGTAGGTCTCGATCGATTTCGTAGGCGGTCACCATTCAATCGCCCGGATGCTTACAGGTAAACCCCGTCGTTGAGTTTTGCGATTAGGTCAATGACCTCCGCAGCCTTCCCCTGCTGAACCAGGAAGGCCGGCGTCTTGTGATTCAGCAACTTTTGCGGCGAGTACAGCCAAAGTCGCGATTCGTCAGGCTTGAACAGATCGGAAAGCTGATCGGCGATGTATTCAAGTTCGAGAATTCGCTGCTGAGTTCGGGGATGCGGTACCGCTTTACCCTGATTCCAGCGTGAAACCGTTTCCGGCGTCGCCTCCAGGACTTGTGCGATGTCCGACGATCGGAGCGATGCCTTTTCGCGAATTGCCTCGAGCTTTTGCGCAATTGCCGTCATGCTCATCAGCGGTTCCTCTTTTCATTCATTCCCATCATGGGCGTACTTCTCGGATTGCGCGTCAAGGTCTTATCCATTCGCAGCGCTTGGGACTGGGAAATGAAAATAACACTTTTATGCACAAATATACTGGCTTATTTATAGTAGTTTTAATTGACGTTTTAGTCAACTTTTTCATACGGGACTGGCTCGCGCGACTGCATAAAAGCGCAATTGCCTACTTTGTGTGGGAACGCACAAAGCTCGGACGGCTCCCTCGTATGAAAGCCTCAAGGTACGGTCAGGACGGCTGATATTGCCAGAGTCCCCTCACACCGCCCAGGCAATGTCCGCCACGAAACCGCTCGCCGCCGCGCCGCCGGATATCAGCACTCACCTCGACGTGCGCACCGAAGTGCGGCGCATCCATGCTGGCGTGCTGTTCTTCTACATCGTCGATGCGGTGCTGTTGGGTCTGTTGGGTGCCGTCGGTACCGTATCGCAAGATCTGGGTCTCTGGTATGCGTTGGCAGGCTGTGCCGCCACTGATTTAGCTTTTTATTGGTTCCGGAGTCAAGGCGGGCGCGCCGACGATCTGGAAGCGTTGGCCCTGGGGCTGACGGGATCGACCGGCCTGGTGATGCTGGCCACACTGGCTCTGGCGCCACAGGTAGGCATGCTGATGCTTATGAGCATGATGGCCGTACTGGCGCTGAGCGCCGTCTGGCTGACTTGGCAGATGGCCAAGGCATCGGCGCACAACATCACCGGCACGCGGCTACGTCAGCAGGTGAACAGGACCAACGCCGAGCTTGCACAGGCGCTGGGGACGCTGGAACGGGTGGCTTCTACCGATGAGCTCACGATGCTGCCAAACCGGCGCGCGATCCTGGCGGGCGTGCAGCGGGCCGTGGCCGCCGAGCAGCACGGCAAAGGACCCGTCGGCATCGCGCTGTTGGACATCGACCGCCTCAAGCTCATCAACGATAGCCGTGGTCACGAGGTCGGCGACCATGTGTTGCGCGACTTCGGCCGCGTCCTGGCGCTCGGCCTGAGGCCATCCGACCAAGTAGGCCGATACGGCGGCGAAGAGTTCCTGCTCCTGCTGCAAGAGATCGATGACGCCGCCGCCGCAGCCGACGTGGTGGAACGCCTGTGCGCCAACGTCGAGGCCTACGACTGGTCGCGCATTGCGCCCGGTCTGGCCGTCACAGCGTCCGTCGGCGTTACCCTGTTGATGCCGGGCGAGGATGGCGCAGCGGCGATCCGGCGAGCCGACGCCGTACTTTATCAGGCCAAGCAGCAAGGCAGGAACCAGGTGGTCACGACCGCAGCGCAAGCCAGACAAGCGAAGCCAGTAACAGAAAGCGTCGAAGGCAAATAACCAGCACCACCGCGAGCATACACAACCTCCACCAAGCACAGTCTGAGCCAGGAGCGGACTGGTGTGAATACCGCAGCGAAATCAAGAAGGAGCATCGGCCGAAAAGGCCGATGCGGGTGACATTCGCGAAGGCATTCGCACTAGCCCGCTCCTGGCCGAAGCAGGCACATCCGCGACGGCATTCCCACCAGTCCGCTCCAAGCGGTTCCAAGCCGTTCCATCCGGAACCAGGCCCCATTGCGGATCGACCCTGCTAATCAAAGTAAGCGAGACTTTTGTCTCACTCAGCCAACCTTCCCTCATCCTGTTCAAATCCGAATACGTGCCTGTACCGTATCTACCAACACAACGTACAGCCACAACCTGAGACACAACGCGATCAAAGTGAGTTAAGCTCGCCGCACTTTGAGCAAGTCGAACGATTTCCGCAATTTGCTGCTTAACCTTTATGGCCATCCAAGACCCGACGCCGCCCGACCGCCCGACTGCTGACCGCCCGACCGAACTGGCGGCGCTGCTGTCGCGCACGGCATTGGGCGATCGCTCGGCGTTCGAGCGTTTGTATCGGCTGGCCGCGCCGAACCTGTATGCGCAATTAACCCGCATGCTCAAGCGCGCCGGTTGGGCTGATGAAGTCCTGCAGGAAGTGTTTGTCAAGGTTTGGCAGAACGCCGGCAACTATTTGAGTGAGCGCAGTGCGCCGATGACCTGGATGACCAGTATCGCCCGCAACGCCGCGCTCGATCGGCTCGATCGCCGTGACAGCGGCGAGGTCGAACTCAGTGGCGATGATGCCGAGGCGATTTTTGATCCGGCGCCCGGACCACTGGAGCTCAGCGTCGCGAAGGCCGACGCGCACCGGATACATCACTGCCTGGGCGAACTGTCGCCACAATTGCGGCAATCGATCTCACTGGCGTTTTTTCAGGGTTGTTCGCACAGTGAAGTGGCTGCGAACCTGCAACAACCCTTGGGTACCGTTAAAACCTGGATCCGTCGTGGGCTCAGCCTGCTCAAGGAGTGCGTGAGCCGATGAATCTCTTGCGCCCTGAATTGCTGGACCGCCTGGCCTCAGAATATGTGCTCGGTACCTTACGCCTCGGTGCCCGGCGCCGGTTTGATCGCCTGTTGCGCGACTCGCCGGCGGCACGCGAAGCGGTGCTTTATTGGCAAGAGCGTCTGTTGCCGCTGGCCGAACAAAGCGGCGCGCTCCTGCCGCCTGAGGTCGTTTGGCGGTCCATTGAACAGCGCCTGTTCGGCGCTGCGACGGCGACCCGTCAGGCGCGCTCGCCCGAGGGGGTTCTGTCCTGGTGGCGCCGGCTTGGACTCTGGCAAGGCGCCGCACTGGTCTCCAGCCTATTGGCCTTCTGGCTTGGCTCACAACTATTGCGAGTACCCACTTCACTACCGCCTGAGCAACTTGCATCGACCTCGTTCGTGGTCTCGCTCAACACAGCGAGCGGCGATCAAAGTGTCCTGGTCTCAGTTCAGAAGGTGGCACCGGACGGTGTCGCGACCTTGCTAGTCAATATGGTTGCGCCGCCGCCCCTGCAGGCCGCTCAGGTGCTGGAACTCTGGGCAATTCCACAGCAAGCAGGTGGGTCACCGCGCTCGCTGGGCTTGCTGCCGCGCCAAGGCAGTTTGCGTATTCCGCTCACCGATCCAGCCTTGATTGGAACGGCGGCGGCGCTTGCGGTCAGTGTTGAGCCGGCCGGCGGCTCGACGACCGGTCTGCCGACCGGGCCGGTGGTCTTGCAGGGCAAACCGATCAAACTCTGAATCCGCAAGCAACGGAAGGTCCGTAAGTTCCTGACACTTACGAAGCTTTCGTCGGTTTACCTTCCGCAAATCCAAAACCCATCCCGAGCCGTACATACAAAAGACGAATCCGCGCTCACCGCTGCGGGTGTCATTTCTCAATGTTAGCCACGCCAGGAGGTTTTATGTCGCTTAAAAAACGATTCCGCCGCAGTCTGTCGCTTTGTGCGATGGCCGGGCTTTTCGCTGTTCAGGGCACCACCGCTCTTGCATCAAGTCACCGTGAGGCGCCGTTTGTTGCCGGCCAGCCGCGCGTCGACGCCACTGATCTGTACATGTTCCGCAGCTATGAAACCGGTCGCGGCGACTATGTGACAATCATTGCCAACTATGTGCCTTTGCAGGACTCATACGGTGGCCCGAACTATTTTTCGCTCGATCCGAACGCGCTCTACGAAATTCACATCGACAATAACGGCGATGCCAAGGAAGACTTGACCTTCCAGTTTCGTTTCAAGAATACCCTCAAGAACGGCACGGGCATTACCTTGCCGATCGGTGGCAAGAACGTCGCAATTCCTCTGGTTCAAGCCGGTGGCGTCAGCGAAGTGAACGGCGCGACGCAAAACGTGCGCGAAACCTACACCGTTGATATCGTGCGCGGCGACCGCCGCTCAGGCACACGTTCGGCGATTACCAACGCGGCCGGTGGTGCAGCGGTGTTCGACAAGCCACTCGATAACATTGGTGATAAAACCTTTGGCGGCCCGGATGGTTATGTTCCGTACGCCTGGAAGCATCGTTACGACATCAATGTCCCGAATTGCGCTGCTGGCGGCAAGATGTTCGTCGGTCAACGCAAAGATCCGTTCCAGGTTCCGCTGGGCAAGATTTTCGATCTGATCAACCTGAACCCGCTCGGACCGGAAGCCGGTGGTAACACCGATAAGCTTAATGACAAGAACGTCACTTCGCTGGTCCTCGAATTGCCGATTTCGTGTTTGGCAACGGCGGCCGATCCGGTGATTGGTGCCTGGACCACTGCCAGCATGCGTCAAGGTCGATTGCTCGACGCAACGCCCAAGGCCGGTCACGGTACTACGGCTGTCAATGGTGGCGCTTGGGTACAAGTGTCGCGACTCGGTATGCCGTTGGTCAATGAGGTGGTGATTGGCCTCAAGGACAAGGACCGGTTCAATGGTTCGAAGCCGAAGGACGATGGCCAGTTTGCTGACTACGTCACCAACCCGACCTTGCCCGCGCTGATCCAGCTGCTGTTCCCGAGTGCACCGGCGCCCACTAATTTCCCGCGTACGGATTTGGTTGCTGCGTTCCTGACCGGCCTGAAGTTAAAGGACGGAACGGTCGTCAATCAGCCGAAGAATGTCGTGCCGTCGGAAATGTTGCGATTGAACACGGCTATTGCGCCGACCGCTATCGGTGCCCAGAAGAATCTCGGTGTTGCCGGTGGCGATTTGGCGGGCTTCCCGAATGGTCGCCGACCGGGTGATGATGTCGTTGATATCGAGTTGCGTGTGGCTATGGGTGCGCTGTGCGTCCTGACGGGTGCGACCGATGCCCTGGCAGTAGGTTGCAAGCCTTCGGATGCACCGGCTGGTGGTGCGGCTATTACCGACGGTGTGAAGACCGACGCAAGCCAGTTTGACGGCGCCTTCCCGTACATCAAGCCGCCGCTAGCCGGTTCGCCCAATTGATTGAGGATGTCATCATGAAAAATCATTCAATCAAAAAGGCTGCCTTTCTGGGCTTGGTGATCGCCGCCTCGGTGATGGCCGGTTGCGGTGGTGATGGCGGCAGCGCCGTTGACCCCGCCGCAGCACCGGCGGCTGGTACGCCGGCTGCCGGTTCACCAGTGGCCTCGTCGCCTTCGTCGAACAGTGTACCGTTGACCGTCAGTGACTCGCCGAACCTCTTTGTGGCGTTTGTCAAAGCGCTGGTCAGTGGCGACGAGACCTCGGAAGCCTTGAGCATGCCGGACGTCAAGGAAACCGGTGACGACGCGGCCGAGCCACAGTCGCTGGGCGCCTGAACGGCATCCAGCGGTCACTGGCAGCATGAGTGGAAGCAGCAGCCATGTATGAATCGATCAATGTTTTAACGACCGATTTGTGCCGGCTGCTGCGCCGCTTTGTGGGCCTGGCTGTTTTATCGTGCCTGGTCGGACTGGTCACGTTGGTCGCGATCAGTCCGAGCTTTGCAGCTTCAAAGACCTATGTACCGCAAGACGACAACGAGATTGTCGCAACGGTACCGGCTTCGGCTGCCTTACAAGGACTCAGTCGTTTGCGGGCGGCGCTCGCACGCGACCCCAATAATTTTGGATTGGCGATTCGCCTCGCGCAACGCTACGTCGAAGTGTCACGCAGTGACGGTGACCCGCGTTACCTGGGTTATGCCCAGGCCGCGCTCACGCCATGGTGGAGTGGTGATCGAGCCGAGCTGGTGTTACTGCGTGCGACCATTCGCCAAAGCATGCATGAATTCGATGCTGCGCTGGCCGATCTCAAGCAGTTGAATCGCGCGCAACCGGGCGATGCCCAGGCGCTGCTGACGCAAGCGACCGTTGAACAAGTGCTCGGTCGCTTTGACGATGCGTTGAAAACCTGCCAGTTACTGCAGAGCCAGGCACCGGGCCTGGTCTCCGAGGCCTGTAGTGCCGACGTTCGTAGTTTGATGGGCCAGTTCGATGTTTATGAATCATTAAACGCGCGGCTTCTCGCCGAAGCTCATCTCGATGCCGACACCCGCGCCTGGTTACATACGCTGCTGGCTGAAATGCTCGAGCGGCAGGCGCGCAACGATGAAGCCGAGCGCCACCATGAGGCCGCCGTACGACTGGCGCCGACGCTTTATGCGCGCGCAGCGTTCGCTGATTTTCTGTTGACGCGCGGGCGTGCCGAGGACGCGCTTGCCGTGGCGTCGAGTGTTGCCGGTAAACAGCCCGCAAAGGGCGCACAAGTGCCCGACGTGCTGTTGCTGCGGCAGGTGCTCGCCTTGCACGCGTTAAAACGTACTGACGCACTAAAGCCCGCGTTGGCAGATATGCGTGCACGCTTTGAAGGTTCACGCAGTCGCGGTCAAAGCTTGCATGGTCGAGAGGAAGCTCGTCTGGTTTTGAGTGTCGATGCTGACCCGGCCAAGGCGCTCAGTCTGGCCGAACAAAATTGGTCCATACAAAAAGAAGCTGCTGACACCTTGATTCTGGCTGAGTCGGCGCGCGCCGCAGGTCGCAACGACGTGCTACTGAAGATCAAGCAATTTGTGGCGCAGAGCCGCTTTCAGGATCGACGTCTGACGGTGTTGCTTGAGAGCGGCGCGAAATGATCAGCTCGCGCTTGCGCGTGACGATGCATACGATATTGGGTGCGATCTTTAGTTCGATTGTTGTTGCGATTACGGTTGCGATCATGCCGGCGACGCGCTGGATGCTTCTGGCGATGACCATTGTCGCTGCCCCAATCGCTCAAGCCCACAAGCCCAGCGACGCCTATATTGAGTTGGAGTCTCGAGGCAACCAGATTCAAATGCGCTGGGATATCGCGTTGCGTGATCTCGATCTGTTGCTCGATCTCGATAGCAATCGCGATGGCCAACTGAGTTGGGCGGAAGTTCGGCGTCGTCACGCCGAGATCGGCCGGGCCGGTCTGGAGGCCATGAGCCTGCAGAGTTCAAAGGGTGCGTGCAAGACCGGGCCAGTCTCCCACGCATTGGTACAACACAGCGATGGTGTCTATGCGGTACTGAGCTTGGAACTCGAGTGCCCGTCAAAGGCCGATCAGGTCGAACTGAGTTATCGGATGTTTCGTGAACTCGATCCGAGTCACCGCGCGATCATCAAACATGGCGATGGCTCAACTGTCGTCACTCCGGACGGAAAACCGGTCAAGCTGAATTTAAGCGGGGCGCTCGTAGCGACACCGGGCGGGGGCGGTCCAGCCAACGCATTGACCGCGTCATCATCGTTGCTCAGTCATATTCAAAATGGCATGCATCACATTCTGGTGGGCTGGGACCATCTGGCCTTCATTGTGCTCATGGTGTTGCCGGCCGTGCTGCGACGGCACCAGGGTCGATGGCAAGCCGAAAGCGATGCGCGTGCCAGTCTCAAGGTCATCCTGCTGACGGTGACTGCCTTCACGCTTGCCCATTCAATTACCCTCAGTGCGTCGGTGCTGCAATGGCTGACACCACCATCGCGCTGGGTCGAATCGGCGATTGCGTTGAGCATCCTCGTAGCAGCCGCCATGAACCTCCTCGGTACCAGACAGGCACGCTGGTGGCCGGTCGCACTGCTATTTGGGCTGGTCCATGGCTTCGGATTTGCGTCGGCCTTGAATGACGCAGGCCTGGACGGCGGCTCGCTGGCCTGGGGACTGTTGGGCTTTAACCTGGGCGTGGAACTTGGTCAACTGGTGTTCATTGCAATGCTGTGGCCGTTGATCTGGTTCACGCGAAATATTCGGCTCTGGTCGCAAGCGGCGGTACCGGCGCTGTCCTCGCTACTGGCCATTGCGGGCGGTATCTGGTTGCTCGAGCGGCTGTTTCTGATCAACCTGTTGCCGGGCTGATCAGCGACTGCTCGTTCGGCGACTGCTTGTTCAGCGACTACCTGTCGCGGTACTTCAGCAGAGTACTGATGTGCGCACGCCGACATCGACCCCGACGATAGTTGGCCGGAACTTGGCAACAGGCCCCGATTCCGGCGGTTACTTACAATACGAATCCGTGAGTCGGCCATGCCGCTCAGCAAGACCATCTCAAACAAGGTGTAGGGTGTCCGAATTTTTTAAACTCAAGCCGATAAAACTCGAGGCGTGTGCGCTGTCCGGGTCAGGTTCCACTGCCGAGCTCTTCATCGTCGAAGGTGATTCGGCCTGCAGTGCGGTCAGTGCTGTTCGTAGTCAACACTTTCAGGCGGTGCTGCCGATGCAGGGCAAACCCTTGAACGCACTTCGTGCGAATGCGAAAAAGGTCGCTGTCTTCGAGCTGTATCAAGCGTTACAGCAAGCGCTGGGTGTTCAGGCCTTCGATTCGATGGCCACAGATTTACCTGCCGGCGCTACGCCAGCCGGACCTAAGCCAGCCGTTCCTATGCTGGCCGCGCTACGATTCGATCGCGTCTTGCTGTTATTCGATCCGGACGCCGATGGCATCCATTGCGGCGCGCTGATGCTCATGTATTTTTATCGCTGGATGCGGCCACTGCTTGAATCAGGTCGTATCGAGATGGTGCGTGCACCGCTGTTCGATATCAAATCCAACCGTTATCGCGGTCTCGGCAACATTGACCCGGCGCTGCTGGCGCAAACCTGTGTGAACCCGAAGACGCGCAAGACTTCCATCATGGGCATGGCCGACGCACAAGCCTGTATCGATGTCTTCGGCCCGATGCCCGCTCGGGCGTGACGCTCCGGTGAGTAGCGCGCCGACGTTTCCTTGAGCGCGAAGTTCAGACAGACGCCGAAACGTAGGCCAGGGCGGCGTTCGACAAGGCCTCGAAGCGGTTCGCTTCACTGGCCGGCAAGGCGACCCATTCTTTCATCGGCCGGCCGGTGTCGGAAGGGTCCCATAGCAAGGCTCCGGCCAGCGACAGCGCCTTCTGATGGTTGACGCCTTTCAACTTGAACACAACCGTGTCTTTATGTTGCGCCACAAACGCTTTGCCGCGGATTTTCAGGCAGGGTTTGCCAAACAGCAGTGCTGTGGACACCCCTTCGGCTTCGGCGAAAGCGGCAACCAACTTTTCATATTCAGCAATGGCGGTGGACATACAAATTCTTTCGGTTTATGGCCGGACTCCTGTTTAGCATGATTGCGCGCGCTCAGGCAAGCAATACCGGACAGCGATACCCGTATAGTCGCAGTTGTTCTGCCGATATCCAAACCGGTCATTTTTCCGCTCAGTGCTAAACAGACGCGGCATCGACAAAATCTGCCTTGCCGTCAGTGTAAGCGTCCCGGTCATCCGGATGCTCCTGTGCCAGCGTTTCCTTGAGCCGGCTATAGTCCGAAGCCAGGCGCTCATCGCCACGCAAGGCATCGCGAAAACGCAGGCGCCGGTGCCATTGATCGCCGTCAAACTCGACGACATGCAAGTGGTGGGTGCGATGGCCCTTGGACCATTTCATGAACCATTGCCGATCGCTGAGCGTGGCATTGAACTCGGCCAGCGTGGTGTATCCGGCTTGGCTGATGGTCTGGTTAAGCGCAATGGCAACGGCCATCGATTCGACGCCTGCCAGAATATCGATAATCGGTTTGGCTCGCATACCAGGAACGGCTGTACTGCCAAAATGTTCAATGGCCAAAAACTGATCCGGGAACCGTCGCAGCAGACGTGCTCGTTCACGCGCGAAGCGAGTCGGCCAGCGGCGATCGTATTCCTCGAGTCGAACCGACTCGTTGATGGCCTGTTGCAGCGAATGTTCGGGCGTCATGGGTGTACTGTAGCGCCTGTTGCGGATCTTTTGTAGTCACCAGAAGGGTAGTCAGTACTCATGCTTAAGTTCATTCGTCAAGCTCTATCCCGAGCAGTGGGCGCACCGCAGGCGCTTGCGCTCGTCCTGTTGCCAGCCGTTCTATTCACCGGCTGCGCCCGTGAGGAGATTGGCAGCGTCAACACCAACTTTCGAATTACGGGCTCTGATAAAGTCGTCATCGAAGCGTTTGACGATCCCAAGGTCGGCGGCGTGACCTGCTATGTGTCGCGCGCCAAGACCGGCGGATTCTGGTCCTGGTTTGGCCTGGCCGAGGATGTTTCCGAGGCCGCGATTGCCTGCCGGCAAGTAGCGGACATCCATTTCACCGGCACCTTGCCTCGGCAGGAAATCGTGTTCAACGAGCGCATGTCCCTACTCTTCAAAACCTTGCATGTCGTTCGCTCGGTCGACTCAAAGCGAAACACCTTGGTATACATGACCTACTCGGATCGCGTGATCTCGGGCAGTCCGAAAAGCAGTGTCACGGCTGTACCGGTACCGCTTTCGACGCCGATTCCGGCTCAAAAATAAGCTCCTGCATGAGCGCGTCAATGAGCGCGTCAATGTGCGCACCCAACTGAACGCTTTAGTAACCCCAATATCCTTCCTGCCATGACGACTCCGAAAAACATGCCGCATGCGATCCTGCCGCTGGGGGACAACGCCGTGTACATTGAGTTCTCGCAAAAGCTCGATCTCGAGGTCAACGAGGCGGTCCAGCAATTGGCCGCCGCCGTGCGTTCGCAATCCGTCGCTTGGCTGCGCGATATCGTGCCGACCCTCGGTGGATTGGCGCTGCACTTTGATTCCGACCACTTGGGTCTACCTGAGTCGCCGATCGACGCCTGCCGGCAACTCATCGATGTCTGCCTGAGCTTGCCGTCGATCCCGGATCAGGCATCGGAGTCGGTGATTGAAATTCCGGTCTGTTATGAACCTGAGTTTGCGCCTGACCTGGACGACGTCGCCCGGCAACTGGGTCTGCGCAGCGACGAGGTTGTGCGCCGGCATTCGAGTGCCCAATACCGGGTGCTGATGATGGGCTTTGTGCCCGGGCATCCGTATCTGGGCGGACTGGACCCGGGATTGATCGTTCCCCGACGCGCGACGCCGCGCGCAAAAGTGGCGGCCGGCTCGGTCGCCATTGCCAACGCCCAGTCAAGCATTTATCCGTTCGAGATTCCGGGTGGCTGGAATCTGATTGGCCGCACGCCGATGATCCTGTTCGATTCGGCGCGGGCCTCACCGTGCTTGCTGGCGCCGCGTAATCGCGTTCGCTTTGTGCCGATCTCAGGCCAGGAGTTCCTGCGATTGCAGCGCGAGTTCAAGCCGTGAGTCCAGTAACGGCGCAGGTACTGCGCCCTGGCATGCTCAGTGGTGTTCAGGATTTGGGGCGCCCCGGCCTGCAGCATCTGGGTATCGTCCCAGGCGGGGCCATGGATGCGCGTGCCCATGAACTGGCCAATGTGCTGGTCGGTAATGAGCGTAACCAGGCGACGCTCGAAATCACCATGATTGGTCCCGAGCTGATATTCCCGGAGCCGGTATTGATCGCCCTTTCTGGCGCACAATTCGATGTCACCGTGAATGGTCAGCGCTGTCCGCAGGACCGACCGGTGCTGCTGTCGGCCGGTGCGCGGCTGCATATCAGTCATGCGTTTTTGGGCGGACGGGCGTATCTGGCAATCGCCGGCGGCATACAGGTCGATCCGGTCCTGGGCAGTCGCAGCACTTATTTGCCAGCGAGCTTTGGCGGCTTGCAAGGTCGGGCGCTGCGCTCGGGCGATGGACTGCCGCTGGCCAGTGACGTCAGCGAACTTTCAAGCGCGCGCTTTGCGCGGCTGACTGAGCGGCTGCGCACTTCATCCATGAACGCGCGCACCGTGAACACGCAGAGCGGCTTTTCGACCGTGCGCTGGTCGGTGCCGCCGATGACCCTACCGGATCGAGATCCGATTCTGGTGTATGCCATGCCCGGCTTGCATTTCGAATGGTTTAACGCCGAAGCACGGCAGAAAATCTTTCAGGCGAGCTGGCGGGTGTCACCGCAATCGAATCGAATCGGATTTCGACTGGCAGGACCGGAGCTGGTCCGGGAGAAGTCCGGCGATATCTTGTCCGGCCCAACTTGCCTGGGGACGGTACAGGTGCCCGCCAGCGGCTTGCCGATTGCGCTGATGGCCGATCACCAGACCACCGGCGGTTATGCGAAGATTCTCGAAGTCGCCAGCGTCGATATCTCGCGACTCGCGCAACTGCGACCCGGTGAGCGGCTACGCTTTGTTCGCTGTTCGCTGGAGGAAGCGCTGGCCTTGAAAAAGCGGGCGCGCCAGAGTCTTGATGCCAAAATACGATCCATCCAATCGGAATTCGGAGCAGCATGAATAAGACATTGAACGTCGTGAATATTGATTTGAACTGCGACATGGGTGAGAGCTACGGCGTCTGGAAAATGGGCGCCGATGAGGCCATCATGCCGTTTATCTCGTCGGCCAACATTGCCTGTGGTTTTCATGCCGGTGACCCGGCGACAATCCGCAAGACCGTTCAGTTGGCGGTGGCGCACGGGGTGGCCATTGGTGCGCATCCGTCCCTGCCCGATTTGATGGGCTTTGGCCGCCGTGTCATGAAAATCTCACCGCAAGACATGTATGACCTGGTGCTGTACCAGGCCGGTGCGCTGCAGGCCTTTGCGCGCGCGGCCGGTACGCGGCTGCATCATGTCAAATGCCATGGTGCGCTCTACAACATGTCCGCTGACGATATTGAACTGTCGCAAGCGATGGCGCAGGCCGTCAAGGACCTCGGCGACGACGTCATGTTGTACGGGTTATCGAACAGCCCGATGCTCGAGGTCGCCCGCCAAGCTGGCCTGCGGGTAGCGGGCGAGGTGTTCGCCGATCGCGCCTATACTGATGCGGGTCGATTGAGCGCGCGTGAGCTGCCCGGTGCCATGATCGTGGACGAGACTCAGGCCGTTGCCCAAGCCCTGCAAATGATCGAAGCCGGCTTCGTGACCAGTCTGAACGGTAAAATGGTGCCGGTCGCCCCTCAAACCTTGTGCCTGCACGGCGATCAGGCAGCCGCGGTGCCGTTCGCCAAGGCACTGCGCGCCGCGTTTGCTGAACGGGGCATTGTTGTGCGCGCCGGTTGAGTTTGTAATTTCAAGACTGCGTTCCCGACTCTAAATTCCGCAGGTTTACCCTTTCCCTTTCCCAGGTTGATTCATGATGCGAGGCTCCGAACAGCCCGTTCTACGAGATATTGTCTTGATTGGTGGCGGCCACAGCCACGTCGGTGTCATCAAGCGGTTTGGCATGAAGCCGATGCCCGGTGTGCGGCTGACGGTCATTTGTCGCGACACCCACACGCCGTATTCAGGCATGTTGCCGGGCTACATCGCCGGTCACTACGACTACGACGATGTGCACATTGACTTGCGCCGACTGGCCGAATTTGCCGGTGCTCGGTTCTACAGTGATTCGGCGACGGGGATTGATCGCGCAGCGCAAAAGGTCCTCTGCGCCGATCGCCCGCCGGTTCCCTATGATTTGCTCTCGATCAATATCGGCTCGACGCCGCAGATGAGTCAGGTGTCCGGCGCCGAACAATTTGCGGTGCCGGTCAAGCCGATCGCCGGTTTCAACAATCGCTGGCTGGCCTTGCTGGCACGGGTTCGGCAGCAGACCGGTCGGCTGCGCATTGCAGTGGTCGGCGCCGGCGCCGGCGGTGTCGAATTGACCCTGGCGATGCAGTATCGGTTGCGCCATGAGTTGGTGTCGCTGGGTCGCAGTGCCGATGCGCTCGAGTTTCATTTGCTGACCGCCAGTGACCTGATTTTGCCGACTCACAACACCTATGTGCGCGGTCGCTTCGAGCGGGTTCTGAAGGAGCGCGGTGTCGTCGTGCATTGCAATGCGCTGGTTGATCGGGTGAACGTCGGTGGCCTGCATACGGCGTCGGGTCAAACCATCGACGCCGATGAAATCATTTGGGTCACCCAGGCCGGTGGCGCGCCGTGGTTGCGCGATAGCGGTTTGCAGCTCGATGACTCCGGTTTCATCAAGGTCGGCGATACCTTGCAAACGTTGAATGATCCGAAGATCTTTGCCGCTGGCGATATTGCCAATGTGGTCAATCATCCGCGCGAGAAGGCCGGCGTGTTTGCGGTGCGCCAGGGGCGGCCACTCGAAGAGAATCTCCGACTGGCCTTACAGGAGCTGCCCATCAAGCCATTTGTGCCGCAGCGCAGTTGGCTGGCGTTGATATCCACCGGTGACCAGCACGCGGTCGCTTCGCGCTCGGTGTTCGGCGCCAGCGGTGCCTGGGTCTGGCGCTGGAAAGACTGGATTGATCGCCGCTTCATGCGCAAATTCAGCGAGTTCCCGGCCATGAGCGAATCAAGCGGTGCCGCCCAGTCTACCGGGCAGTCTGGCTCCTTCTTTGGCTCGTCGTCCGGCGCGCCGTCGGTCAAGCTCGATGCGCAAGAAGCCGCGCAGGCGATATCGGCGATTGCGATGCGTTGTGGCGGTTGTGGCGCCAAGGTGGGCGCAACGGTGTTATCGCGTGCGCTCGGATCGTTGCACCCGATTGATCGCGACGACGTCCTGATCGGATTGCACGCGCCCGATGATGCGGCCGTGGTCCGCGTACCCGCCGGCATGGCGATGGTCCATACGGTGGATTTTTTCCGAGCCTTCATTGACGATCCTTATATTTTTGGCAAGGTCGCGGCCAATCATTCGCTGGGCGACGTATTCGCCATGGGTGGGCAGGCGCAGTCGGCTACCGCCGTGGTCACCGTGCCGCCGGGGCTCGAGTCGAAGACCGAAGATGTTTTGTTCCAGATGATGTCCGGCGCTATCGAGGTACTCAATGACGCCGGCTGCGCGCTGGTCGGTGGCCATACCGGTGAAGGCCGCGAATTGGCGCTCGGCTTCGCGGTCAATGGACTGATACCCGAAGCCATGAACACGGTGATGCGCAAGGGCGGCATGATGCCGGGTAACGTGGTGATTCTGACCAAGCCGATGGGCACCGGTACGCTGTTCGCGGCGCATGCGAAGTTGGCCGCTCGCGGCCGATGGATCGACGCTGCCTTGAAGTCGATGGTCGTCTCCAACAGCAAGGGCGCCGCTTGTCTGATCGAGCACGGCGCGACTTCCTGCACCGATCTGACCGGCTTCGGGCTGCTCGGTCATCTGATCGAAATGACCCGGCCCTCGGGCGTCGATGTCGAACTCAAATTGTCGGCCCTGCCGATTCTCGACGGTGCCGAGGAGACGGCAGCCGCCGGCATTCTGAGCTCGCTGCAACCCGCCAATGTACGTTTGCGCCGCGCGGTTCGCGATCAGGCGAATTGGGTCAAGCATCGTCGCTATGCGCTGTTGTTTGATCCGCAGACGGCCGGTGGCTTGCTCGCCACGGTGCCGGCCGAGAACGCCGAGGCTTGCGTACAGGCGCTCAAGGAGATTGGCTATCCACACACTGCTGCCATCGGCCGCGTTCTGGCCAGCGGCGAGGCACTTGAGCCGATCTCGTTGATTGAGTAAAGGGCGGTGCTTCGGCTTCGATAGAATCACTTCAGGCTTTTTTCCATCACTTATTGGGTCACTTAAAATACTATGAAGTCAACCAGCATCCGTTTGCGCGCGTCAGCCCTGACGTGCTCCCTGTCCCTGTCCCTGACTCTGTCATTGTCTCTGTCGTTGAGCAATGCGATCGCGGCCGACGCCGAGAACTTGCCCTCCGGCGTCAAAATTCTCCACACCAAGGTCGGCGCCGGTGAGAACCCGAAGCCGACCGATACCGTCAAGGTGCATTACAAGGGCACCTTGTCAGACGGCAAGGAGTTCGACAGTTCGTACAAGCGCAATGCGCCGGCGACGTTTCCGCTGAATCGTGTGGTGCCGTGTTGGACCGAAGGCGTACAGAAACTCAAGGTCGGCGGCAAGGCAACGTTGACCTGCCCGCCGGCGACGGCCTACGGTGAGCGCGGCGCCGGCGGGGTGATTCCGCCGAATGCCACCTTGACGTTTGAAATCGAATTGTTGGCGATTGAAAAGTAGTCAGGAGTCACTCGGCATCGTAGCCGTTTCCGAAGTCGAAATCACGGCCGTCCGCGCGCAGGGCGCAGGTGGCCAGAACGTCAACAAGGTATCGAGCGCCATTCATTTGCGCTTTGACATCGCGGCCTCGTCGCTGCCTGACGACGTCAAGGCACGCCTGCTGGTGCTGCGCGATACGCGAATTACGCTTGAAGGTGTGCTGGTGTTGAAAGCGCAGCAGCATCGCACCCAGGAAATGAATCGCGCCGATGCGTTCGCTCGACTCAATGAACTCGTCAGCAGTGTGGCGCTGCCCCCCGCGATACGCCGCCCGACCCGGCCAACCTATGGCTCGAAACAGCGCCGCCTGCAGGCCAAGGGCCAGCGCTCGGAGGTCAAGGCGATGCGCGGCAAGGTTACCGATTGAACCGCTTGGTAACGACCCAGACTAAGCTGCGAAGAATGAATCGTTAAGCGCCTTGGCATGCTCGGGTCTAAGCACGGTTCGGTTGGTCTCGATTGAGAATACGCTCTGTTTGAGTTGGTCATGTGACGACTCGGGCAAATTGGTGGCGGCGTGGATCATCTCGTGCAGCAGGGTGCCCCTGTCATCACGAGATTTCTTGGCGTTGATGAGAATGTAGTTGGGGAATTGCGCCTGGAACGGATCAATGCCGCCTCCCGACGTGAATCCGAAGGCCGGATCGCCATCCGGGAATGGACAAACGATGACCTGCAGAACCTTGGATGCGGCAGGCATAACCTTGTTGGCCGCTTTACGCAGTATCAGGGCGTCGGTATGATCGACCTGGACCACATGCGGATAGGGAATCGTCAGCGACGAGGCATCGCCATTGTGAACGATCAGCATACCGAATTGCACTACCAGCTCGCCCGCACGCCCGACCAACAATCTGAACAGGTTGTCATTTTGACTCGCCCCGACGGCAGAGGTGCGTTGCCATTTGATGCTCAGCGCTTTGGGCGGCAATGCATCGCCGGTGAGCTGGCGCTTGGCATTTGTCGCAAACGCTTGTGGCCGTAAGGCTTGTGGCCGTAAAAACAGGTTGACAGCTTCTCCCGCGTTACCTGACGTTCCGCCGATCTGATCGACGCATTGCGGTCGACCGCCACCACGGCTCTCCGCAAATGCCATTTCTTCGTCCAAGGCCGTTATCGTCATTTTGCCGACGACGTTATCCGGACGAGTCTGGTACGAAGTATTGATGATATGCCGCTTCGTCTTGTAGTCGAGCACTGCACGGGCGGTTACTATGCCGTAGGATTTTGCGAGTAACTCCGCGCTACCGATGCTCGCGTCATTTAGTAAGAGCAGCGCCTGGTGAATCTTGCCAACATGGTCCCCTACAGCGCCCGGCGCAATATGTGCCGAGTCCTGCAGCCGGCAGGCTTCCAGTCGCGGATCGCCGTTGAAGAGTCTGGATCGTAGCGACATAAGTGACCTCTGCGGATGTTCTCGACTGATGGTCGTTGATACGGTCTTAAATATCAACCTCTTTTTACAGCGAGCAGCAGACCTGAAAAAAAGCTTTGGAATAGGCCAAGAATGAGTACACGCCCGGAGGTAACCGGGAAGGGCCTTGTATGGCTACTCGCCCCAGCCGAGTAAATGCAATATCAGGGCAATAGCCAGCATCAACGCGCCAAACATCCAGATTTTCCGATTCGACTGGCGCCGATCATTTTCTGCGCGCGGGCTGTTTTGTGACCATTCACGAGAGCGATTCAATGCTGCGAACTCGCGTGCAAAATCGGCGTTGCGGATCGTACAAGTGAAGCGATCAGCCTCGAACGCGCCGATATGATGGTCGCCAAAATCAAACGCCTCGGTGATCTCGGTCAGGGGCGCGATGCGCAGATATTCGGTTTCACGCCAGCAACGACGCCCTTGTGACC
Organism: Burkholderiales bacterium; assembly: GCA_031363055.1. Taxonomy (GTDB): domain Bacteria; phylum Pseudomonadota; class Gammaproteobacteria; order Burkholderiales; family Burkholderiaceae_E; genus JANLTP01. Next base: position 6,846 of record JANLTP010000097.1, on the reverse strand, counting down.
AAGCGATCCATCCAAACAGTCCGGCAATGAGAAGTTCGATCCCGAAATGCGACCAGCGGCCCCTCAATAGGCTGGCCACGGCCAACTGCGCGACAAATGCGAAGGCGACGCCGTAGAACACCGTCGCGATCATGTCGGAATTGCCAAAACACGACGCCAGGTTTGCGAGCAGGCCTGGTGCTCGGAACTGCCGATCGTGCTGTGCAACGCAGTCGTCGCAAAACGGTACCTTGACCGTTGACACCACGTAGGTGTCCAGATCTGATTCACGACAGAACGCCTTCGAATAGCTGATGAATCGCTGGGCCTTACGCCCACAATTCGGACAAAGCGCCGGAAATTCCAAGCTGCTGGGTTCACCATAAAAGGTCAGGGAATTCATCGCGAGATCCAAGCAACGCTCGGAATTCGTACGAACTCAGTGATTGGACGATGAGATTTGCGGCTTAGGCGATCGATCCAACCGCCGAATTTCATCTCCGTTGGGCGGATCGCTCGTAACGGTTTGACAATGCGAAAGTATGCAAATAGGGTTGAGTCTCGCAACCGCATAGCCAAGGAAGCTACCATGTTAGTGAAGACAAAGAACGCCACGAACGCCACGAACGCCGCAAGCATAACCGTCTCCACCGCGGCCGCCAAACGCAAGGCCGCGTGCCTGAGCTTCATGCGCCAGGCCCACCAGGTTCTTGACGAGGAGGGCAGCACACCATCGGCCTTGCATGCGCTGAAACTGAAGCTGACCAGGCTGGCTGCGAAGGGCGAGCTGTTCGCGCTGAGCGACTTCGCGATGCCGGTGGCGCAAGCGCGGTTTCATCCGCTGGCGATCGAGGAAAACGATGGTCTGGCGCTGCATCTGCTCATTGGTCTGCCGGGCAAGATGTCGAAACCGCATTCGCACGGTATCTGGTGCATCAGCGCTGCGATTGCCGGTCAGGAACGCAATATGATGTGGCGCCGCACCGACGACGGCTCGAAGTCCGGTTACGCAACCATTGAACGCATCGGTGAGGTGCTGTTGCAACCGGGTCACGGCTTCGCAATGAGTGATCACGACATTCACAGCCAGGAAGTGGTCGGCGACCAAGCGTCGGTCACGTTGGCCCTGTATGGCCGCGCGTTCGAGCGTTTTCCGTCGGTCACCTGGTACCACCCAGAGTTCTCATCGGTGCGCAAAATGCCGTCGCGGCGCGGGCTGAATGCGGCGTGAGCAAAGCCTTGTACAAGGTCAAGATCGGCAACACCGGCGCGACCGTTTCATGCGCCGCTACGCAGACGGTTTTGCAAGCGGCGATAGCGGCGGGTATCGACTATCCGTACGGCTGCGCCAGCGGCAACTGCGGCGTTTGCGTGTCGCAATTGGCCGCCGGCAAAGTGTCGATGTTGCCACGTTCGGACGGCAGCCTGAGCGCCGAACAGGCGGCCGCTGGCAAGACGCTCGCTTGCCGCGCTCAACCTTGTTCTGACCTGGCGATTTCCTGGCTGGGGCGCGGCGGGCGCTGAATCTCGTCACTCGACGATCGAGCCGCCCGACTTGCCGAGCCTGACCGCGAGCGTTGATCGGTAGCCGACCACCGGCAGCGGTGACTCGAGGATCTTGTAGCTCATCGAGTGGCCCCCGCCGGAGTAGGCGGTCAACTCCTCGGTCACGCCGTCGCCGCCCTTCAAGCTGAGCAAGTTCATATCGTGTTGTTCTCCGAGTTGTGAAAACCGGTAGTCAGGCAGTGCCGTTTTGATTGAGGAGCGCGATGAAGTAGTTGAGGATCAAGCGGGAAGGACGTCGAAGCCGAGTCGCGGGAAGTGCAGGTGCAGGTCGCCGGCCTGCGCGTCCTTGCGGTGGATCACGACCTCGCTGTCGCTCGCCGCGACCGGCGTACCCATGACCGGCACGCGTGCGTTGTCGTCCGGAGTTACCGTGACCGTCGTACCGGCGCGCAGCCCGGTGGGGTCGCCGTCGGGGCGCAGGTGCGTCACCGGTGCCGGGCTCGCGTCGCGTGCGGCGGCTCTCGGCGCATCGCCGAAGATGAACTTGCGGCCGTCGGCAAGCTGCGGCACGAGAGGACTCCTGTGTTGACGTGGGAAAACTTGCGACTTCAGCGCGCGGCCACCGGCAGAACCGGCGGGGTGGCAAACAGCGCCGGCACTTCGCCGGTCAGGCTTTCGAGGAACGCGACGATGTCGGCTACGTCGGCGTCGCCGATTTGGCGCCCGAGTTGCAGCCGGCCCATGACACGTACTGCATCGTCGAGCTTGGCCACTGAGCCGTCGTGGAAATAGGGCGGTGTCACCGCCACGTTGCGCAGTGGCGCCACCTTGAACATGAAGCTGTCGGCTTCGTTCCTGGTGTCTTGAAAGCGGCCCTTGTCGATGCTCTTGTGCACGTCATTCGGCTTGCTTCCGGTGGCGAGCCAGTAGTCCTGCGTGACGCCGAATTTCTGGTAGGTCTGGCCACCGATGGTGGCGCCGTTGTGGCAGCCGGCGCAGCCGAACGACATGAACTTGTCGAGCCCGCGCTTGGCTTGCGCGTCAAGCGCTCGGTCGTCGCCGGACAGATACCGGTCGAACGGCGCGGGCGTGATCAGCACACGCTCGAAGGCGCCGATCGCCACGCCCAGGTTGGCCACGGTCACCGGCTCGGCCTGGCCGGGGAATGCCCGCTCGAACATCGCGCGGTACCCGGGCAGGGCGCGCAACTTTGCCTCGGCTGCGGCATAGTCCTTCTGGGCGTAGGCGAACGGGCTGAGCAGCGACTTCACGGCCTGATCTTCGACATCGGAGCGATTGCCGCCGTAATGCTGCGCGAACTGCAATGCGGTGTTGAACACCGTCGGCGAGTTGCGTGGCAGCACTTTTCCGGCCGGTCCAATCGACACGGCGAGTGGCTCGGCACCGTAGAACGATGGCTGATGGCAGGTCGCGCAACTAATCCTGTCATCGACCGAGAGCCGCGGTTCGAAGAACAGTGCACGTCCGAGGGCGATGCGTTGCGCGCTGAGCGGACGCTGTGCGCTGCCGGCATCGGCCGGCAGCGGCTTGAAGTGCTGCTGCGCGCGTACCAGTAACTGCGCGTCTTCGTTCGTCGTGATGGAAGCACAAGCAGCCAACAGCAGCAGGGCGCCGATGATCTGCATTGATTTGGTTTTCATGATCTGCTTTTCCTTGTCGTTAGTACATGATGTGGCCGCCGTCGACGACGATCGTCTGCCCGGACACAAAAGCCGACCTCTTTAGCCAGCCCTTTAGTCATCGCGAGCACTGCGCCCTTGCTGGCCACGTAGTGCAGATAGCCCGGCTGTCCGGCCACAGCCACCACCGAGGCGATGTTGACGATGCTTCCGCAGCCCTGCAAGCGCATCGCCGGCATCACCGACTTGCTGCACAGCCACACGCCCTTGACGTTGACCGCGAAGAGGCGGTCCCCCTGCGCGGGGTCGAGCTGCTCGAACTCGGTCAGCCTGACCTCGCGGAAATAGGCCGCGTTATTGACCAGCCCGTCGATGCGGCCGAAGCGTGCCAGGGCTTGTTCAGCCATGCGCTGCGCTGAGGCGTCGTCGCTCACGTCGGTCTGAATCGCGAGTGCCTTGCTGCCGGCACGCTCGATAATGGCCAGCGTCTCGTCGCACGGGTTCATATCGGCGACCACGACGCTGGCGCCCGCAGCGGCGCAGCCGACGGCAAAGGCCTGCCCGATGCCGGTGGCGGCGCCGGTTACGATGACTGTACGATCGAGCAAAAGGCTATTCATGTGCTTATTTCGAGAGCATGCATACCGTCGACGATCGTTGTTATTGCGTCAACACGAACGGCCAGTGCCAGTTTAGAATTCTGAATTCAGAGTGCAATACGGGTTTTCCCTAGTGACCAGCTCGACGAATTCGGAATTCGACCGTTCGGAGGACGCCTACACTTGCCACTGCGTGCCGCCGACGGGTGGATACGTCCCTATTGCACCCAATGATGAAGACCCTCGCGATCCAGCCCAATCTCGTCGAACAAGTTCACAGCGCCATCCTTTCTGAGATCGCGTCGGGGCAACTCGCTCCAGGTGAACGCGTCATCCAGGAACAGATCGCGCAGGCGCTCGGCGTATCGCGTCAGCCGGTGCAGCAAGCCCTGCTACTTCTGCGCAATCAGGGCATGCTGCGCGATGCGCCGGGACGTGGTCTGATCGTCGCGCCGCTGGACCCTGACCACGTTGGGTACATTTACGATATGAGGGCCGTGATCGAAGGCCTAGCCTGCCGCTGCGCGGCCAATATGAGCGTCGAGCGCGCCGCGCAACAGGGACCGGCGCTGATCGAGGCCGGCCGCCATGCTGTGGCAAGCGGCTCCGTACCGGACATGATTGCGGCCGACATGCGCTTCCACGAGTTCATCTATGCGTGGTCGGGAAATCCGCTGATGGCGCCAGCCATGGCCGCGCATCTGACCTACACCCAGCGCGTGATGGGCGAAGTGTTGATGCGCGACCAGACGCCGCGCGACATCTGGGACCAGCATGCGCAGATCCTGGATGCGATCATCGCCGGCGATGCGGCAAGCGCCGAAATGCTGGCGCGCAAGCACATTAACCAAGCCGCAAGCTACATGATAGCGCGGCTGCGTGGCGACGCGAGCCGCAAGCGTTGAAGGGTATGAACAACAACATCAACTCTCGAACGATTCGCACCCGTCGCATGGAGACACACTTTCTGCACTCGGGTGAAGGCGAGCGCGTCCTCTTGCTACACGGATGGCCGGAGTGGTCGCACGTATGGCGTCGCGTGATCAACAGGTTGAGCGACAGGTTCGAATTATTTGCGCCCGACTTCAGAGGTTTTGGCGCGTCGCAAAAGTTTGGATCGGGCCCCTCGGCCGAGGCTGGGCCCGACGTGCTCGCCGCCGACATTCTTGATCTTGCCGATGCGCTCAACATCGAACGTTTCGGCCTGGTGTCCCATGATGTCGGTGCCTATGTGGCGCAAGTCATTGCGCAAAAGGCACCCGGGCGCCTTTCAGGTCTCTTTTTCTTTAATGTGCCTTATCCAGGAATTGGCTCGCGCTGGCTCGCTCCGAGTCACGTTCTGGAGACGTGGTACCAGGCATTTCATCAAATGCCGTGGGCAGCGCAACTCGTGGGCGCATCGCGCGACACTTGTCGCACCTACTTTGGCGCATTCCTTCGCCATTGGGCCTGCGACGAGCACACCTTTGATGCCGAGCTGGAGACTTGGGTTGACAACTTCATGATTCCAGGAAACATTCAGGGTGGATTCAACTGGTATCTCAGCGCCCATCAAGTACGCATGGCGGCGATCGAAGGTAGAACGCCACCTGCGCCGCCGATCCAGGTACCTACCCGCGTCTTCTGGGGCGCGGAAGATCCCATCGTAAAAGCCGAATGGGCGGATCGGTTACCGGAGTTTTTCACGAACGTCCGGGCTACGGTAGCACCCGGAGCTGGCCACTTCGTCCACTATGAAAAGCCCGACGCGGCGAGCTTTGAAATAGCCGAGTTCTTCGCCTCACTTTAATTAATTTTCATCATCCTGGTCCGGTTGATCGGGTAGAACTCACGCCGTACGAGCGCGCGCATTGACCGTGCACTCCGACTAAGCCGACGGCTGTCGGTCGACGCTCGTGGCCGCCGCCGCACATGCCGACACTGGCAGTATGGACAGAAGTGCGACCAGCCGAGGCATTGACCGGCGCTACGGACCAACGATCGAGGTGCTCGAGCCGCGTATCCTGTATTCAGCCGATGCGCCGGCGGTGTTGTTGGCCGCCCCGGTACCCACCGCCCTGGTTCAGACCGTTGCCCTAGCCGAAAGCGTGCCACAGGCTAACGCTGCAACCCAACAGCAGGCCGCGCGCGAGCTCGTGGTCATCGACGCGCGGGTCCAGGACAAACCCGAGCTGGTTGCCGATCTGGCCGCCCAGCGCGAGCAGGGGCGAGCCATCGATTGGCTGGTACTCGATTTCGATCGCAATGGTGTCGATCAGCTCAGCGAAGTGCTCGCACAATACCGGAATCTGGATACCGTACATCTGGTCGGCCACGCCGCCGATGGCGTTCTGGAGCTCGGTTCAAGCAAGATCGATATTGATGTCGTACGCCAGCGCAGCGCCGACATCGCGGGTTGGGGTCAAGCGTTACGTGCTGGCGGCGACTTGCTCATCTATGGTTGTGATCTTGCCGCCAGCAATGCAGGCGTGCAACTACTGGATGCTTTGTCGAGCCTGACCGGCGTCGATCTTGCCGCCAGCACTGACAAGACCGCCAGTGCTGCCTTCGGCGGTGACTGGGTGCTCGAGCATCAGACCGGTACGATCGAGTCGGGGCTCGCGTTCAGTGGCGATGCGCAGCAGCAATGGACCGGTACCTTGAACGTGATTCCGCAGGGTGCCGAAGTCCGGATCAACAACGTTACCGCTGGCACGCAGGCGCTGCCCGAGTCGCGAGGCGGTAATCAGATCGCAACGTTTGCCGACGGCAGCTTTGTGGTGGTCTGTGAGGTCAATGGTGGGAATAACATCGTGGCGCGTCGCTTTGCCGCCGACGGCACGGCGCTGACCGGTGACATCGCGGTCAATTCGGACACCATTCGCGCCGTTTCGCAACCTGTCGTCGCGGTCGATCAGGGCAGCGGACGATTCGTGGTTGCTTGGACCAACAACGGCCTCGACGGCTCTGGCAATGGCGTCTATCTACGCGTCTTCAACTCAGCGGGTACGGCGGTCAGTGGTGCCGATGCGCGCGTCAATCCTGTCGGGCTGCTTGAGCAGTCGCAGCCGGCGATTGCGGTGACCGCCAATGGCGATGCGATCATCACCTACACGGGCGATACGTCGGGCTCGGATGCCACC
>JANLTP010000050.1:0-18939 GCA_031363055.1 Burkholderiales bacterium | reverse complement strand
CAACCCAACCCCCCACCCACACACCACCCGCCAGACAGCACGACAAAGCCGCGACCAACGCCAGCGACTCAGTCCAAAATCCTTATGGCTTGGAAGCGCTATGGCGCGGTGGTGACTGGGTTGCCAAGTGCACCTTGCTGGTCCTGTTGCTGATGTCGGTCGGCAGTTGGTACGTCATCATCACCAAGTTCTTTGAGCAGGCCAAAATGGCGGGTCAAGCCAAGGACGCCAACCAATCGTTCTGGGGCGCCGGCAGTGTGCGCCAGGGCGCTGATTCGCTGAAGGCGGGCAGCCCGTTTCGCTTCATTGCCGAGCAGGGGTTGGAAGCCACCAAAAAGCATGATGGCCTGCTCGGTCACGTCGACTTGAATACCTGGATCACCATGAGTATTCAGCGCGCCATGGACAACGTTCAGAGTCGCTTGCAAGATGGCCTGGCCTTGTTGGCGACCGTGGGCTCGACGGCGCCGTTTGTGGGCTTGTTCGGCACGGTGTGGGGTATCTACAACGCGCTGACCGCCATTGGTGTCGCTGGCCAGGCGTCGATCGACAAGGTCGCTGGACCGGTGGGCGAGGCCTTGATCATGACCGCCATCGGCCTGGCGGTCGCGGTGCCGGCGGTGCTGGGATATAACTGGCTGATTCGTCGCAACAAGAGTGCCATGGAGCGAGTCCGTGAATTTGGCAGCGACCTGCATGCGGTATTGCTGGGCTCGACCGCGTCGGCCAACGCCCAGTCGAAGTCGGCAAGCTGAGCGGCATCATGGCGATGCAACTGGGTGGCGCGGGCGAGGATGAAGACGAAGTGGTTTCGTATATCAACACGACACCGCTGGTCGACGTCATGCTGGTGTTGCTGATCATTTTCCTCATCACCATACCGGTGGTGCGCAACTCGATCGCGGTGCAACTGCCCAACGAGGTCAACGAAGTCCGCGAGAGCAAACCGGAAAATATTGAGGTATCGGTGTCGGTCGATGGCAGTATTTACTGGAACGAATTGCGTATGGCCACGACCCAGCAACTGGTCGACCGACTGAAGGCCATTGCCACCAAATCGCCGCAGCCGGAAGTTCATATTCGTGGCGATCGCGATGCCAACTACGAAAGTGTCGGGCGAATTATCTATGCCTGCCAGCGCGCCGGCATTGCCAAGGTCGGGTTCATCACCGAACCGCCGGTCAAGAACTGAGCAACCGCTCGCTCGTCGCCGATTTTCTGGAATCGTTCGCGACTGAACACATCAACCAATATACTGGGGAAATCTGCAGATGGCGATGAAGTTGGGCGGTCTGGCCAGCAACGCTGAACCGGAACTGATTGTTGATGTCAACACCACGCCGCTGATCGATGTCATGCTGGTGTTGTTGGTTATGCTCATTATCACGATACCGATTCTACTGCACTCGGTGAACCTGAACATGCCGGTCGGCAACCCGCCGCCGCCGGCCGTGTTGCCCGAAGTCATCAAGATCGATATCGACGAAAAAGGCGTGGTGTTCTGGCAGGGCACAGCGCTCGCCGATGCCACCGATTTACAGGCCCGGCTGCGCGAAGCGGCCGCCCAACCGGTTCATCCGGAGTTGCATCTGCGCCCGAACAAGCTGGCCAAATACGGTGTCGTCGCGAACGTGATGGCCTCCGCGCAAAGGCTTGGTCTGACCAAGGTCGGCATTGTCGGTAACGAGCAGTTTGCGCGTTAGGCTTTCGATGAAACGTCGGGCCGCTCCTCGGTCCGACGATGCGATGTCGGACCCTGTCAATAGCCGCCCTTATCTGCTGCAAGCGTGGGGTTGAGCGGCGTCCAACCGGTCAACTTGGCGGCCTCGGCCTTCACGTAGTTCGACATGGCATTGCGATCACCGATCAGCATGATCATCTTGAAACCCTGGTCGATGTAGCGCTGCGTGAATTTCGCGCCACCGGTATGCATGGCGGCCACGACCTTGTGTTTCTGGCAGGTCTCCAGAATGCGGTTGACGGTCGCAACGTGTTTCGGATCGTCGTTATCCATGACTGGTGGCAAGCCCAGGCCTAGCGCCAGATCGGTCGGGCCAATGTAGACGGCATCGACGCCCGGTGTCGAGATGATTTCCTCCATCTTGGCAATGCCTTCGGCGGTTTCGATCATAACGATGCAAAGCATTTCATTATTGGCATGTTTTTGGTAGTCGGGTCCGCTGTACATCAGGGCGCGCGTCGGGCCGTTGCTGCGCATGCCCACCGGCGGATAGCGGCAGGCGGCGACCGCCCGCTCGGCTTCGGCACGATTGCTGACCATCGGTACGATCACCCCGTAGGCGCCAGCGTCGAGCACCTTCATGATGATCGACGGTTCGTTCCAGGGCACGCGCACAATCGGTGTCACGGCCGTTGTCGAGATCGCCGTCAGCATGCCGACGGCATCGGAATAGTCGATGCAGCCGTGCTGCAAATCGATACAGAGCCAGTCCAGCCCGGTATGGGCCATCACTTCGGTGGCGAATCCGTTCGGAATGGATAAAAAGCTACCGATGGCGGGTTTGCCTTCGCGCCAAAGTTGCTTCAGGCGGTTCATGCGCATGTTATGGCCTTAGTGAAACTGATTGTTAAGGATCTGATTGTTGAGGATCCGCCGATGCTTTGGTGGACAAACTTTGCACGTTGATAGTGGTTCCAGTGTTGTGACCTTGAACGCCTTTACTCGGCCCGGATGCCTAGCTCCTGCGACATCTTGCGCCAGCGCTCGAGGTCGGCACGCGCAAAGTCCCTGAATTGTTCTACATTCGGGGTCACAACCTCGCTGCCGGTTTCTTTCAGCCAGGCCATAAAGTCCGGCTCGCGAACCACTTTGACGATCTCGGCGTTCAGCCGATTGATGATCTCCTTCGGAGTTCCGGCGGGCACAAACAAGCCGGTCCAGGAGCGCAACTCGAAGCCGTTATGACCGAGCTCCGCCATGGTCTGAATGTGTGGAAATCGCTCAAGACGCTGACTGGCGAGCGCGGCCAATGGAATCAACTTACCAGGAATGATGTACTGCTTTTCAACTTCGGCCAGGTACCCCATGGTGATGTGAACTTGACCACTGGCTGTATCCAGCAACATCGGCCCGCTGCCTTTATAGGGCACGCTGCGTAGTTGGATGCCGGCACTGCGCGCAAACAGCTCGCAGATGAAATGCGCGCCGCTACCGTGGCCGGCGGTGGCGCACAAAAGTTGTCCCGGTCGGGCGCGTGCCCAATCGATCAGCTCGGCCAGTGACTTGATGCCCATGCCAGCGTGAACGACCAGTAACGGTGAACCCTGTGTGAATTGCGCCACCGGCGCGAAATCAGCGACCGGATCGTAGCGAATCGGCGTGCCGAGTGCGGGTGCCACGACCACCTCGGTATTGCCGCCAAACAACGCGGTGTAGCCGTCGGGCGCCGATTTCGCGACAAAATCGGCCGCTATGGTGGTCGATGCACCGGGGCGATTTTCGACAATGATCGACTGCTTGAGCAACTCGGTCAGGCGCTGCGCGAAACGGCGCGCGCGAATGTCGGTGACCCCACCGGCCTGGGTTCCGACGACAAATTTGATCGGCTTGTTGGGGTAGTCTTGTGGCTGGGCGAACGCCGAATTGCTGACAGTCGCCAGTGCCGTTGTGCCGATCAGCATCACCCGGAACAAGCCGTTTCTGAAACTTGCGATGCCGCGTGCTCGCCCCTTGGAACGTGTTGGTAGTAATGATTGCAGTCTTGGTGGCAGTGCCATTGTTTTTGTTTCCCTTGGGCATCATGGGGATGTCTGCGCGGTTTTCGCGACTATACCCCGGCCCAGACTGTTGTGGTCCGGAAAACCAAGACGATTGACCTGTGTGACGGGATCCGCTATGATTGAAGGCTTTTCGCGATGTAGCGAGAAGAATCACCCGGCCAATTGCAGTCGGGATTGGAGAGAACAATGAGCCTTGGACTATTGGGTCGCAAGGTCGGCATGATGCGTATTTTTACGGCTGAGGGCAATGCTGTCCCCGTAACGGTACTTGATGTGTCGAACAATCGCGTCACCCAGATCAAGACCGTCGAATCCGACGGCTACACCGCCGTGCAATTGACGCATGGCAAACGCCGCGCTACCCGTGTGACCAAACCGCAGGCCGGGCATTTCGCCAAGGCTGGAGTCGAAGCCGGTAACAGCATGGGCGAATTCCGTCTTGAGCCGAGCGCACTGGCCGATTTGAAGCCCGGTTCGGTCATCAATGTCGAGATGTTCACGGTCGGCCAGATTGTTGACGTCTCGGGTACGACGCACGGCAAGGGCTTTACCGGCGCCATCAAGCGCCACCACTTCTCGTCGAATCGTGCCAGCCACGGTAATTCGAAGTCGCACAACTCGGCCGGCTCCATCGGTATGGCGCAGGACCCGGGTCGCGTCTTTCCGGGTAAGAAAATGGCCGGTCATCTCGGCAATGCCAATCGCACCACCCAGAATCTGGAAGTGGCGCGGGTTGATGCAGTCCGCGGTTTGCTGCTGATCAAGGGCGCAGTGCCCGGTGGTGCAGGCAGCGCGGTTGTCGTAACGCCAGCGATCAAGACGCCGAAACAGGGCGCCAAAGTCGCCAAGAAAGCATAGGCGCAGGAGCGACAATGGAATTGAACCTCATTAACGATCAAGGTCAGAAGGCGTCGAAAGTCGACGCGCCGGACACGATCTTCGGTCGCGACTTCAACGAGCCGTTGGTGCATCAGGTCGTGGTGGCTTATCAGGCCAACGCGCGCAGCGCCAATCGCAAGCAAAAAGATCGCGCAGAAGTTCGGCACTCGACCAAAAAGCCGTTTCGCCAAAAAGGGACTGGTCGCGCTCGCGCTGGTATGACCTCGAGCCCGTTGTGGCGCGGCGGCGGCAAGATTTTCCCGAACAGCCCGGACGAAAATTTCACGCACAAGCTGAACAAGAAAATGTTCCGTGCTGGCTTGTGTTCGATTCTCTCGCAATTGGTCCGCGAAGACCGGCTTGCGATTATCGAAGGCATTTCGCTTGACACGCCGAAAACCAAGCAGCTCGCCGGCAAAATCAAGGCGATGGGTCTGGAGTCGGTCATGGTCATCACCGATGCATTCAATGAGAACCTGCATCTGGCGGCCCGCAATCTGCACAATGTGCTGATCGTTGAAGCGAAAAATGCCGACCCGGTGTCGTTGGTGCAGTTCGACAAGATTTTGTTCACTCGTGGCGCACTGGCTAAAGTGCAGGAGATGCTGGCATGAGCGCGGCAATCAATCCCGAGCGCCTGATGAAGGTGCTGCTCGCGCCGATCGTCTCTGAGAAGAGTACGAACATGGCCGAGAAGAATTCGCAGTACGCATTCAAGGTGACGCAGGACGCAACCAAGGTGGAAGTCAAGGCTGCCGTCGAGTTGTTGTTCAAGGTCAACGTTGAAGGTGTGCAGGTGGTCAACCAGAAGGGCAAGGTCAAACGGTTTGGCCGATTCATGGGGCGTCGCGATCATGTTCGCAAGGCCTATGTGAGCTTGAGGGCGGGCCAGGAAATCAATTTCGCGGAGGCGGTGTAAATGCCTATCGTCAAAGTAAAACCGACTTCAGCCGGCCGTCGTGCGATGGTCAAGATCGTGACGCCGACTCTGCACAAGGGTGGTCCGGTGCAAGCGCTGATCGAGCCGCAGATTCGCGGGTCGGGTCGCAATAATCTCGGTCACATCACCACGCGCCACAAGGGCGGTGGCCACAAGAGTCACTACCGGATCATCGACTTCAAGCGCAACAAGGACGGCATTCCCGCCAAGGTCGAGCGCATTGAATACGACCCGAATCGCAGCGCACACATTGCTCTGTTGCTCTACAAGGACGGCGAGCGTCGCTACATTCTGGCACCACGCGATGTTCCGGTGGGTACCACCTTGCAGTCCGGTTCAGAAGCGCCGATCAAGCCGGGCAACACCTTGCCGATCCGCAATATTCCGGTCGGCTCGACCATTCACTGCGTCGAGATGTTGCCGGGCAAGGGCGCGCAGATCGTTCGTACGGCCGGCGGCTCGGCTCGACTGCTGGCTCGCGAGGGAGCCTACGCTCAGGTGCGTCTGCGCTCGGGTGAAGTTCGCAAGATTCACATTGAGTGCCGCGCCACCATTGGCGAGGTCGGCAATGGTGAACACAGCCTGCGACAAATCGGCAAGGCCGGTGCCAATCGCTGGCGCGGTATTCGTCCGACGGTACGCGGTATTTGCATGAACCCGGTGGATCACCCGCACGGTGGCCGCAGTAACGGCGGCGGACACCCGGTGTCGCCGTGGGGCACGCCGACCAAGGGCTACAAGACTCGCCGCAACAAGCGCACCAGCACGATGATCGTGCAGCGCCGTGGCCGCAAGTAATGGCTGACTGTACAGAGAAGAATCGAGAGTAACGTATGGCACGTTCCGTAAAAAAAGGTCCGTTCGTCGACCCGCATCTGATCAAGAAGGTCGATACGGCGGTGACCAACAAAGACAAGAAGCCGATCAAGACCTGGTCGCGCCGTTCAACCGTGTTGCCCGAGTTCGTAGGGTTGACGATTGCGGTTCACAACGGCAAGCAACACATACCGGTTTTCATTAACGAAAACATGGTCGGTCACAAGCTCGGCGAATTTTCATTGACCCGGACCTTCAAAGGTCACGCGGCCGATAAAAAATCCGGCATCAAGAAAAATTAAGAGAGCTCGAGACATGGAAACCCAAGCCAGTTTGCGCGGCGTCCGATTATCAGCCCAGAAGGGTCGATTGATCGCCGACATGATTCGCGGCAAGCCTGTTGAGCAGGCGCTGAACACATTGACGTTCTCGCCGAAAAAAGCCTCGCGCATTGTCAAGAAAGTGCTCGAGTCGGCGATCGCCAATGCCGAACACAATGACGGCGCCGACATCGACGAACTCAAGGTCAAGACCGTGTTTGTCGAGAAGGGCAAATCGCTGCGCCGCTTCGACGCACGAGCCAAGGGCCGCGGCGTTCAAATCGAAAAACAGACCTGTCACATTTTTGTGACCGTCGGTAACTGAGAAGGCAGGAACGAATGGGACAGAAGATTCATCCAATCGGCTTTCGATTGGCAGTTACCCGTAACTGGACTTCAAAGTGGTATGCGAACAGCAAGAATTTTCCGGGCATGCTGCTGGAAGATCTCAAGGTGCGCGAGTACCTGAGCCGCAAGCTGCGTGCCGCTTCGGTTGGGCGTGTATTGATTGAGCGTCCTGCCAAGAACGCGCGCATCACCATTTTTTCGGCCCGTCCTGGGGTGGTCATCGGCAAGAAGGGTGAGGACATTGAGAATCTCAAGTCCGATCTGCAAAAGCTGATGGGCGTGCCGGTGCACGTGAATATTGAAGAGATTCGCAAGCCCGAAATTGACGCGCAATTGATTGCCGACTCGATTACGCAACAGCTCGAGAAACGCATCATGTTCCGCCGCGCCATGAAACGTGCGATGCAAAACGCCATGCGTCTGGGTGCTCAAGGCATCAAGATCATGAGCTCGGGTCGCTTGAATGGCATCGAGATTGCGCGTTGTGAGTGGTATCGCGAAGGTCGCGTGCCGTTGCATACGTTGCGCGCCGATATCGACTACGGATTTTCCGAAGCACAAACCACCTACGGTGTGATCGGTGTCAAGTGCTGGGTCTACAAGGGCGATCGGCTCGGTCGCAATGATCCGCCGGCAGCGTTGGACAAAGATCCGATTCCGCCGCCCGATCGTGACGATCGTCGTGGCCGTCGCCCACCCGGTGGCAAGCCTGGTGGTGGTCCCGGTGCAGGTCGCGGTGGCCCTGGAGGTCCCGGTGGTCCGGGCCGAGGCGGTCCGCGTCGTCCGGCAGAAGGTGCCGACATCGCTGCCAAGGATGCTCCGGAGAAATCAGCGCCCGAGAAGTCGGCCACCGATACAGCAGGCAATCCAGTCAAACGGGTACGTCGAGCCGCTGGCCCGACCACACCGACCGGTGATGCACCGGCTAAAAAAGAGTAGAAGGAGTGAGCGATGCTACAACCCGCTCGGCGTAAATACCGTAAAGAACAAAAGGGCCGTAACAAGGGCCTGGCCACGCGTGGCGCGTCGGTGTCGTTTGGTGAATTTGGCTTGAAGGCAACCCAGCGCGGTCGCTTGACGGCTCGCCAGATCGAAGCTGCTCGTCGCGCGATGACTCGTCATATCAAACGGGGCGGTCGCATCTGGATTCGTATTTTCCCGGACAAGCCGATCTCGCAGAAACCGGCCGAAGTTCGGATGGGTAACGGCAAGGGCAATCCCGAGTACTACGTCGCCGAGATTCAACCCGGTAAGGTGCTCTACGAGATGGACGGCGTCAACGAAGCGCTGGCGCGCGAGGCCTTTGCCTTGGCCGCAGCCAAGCTGCCGCTGGCCTGTGTGTTCGTTTCGCGTGCCGTCGGCGCTTGACGTCTGCGCCTGACGTCCATCTAAGGAAACAAGAAGATGAAAGCCAAAGAACTGCGCGCTCAGGAACCTGCAGCGCTCAAAAAAGAGTTGGACTCCCTGTTGAAGGCGCAGTTTTCACTGCGCATGCAACTCGGTACCCAACAATTGAACAATACCAACCAGTTGCGCAATACCCGCCGCGATATCGCTCGGGTGCGCACGGTGATGACCCAGAAAGCTGCAGCTAAATGAACGCCTCTGCTGACGCATCCTCGACCGCCACTCCCGCAGGCACCGCGCCGGTCAAATCGGCGACCAAGCGCACGCTGACTGGCAGAGTCACTTCGAACAAGATGCAGAAAACCGTGACCGTGCTGGTCGAGCGCAAGGTCAAGCATCCGGTGTACGGCAAGTACTTGGTTCAGAGCACCAAGTACCATGCGCACACCGAAGAAGCGCTGAATGAAGGCGATGTCGTCGAGATCCGCGAGGGTCGGCCTATTTCCAAGACCAAGGCCTGGACGGTGGTCAAGAAGGTTTAAGAGGCTGCTTGGCCTACGGCCGGTGGGTCGGATGACCCACCAGAGCCAAGGTCTGATATCGCATCAGTACTTGTCCAACTTGAGCATGCTCATCGAAGATTCGACTGATTTCGCCCTCGACCTGCAGCGCCGAGCCTGAGCCCCGTTTAGGCATGTACGAACGCGAAAACACCAGCGCATCCAGTCCTGCCCGATCGAGCCAATGCGTATGGTCGATGCTTAGGGATTGGTATGCGGCCCGGCCAAAGAACACGGGTACCTGGCGTCTCTCCTCCTGCTGCATCGATACCTTTCGCAATTCGCCCCCGAAATCGGTGAAGACCCGATCCAGTGCTTGATTCAGAGGGTCGGTCAACACGCGATCATTCCAGATCAACGCGACTTGTCCTTCCGGTCGCAAGATACGTAAGCACTCGTCACGGGCTCGCGGCGCGTCAAACCAGTGGAACGCCTGCGCCGCAGTGACCAGGTCGATCGACGCGTCTGGAAGACCGGTCACTTCGGCCGAACCGGAACGGCTATGGAAACCGCCAAAGGATTGCAGGTTTGATTCGGCGGCAGCGCGCATTTCGTCATTCGGTTCCAGCGCGAAAACTTCGTGACCCCGTTGCAGCAGGCTGCCGGTCAGCAAGCCGGTACCGGAACCGATATCCGCAATAACCGCCCCTGCGGATAACGCCCCGAGTGCGCTCAGTTGTTCGAACAGCGCCAGCGGATAGTCGGGTCGCGACTTCAGATAGTCCGCGACTTTCTGCGAGAACACTTGATGAACATCCGGGCGGTTTGGGGATTGATCCATCGGTGGGCCTGCAGAAGGAGTGTTCGAGGCGGAATGTTCGTGGTGGCGAGTTCACGGTGGCGAGTTCGCGAGAGCGAGTTCCAGGGAGCGAGGCCCAATAGTTCAGCATAATACGGTTGAACGCAACCACGGAGCCTGCAGCCATGAACGATCTGAACTCTTTTCTGGCGGTCCGCGATCAATTGATTGCCTACCGTACCGATTACGCCAGCGCCATCAGAACATTCAAGTGGCCCAAGCTCAGCCATTTCAATTGGGCGATCGACTACTTCGATTTCATTGCCGCAAATAATACGAAGCCGGCCCTGCGGATCGTTGAGGAAGACGGTTCAGTAGCGCAGTTGAGTTATGCCGAGTTATCGGCGCGCTCGTCGCAGGTCGCGAACTTTCTGAGCGAACAGGGCGCACGCGCCGGCGATCGCATCTTGCTGATGCTCGGTAATGAAGTCCCACTCTGGGAAACGCTGCTGGCGGCCATCAAGCTCGGTGCGGTGGTCATACCGGCTACGCCGCTGCTGTCGGGTGCCGATCTGGCCGATCGCCTGGCTCGTGGCAAAGTTCGATTCGCGGTGACCAATGCGACCGGCATGGCGCGGATCAACGAGCTGCCCGCAGAGTCTCGTCAAGGGGTAAAGCTCATCGGCGTCGGTGCGCTCGCATCATTACCCGCCGGTTGGACCGATTATGCCCAGTCCCATCAGGCTGCAAAGGCGTTCAAGCCCGCCCAGGCGCTGACGGTCGATCAACCCTTGCTGGAGTACTTCACTTCCGGCACGACCGCCAAACCGAAGTTGGTTCGACACTCACGCCAGAGTTATCCCATCGGTCATCTGTCGACGCTTTATTGGCTGGGTCTGCGGCCTGGCGACATTCACTGGACGATCAGCTCGCCGGGCTGGGGCAAGCACGCCTGGAGTTGTTTCTTCGCGCCGTTCAATGCGCAGGCCTGCGTGTTCATTTACAACTACAACCGCTTCAATGGTGCCGCAATCCTCGACACCCTGGTTCGTGAAGGCGTGCAGACGCTGTGCGCACCGCCGACCGTCTGGCGCATGTTGATACAGGAAGATTTGACGCAATGGCCGGTGAAATTGCGCGAAGCTATCTCGGCGGGTGAGCCGTTAAACCCGGAGGTCATCGAGCAGGTTCAACGGGCCTGGAATCTCGGCATTCGAGATGGCTATGGACAAACCGAAACCACTGCGCTGATCGGTAATCCGCCGGGCGCCGTATTGAAGCCGGGCTCGATGGGACGACCATTGCCGGGCTATAACATAGTGCTGCTCGACGTTGACGGCAAGCCGGCCGACGAGGGCGAGATCTGCATCGACCTGACCGAGCGACCGGTGGGTCTCATGGATGCGTATGCCGATGACGCCGCCAAGACCGCCGAGGCAATGCGAGACGGCTTCTATCACACCGGTGACGTTGGCAGTCGCGACGCTGATGGCTACATCACCTACGTCGGTCGGGCCGATGATGTGTTCAAGGCGTCCGGCTATCGAATCAGCCCGTTCGAGCTTGAAAGTGCACTGATCGAACATCCTGCCGTGGCCGAGGCGGCGGTGGTGCCATCGCCCGATCCGGTGCGCGGCTTTGTACCGAAGGCTTATGTTGTCGTGGCGCCGGGCCATCAAGCTGACGCGGCAACGGCGAGCGCGATTTTCCGTTTCCTGCGTGAGCGGGTGTCCGCCTACAAGATGGTTCGGCGCATTGAGTTTTCAGATTTGCCCAAGACAATTTCCGGCAAGATTCGCCGGGTCGACTTGCGCGGCCAGGAGCAGGGACGGACGCAGGAGGCTCGAACCCATGCGGAGTTTCTGGAGGAACATTTCCGATAGGCGGCGTATGAAGCAGCGTGAAACACCTCGCTGGCTTGAACCCTTGAATGGAGAGTCCTATAATCACTCCCATGAAAGCGCTTAAAAGCCTCAAGCACTCTGAACGGGTAGTTAAAAAAGCTGCCGCAACCTTGGCCTTGCCGCTTCCCTTGCCGGTGGTACGCGCCATACGCAAGCTCGGCAGTGACGTATCGTTGGCGCGTCGCCGGCGGCATATTTCGCAGGCGTCGCTCGCCGAGCGCATCGGTTCTTCGGTGTCGACGATCCGTCGAATGGAGCAAGGCGACGCACGCGTACCGATCCATTTTATTGCTCGCACGATGCAGGTTTTTGGCGTGCTGGACGCGCTTGCTGAGCTGATCGATACGGCTCAGGACGATATTGGTCTGACGATGATGGATGCGCAACTGCCGCTGCGCGTACGCAGCAAATCCAGACGACCCAACAGCCCTGGCGCACTATGAACCGGGCGGCCCACCTTGGGCCTGTCAATATCCGCCAACAGGTCGATGTCTGCATTGGCGAAAGCGGTACGCCCGTCGGTAGCCTCACTTACGTACAACAAGGCCAACGCCAGAACACTGCCTTTGCCTACGACTCGAGCTGGTTGGTCAACTCGGATCGCTTCGCGATATCTCCTGACCTGATGCTTACCGCCGATTACCAACAACGCAAGGCGGCCACTAAAAGTGATTCGCCGTTTCACCACGCTCTGGCCGACACTGCGCCCGACGCCTGGGGCCGCCGGGTCATTGCGCGCGCGCATGCCAGGCAGCGCAAAGCAAAGCCTGCGCTCGGGCCCTTGACCGAGTTGGACTACTTGCTGGCGGTCGACGATTTCAGCCGAGTGGGCGCACTGCGCTTTCGAGATCAGGCTGGTCACTTCTTGCGCTCGAGCGAAGGCGGTCGTACTACGCCAGTTCTCGTCGAGCTGTCGCACATGCTCAGCGCCAGTCGTGCTATTGAGAAAGGCGTCGAGACTTCAGAGGACCTGCTCTACCTTCAAGGCAAAGGCACATCGCTCGGCGGCATGCGCCCCAAGTGCACCGTCATTGATAACAACGGCCAACTCGCGATTGGCAAATTCCCCAGCGTGAGCGACACCCGCAGCGTCACTCGCGGCGAAGTGCTGGCAATGCGGCTGGCGCAGCAGGCCGGTATCGACGCAGCGCCCGCCCGTGTTGTCGAGAGTCAAGGCATCAGCGTCGCCATCATCGGTCGCTTTGATCGCACAAAAGACGGCAAGCGAATTCCCTACCTGTCTGCCGCGTCCATGCTGCAAGCGAGTCGGGAGGAAGATCGCAGCTACTTTGAAATTGCCGACATCATTCGCGCCCACTGCGTAGAACCGAACAAAGACCTCCGGCAACTGTGGCGACGTATGCTGTTCAACCTGTTGATTGCTAATGTTGACGATCACTTGCAAAACCACGGCTTCCTACATGTTGCCAACGGTCAATGGCAGCTTTCGCCGGCGTTCGACATCAACCCTTTCCCCGACAAGGAGCGTGCATCGAAAACCTGGCTCTCGGAGCAGGACGGGCCGGTTGTGGATGTGGATTCGTTGCTTGCCCGGTGCCGCTACTTTGCGCTGACTGCGCTTGAGGCACGGAGAATAATGGCAGAGGTCGTGAAGGTGGTGGCAACCTGGAAAGCGTTGGCGCTTAGCCCTGAGGTGGGTCTTAAAGCCAGGGAGCTGGCGGACTTCGCGCCTGCGTTTGATTCGCCTTGATGTGCGTGGCAGGCGGCAGGATTGCCGGCAACACCGTCTCAAGTAGCGACTCCATGATCAAGCGGCAGATGATCGCCGGCGATTAGGATGAACAATCGCATTCTTGGTACGATCTGCTCATTCTGAACCCGTGGAGCGAATCTCATGTCCCTTTGTACTGGTAAGCCATTGCTGGTGTTGTGTGCTGGATATCTGCGGGATACAGCATTAGTTGCTGTCATCGCGACCGCGTTGACGCTGGGTGTCAACAGCGCCAACGCTGCCGACAAAGTTAAAATTGGCTTCGTCAGTACGCTGTCCGGCCCGTCGGCAGGCCTGGGCGTCGACATTCGCGACGCCTTTCAGCTCGCCGTCAAGTTGAACGGCGGCAAGCTGGGCGGCTTGCCTGCCGAGGTCATCGTCAGCGACGATCAGTTCAAGCCGGATGTCGGCAAGCAACTGTTCGAAAAGAATATAAAGCGCGACAAGGTCGACTTCATGACCGGCGTGGTGTTCTCGAACATCATGCTGGCCGGCGTGCCGGAGGCCTTCGACAGCAAGACCTTTTACATAAGCCCGAACGCGGCGCCGTCGCCACTGGCCGGCAAGGACTGCAATCCGTATTTTTTCGCGGCCTCCTGGCCGAACGATGCCTATCATGAGGCGGCGGGGCAACATGCCACCCAGAAGGGCTTCAAGAACGTCTACATGATCGCGCCCAACTACCAGGCGGGCAAGGACTCGTTGGCTGGGTTCAAGCGTTATTTCAAAGGCAATATCGCCGGTGAGGTCTACACCAAACTGGGCCAGCTTGACTATGCGGCTGAGCTCGCCGAGGTACGTGCGGCCAAACCGGATGCGCTGTACATTTTCCTGCCAGGCGGCATGGGCATCAACTTCATCAAACAATTTGTCGGCACCGGGTTATCCAAGGATACGACCTTGCTGGTTCCGGGCTTCGGCTCTGATCAGGATGTGATCCGGCCGGTCGGCGACGCCATGCTGGGGATTTTCGATACCGCGCACTGGGCCCTTGATCTCGATAATGCCGCCAACAAGAAGTTCGTTGCCGCGTTCGAGCGCGAGTACAACCGCTTACCCTCGGTGTTCGCCGCCCAGGGCTTCGATACGGCGATGCTGATCGATGCAGCCGTGCGCGACGTCAAAGGTCAGCTCGACGACAAGGATGCAGTGCGACGGGCTCTGAAGGCTGCCAAATTTCAATCGGTGCGCGGTGATTTCAAGTTCAACGTCAATCACTTCCCGATCCAGAATTACTACTTGCGCGTGATTGGCAAGGATGACAAGGGTCGGATTGTCAACAAGTCACTCGGCGCGCCGCTGCTGAAAAATCATGGCGATGCTTATGTCCAGGATTGCAAGATGAAGTGATTCCTGCAGCAATGCGCTGAGTCGGCGTATCCCTTTCGGAAACAGCGAGGCATCGAATTGGCCAAAGGAATAGTCTGATGAACGCCTCGCGACTCCCAAAGCACGATCACCGTACGACCTTGATGTCCAGGTGGTCCGCAGCCAGCCGGGCGCGCATGACTTTCTGGGTCGGCGTCAGGGGCATCTCGGCGATCAGAATGAGGTGCTCCGGCCATTTGAATTTGGCGATGCCGGCTGCTTCGAGCGCCTGCGTCAGGCGCTCGAGGGTGACCTCTGTCTGGCCGTCGGTTGTGACGAACGCACAAGCGCGTTCACCGAGTACCGGGTCAGGCATTGGCACCAACACACAACGCTCAACGCCGACGACACCCTCCAGCAATGATTCGACGTCGATCGGGTTGAATTTGACACCGCCGCGATTGATCAATTCCTTGACCCGGCCGGTGATGACCAGTGCACCGTCGACGGTCAGCCTGGCCGTATCGCCGGTGTCAAACCAGCCGTCCTGAAACGCCGCTGCGGTCGCGCCTGGATTGTTCAAATAGCCCTCGAACAGTGACGGCCCGCGCATCAGCAGTCGGCCTTCCTGCGGTGAGGTAACGATCAGTCCCTGGTCATCGACAATGCGCAATTCGGTAGCCGGGCTGGCACGACCGGCGGATTCGAGCCGAATGTGTGGCGGGTCGTTTGGCCGACCGTAGCTGCCGGCCTGCAGTTCGCTCATGCCCCAAAGCTGAAGCACCACGCCGCGCAAGAGTCGCGCTTCCACCTGTCGCGCCAGCAGTGGCGGCACCGCCGTCCCGGACAGACAGATGAAGCGAACGTCTGCAAAGTCCTGTGAACGCATGCCGCCTTGATCAAGCAAGGGTTTGAAATGCGCTGGGCCCGCGAAAATGACCGTACATTGATCGCGCACGACCGTCGTGACCAGTTCAGTCGGCGTAAACGCCGGTAACAGGGAAAGGCTGGCGCCGGCCAGCAGGGCAAGCTCGAGTACAAACAGGCCATACAAATGGGTGAATGGCGCTGCCGACAACAGAACATCGGCGGCGAGTACCTCCAGCGGCGCGATCGACGCCAAGGCGTTATCGAGGAAGCGGTGATGCGCAATCGGCACACCCTTCGGATCGGCGGTGGTACCTGAGGTGTACAGCAACACATAGCCTTCATCGGCCGCTCGCTCATGCACTTCGGAATGCACTTCGGAACGCTCTTCGCACTGCACTTCGTTTATCGCGTCATCCGAATCGAGCGCTGCTACTGACCGCAACAGCTCTGCCCAAGCCAGCGCTCCGGATACCGGCGCTCCAAGCGCCACAACGACCCGAAGCGCAGCTTGCGAGTCGGCGGCCTGTACGCCTTGTTGGTGTTTGACGGCCAGCGCCAGCGTGGCTGGTGACTCGCCCCGAAAAGTCGATAAGCCGATGTAGGCCTGCGCACCTGAATGCCCGAGCAGAAATGACAGCTCGGATTGCCGATAAGCCATGTGTACCATCTGAGCGGTCGCACCCAGGATATTCAAGGCCAACAATGTCAGTACGAATTCGTCACAGTTGGGAAGTTGGACGGCCACGATGTCGCCGCGCCGCACACCGGCCGAAGCGAGCGCGGCAGCTAGCTGTCGCGCCTGGGCGCAGAGTTGCGAATAATTCGTGACTCCACCTGGCCCGCGCAAGGCCACGGCTGCGGGTGTCGTGCGTGCGTGTCGAGCGACATAGTCGAACAGGGTAGTAGGTTGGCTCACTGGACGGTGCACGACAGGGCGGTACAACTGGCGGAGCGGATCCGCGAATTTTGCCGATGCTACTATAGTTCGCACTTAACTCGCGGCCCTTTATCGCGGCCCTCTTTCGTTGCCCTGGACGAGTCTGAATGTCCGCTCTACTGCTCATCGAGCAATCGCTGAACGGCCTGCAGTTCGGCCTCATGTTGTTTCTGCTGGCCGCCGGTCTGACTTTGGTGTTCGGCATCATGGACATGATCAATCTGGCGCATGGCTCGCTGTACATGGTGGGCGCGTTTCTGGCCGCCTGGCTGGTGCAGTTGACCGGCTCTTTTGTGTTCGGCGTATTGCTGGCGATTCCGGTAGCAGCCCTGTTTGGAATGCTGCTCGAAGCGACCTTGTTGCGAACGCTTTATGCGCGTGACCATCTGTCGCAAGTACTCGCAACCTTTGCGCTGATTCTGATCCTCAATGAATCGGTGCGCATGATCTGGGGAACCGACTTGCCCTTGTCGGCACCGGCCGCGCTGTCCGGCCCCATCGAGCTTCTGCCTGGACTTTCGTATCCAGCCTACCGGTTGGTCATCATTGCGGTGGGTCTGGCGCTGGCTGCGTTGCTCTACATTTTAGTGACTCGTACCCGAATCGGTGCGCAGGTTCGCGCCGGCGCCTCGAACCGCGAGATGGCACTCGCCATGGGCGTCAACATCAAGCGGCTGTTCACGGTCGTGTTTGGCCTGGGGGCAGCGCTCTGTGCGGTCGCTGGTGCAATGCTCGGACCGTTGATGGCCGTTCAGGTCGGAATGGGGGAAGGAATATTGATTCTCGCCTTTGTGGTCATTGTGATCGGTGGCATCGGCTCGATCAGAGGGGCACTGATCGGGTCCCTGCTGGTGGGCATGGTCGACACCTTGGGTCGCAGCTTGTTACCGCATTTTTTCGGTTGGTTTTTGCCGCCGCAATTCGCAAGCGCCGCAGGTCCTGCGGTCGCATCGGTGTTGGTGTATCTGATCATGGCCGTCGTCCTGTTCGTCAAACCGCAGGGCCTGTTCCCGGCGCGCGGATGATGCCCAAGTCATTGACTAGCGCGCAGCGCTGGCTGCTGTTGGCGATCGCGGTCGCAGTAGTGGCCTATCCGCAGATCATGCAGGCGATTGACGCCGAGTTCTACATCAGTGTGGCCAGTCGTATCGGAATCTACGCACTGGCGGCCAGCAGCCTGAACCTCATCCTCGGTTATGGTGGCCTCGTGTCCTTCGGCCATGCGGCCTTCTTTGGCGTCGGCGCCTACACCGTAGGAATATTGATCGCCGAAGGAGTCAGCAGCGCCTGGATCGGTTTCCCGCTGGCCATGTTGATCTGCGGGCTGCTGGCGCTCGGCATTGGTGCGATTTGCCTGCGAACCCGCGGTGTCTACTTCATCATGATCACCTTGGCATTCGCGCAGATGTTGTTCTATCTGGCGAACTCGGTGAAGGCCTATGGCGGTGACGAAGGCTTGAACATCAAGCAGCGCTCGCAGTTCGGGTTCGGTCTGAATCTGAAGGACGATACGACGTTTTATTATCTGGTCATGCTGTTATTGGCTCTGACTATGGTGTTTGTCTATCGCGTCATGCGCTCGCGCTTCGGCCGGATCGTGTTGGCGATGCGTGAAGATGAAGACCGCGCCGAAGCGATCGGTATTCCGACCTTTCGCTATCGGCTGATCCTGTTTGCGCTGGGCGGCGCGTTGGGCGGGCTGGCGGGTGCGCTGATGGTCAATCAGCAAAATTATGTCAATCCGAATCTGCTGTATTGGACTCAGTCCGGCACCCAGATGATCATGGTCATCCTAGGTGGTGTCGGCACGATATGGGGTGCAGTGATTGGTGCAGCCGTGCTGCTGATCCTCGAAGAAGTGGTGTCCGGCTACACCATTCATTGGCAGTTTTACGTCGGTTGGGTGCTGCTGGCCGTGGTGCTGCTGGCGCCCAAGGGACTGGTGGGTCTGGTCGATCAATGGCGCCAGCGCAAGCCGTGAACTTGCCACCGCTGTTATCGATCGAGCATCTGAGCAAGCGCTTTGGTGCCGTGCAGGCGACCGACGATGTTTCGCTGAGCCTGATGCCAGGCGAGGTACATGGACTGATCGGCCCGAATGGCGCCGGCAAGACCAGCCTGATCGGACAAATTTCAGGGTCGATCGCGCCCGACGCCGGCGTCATCCGATTTGACGGTGCCGACATTACGCGCCTGCCGCAGCATCGCCGTGTCGAACGGGGATTAGCCCGATCCTTCCAGATCACTCGCTTGTTCAAGGGCTTCAGCGCGCTCGAGAATATGGCGGTGGCGGTGCAGGCGCGCAGCGGCAGCAATCTGTCGTTCTGGAAACCGGTGTCACGTGAAACCGCATTACGCGATGAGGCGCAGGCGCTATTGGCCGATCTGGGGCTCGCTGCCCGCGCCGATTCCCGAGCCGATCAACTCTCACATGGTGAACAGCGAACGCTTGAAGTCGGCCTCGCGCTGGCGACGCGACCGCGCCTGCTGTTGCTCGA
>JANLTP010000052.1:0-5666 GCA_031363055.1 Burkholderiales bacterium | reverse complement strand
TTCACCTCGCGATCGACGAGCAGCGCCAGGCGCTCCTCGAAGCACAGGCCGAGCACTTCGGGTTGGCCCATTTGCTGCTGTAAACCGTCGGCGAAGCCGATCATTCTGAGGGCGCGCAGTGTTGACGTCAGCCAACGCGCTACACTGACATAGTGGATTCTGCCCAATCCAGAACCCCCTACCTCTATTTTCTGCACAAAGGTCTCGTGATGATGCATAAATCCCTGCTGATCCTTGCGTTCACCACGGTACTTTCGGGCGCTGCGTTCGCCCAAAGCACGGCGCAGACCGCGCCAGTGAAGCCCACTGTGCAGGCAATGTGCAAGGACGGCACACCGTTTGCCGGCGAATCCTTGAAGGGCGCCTGTCGCGGGCATGGTGGCGTTGACAAGACCGCAGGCAAAGCTGCCGCAGTGCCTGATAAAGCGACGAAGCCAGCTGGCGGCACCGACAAAGCCGCTGGCGCCCCTGTAGCGCAAGCCGTCGGCGCCGGGCCTGGCAAAGTGTGGGTGAACGACGCCACCAAGGTCTATCACTGCCAGGGCAATCGTTACTACGGCAAGACCAAGCGCGGCGAGTACATGGCCGAAGCGGATGCGAAGGCTAAAGGCTTTCGGGGAGATCGTGGCAAAAGTTGCGACCCGAAGTAACGGTCGCGACTGACCCAGGCGGCACCCGCCAACGAGGTCACCCCCCATTTGTCGAATTGGGTTTGTTGCTTGTCATTGCGCTACTTTGGTTTGCGGCGCTAGGACATCGCGAGCTCTTCGATCCGGACGAGGGCCGGTACGCTGAAATCCCCCGGGAGATGGTCCAAACCGGCGATTGGGTAACGCCCCGGCTAAACGGGTTGATATACCTAGAAAAGCCGCCGCTCCAATACTGGATCACTGCGGCCGCCTATGAGGTGTTCGGGGCATCGCCCGCCTCGGCTCGAATCTGGCCAGCCCTATCTGGGTTTTTCACCCTGTTGCTGGTCTGGTGGACGAGCCGGCGTATCGCCGGCCGAACCGCGGGTTGTATCGCTGCCCTGAGCCTGTCGGGTAGCCTGCTCTTCTTCGCGTTCGGCCGGGTGCTGACGCTGGACATGGGCTTGACGTTCTTCTTAAGCGCAGCCGTCTGTTCGCTGATCGCATCCCAAGACCAACGTGTATCGCCAGCTGCAAGGTGGCGATGGGAGCAGGTGATGTGGGCCGCAATGGGCTTGGCGTTCCTGAGCAAGGGGCTGGTGGGCATCGCTTTGCCGGTCATGACGTTGTTGGCCTATATGGCGGTTCAGCGCGACGCTTCGATCCTGCGGCGGCTGCACTGGTGGTCAGGTCTGTCGGTATTGCTGGTGATCGCCGTACCGTGGCTGGTTTTGGTACAGGTGCGAAACCCGGAATTTCTTGAGTTCTTTTTTATCCATGAGCATTTGACGCGCTACGCCAATCCGTCCCACGGTCGCTTGGCACCGTGGTGGTTCTTCATCGCCGTGTTAGCCCTGGGCGGGTTGCCGTTTTCGTTCAGTTGGCCGCGTGCCGTGATTGCTGCCTGGCAAAGCACGGCGCCCTCCGATAACGCGCTGCACGTACCCCGATTGCTGCTGGTGTGGATCGTCGTAGTGACGGGGTTCTTTAGTCTGTCGAGCTCAAAGCTGCCGGCGTACATCTTGCCGGTACTGCCAGCGTTTGCGATCCTTGTGGGCGTCGCTACGCAGCGCGATGGGCTGCGCGTGCAGCGCGACTTTTTTATCGGTCTGCTGGCGTGCGGTCTGGTGCTCACCGTACTGGGCGCCATGGCGCCGTTTCAGCCTTGGACATCGTTATCGACGGACGCATTGGACTATGCACGGTGGATGCTGGCTGCCGGGTTGTTCTTGATTCTGACTGCGTTGTTGGGCTGGTGGCTCTCACGGCGTAGCGAACAACAGCGCGCGTCCTCGGCTGCGCTGTTGCTGACCATGTCGATCGGTGTGCTGATGGCGCTGCACAGTCTAGTGACCGGCGCTCAGGTCTTTGCCTCCAGGTACTCTGCGAAGAAGTTGCTGTCGCAGGCGCGTGAGCATTGCAACGGGTTCGATTTGGCCGCACCGTTCTATAGCTTCGATATGTTCGATCAGACGGTCCCGTTTCTCTTGCGGCGGACCGTCACGCTGGTGGGGTTTTCCGATGAACTGGCTCTGGGCATCGACCGGGAACCAAACCTTGTGATCCCCCAGCGGCGCGACTGGAGACCGGTTTGGATCGCGCACACCGGCCAAGCGTACGCGATCATGCCCAGTCATCGGATGATCGAAGAGGCTCAGGCCGGCATTGCGTTTCGTGTGTTGGCCAACGATGGTCGAACATCTATCATCGCTCGCCGTTAGTGTGATCGGCGATGGCACTGCCTCGGAACTGACTGGACTAGAAGCAGAGCCGGGGCGAGACCAGTTCCCGCCGGTCCTCCTCTCGCCTCATGACACGCTATACCGATAACCTATTTTCGCATCAGCCAGTCGCTGACGACAACTTGAACGATGAGAGTTACGTTGTAACGTAAATCGTCATACTCTGATTGCGTCATTGCTTGCTGTTGCTTTTCCACGATGGTCGGTGGCAACCCCACGCGCCGCGCGATGAAGGGCGCGTCGGTATGGGCAAACACTCGCCGGTCATACAAGACGGTCTATCGCAAGGATCTCCATCTTAAGGCGCACCCATGGATGTACGTTACCACGTAACGTATCGCCCAGTGAGTCGTTGGGAATGTCGGTGTGTTACGGTGTAACAAGTATAATGGTTGCATCGATAAGAGGTGTCCGATGACCATGACTAACGCACAACGGCAAGCTGCCTATCGCAAGCGCCGCCCTTTGGGGGGCGCTGACGGGAACGGCGAGCGCCTTTTGAATACGTGGATCAGCACCGAGGCGAGTCTTGCCTTGCGAAGACTCGCTAGTCATTACGGCGTAACGCAGCGACTGCTGCTCGAGGGGATTTTGCGTGATGAGGAGGAGAACGTTCTTAAAACGATTGAATTGGATACGCCGCAGTGGGATCAATACTTGGGTGGTGGCGAGCGTATGCGCAAATCGTTACGGCGTAATAAGACCTGATGGAGAGCGGCTCCTTCGGAGCTTCGGCAAATACTCGCGGATTTAGACCGGCAATAACAGGTGTGCCAATACTCTTGATAAAAACCATTATCGGGACATCTACGCGCCCGTGCGAATTGGGGGCATAGGCTGTAGAGACAGAATGACTGCTTTCGACCCTAAGCTGCCGTTGACCCGCCTGAATTGCTGGCAAAGGCGACAGAGGCGATCGGTACTTGGCCACCAACCGGACGAAGCGAGATGGAAATTCGCTGGGACTGTTCGCCAACGCACAGAGCGTTTGCCCAACAAGGCTTAGGGTGGTTCCCTTGGGACAAGGCCGATGTGCGCCGGCCTGCTTCGCATGCACCCAACCCGCGCCAATAAAGGACATCCATCATGAACCAAATCGTCTGGCTCGTCGGCGCCGTCGTTATCGTTCTTTTCGTGCTCGGCTATCTCGGGCTGCGCTGAGTGGATGGTCTTCGCGCCGCGCAAGCAATTGAGTGACCGGTGCAGTCGCGTTGAAGGTGTCTTCCGACGCCGTAATCTCCTCCTGACCGACTGACGCTACCAACGCAAAGCGCCATGCTCGGCAGTCGTTCAGCTTTACCGGAAATTCACCGTGACACGCGAGTAAAGCGCTCCCATCGAACCGTCCCGGCATTCGACTGAAAAGGTCGATGAGTTCTTGCGTCATGTCGACAGACGTGTCGATGTGTCCCGGGGTGCTGGTTCACCGGCGATCAAGCCAGACACGGATACGCCGAATAATGCTGGCACCTGATCGTCGCGACCAGGGTCCGCGTGAGATGCCAAGCAGCTGCCCGTCGCCATCGACGGCTGGTGGCCGAACTTGCCCGGTCGCAGCGTATCAGTTCTGCGCTACTGAATGACCGGTCATTGGAAAGCCGACATTCGTGGTGCGACGCATCAGACGCCCGCGGCCGACCCTGACCGGACGTAGCCGACATTAGAATGCAGCCGCTCAATCGCCAAGCAGAGAACATGAACCGGCGCCGCCAATCGCCGTTCCATCTTACGGCGGCGGTTCCGGCCGTTCCGCTGCTTCGTTTGAGCGTGCTGCCTCGGTCAGGATATCCACCAATTGCGATGGTGCGCTGATCATCGCATCGTGGCCAGTCGCGATCTCGATCACCCGCCAGCCCGGTTCGCATCGAACCCTCACACGTGACTTGTTGATCGTTGGCAGTGCCGGCGTGGTGCAGTCCACGAAAGTGCGGGGAAGGCTTGCCACGCGGGCCTCTTCGAAGTGCAAAGCATCTTCATACACGCCGCCTGGATGGGGCCGCTGACGTCGGTCCACCCATGCCGCATCTTCGCCAGTCAGGCCGAAAGCAGAGGCCGGCAGCGGCGGCATAGCGCCGTCGCGCGTGATTCCAGCCTGACGGGACTGGCGCGTACTTTCGTCATGGAAGCTCGACCAGCTCTCGCCACTGCGGGGAACGATGGCATCGAGATAGACGAGGTGGGCAATGCGTTCCGGATAGCGATCAGCAACGGCCGTGATCAACAATCCGCCATAGCTGTGACCCACGAGGACGACGTGCGTCAACTCCTCAGTCTCAATGACAGCCGCCACATCATCAATGTGCGTTGCGAGCCGAATGGACGGGGACATGAGGTGTCCACGGTCGCCAACCCCGGTGAGGGTCACGGCAAATACTCGCTGACCGTTGGCCCGAAGCGCCGGAAGAATCCTTTGCCAGCACCACGCGCCCTGCCACGCGCCGTGCACCAGAACAAAATCAGCCATGGCTCTCCCCGCATCTCGCGTCTAGCCTGCCGACATTCTATGGCAGGTCGAGCCAGCTTCGCAATGACGGGGCACTGGAATGTCGGCAACGGGCAACGTAAATTCCCCGCGAGCTATGTCGGCAATTGGCCGAACTCGGACATTACGGATCAACGCCTTTCAGATCTGAATTCGTTCGACTTCGTCGAGCGAGACTTGGTCATTGCGCCGGTCATAGAGTCCGGTCGTGCGAGCTGATTCGTGGTTGGCCATGCGTTGAGCGATCTCAAGTTGGCCACCGTTGGTGAGGTAGGCGGTGATGCCCGTGGCGCGAAACGTATGGCAGCAGATTTCGGTGTCGATGCCGGCGGCCAAGGCACGTCGCCGCAGCATCCGATAGATGTCGGACTGGGCTAGACCGCGCTCGGTCAAAAGCCCGGACTTGGCGCGCGTCGAACGAAACAGCGGCAGTTTTCGCTCCAGTGCGATTCCAGCCGCTTCGATGTATTCGTCGAGGTAGGCTTCGAGGTTGTGATGACACGGCATGGAGTGCTCTTTGCCGCCTTTCTCATGCAGACGCACCCAGCCGCGCTTGCCCTGGATGTAGTAGTCCTCTGCGACCATTTTTATCAAGGCCCCGACCCGTGCAAAGGTATAGGTCATCAGTGCGATGATCGCGCGATCGCGCAGGCCGATCAGATCGGTCACGTCGACACTATCGAGCAGCGTTCGGGCTTCCCCAGCCGTTAACACCGGTGTCTTGCCTTGCCGAACCGAGTGTTTGGGGCCGCGCACGGAGCCGGCCGGATTGGTTGCGACGATCTGACCGACTACGAGCCAGTCGAACAGCAT
>JANLTP010000040.1:0-2182 GCA_031363055.1 Burkholderiales bacterium | reverse complement strand
GGAGGGTTTGACCAGAAACGGCCCTCACGTGCGCCCTCCGAGGGGGTAATAGCCCCGCTATTACCCCCTCGGAGGTCACCCGCGATCATCCGTTTCTGGACAAACTGCGCACCCATTCTTAGTCCCGACAGGCCCCTATGGAACACGAAACTCGGCGATGTCGGGCAGCGATCCCCACATGCAAAAAGACTCGCTGGCGAACGGGAATTGTCGTGGCTCATGAACGAGTTCTTCCGCCGCTGAGAAGCAGCGCACGCCGGTTGAGTATTCGTAAATCATGCCCTCCGGCCCTTCGAAATACAGGAAGCAGGCCCCTGAGGTCGGATGCCGGCCGGGGCCAAAAACAATGCGTATGCCTTGGTTCTTGAGTTGATACCAGGCGCGCATCACATCGTCGATCGAGGCGACCTGATGATTGATGTGCTGCACGCCGGCATGCTGCGACGGGAAAATCGCAATCTTGTGATGCACTTCGTCGATGCGCAAGAGCGGTGCTTCGCCGATCCGATCGCTGACCCGGGCACCCATGAGCGAAGTCCAGAATTTTTCGTCGCGCGCCGGATTGGTCGAATGCAGCCCAATATGGCTGAAGCCGGTAATGCCTGCATCACGCGAAGGCCAATGGCGCCGTCCGTGGTGATGCGGTCGATAAACCAGGTCGATGCTATTGCCGGTCGGGTCGCGAAAGTTGATATACGAATGAACACGGCGCGCCTGGTTGTCGGCGGCTGTGCCGCTCCGCGGCGCATACCCCTGATCCGAGAGCAAGGCAGCGGCGGCCTCCAGTTCCTCGGCGCTAGCAAGCTCGAAGCCGACGGTATGGTCAGCCGGGTCGCCCTCGAAGTAGACCAGCGTGTGATCGCGATCATCGCTTCGAAAATACTGCGCGCCGGCCTCCTCGCGGCCGAGTTCCAGGCCGAGCACCTGACGCGCGTAGCGGCTTGCGCCGAGCAGATCGCGCGTACCCAGGCGGACATAACGAATATCCGATAAATGGATCATGGGGTAAATGTTATCTGAATCCCCGCAATTCGGCGCCGAGGCTGTCCGCCAGCGCCTGCCCGGCGAGGTTCAGTTGCGGCTTCATCGAAAATCCCGTGAAACCTCGGCCCGTAGGCCGGGGAGGTAGAGGGCGCTCGCGAAGCGAGCAGATTTGCTGGTTATAATTACAGTATGGTTCTCGTCTACCGCTACCGAGTCAAGTCGCTTAACGGATTGCTGAACAAGCAAGCGCGCGCAGTCAACTACGTCTGGAACTTCTGCAACGAGACTCAAAAGCATGCGCTCAAGTGGCGCAAGCGCTGGCCTAGCGGCTTCGACTTGAACACACTGACCATCGGTAGCAGTAAAGAGCTTGGCATTCACTCCGGCACTGTTAACGCCACCTGCGAGCAATACGCCAAGTCGCGTAAACAGTTCAAACGCCCGCTCTTGCGCTGGCGCGGCCGTCGCTCGCTCGGTTGGGTGCCGCTCAAGGGTCGCGACATCAAGGAAACGCCGAACGGCTTTCACTTCCATGGCCGCGAATTCAGGGTCTTCAAGAGCCGCCCCTTGCCCGATGCGGCCACTATCAAGGATGGAACGAACTTCGCCCGTGATGCTAGTGGTCACTGGTTTCTGAATGTCTGCATCGAAGTGGCAGACGTGGCGGCTCGGCTGATCGAGATCGGCATCGGCATTGACCTCGGACTGAAGGAGTTGGCGACCCTGAGCAACGGTGAGAAGATCGGTAATCCGCGCCACGTCGCTCGCTACGCCGAGCGATTGGCGGTCGCACAACGTGCTGGCAAAAGACGACAAGCCACCCGTATTCACGCCCGGATCGTTAACACGCGACGGGACCATCTGCACAAAGCGTCGCTCGATATTGTTCGACGTTTCGATTACATCGCCGTTGGCAACATCAACGCGAAGGGACTGGCCAGAACCAGCATGGCCAAATCCGTCAATGACGCAAGCTGGACTACCTTTAGAAACCTGCTCCGCTACAAAGCGATCGCGCACGGGGCAAAGTTCGAAGAAGTGAGTGAAAGGTTTACCACCCAAACCTGTTCGGGTTGCGGCGCGTTGCCGGACTCGCGGCCGAAAGGTATCGCAGGGCTTGGAATAAGAGAATGGACGTGTAGCGGTTGCGGTTCTGTACATGATCGTGATGTCAATGCTGCTCTGAACATTCTCCGTC
>JANLTP010000039.1:0-11187 GCA_031363055.1 Burkholderiales bacterium | reverse complement strand
GCGCAAGATGGCCTTGACCCGCGCCTGCAGTTCGGGAATCGAAAACGGCTTGGTCAGATAGTCGTCAGCGCCCAATTCGAGCCCCAGCACCCGATCAATTTCACCGGACCGTGCGGTCAGCATGAGGACCGGCGTGTTGACCCGTTCCATCCGAAGGGTGCGAACGATCTCGAGACCATCACGCCCGGGCAACATGACATCGAGCACGATCAGCGCCAGGCCTGGTTCGCGGGCGGCCTCGAGACCGCGGATGCCGTCATGCACACAGTCGACGCGATGGCCGAGATCGCGGATGTGCATGGCGATCAAATCGGCAATGTCCTTCTGGTCCTCAATGACCAGAACTTTTCGTTCCACAGGCATCTCCAGCAAGTCAACCGAACTGAGATCAGAACGGAGTTCATCCATCATCGAGAGCATAACAAAACCCCTTCGGCCATCGTCCCGGCGGGTCCGGAATTGGATGTTCGCAAGGTTTGGTAGGGGCAATCGAAGCGGGCTTACCCAATTGATACCAAAACGAGACAATGGCGTGATGGCGTCGAAAGATGGCTGGCTCAAACTCCACCACATCAAAAAAGGAGACCGGCCATGCTCGCGCTCAGCACCCCAGGAAGCCTGTTCGATGACTTGAGTATTCACCGAGATGCGATGTTACGCTTTGCACGGCGCAAGGTGCGTGACGCCGACCTGGCCGAAGATGCGGTTCAAGACGCATTGATCTCGGCCTTGGCGAGTCGCGATAGCTTCAAAGGTCAGTCGGCGCTGCGCACCTGGCTGATTGGCATACTGAACCACAAGATTCAGGATGCCTTCAGACGCGAGTCGCGCTTCGTGCGTTCCGAGGCCGGGCCGACCGATTCGGACGACTGGATCGAAAACAAGGCGGCGCGCCAGAACCCGCAGGAAGCGGGCGCGCTCGAGATGAACGAAGATCCCTGCCAGACGGTGGCGCGCAGCCGCATGCATGCTCAACTGGCGCGCGAAATCGAAGCCTTGCCCGAGACCCTGAAGGACGTGTTTACGCTGCAGGCGATTGAAGGCGTTGAAACCGTGGAAGTCTGCCGCCGACTGCAGATCAGCGAAGCCAACTGTTGGGTGCGGTTGCATCGCGCCCGCAAACGTTTGACCGAACGCATGGCCGAACACCTCGCGTGAGTTTTTGGTTTCTGACACAATCAGGTCATGAACTATCGAAAACTGGGTGCAAGCCCGCTGCGGGTTTCGGAACTTTGCTTGGGCGCCATGATGTTTGGCGATCAGACTGACGCGGTGGCGGCGGCCGATATCATCGCCCTGGCGCGTGAGCGCGGGGTCAATTTTGTTGATACCGCCGATGTCTACACGAGCGGCGCCGCCGAACAAATGCTCGGTCCGCTGCTCAAGGCCGATCGCCACCGCTGGGTACTGGCCAGCAAGGTCGGCAATGTGATGAGCTCGGCGCCCAATGAGTCGCGCTATTCCCGAAAATGGATGATGCAGCAGATTGACGCCAGCCTGTCGCGCCTGGCCACCGACTTCATCGATATTTATTACCTGCATCGGGACTTCGAAGACGACTCGCTCGAAGAGCCCCTGCGTGCGCTCGACGATATGATGCGGCAGGGAAAGATTCGCGCCTGGGGTGTGTCGAATTTTCGCGGCTGGCGAATTTCCGAGGCCGTGCATATGGCACGAGCGCTCGGCATGGCTGCGCCGGCAGTCTGCCAGCCGTACTACAACTTGCTCAATCGGATGCCCGAAGTCGAGGTGCTGCCGGCCTGTGCGCACCTGGGCCTGGGTGTCGTGTCTTACAGCCCGATTGCGCGTGGCGTGTTGACCGGCAAGTATCAGCCGAATGTCGCGCCACCTGAAGGATCACGAGTTGCTCGTGGTGACAAGCGCATCGCCCAAACCGAATTCCGGCTTGAATCCCTGCAGATTGCGCAAAAGTTGGCCGAACATGCCAAATCGCGAGGCATAGATCTACTGCATTTTGCGGTCGCCTGGGTGCTGGCCAACCGTAGCGTGTCGAGCGTCATTGCCGGCCCGAAATCGCTGGCGCAATGGCAACCGTATTTCGGCGCGCTCGATTACGTCTGGACGCGCGAAGATGAAGCGCTGGTCGACAGCTTGGTCGCCAGCGGTCATCCTTCGACGCCCGGATTCAGCGATCCGTCTTATCCGATCCTGGGACGGCGGGTCAGTGTTTAGTTGCGTCTCGCCGGCAGAAGGCAGGCGTTTTCGATCGTCAGGCCGTCCCTGATTCAGACGCGGCCAACCAGCAGCAACTCCATCAACGCTTTCTGAACATGCAGGCGATTTTCGGCCTCGTCCCAGACGACGGATTGCGGCCCGTCGATCACTTCGGCGCTGACCTCCTCGCCGCGATGCGCGGGCAGGCAATGCATGAATACGGCGTCGGGTTTGGCAGCCTTCATCATGTCGGCATCGACGCAAAAGTCAGCGAAGGCTTTGAGGCGCTCGGAGTTCTCGGACTCAAAGCCCATGCTGGTCCAGACGTCAGTGGAGACCAGATCGGCGCCCTTGACGGCGTCCATGGGATCGGCAAACTGCTGCATGCGATGGCGCGTCGATCCGGCAGTTTCCGAGCGCGCCTGGTAACCGGCCGGGCCCGATACATGAACCTTGAAGTCGAGCAACTCGGCGGCTTGTAGCCAGGTGTAAAACATGTTGTTGGCGTCACCGATCCAGGCGACGGTTTTGCCGCGAATATCACCCCGATGTTCAATGTAGGTGAACACGTCGGCCAGTATCTGGCAGGGGTGATAGTCGTTGGTCAGCCCGTTGATGACCGGCACGCGAGAATGAGCGGCGAAGCGCTCGATGATGCTTTGCTCAAAAGTGCGGATCATGACCAGATCGCACATCCGTGAAATCACCTGGGCGGCATCTTCCACCGGTTCGCCACGGCCCAATTGCGAGTCGTGGGTATTCAGGAAGATCGCACTGCCGCCGAGCTGCTTCATGCCGGCCTCAAAGGACAATCGGGTGCGCGTGCTGGCTTTCTCGAAAATCATGACCAGTGATCGATCGGCTAACGGATGATAAGCCTCGTAGCGCTTGAAGAGGTCCTTGATGATGCGCGTACGATGAAAGAGATAAGTCAGCTCCTCGACGCTCAGGTCGCTGAATTGCAGGAAGTGTTTTGGTTTTGGCGCCATGACGACTACCGGTTGCGTTCAGCCGTGACTCAGGCCAAATGTTGATGAATGATCGGCAGCAATCGCTCGACCAGGATGTCGGCATGGGCGCGCGTGAAAATCAGCGGCGGCAGTAAGCGAATGACCGAGTCTGCGGTGACATTGAGCACCAAGCCGGCGTCGAGCGCGTGTTTGACGACCTCAGGGCAGGGACGATCGAGCACGATACCCAGCATCAGGCCTTTGCCGCGAATTTCCAGAAACCCTTTTTGATGCCGCAGTCCTTCGCCAAGCCGCTTGATCAGATACTCGCCGACCGAATGCGCGTTCTCGAGCAGCCCGTCTTCTTCCATGACTGCGATGGTGGTCAGGGCAGCCCGCATCGCCAGCGGGTTACCGCCAAAGGTGGTGCCGTGATTGCCCGGTTTGAACGTCGAGGCGGCCACTCCGTGTGCCACCACCGCGCCAATCGGCACACCCGACGCCAGACCTTTGGCCAGCGGCATGACATCGGGCTTGATACCGGCCCATTGGTGTGCGAACCACTTGCCGGTTCTACCGGTGCCGCATTGCACCTCGTCGATCATGAGCAGCCAGCCTTGCTGATCGCAGAGCTCGCGTGCTTGCCGCAGATACTCAATGGCGGCCGGCTGAATGCCGCCTTCGCCCTGGATCGCCTCCAGAAACACGGCGACCACCTTGGGCCGCTCGGCCGCCACCTGCTTGAGCGCCGCGAAGTCATTCAACGGTACACGAATAAAACCGGTCACTAGTGGCTCGAAGCCTTTTTGCACCTTGGCGTTACCGGTCGCCGACAGCGTCGCCAGCGAGCGGCCATGAAATGCTTTTTCGTAGACGACGATTTCCGGCGCGTCTATGCCCTTGTTGTGGCCGTAAAGGCGTGCAATCTTGATGGCCGCTTCGTTGGCTTCGAGGCCAGAATTACAGAAAAACACATTGGTCATGCCTGACAGCGCTACCAGCTTGGTGGCCAACGCATGTTGCAACGGTACCTCGAACAGATTCGAGCTGTGAATGATTCGCGATATTTGCTCGCGCAAGGCGCTGACCAATTTCGGATGCGCATGTCCGAGCGTATTGACCGCAATCCCGGATAGACAATCCAGATAGCG
The DNA here is from genome assembly GCA_031363055.1 of Burkholderiales bacterium. Classification (GTDB taxonomy): domain Bacteria; phylum Pseudomonadota; class Gammaproteobacteria; order Burkholderiales; family Burkholderiaceae_E; genus JANLTP01. The sequence continues at coordinate 6,911 of JANLTP010000039.1, read as the reverse complement.
CTTGCCGTTGGTATCAAACAGCCAGGCGCCGTCACCGTGGCTGAACGCAATCGGCGCCGGGGCGTAGGTGGTCATCAATGGACTTACAGGCGGATTGACGGGCACAGTAATCTCCCCAACAGAATGAAAATAAAAAAACGGCGGATGACCCGCCGTTTTTGGCACGAGCAAGCCTCACAGAGGCACAACAGCAACAGCTTGAATTGTAGGGAAAAATTGTGCGCGCCGCTATAATCGAATGAAGATGTCAGTGGCAGCCGCTTCCTTTCTGATCCTGGGCGTCACCTGCGATGGCAAGAGCTTTCGTCCGAGTGATTGGGCAGAGCGTCTGTGCGGCATCATGTCGCAATTCAATCCCGAACCCGGCGGTGCCCAAAGCCATCTGGCTTACTCGCCTTATGTCATTCCGACCGTTCGAGGCGAAGAGAAATGTGTGCGGGTTGATGGCCGACTCAATGAGCTGGAACCGTTGGCCTATAAATTTGTGCTGAGCTTTTGTGGAGACAACAACCTGAAGACCGAGCCATTTACTGATCAATAAGCTAGCATTTGCCTCAAGAAGTGTCGCTAAAGTACCGTAACTAAAGAGTTTTTTACTTGCAGTGCTTGCAGATGTCGGGCAATTTGGAGTTACAATTCAGCTAAAGATCGGTACCCTGTCGCAAGGCAGCTACACTCAGTCATGCGAACAGCGAGGGGTTGCCGAAGACAGCAGGAAGCCGTCGGGGCTTTAATCCCGACAGCCTCATAAATTGCAAAGAGCTGGGGCGGAGAGATTGCAATGTCGGTAGCACAGGGAATGGCGGCTGACCCGAGACCGGAATTCAAGGTGGCGGTGTTTGGCTTGGCGGTCAAATTTCAGCGCATTCTCGAGATTGTGCTCCGCCACGCACGCCACAATCAATATCGCTACACGGTCGCCACCTCGCGCGGCCCGGGCAATTACGATATCGCGCTGGTTGACATGACCGTCAAGGGCGGCCCGGTGGTGGCCAACACCTTGCGCCGCATTTCGGATTCAAGGCCAGTCATTACCGTCGGTCGCCGCACTGACCCGGGTCGGCGCGATGACCTTCTGCAGTCGAGCTTCACCATGCAAGTGTTGAAGGCGCTGAATCTGGTGGTCGATCACCAATTGCTGAAGCTTTTGCCGGGCGCGTATTCGCCGCAATCGCCTGACGCATCAGCCGCTTCGGGCGGGCGATTTGAGCCGTCGCGCTTTTCGCCCTCGGGCAATCGGTTTGCGAATACCGGTATTCGAGTACCGCCACAGGCTGCGCATCGCCCGCGCGTTTTGGTCATTGATGACAGCCCCACTGTTCGACGCCAATTGCTGGAGGCGTTGGTTCCGATGGGACTCGAGGTCGAAGTGGTCAGCGGCGGGCAAGAGGCCATCAGCGTGCTGGCCAAGCGCCGCTACGATCTGATATTTGTTGACGTGGTTATGCCGGACATTGACGGCTACAAACTGACCCGCTTCATCAAGAAAGACAAGATCATGCGCAAGGTGCCGGTCATCATGCTGACCAGTCGCTCTTCACCGTTTGATTTGCTGCGTGGCGCGCTGGCCGGCTGCAATAGCTATCTGGTCAAACCGGTGTCACTGGCCTCTTTGAAGGAAACCGTGCAGCGCCATACCGGCATCATGAGCCCAAGTGACTTGGCGGCGCAGCAGTTGCGATTGGTCTGAGGCCGAATCCTTACTTGACCCGGCTGCGGTATTCAGCGGTGCGGGTATCAATCTCGATCTTGTCGCCAATCTGCACAAACGCTGGCACCGGTATTTCGAAACCGGTAGGTTTGATGCGAGCGGGTTTCATGACCTTGCCGGAAGTATCGCCTTTTACTGCTGGCTCGGTGTACTCGACTTCACGGACAACGCTGGTCGGCATGTCGACTGAAATGGCTCGGCCTTCATAAAAAACAACGTCGCAGGGCATTCCCTCGTCGACATAATTCAATGCGTCGCCCATGCTCTCGGCTTCGATCTCATACTGGTTGTACTCGGCGTCCATGAACACATACATGGGGTCGGCGAAGTAGGAGTAGCTGACCTCCTTTTTATCGAGCAGTAACACGTCGAACTTATCGTCGGCGCGATACACCGATTCCATCGCCGAGCCGTTCAGAAGATTTTTCATCTTCATCTTGACGACCGCAGAATTGCGACCCGACTTGTTGTACTCGGCGCGCAGCACGACCATTGGATCCTTGCCGACCATTACGACGTTGCCGACTCGAACCTCTTGAGCTGTCTTCATGATGTAGGTTTCCGCGCAAATTTTGCAAAGCCTATGAGTATACCAGCCGACGCTCGATGAACTCGACGAGACGTCTTGCCAGGTCTTGCTGCGCGCTGATGCGCTGGCTGAATCGCCGAAATCCGGTCGCGATCGATGGGTATCGCGCAAACCAGCGCGGCCAGGCTTGATCGACGTCCGTGTTCTCTCGCCAGGCATGCATCAGTTGACCGATTGCCGCCTGACATTCGTTGTCAAAGTCGGGCGCGCACAACTGCAGAAACGCGTCGAGTTTGCCGCGATCGGCGCCATCGTCCTGAGGGTAGGGGCGCCACACAAATGGCTTGCCGGCCCAGATCGCGCGTATCCAAGAGTCCTCGCCGCGCACAAAATTCAGATCGCATGCAGCCAGCAGAACGTCGTAGGCATCCTGGCTTAGCCAAGGCAAAAAACTCAGCCTGACGATACCCCGATCGAACGATGCCTGACCGTGATCAATGTGCAAGTGCTGGCGAATGTCGGCGATGTCGCAACCGGCTGTGACCAGCAAATCGATCGGGCGCGTTGTCGCGCCACTCGTTGGGGGCGCGTTCCAATGTTCGATAAGCTCGCTCAGGTGCTGGCCTGAGTAGCAGAACAGCGATATTTTCAAGGCTTCGCGTCGAAGCGCCGGTACGGTCGGCAAATCGGAAACTGCCGATACGATCGATCCTTTCGCAGCGGCAGCGGCAGGGTCAGGGGCGGGCAGCGAGGGCGCGACGTATCGTTCGCGTATCAGGCCGCCGCTGGCAATCGTAAATCCGGGCATATAGAACCATTCCGTTCCGCCAGCAGACTTATGGGAAGGGCGGCCATGGGCGTCGTCGATCCAGGCCTCGGCCGACAGATAATCGAGATTGATCCACAACGGTTGCTGGGCAAAACCGGGCCGCGTCAGCCGTTCGCCGAGCTCGTCGGGCAATCGACACTGAAACGCAGCTATGACGACCAGCGGCAAATCGCCTCCGCGCGGTGCGTGCTGCCAATCGAGCACCTCGACCCCGGCCAGACGGAAGGGAGGGTCGCGGAACGGAGCGTCGCCGACCGGGGCGTGGCCGAACCAGACGTCGGTTGTTGGCGCGCTGGCTTGAAGGCGCCAGACATAGGCCGGTTGGTCGATGATGAGCCGCACCCTGCAATGATGTTCGGCGACCAATTGCCGGGCCAGGCGCCAGCAGACTCCGGCATCGCCGAAGTGATCGACGACGCGGCAGTACAGATCGATCGAGAGGCGTCTAATCCGGTGACCCGAACAAGGAGTCGAGCTTCGAGCGCGCCGCCGCGTTCTCGCCGCCCGCCGCTTTTTCCCAGGCGTATTCCTCGGCGATCCGATCTTCGTAGTAGGCGGCCGGGTTCGGTGCGGCAATGAGCCGCCGATATACCTCGGCAGGAACCGCCTTGAAGACGCGCCGCTCGCCGCTGGCGTACTCAAGTTCGAGCCGCTGTTGCGCGCCATCGTAGGCTGCCGATTTGAGCAGCGTTGAATTCAGACGTTTTTGTTCCATAGGGATTGGTCTTCCAGAACAAGTTTCAGGCGCTGGTCAGATGCTAGCGCGGAAATCAAAAAAATGCAGGTCGATGTGCGGCGGTGGTCTGCACTGGCGGGAACATAATGGGGTGCAAATGACACCGAGGATTTCTGTTCCCATGAGCCCGAAGCCGCCGCCCCTGAATCCCGCCATCACCGAGCTGCAGGCAAAAGCCAGACATCGCGAATCATTTGCGGTTGCGCTGCTGGCAGTGACTCGGCAGCGCGCATTGCAAGCTGAGCCTTTGAACCCGCTGGCCTGGACCGATTGGGACAACGCACAAGTCGAGGCCGAAAAAACTGATGCCGCCATTCGTTCCGGCAAGCCGCTGCCGGCGCTCGCCGGGGTGCCGGTCTCGATCAAGGATCTGTACTCGGTTCGCGGTACGCTGATGAAAGCGGGTACGCGCGCGCAACTGCCGGATCTGGGACTTGACGATGCTCAGGCGGTGCGGCGTTTGCGGCAGGCCGGCGCCATCATCTTTGGCAAGACCCAAATGCATGAGATTGCGTTGGGCGCGACCGGCGAGAACGCCTGGACCGGTGATGTCCTGAATCCGTTTGATCCGTTACGACAAGCGGGTGGCTCTTCGAGTGGCGCGGGTGTGTGTGTCGCCAAGGGCATCGGCTTGGCCGGGTTGGGTAGCGATACCGGTGGGTCGATTCGGATCCCGGCCAACTTTTGTGGGATTGTTGGCTTTAAGCCCAGCTTCGGTGCGGTGCCGCTGAATGGCGCCTTGCATTTGTCCTGGACCTGCGATCATGCCGGACCGTTGACTCGCAGCGTTGCCGATGCGAGAGTGGTCTTTGAAGTGCTCTCGCAACGCCGTTGCGAAGCCAGCGCGCTGGCGCGCACGCCAACGTTCGCCGTGCCTCGGCAATGGTTGAATGCTCGAATGAGCGCCGAAGTGGCGATGCATTTCGAGCAAGCACTGTACCGGCTACGACAAGCGGGTGCGCAGATTCACGAGATTGAAACACCAGCACTGCACAACGCCTGGATTTGTTATTCGCCGATCGTTCGGGCCGAGGCAGCACATATTCATCGTGCCAGCCTGGCTGGCGGCGGTGAAGGCTTCTCAGCGTCTGTATTGACAGCGCTCAGGGCCGGCCAGGACTTGAGCGCTGGCGAGTACCTGAATGCCTTGAACCTTCGCAGTGAAGTGGCGGCGCAGTTGCAGGCAATTTCACGAGCTTATGATGCGATGATCCTGCCGACCTCGGCGGTACTGCCGCCTTTGCGCGGTCAGACCGAGGTCATGACGCTGGGCGGTATGACCAGCGTGCGTGAAGCAGTGCTGGGGCAGACCTTGCCTTTTAATCTGGCCGGATTGCCGGCGCTGACCTTGCCCATGGGCAGCCATGACGGGCTACCCACCGGGCTTCAAATGGTCGGTGAACTCGACGCCGATGCGCGTCTGCTGGCTCTGGCGCAATGGGTCGAGACGCTGATGCCGGACTGAGTGACCGACGCAGCATCCGCGCAATAACGGCCCGAAATCAGCGCGGCGCCATCCGGATCGCGCCATCGAGGCGAATCGTTTCGCCGTTGATCATCGGGTTCGTGAAGATGTGCTTGACCAGAATGGCGAACTCGACCGGGCGGCCCAGTCGAGCCGGGAATGGCACTTGTTTGCCCAGCGAGTCTTGCGCTTCTTGCGGCAGACCCTTTAGCAGCGGCGTTAGAAACAGTCCCGGCGCAATGGTCACGACGCGAATGCCGTCGCGAGACAAGTCGCGAGCGATCGGTAAAGTCATGCCGACAATACCGCCCTTGGAGGCCGAGTAGGCGGCCTGACCGATCTGTCCGTCATACGCCGCTACCGATGCTGTATTGACAATGACACCGCGCTCGCCTTCAGCGTTCGGTGTATTGCGACACATGGCGGTGGCGGCCAGGCGAATCATGTTGAAGGTGCCGATCAAATTGATCGAAACGACGCGGCTGAACGCCTCGAGCTTGTGGGGTCCGTCCTTGCCAACGGTTTTGGCGGCGCTGCCGACGCCGGCACAATTGACCAGTCCAACCAGGGTGCCCATGGCGAGTGCCGTATCGACCGCTTTTTGCCCATCGGCCTCGGAGGTGACGTCACACTTTACAAATTGTGCATTGGCGCCGAGCTCCTTGGCGAACGCTTCGCCTTGCGCAACATTGACATCGGCGATCAAAACTTTGGCGCCGCTTTCGATGGCGACCTGTGCCGTCGCGCCACCGAGACCCGATGCACCGCCGGTCACCAGAACAACTCCGTCTTTCATGAACATCAGATTGGCTCCTTGAAAAAAACAATTATTGCGCGGCGTACACCTCAACCCGGCGCGCTTCCTTGGCATCGGTGCCGCCGGCGGTCTCGACCGGCTTTTGCATGATGATGCGGTCTTCCGGCACGCCGGCGGACAGCAACATGTCCTTGACGATCTTTGCCCGGTTCTTGGCCAACTCCATGTTCTTTTCGAGATCACCAGATTTGTCGTGATAGCCGGAAATCCCAAGCTTCGAGCTGGGCGAAGATTTCGCATAGGTCGCGATGCCTGCGACCATCTTGTTGGCATCAGCCGGAGCAGAGAACGAATTGACGTCAAAATAAATCTTGACGGTATCCGGGCTGCCCTGAACGCCGGCTGCGGGTGCAGCAGCCGAGGCGTTGCCGCTGGAACTCGCCGAAGCGCCACCTGAAGAAGCGGCGCTGGCAGGGCTTGCAGCGGCAGACGTTGCTGCGGCCGTGGTCGTTGCTGCGGCTGAAGTAGTCGCCGACGCCTTGCCCGGAGCAGTCGCGGCCGCACCTGACGCAGCAGCCGCACCCGCGGCAGTTGCCGCCACAACCGCGGCGGTGCCTGCTGCCGGAGCCATGCCGTGTAAGCCGCCAGCACCGGTGCCGGATGCGCCACCCAGCAACGGCACCATCAGCAAGGCGACGATGTTGATGATCTTGATCAGCGGATTGATTGCCGGCCCGGCCGTGTCCTTGTACGGATCGCCCACCGTGTCGCCCGTCACGGCAGCCTTGTGCGCATCGCTACCCTTGCCACCGTGGTTGCCTTCTTCAATGTATTTCTTGGCGTTATCCCAGGCACCACCGCCAGTACACATCGAAATGGCCACG
>JANLTP010000023.1:0-3284 GCA_031363055.1 Burkholderiales bacterium | reverse complement strand
GCTGGGTCGATCTGGAGTTTGAAGACGGTCGCAAAATTCGTTTGAATGCGGGCGAATCGATGTTGATCCCCGGCGGCCTGAAACACAACGAGACCGCGACATCAGACGACTTTCAGATTCTTGAGGTCATCACGCCGGGTGATATTGGAACCGTAGCCTGCGACAAGCCGGCGTCGTTGGTGTAGGACGGGGCAGGACACCAGCTAAACAGTTTATGCCACTATGGCCTTATTGACTGGCTGTGTCATTTTCGCTGGGTCAACGCTGACTCCAACAATCTGTTTCCAGCTTGGACCCAGATTGCGATGGGCAACGCCAGCGGGCGCTTCAACGCGTGCGCCGACGCCCGCTGTCAAGAACGTGCCGTCCTGATATTCTGCGCGCGCAGTGCCCTCGACAATAAACGCGACCGCGTCAAAGTCGTGCCAATGCAGTTCAGCCTCTTCGGTGGTGGTGCTGGCTTTCGCAAACCAACCTCGGCGCGCTATCTCGGCGTAGGCTTGGTCTTCCGAACTGAAATGACCTTCGGTTACGGTGAAATACATGGCCTGCTCCTAATGTCGTGAGACAGCGATTGTGCCCTAAGTGGTGCGACTCAGATTTCCATCTTGGGGCGATGCCCACAGTGATACCGCCACCGTGGTTCCACATCATGGCCGGCCGGCAATCTTGGCTGGGCCTTGTCACAGACCATTCACCGCGAGGAACTGTGGCGCACCTCGAGCGCCGTTTCGATCGCAGGGGCGAATGCTCTGGCGATTGGATGGGACCACGGAAAGGGTTCCCGGATTGGCTCGAGCGCAACAATCGCCTCTCGCAAAACGCTTGTTCCACTGGCCGATCAGAATCAATTTTCCGATGTCAACGTCTCGACAGATGGCTGGTCACTTGAATGGCCCTGTGGGATCGGTGATGGCGTGACGCTGGTTTCGCGGCGGGAACATTGGTGAATACCTCGCGTAAACTGGCCAGACACTTCAAGTCGCCTTCGCGGCCTTTTTTAACAGCTCCAGGCCACGCTCGACTTTGCCCGCACCTCGCGCTGCTCGTAGTCGAAAACGTACCTCCGCGTCATGTTCGACCAACAACATCGTTGTCATCTCGTCGATCAGCGCGTTCAAGGTGGTACCTCGACTTTGAGCCAGCGCACGCAGTCGCGCGTGCTTTTCATCGGGCAGCCGTACTGTCAAGGCACTCATTAAGGAAACTCCTTCAATAGTTGCGCGGGGGTCAATATCAAAACTTGCGGAAACAAAAGCTGGGCCTGAGCGAAATCGCGAACAATGCGTTTCCAAAGAGGGCGACATGCCGGCCTTCAATGCAACTCGCGATGACCTGATTTGCAGCGCCCGCAGTCAGACACGCGCCTCTTGAAAGCTCTCGTTTAGCGCCGTACGCCCCGCCCCCAGTTCTCTACTCGCAGGCCCGGTACTCGGCGAAATTCTTCCTCATTATCGGTAACAAGGGTGCAATCCAGGGCCAAAGCATGAGCAGCTATGAGCATGTCATTGGGTCCGATCGGGGTGCCTTGACCTTCGACGTATTGACGCAGATTTGCGTAGCGTTGTGAGACAGTGCGATCGAGATCAAAAACGTGGATAGCGGCCATCGTCACCCGATAGGCGTCCAGTAGTCTTGCCGAGGGATTCTTAGCGAGACCAAAGCGCAACTCGCAATCGACGATCACACTGGTACCGACTTGCGCCCCCTCTACAAGCTGCAAGCTTTCAGCCATATTTTTGGCAATCGCACCAGACGGTGATCGCATGAGTCCGGAAAGAATATTGGTATCCAGCAACCAGACCGGTGTTGCCATGCTCAAACCTCCACATCATCGAGGCCCAGCAGTCCCGCGTCAACATCGGGAAAGGGATCGTCAAGTGCTTTTAATGTCGCCAGCGCGGCGAGTAGCGCCTTGGCTGAGCCCTGGGGATAGCTTTTTTGCACCGGCTCGATCACCAGGGCGCCCGCCACTTTGCGAATGGTCACGTCCGAACCCGGTAACTCGAACTCGCGCGGAATGCGAACCGCTTGGTTGGCGCCGTTTCTGAAAAGACGGGCAGTTTTAGCGCTTTCGCCCAGGGTGTCTGGGGCTATTTTCGGGGAGTCTTTCATGTCGTCCCTTGCAATGGTAACGAGGAGGCAAACACTTTAGCATAGCCTATGTTGAATGTATAGGCTATTCTAATAGTAAGTGCTAGCTTATCGCGACTTTGCCAGATCGATAAGAAGCGCCTCTTCAACGGCCAGCATGTCGGTACGCGAAAGCGAATCGATTCGTCCAGCCAAGCGAGCATTAATGGCCGCAATGATTTGATCAGCCGTAACATTGTCTTGCTTGCTCAGTGGCGAAAAATTGCTCCAGCTTAAAGCCTCAGCTTCTCTTTCGCAGTCTGCGGCCATCGCGACATATCCAGCGTTCAAGTTGCCATCCAGAACATGCGGACGCAGGAGATCCTAAATGAATTGGCTCATCTTTCGCTTGCCGACTGTTAACGCACCACATTTTGATCAGCCCTAGCAAGGTCATAGACTGTTCGGTCAGCGCAAATTGCGTCTGTCGCTTTACTCACTATGTCGGCCGGACACAATTAGGGTTTTGGGGCCGACTCTTTATGCGAAGCTACAAGTGCGACGGTTGTTGCTGACGAAAATTGAAGCCGATTCTTTTTCTCAAATTCACTTCATTCCCGCGACAGGTTCAGAAAACCTTGGCGCCCTCCCTAATTCTGGTGAGTCCATGGTCATTAATCGCGCCTATGATTAAAAAATAAAGTCGCGATGACAAAGTGCCAAGAAAGCCATGATCACCCAGGAGGCTAAGATGAAAGCTGAAAAACCTAAGGCAGCACAAGCCAATCCTTTTGCAAAGAAGGCAGGAAAAGACCCGTTTAAACGGCGCGCAAAGGCGGACCTGGATGCACTCAGGAAAGACACAGCACACACCTACGGCAAGTTTGTCAGGTGCTGCACTGATGCCCGCGGAAAGAAGAGCCCGCTAGGCAGATCACCTGCGGAAATCGTCTTGGACTCATCCGACGGTTTTGTTCCACTCTGGGACAAAGCGCAGACGCTGAAATGGCGGTTTCAGGAACTGTCAATGACGCAGTTTGAAAACGTTGATGCGGCCAAAGACGGCGTTCGGTCGCTGATGAGCGAAGCCCTGCTTAAGTGGGGAAACGCCGCTCCGATTAGGTTCCACGAGAGTACCCCCGGTCAGCGTTGGGACTTCGAGGTTGTTGTGCGCGAACAAGCCGATTGTGACGTGAACGGATGCGTTCTGG
>JANLTP010000118.1:0-86898 GCA_031363055.1 Burkholderiales bacterium | reverse complement strand
AGGAATCGCGCTCGTGCGCCGCGCAGCGCACGGCCGCATGCAGGCTAAAGCCTTCCAGATTGGCGCACAGCAAACGCTTGAACGCGCGCGACTCGTCCGAATCGTCGCCAGCGTCATCGTCGGCCAGATACGTTTCGCCCTGCTCTTCGATCAATACGCCCTGTCGCGTCAGCCGCTTCAATATCCGCCCGATGATCTGGTGCAGCACCGCCTGCACTGCTTCGTCGCTCGGCGCGGGCACGCCGACAAACTGCGGCTCACCGTCGGCGCTGCGTCGGTAAACCCCATCGAGCACCAGGCAGTGCAGGTGAATATTGAGATTAGCCGCTGACCCAAATCGTTGAATCAGCGTGACCGCCCCGCTGTCAGCTTCGTTGGCCTTCAGACCGGCTTGCTTTAGCAGAAAACGCGTGATCGCCCGGTGCACGACCTGCAACACCGGCGTGAGCAACTGCGGCTGCGCGGCCAGCAGCAGGCGCAATGGAATCGGCAACGACAGCACCCACTGGCGAACCGGCACACGGGGAAGTGAGCCCGGACTCAAACAGTCCGGCGGACTGTTTGTGCCTGGCGAACGCCCTGGCGGCAACGCCAGGGCGTGATCGACCAACTGCGCGGCCGTCTGCGCCATCCGCCGGGCACCGCACGACGGGCAAAAGCCACGGCGCTTGCAAGAGAACGCCACCAGCTTGTCGTGCCCACAGTCGCCGCAGCGCAGGCGCAGAAAGCCGTGCGCGAGAATGCCGCACTCGAGGAACGCGTCGAACTCGTCCTTGACGAACTGGGGAACGCCGGCTCCAGCGCCTGCTTCGACCTGGGCGAAGAAAGTCGCGGCGTGCTCTTGAACGAGGCGATACAACGCGGTCAGCTCGGGACGGTGGCGCTCGTAGTGGACCGGGGTGCCATCGGGCGCCCGGCATGGCTGCCGACCGATGGCTTGCACGCGAATAGCTCCGAGGGTTGAGCGTCGGAGCATCTCGTGCGGCGCGGCGCCGCGCAATCGACCTGAGTGCCTAGGTCTCGGTGCTTAGGTCTTGGCGCCTAAGTCCGGATACCTAAGCCACGATTCGCCCGACATGAAAATAGTTATGCACGCGCCAAACACTCCGCGGCGAACTGGCAAGCTGATCTGGCTGGCGCTGCGCAATATCACAGCGGACTGGAGCCGCGCGGCGCATGACTGGAAAACGGCAATGAATCGATTCGCGATCCTGTACCACGATCGCTTCAGCCTGCTTCAGAATACTATTCAATGTTCCGGGCGCACAATCCCATCAATGCGCCTCATCCGGATTCCCCCCTGCCCCAATCCCCACCTCGAGCGGCACTCGCAGCCAGCCACCCCCACCATCAACCGATTAACCTCAACCTTCACCGTCTCTAGCTCCGCCAACGGTACCTCCAAAATCAGCTCATCATGAACCTGAAGCCGAGCCACTTCGACACAGCGATCATCGCCAGCTTGATCAAATCCGCCGCCGTACCCTGCATCGGCGCGTTAATCGCCGCGCGCTCAGCCGCCTGCCGGCGCGGCCCGTTCGGACTATTAATCTCCGCAAGCCACAACCGCCGGCCAAACACGGTTTCAACATAGCCTTGCTGCTTAGCAATCTTGCGCGTCTCTTCCATGTAAGTAGCAACCCCGGGGTAGCGCGCGAAGTAACGCTCGATGTAGTTCTTCGCCTCGGCCCGCTCGATACCTAAGTTGCCGGCCAGCCCGAACGCGCTCATGCCGTAGATCAAGCCGAAGTTGATCACCTTCGCGTAGCGGCGCTGCTCTGAGCTTACTTCTTCAACCGGCACGCCAAAAACTTCCGAGGCGGCGGCGCGGTGCACGTCGATGCCTTCGGCGAACGCACGCAAGAGGCCGGCGTCCTGCGAGATATGCGCCATGATGCGCAGCTCAATCTGCGAGTAGTCGGCCGACACCAGAACGTTGCCAGGCGGTGCGATGAACGCTTCGCGAATTCGGCGGCCTTCGGCGGTGCGAATCGGAATGTTCTGCAGGTTCGGATCGGTTGAGGCCAGCCGGCCGGTGACGGCGACTGCTTGCGCGTAGCTGGTGTGCACCCTGCCGGTTTGCGGGTTGACCATGCGCGGCAGCTTGTCGGTGTAGGTGCCCTTCAGTTTCGCGAGACTGCAGTAGTCGAGCAAAACCTTCGGCAGCGGGTAGTCCTCGGCGAGTTTGGCGAGTACCTCCTCGTCGGTCGACGGTGTGCCGCTGGCGGTCTTCTTCACCACCGGCAGTTCGATTTCGCGGTAAATGTACTCGAGCTTCTTGTCGGCCGCCACATGCGGGTACAAGGTGCGGTGCAAATGCATCGTCACTGAGGATATGATCTTTAAACACTGTTTGCGCACACGAGTTGCAGAGTGTGGTCGATGTAAACCATCTTCACCGTTGGCCAAGAGAATCGTCGTCGACTTCCGACGTTCCCACAATGCAGGAATCCGGCATCGCAAGTGTGGATCCCAATATCTGGGAGCCGATAGAACGCTGACATGCCGACGCGATTCACGCGCGCGGAACCGTTATCCGGAGGACTTCAGCGAAATCCGTTCGCCAACGCCAAAGCTTGGTGGCGAAGAATAATGCAGCGTGCGGGTGGAGCCATCGACCGCGCGCACCAGCACGTCGTAGCGATAGGTCTTGCGCTCGTACTTTTCGATGGCGTTGCCTGCAACAGCGCCGCCGACCGCACCCAGTACGGTTGCAACATCCTTTCCCCGGCCGCCACCGACCTGGTGGCCCGCGACGCCGCCCACGACGGCCCCGGCTACCGCGCCAATGCCGTTGTTCGCGCTCGATACATCGACTCGGTCGATCGAGACGACGGTGCCCATCGTTGGATCAATGGCGGCCTGCGCAGCCGTTGCCTGTTTAACCGGGGCCTTGACGGCCTGCCTAACCGGCGCCGGCGCCGCCGACGCTGGTGTCGACGGTGTAGCGGCTGTGGGCGGCGCATGTACTGCCGCAGCCGTCGGAATTGATGCCGCACTGGCCGGAGCTGCGCTTGCCGGCGCAGCCGCAATCACGCTATGGGTCGCGACCGCGGGTTCGGCACGGCTGCCGCCGATCAGACCGGTCATCGCTGCGATACCGGTCAGACTCAAGGCGGTAATCGATACGGCAGCGATGGCCGTCAACGGATGAATTCGGCGCAGTGTGCTGGTGGCTTCGTTGGACATGATGGTTCCCTTCAAAAATGAGCAGGCGCGGAAACGGCCTGTTGTCACGAACGAGTCGACAGCGTGTCGAACTCGGCAAGGCGCAATTGAAGCGTGATCAAGGTCACTACGGTTGAAAAACGGCCACCACGGCCGATGAACGGCCGATTGCACGGGTTCGACGGAACTTTGGACGCGCTCCAGGATCTGAACGTGCCGAAGCTTGATCGGGATGAATTGACGCACAATCGAGGTCTTGCAAAGGTCAGACCACCGATGAGCACCCCCGACTACTGGAACCCCGAACTCGAAACCATGCCTTGGCCGATAGTTCAGCAATGGCAAGCGCGGCAAATCGCCGCAGCCCTGCCCGACTTACGCGCGCGTTCATTGATGTATGGTCAGCTTTTTGCGAGCCTGCCCAATGACGCACCGATTACCACGCTCGCCGATTTGGCGCGTCTGCCGTTTACGGCCAAAGATGATTTGCGCGCCGCGCAGGAATTGGCCAGTGATGAACGGCCGTTCGGGCTGAACCAGGCGGTGCCGTCCAGCGATATCGTGCAAACGCTTTGTTCGTCGGGCACCACCGGCAAGCCGCTCTATTACGCCCTGACACAACGCGATCTGGACATGTTCAGCGATGCCATCGCAAGCACCTGGTACACGACCGGTGTGCGCAAGCATGATGTGGTCGCGCATCTGGTCGGCTTGCCGATGGTTGCCGGCGGCTTGCCGTATGCCGATGGCTTTCGCCGAATCGGTGCGACGCTGTGTTGGCTGGGTGGCTTCCCGACCGAGCGCATTTTGCTCGAAATGCGGCGTCTTCGGGTCACAACGATTTTGGCGACCACCTCGTTTGGTCAGTACCTGGCGGAGCAATGGGAAGAGGTCGGCCAACAGACCGGCATCGCATCCAAACTCACCCGCTTCCTGGGCGGTGGTGAGCCCGGCCTGAGCCAACCGCAGATTCGTAGCCGCATCGGCCAGGGCCTGGGTATCACGCAGGTGCGCGACCTGATGGGTCTGGGTGATGTGATCTCCGCCCTGTGGGGCGAGTGCGACCAACAAGACGGTATGCACTTTAACGCGCAGCGTTATGTCGCAGTCGAACTGATCGATCCGGACAGCGGCCAGACGCTGCCGTGGACCGATGGCGCTACCGGCGAACTGGTGTACTCCGCATTCGCGCGTGATGCGACGCCGCTGCTGCGCTATCGATCGCGTGATCACGCCATGGTCGTGGCAAGCTCATGCGCCTGCGGTCGCACCAGTCCGAAGATTCGTTGCATCGGCCGCACCGATGACATGCTGATCTATCGCGCGATGAACGTGTTTCCGACTGCGATTCGCGACCTGATCGCCGCCCAGTTTGCCGGCCAGGTCGAGCCGTTGATTCGGATTTTCAAGGAACGCGCCGACCAAGTGCGCTTTGATGAGCCGATACCCCTGCAGGTTGAAGCCGCCAGCGCCTTTGATCTGAGGGGCGCGGCAGCATTGGCTGGCGCGATCGAACAAGCGGTACGCGTTCAACTGCAGGTCCGCGTCACGGTAACGGTGCTCGCCAGTGGTACCTTGCCGAAGAGTGCCTACAAGAATCCATTAACCGCGCTGCGACCATTATGAAATTTGAATACGCCACCATTAGTCTGCCGCATTTATGGTCTTCACCGTTCGTGCGATGGCAAGGCAGTCTGGCCGATCTGTCCAGCCTCGATATGGCTAGCGCCGTCACCAACGACGCGTTGACTGAGCGCGGGCTCGAACGCGACGCGATCGACCAAATGGTGTTTGGCTGCACGATTCCACAGCAAGGCATCTTTTATGCCGCGCCGTGGGTTGCCGCACGGCTTGGCTTGGAGCGGGTCAGCGGCCCGCACATAGCGCAGGCCTGCGCCACCTCGGTCGCGTGCGTCGTCGCGGCGGCGCTGGCGGTCGAAGTCGATCGGCAGGCGCTGCCGCTGGTGGTCGTCACCGATCGCACCAGCAACGGCCCGCTGCTGATCTATCCGCGCAGCCAGAGCATGGGCGGCGCACCGAACACCGAGAACTGGGTGCTGGATAACTTTGCCGCTGATCCGAACACTGGCCAGGCGATGGTCGCGACTGCTGAGAACGTTGCCCGCGACGGCGCGATGACCCGGCAAGCGCTCGATGAACTGACCTTGTTGCGCTGGCAGCAGTATCAGCGCGCGTTGGCCGATGATCGACGGTTTCAACGACTGTATATGCAAGCGGTGGTGATCGAACAAGGCCGCCGCACCCTACGCGTTGATGCCGACGAGGGCATTCATGAATACAGTGCTGACGGTCTGAGTGCGCTCAAGCCGACCCGGGCAGGTGGCCTGGTGACGTTGGGCATGCAAACACATCCGGCCGACGGTTGCGCCGGCGCTGTGCTCGCCAGCTTCGATCGTGCCCGCACATTGTCGTCTGGTCGCGGCACGGTACGCTTGCTGTCCGCCGCCACCGCCCGCGCCGACAAAGCATACATGCCCAAGGCGGCGACCACAGCAGCCCAGCGGGCGCTGGCCGACGCCGGCCTGACCATCAATGACGCCCGTTTTGTGGTCAGCCACAACCCATTCGCGGTCAACGATCTTTGGTTCCAGCAGCAAACCGGCTTTCCGTTGGAGCGCATCAACCCGTATGGCTGCAGCCTGATTTACGGTCACCCGCAAGGACCCACGGGCTTGCGTGGCATCGCCGAGTTGGCCCATGCGCTGCGCGAGGACGGCGGTGGTATTGGCGTGTTCACCGGCTGCGCGGCCGGCGACACGGGCGCCGCGCTGGTGTTGCGGGTCGATTGATATATGGGACACCATTCGCATCAACGGTGCCCCCAATCGCATGCAGTTGCAAGGACAGTTTTTATTGCCTTTGGTTTTCCCGTTCTACTTTTTGGTTTTCCCGCACTACTTCAATAGCGCCTGAATACCCGCAGCGGCAACCTGCGCGTCTTGACTCGACAAAACACCGCTCACGCCGATCGCACCAATGATGCGGCCATCAACCACGATGGGGATTCCGCCTTCAAGTGGCGTGACGCCTGGCAAACCCAAAATCCTCAAACCAACCCCACCGGCGGCAATACCGTCTTCCAGCGCTTTGGTTGGCCGACGAAAATTCACTGCCGTGACCGCCTTACCCTGAGCAATTTGTACGCTCACATGCTGTAAACCATCCGCTTTCTGGAACGCCACCAATTGGGCCGCAGTATCAACGATGGCGATGCCAACAATCCAGTTGTTGGCCTTGGCATGAGCTTCGGCAGCGACCATCATCTTTTTTGCTTGCTCCAGATTAATGGACAGGCCGTAGCCGGGTACGGTTGCTGCGGGTGCAACAGCGGTAGCTGGCGCTGGGGCTGTAGCCGTTTGAGCGTAGGCCAAAGAGCCACAGAGCGTTGCACAGCCAACTACAGCGACACTAGCCCCGCGCTTCAAAAGACGACTTGAAGTTGATAACAGTGCATTCATGACGATCTTTCCAAGAGGATTACGACAGCCAGAAGTTGACCATCAAACTTCATTATCGACTGCAACCGCGTATTTCGGCGAACGTGGCTACCAGGGCTCGGCAAGGTCTCCTTTTCTATATCTCTATCCGTCACTTCATAGTTGCACTTATCATTTTCCTGCGGCCGGCGACCTCGTTTTTCTAGGCAGAGGTGTATCCAGTTTCGCTTTGATGGCGAATGGCCAGGATGAGCGCCTGATTAATGGGTTCAAGAAAGTCATACAGCGCGATATAACCCGTGCGTCCTCGCGAGATAACGAGCTCGCGCATGCCTTCTTCTGCAGGACGGCCAATTTCAGGGTGACTCTGTAATATCAGCACAGCATCACTGATAGTTTCCAGCGCGCGCTTGGCGGCCTTACTATCTTGATCGTCTAAAAAATCAAGGATTCGCTCGAGATCCAAAATCGCTTGGGGTGTGAATTCAACATCCGTCAGGCTATTTTGAGACACGAGCCGTGCTGCCAGAGCCTGCTCTGCCACGGCGCGTGCGGACTCCGACGCTAGCGAAAACTTCGTCGGCGGAAAAAGACTTTCCGGTTTTGAGCCACGCTTTGCGCGCAGCAAGTGCACTGTCAATAAATTCGCGTCGCTGTTCTTCTGCGCCGATGCTCTTTTCTATGGCTGAGACCATGTAAGCATGCGCCGATTGCCCTTTGTGAGCGGCAACCTTGATGATGCGCGCCTTTAAACCCTCGGATAGTTTAAGGGAGGTCGTGGTCATCGGTTCTCCTTGGTTGATCTGCGATTTTCACTACAAGGTGTTACCATGGTAGCACCTTGCTGCAAACATTGAATAGTCACCTTGACGAACGTGAGGTGACGCTTGAGGTACTGCGTACCCGTGCCGGGCTCGCGATCACGGGACAAGGCAGTCTGGTGATGGTCAGGGGCGAGGCTGACGTAGGCAAGACCGCGCTGGTGCGTCATCTGGCCGACGCGCAAGATTTCGAGCTTCGTGATGCCGCATTCGAGGAAGGCATCGAACTTATCTTTGGCGAAATGGCGTCAGCGACACCTACCGAGCTGGAGTAAGTTGCGCGCTCAGCAGGCGATCGAACGGATCTTTATGCGCAATGTTCATTTCACCGGCAACGCGAGCATGACGCACCGATATAGCCAATTCGCTAAACCCCTGGCTTGAGATCATGGCTTCAAAATTGTGTGCCAGGAGAACTGCATCGGGTAGCTTGGCTCAAACTCTCATCGCCAGCCAGCCACCAGATCAAAGCGTGCGTGTCGAGCAACAGTTTCAATCAAGGTTCCAGGGAGTCAGTTCGTCAGTAGGCAGTAGCTCATTAAAGCGCGCATCCATCGAGATTCGCCCCTTGAAGGCTCCAAAGCTGCGCTTACCTCGTGGCGCCACCGGAACCAGCCTGACGACCGGTACCGTTCCCCTTGAGATGACCACGTCCTCGCCCTCGAGCGCGGTAGCGATCAACTTTGATAGATTTCTCTTGGCGTCACGAACGGAATATTGCGGCATACTCAACTCCTTAGCTAAATGTTTGGCTGAAGCAGTTCGCCTGCAATTCCCAGTCGTCTGGACGGTCCCCGTCCGAACGATTTTCGCCGCGCACTCAGGCGAGAATTGCCTCGAGCCGAAACCGACTTGCCGTTGCACGCACTTCCTTCATCTGACCGTGACCCGGATGTACCTTCGTCTCGATCCGGACAAGTCCTGCTTCGACGAGACGATCGATGTCCCGTTTCACCGCACTGCGATCCCGTCCCAGTCGAACGGCAATCACGGTGATCGATGCGGGTTGTTCTCGCACTGCACGCAGCAGCTCCAATCGCGCGGCACTGAGCAATGCTAGCAACTCGCTCGGTTCTTCGAAGCTGAGGATACGCTCCTTGGGTAATTGCTTCGCCGAATCGGCCAACTTTGCAAGCACCTTGCCGCGCCTGAAGAACTCGCGCTCCGTACTGGTCTTGACGATCAACTTATCCATGTTCATGTCCTCAACACTAAGCTGCATCCGGCTGGCGTCGCCAAACGCAATTGCGGGCGCTCCAATGTCAATGCAGGCGCAGACCTCCATAATGCGGTACAAACACGAGGAGTCTGCATGAACAGTTCGCACTTGCATAGCGGACCCAGCACCTTCGACGTAATCGTCGCCGGCGCCGGCCCGGTCGGGCTGACCCTGGCAATCGACCTGGGACGCAGGGGCGTCAAGACCTTGCTGCTCGAGCGCAATCCGACCACCGGCCCATGGCCCAAGATGGATCGGACCAATGCGCGCAGCATGGAACTGTTTCGCCGCCTCGGCATCGTCGACCGTGTCCGGGCACTCGGCTACCCGCCCGACAATCCGATGGATGTGTTCCTGCTGACGCGAATGACCGAGCCACCGCTGGCTGTCCTGAAGTTCGGTTCAGTCGCCGAAAAGCGCGCCGAGATCGCTGCCTGTACCGATGGCTCGCTTCCGCTGGAGCCGTATCAGTTGGTCTCGCAGAACAGGGTTGAACCGCTGCTGAAAGAGGTCGCCGAAGCGACGCCCAATGTGACGGTGCGCTATGGCGAAGGCCTCGAAGACTTCGCGCAGGACGACGACGTCGGCGACCGCGGCGACGGCGGTGGCGGTGGCGGTGGCGGTGGCGGTCGCGTCAGCGTCCAGGTTAAATTGCACGCAGGCGGCACGAAACAATACCGAGCAAGCTTTCTGGTTGGCTGCGATGGCGGCGTCAGCACGGTGCGCAAGCGCCTGGGCATCAAGCTGCAGGGCCAGGGCGGCATCCGCGAAATGCGTCAGGTAGTCTTTGGGTCCGAGGACTTGTACGAACGCATCCCGGTCGGCAAGGGCCGGCACTACAACTTCGTCAATGGCTCGGTGATCGTCGCGCAGGGCGACCGCAAGGAATTCACGCTGCACACGGCACTGCCAGAGGGCAGCGACTTCATCGCGCGACTACGGGAGTTGATTGGCTTTGACTGTCAGTTGGAGATTCGCAAGGTCATCACCTGGCGACACAACCTGCTGCTGGCTGAACACTATCAGGCCGGGCGTATGTTCATGGCCGGAGACGCAGTCCATCTCGTTATCCCGACCGGTGGGCTCGGCATGAACACCGGGCTCGGCGACGCGCTCGATCTGTCGTGGAAACTGGCGGGCGCCGTGCACGGCTGGGCCGGCCCCGGCCTGCTGCCGTCGTACGAACAGGAACGGCGGCCAGTCGGCGTGCGCAACATCGAGGCATCGGGTTGGGCGGCCTCGGGCGTCGGCGTTTGGGCTGCGCTGGTCACGCCGCAGATTTACGCAGACAGTGCTGCCGGCGTCGCCTTACGCCAGCAGGTCGGCGAGTCGTTCACGATAAATCAAGGACGCATGCACGGTATGCGCGGCGCCGAGTTCGGTTACTCATATGCGGACTCACCACTGGTCGCGCCGGAACCCGGCAATCTGCCGGAATGGGACATCAACATTTACAAGCCTTCGGCGCGTCCCGGCGTGCGCTTGCCACACATGTGGCTGAAGGACGGCCGTGCGTTGCAGGACGTTCTCGGCGATGACTACACCTTGCTGGACTTGCGCGGCGACTGTGATAGCGCAGTTCTGCAGGCAGCGTTCCGGGCGATCGGCGCGCCGCTCGAGGTGCTTCGACTCGACGAGCCGCATCTGCGCAACGTGTTCGGCCGCTCGGTATTGCTTCTGCGGCCCGACCTTCATATCGCATGGAGCGGTGACGGCCCGCTGCCGGATGCCACCGCACTTGCGAGACGGGTGACGGGGCATGGGCGACAGGCCACGGAGCACCAGACGCGGGACACGGGACCGCGAACCTGAACGGCTGACGATGGTCGCCGCGAGTCGATGAAAGAGAAGGAGACAGAGAAGGAGAAAGTTTGACAACGCTAGCGTCTATTTCATGGTCGGATCGAGCGCCACCCGCAGCGACTCGCCCAGGGTGTTGAAGGCCAGCGCGGTCAGCAAAATTGCGATGCCCGGAGGGTACATCTGCGCGGGCGCGATCTCCATATTCTGGTAGGCGCGCGCCAGCATCGAACCCCAGCTCGGCGTTGGCGGCTGAATGCCCAGACCCAGGAAGCTCAGGCTCGCCTCGGCGAGCAGTGCGGCGGCCAGCATGAGCGTGACCTGTACGATGACCGGCTGCACGGTATTCGGCAGCACGTGTTTCCATAGAATTCGCCGCGTCGAACCGCCGAAGCAGCGCGCCGCGTCAACATAGAGCTCGTGTCGGACCACCAGGGTGCGCGCCCGGACCAGTCGCGCGACCTGCGGCGAGAACACCAGGCCGACTGCGATCATCGAGTTCGTCAGCCCGATGCCGAGCGCACCGGTGACGGCGATCGCCAGCACGATCGACGGGAACGACAGCAGCGTGTCGATGCAGCGGCTGATCAGGTCGTCGGTCAGGCCGCCCCGGAACCCGGCGATCAGACCGACCGGCATACCGATGAAGATCGCAATGCTGACCGCCAGAAAGCTCGCGAACAAGGTCGCCGGCGCGCCGTGGATCAGGCGGCTCAAGACATCGCGGCCGAGGTCGTCGGTGCCAAGCCAATGCGCAGCGGTTGCGTCGGCGAGCGGATTGCCGACGTTCTGGGCGGTCGGTGAATACGGCGCGATGAAGGGCGCAGCGATTGCCAGCAACAGCAGAAATATAAGGAAGGCGACACCGATCGTCGCGCGCAGATCCGAGCGCAGCCAGCCGCCTATCCCCTTGAACACTTCCTTCAGCATGCCTCCGAACATCGCCATCAACCAATCCTCGGATCAAGGATGGTGTAGAGCACATCGGCCATCAGGTTGACGCTGATGACGATCAGCACCATGACAAAGACGACACCCTGGACGACTGGCAGATCGCGGCTCAGCGCGGCATTCACGATCAGACTGCCCATGCCGGGAATCGCAAACACGGCCTCGACCACCACGGTCGCCGCGAGCATTCGGTTGAACATCAAGGTGGCGACCGTCAGCAGATTGACGCTGACATTTTTCAATCCATGTTTCCAAAGAATGACCTGAGACGGCAGTCCTTTGGCGCGCAAAGTGCGCACAAACGGCGATGACAAAACCTCGACCATCGAGCTGCGCAATTGGCGCGACACTTCGGCGACGCCACCGGCCGCCAGCGCGATGGCGGGTAGCAGCGCATGATGCAGCGAGCGCAGCGCATCTTGCCCGAATGGCACCGCGCCGGTGGCCGGGAACCAGCCGAGATCGATCGCGAAGAACAGCACGAGAATCATTGCGAGCCAGAAGTTTGGCACGGCAATGCCCAGCGATGCGATTGCGGTCACGACTCGGTCGAGCAGGCTGTCGGGCCGGCTCGCCGCCAGCATGCCGAGCGGAATGCCGATTGTGAGTGCGATCGACATCGCGATCAGCACGATCAGTAGCGTATTCGGGAAGCTGCGCGCGATCGATACCGCGACCGGCTCGCGGGACGCCAGCGACTTCGACAGGTCGCCCTGGACCGCGTTACCGAGCCAACTGCCGTACTGCACGAGAAACGGCCGGTTCAGTCCGTACAGTTCGCGGATCTCGTGGATCCGCGCCTCGGTTGCATTCTCGCCCGCCAAGGTGACCGCGATGTCGCCGGGCAAAAGCTTGAGCAGCCCGAAGACGATGAACGTGGCCAGAATCACGACCGGCACCGCCTGCAACAGGCGCTGGCCGATCACACGACGGCGGGCAGGGGTCAGGAGCACAACCTTAACCCATCGACAGGAACTCATACTTGGCCTTGCCAAGCAGGTTGGTCTTGTAGCCTTTGACCCGGTCGGACATCGCGGTGATTTCGTAACTGATGGCCAGCGGCACGACCAGCGCTTGCTCCATCACCGTGCGCTGAATCTTCGCGAACACCTGCTTGCGAACCTCGAGATTGTCACTGGCGCGGCTCTCCGCCAATTGCGCCTGGAACTCGGGCGAGACCTCGTGCTTGGAAGAATTGAAGTACGCACTCTTCTCGTACATGAGGCCATAGGTCATCGCTGGATCGGGTCGGCCGGTCCACGCTGACAGCAGGGTATCGAACTTCTTCTCGGGGCTGAAAAACTGGGCACTGATCTCCGCGACCGTGCCGCGGGTGAAGGTCAACTTGATGCCGACCTTGCTCAACTGCTCGATCATGATCTCGGCTCGGCGCACCGAGTCCTGGTCGGTATAGCTGCCGCAGGTAATCTCCAGATTGTTCTTGTAGCCGGCCTCCTCAAGCAGTTTGCGCGCCTTCGTCGGGTCGTACGGGTACAGGGTCGATACTGATTTATCGTAGGCCCAATGATTGATGGGAAGCTGCATGGTGGCGACTTCGCCGATGCCGTTGAGCGCAGCCTTGAGAAACGCCTCGCGGTCGATCGCGTAGTTCAACGCCTGGCGGACCTTGATGTTCTCCAGCGACTTCTTGGCAACGTTGAGCCAGAGCTGATGAATGTAGAGCGTCGGCCCCTGGGCGAACACCACCCCTTTGGCCTTTTCTGCAATCGGTTTGAGACGCGGCGGCAGCGAGTACACCAGGTCGTTCTGGCCGGCGACTACCGAACGCAGGCCGGTAGCGAGTTCGGGAATGATCGCAAACTCGATTGCGTCCAGAAATCCTCGGTCGCTGCGCCAATACTTGTCGTGGCGCGTTGTGACGATCTTCTGGTTGTCGGCCCAGCTCACAAACTTCCAGGGGCCTGCGCCGACCGGGTTACGATCGAAGTCGTTGCCGAACTGCTCGGTCGCCTTCGGCGAGATCATCATGCCGGCACGGTCCGAGAGAATCGCCGGTAGCGCCGAGTCGGGGCGCTTGAGCTTGATGGTGAGCTGTAGCGGCCCGGTGACTTCGGTGGCCTCGATGCTCGAGAGGTCCGCCTTGATGTTCGAGCGTTGATGCTCACGGCCACGGTCGAGATTGAACTTGACGGCGGCCGCGTCCATGGCATTGCCGTCGTGAAACGTGATGCCGGGCTTGATCGTGAGCACCATGGTCTTCGGGTCGGCAAAGGTCCAGGAGGCCATGCCTGGCTTCGGATTCAGGGTGCTGTAGTCCCATTCGACCAGCGTGTCGTACAGGACCCAAAGATAGGTGTGGTCCGATCCGGCGCCGCCGGTCTGCGGGTCGAGACTCGACGGGTTGGCCGCACCCGAAACCCGGAGTACGCCGCCACGTTTCGGTGCACTCTGCGCGGCAGCCGGGCCGGCCATGCCGACCAAGCCCGCGACGCCGGCGATTCCTGTAATACCGGTGATACCAGCCAACAGCGCGCCGCCCGTGGAGCACAGCCAATCGCGCCGCGTAAGTTCAGATGCGCTCACCGCATGAATAGCCGCGTTGATGTTTGACTTGCCAGGGTTTGCGCCGTGCATGCCGCCTTGCGACGCCGACGACGGCTCCGATACTTGGTTCATTGTTCTACCTGTTTTCATCCCGAGTCTCCCTTGTAGTTGTTTGGTGCGGACAATTCGAAGTTTTGCACACTCGCCGATCAGCGCAGCGCCGCAGTCAGCGCGCGCGCCATGTGCGCCGACGGCAAGGCATCGGCGCGTGCGAAATGACAGGCCACGCGATGCCCGGGCTGCAGCTCCCGCCATTCAGGGACCTCGCGCGCGCAGCGCTCCTGTGCATGCGGACAGCGCGTGCGAAAGCGGCAACCCGAGGGTGGGTCGATCGGACTCGGGATCTCGCCCTCGAGCACGATGCGCCGGCCGGTGCGCAACGCGGCAGGTAACGGAATCGGCTCGGCCGACATCAGCGCCTCCGTGTACGGATGCATCGGACGGTCCATGACCGCCTCGGTGGGCCCGAGTTCCATGAAGCGACCCAGGTAAGTGACAGCGATCCGGTCGCTGACATGCGAGACCACCGACAGGTCGTGCGTAATGAACACGTAGGTCAAGCCGAAGTCACGCTGCAATTCGGCGAACAGATTGAGCACGTCGCCGCGAATCGACACATCGAGTGCGGCGACCACCTCGTCGCAGACGATCAGCTTCGGTCGCAAGGTCAGCACCCGCGCGATGTTCACGCGCTGCTTTTGACCGCCCGAGAGCATGTGCGGGTAACGGTTACTGTACTCGGCGGCGATGCCGACCCGCGACAACGCGTCGAACGCACGCGCTCGGATCGCGTTCGCATCGAGGCCGCCGGCAATCTCCAAAGGCTCGCAGACGCTGTCGAGAATGCGCTGCCTTGGATTCAGCGCCGCACTCGGATCCTGAAAGACGATCTGGTAGGCACGCCGCCGCTCGCGCAGCGCGCTCGGTGCAAGCTTCGACAATTCGACGCCGTCGTGTTCGATGACCCCGTCACTCGGCGCCAGCAGCGCCACCAGCGCGCGGCCCAGCGTAGTCTTTCCCGAACCCGATTCGCCGATGACGCCGAAGGTTTCGCCGGCCATGACTTCGAAGCTGACACCATCGACCGCCTTGACCGTGTCCCTGGAGTCACGCGCAGCAAATGCGATCTTCAAATCGCGCACCCGCAGCAGCGCCTCAGCCGAAGCGTTCATCCGACCGCCCCCGGCAGCGTCAGGTCGAGCGCGCGAGCGCAGCGCGCCAGGCGTCCGGCCTCGATCGGCAGCAGCGGCTGCTCGCGCTCGCAGCCGGCTTGCGCATGGTCACAGCGCTGACGAAACCGGCAGCCAGTCGGCATCATGCTGGGCGTCGGCACTCGCCCGGGAATCGACGGCAGCTTTTGGCGCCGTTGCGCCAGGCGCGGCAAAGAGCGCAACAGGCCCGAGGTGTACGGATGGCGCGGCCGCATCAACGCCTCGTCGACGGGGGTGTCCTCGACGACTTCACCGGCGTACATGGTCAGCATGCGGGTGCAGACTTCAGCGATGACACCCAGATCATGCGTGATGAACAGCAGCGCGGTACCCGCGCGGTCACTGAGTTCGCGCAACAGCCCGATGATCTGCGCCTGCACGGTGACATCGAGCGCGGTGGTCGGCTCGTCAGCAATCAGCAGTTTGGGCTCGCAGATAAGCGCCATTGCAATCATGACGCGCTGACGCATGCCGCCCGAAAGCTGATGCGGATATTCATCGTGCCGGCGTACCGGCAGCGGAATACCAACCCTCTCGAGCGCCTCGATCGCACGTTCGCGCGCTTCGCTGCGGCTGGCGGGAAAATGGCTGCGATACGCTTCGCCGATCTGCTCGCCGACCGTGAACACCGGGTCGAGTGCGGTCATGGGTTCCTGGAAGATCATCGCGATCTCGCGGCCCCGGACCCGCTGCAGTTCGGCGGCGGAAAGTGCGGCGAGGTTGCGGCCTTCAAACAGGATTTCACCGCTGATCTTGGCGGTACGGGTCGGCAGCAGCCCCAGCAGCGACAGGCCGGTGACCGACTTGCCACAGCCACTTTCGCCGACCAGGCCAAGCCGCTCGCCGCGAGCAATATCAAAGCTGATGTTGCGGGTCACCGCGACGACGCCGGCAGCCGTGCGAAACGACACCGACAGATTCCTGACCTCTAGCAATGCTTTACCTATACGAACTGGCTGCGATCAGGCAGTCTTGTGCGATCCGCCGCAGACCTGATCAAAGTATCGGCCGAATCGCACGGCGCGTCGAGCGCAATCGGCGAGCGGGTTTCAAGACTGACCGCCCGGCCGTTACCAAGTGTCGAGGAAGCGGTATTTTTTCTCCGTACGCGGCGCCACCGGCGGCACTCGCCGCAAGCCGGCGGCGATCCAGCTTCGCGTCTCGGCCGGATCGATCACTTCGTCGATGCCGCCGCCCATGGTGGCATTCACTGCCTTGGCGGTTTCATAGGCTTCAGCGACTCGGCGGTCAAAGTCGCGCAGCCGCTCGGCGGGGTCGGTGATCGCGGCCAGTTCCTTGCGGTAACCGAGTTTGACCATGCCCTCGATGTTCATGCCGGCGAACTCTGCGGTTGGCCAGGCCACCGAGAAAAAGCCGACCAGCGCGCCGGCGCCGCACATTGCTTGCGCGCCCAGCCCATAGGCCTTGCGCACAGCGACCACAAAAAACGGCGTCGACAGGTTCGCGCCGGTGTTGAAGAGGCGCGCGCAGTGCCGGACCAGCGCAGTGCGCTCATGATCGGGACCGACCATGATGCCCGGGCAGTCCATGATCGAAAGAATCGGAATGTCGTAGGCGTCGCACAACTGCATGAAGTGCGCTGCCTTGTCAGCGCCGTTCGAGTCGATCGCGCCCGACAGATGATGCGGATTGTTGGCGACCACGCCCATCGGCCGGCCCTCGACGCGAACCAGCGCGGTGATGATGCCGACACCGAATTTCGGCCGCAGCTCCAGCACCGAATCGCGATCGGCGAGAGTGTCGACGATCTTGCGCATGTCGTAGAGCCGCAGCCGGTTCTCGGGAATGACATGGCGCAAGGCGCGCTGATCCGGCGCCTGCCATTGTTTGATCGGCCCCTGAAAGTACGACAGATATTTCTTGGCAGTCTGGACCGCCTCGCGCTCATCGTTCACGAGAATGTCGACGACGCCATTGGGCACTTGAAACGACATCGGCCCGACTTCCTCGGGCGTGTAGATACCCAGGCCACCGCCTTCGATCATCGCCGGCCCGCCCATTGCCAAGGTCGAGCCCACGGTGGCGATGACGACGTCGCTGCAGGCCACCAGCGCCGTGTTGCCGGCAAAGGTGCGGCCGTTGACGATGGCCACCAGCGGCACCAGACCGCTGAGCTTCGAGTAGGTCGTGAACGTGGTGGTGTCGATCGCGCAGCGCGGCCCGATCCAGTCCTCACCCGGTCGGCCGCCGCCGCCTTCACCGAACAGCACCACCGGCAGCCGGAAGCGGTGCGCCAGTTCGAACATCCGGTCCTGTTTGTAATGATTGCGATGGCCCTGCGTGCCGGCCAGCACCGTGTAGTCGTAGTGCACGATGATCGCGCGTGAACGGTCGTCGTCGAACAGATCGCCGTTGATCGTACAGGTGCCCGCGACGACGCCATCGGCCGGCGTGGTCTGGCGCAGCGCCTCGAGCGTGTTGCGCTGATGCTGGCGCGCCACCACCAGCGGCCAATACTCCTTGAACGTCCCTTCATCGGCCAGTTCTGCAATATTCTCGCGCGGCATTCGCGAGCCCTGCCGGTGCCGCTTGGCGACGGCCGCTGGCCGGTTCTCATCGAGCGTGTGGGCATGCCGGTCGATCGACTCGCGCAGATCAGCGCGGATATGATCGAGATCGATCTCGGCACTGACTGCGACCGTGCCGCCGGCTACTTCGGCCTCCTCGATAAATACGATCGGATAGCCCTCGCGCACGACATCGCCCGAGGCCATCGTCACCTGCCGAACGATACCGCTGCGATCGGCGCTGATCAGGTGTTCCATCTTCATCGCTTCGACGACGGCCACCTGCTGCCCCTGGCGCACCGCATCGCCGACCTTGACGTCGATCGCCACGATCGTGCCCTGAATCGGCGAGGCCAGCCCGAATGAACCGTCGGGGCCGGTCAGTTCAGGTTCGGCCTCGATCGCCGGCTGCGCGTTGTTAGCCTGCGCGGTGACGGCCTGCTCGGAAGCGGCCCGCTCGGTGGCGGACTGGGCGGTGGCGGCGCGCTCGGCCTTGACTTGTGCATCGTGATTAAAGAGCGCCAGCGGATCCGTACTTTTGACCCGCGCACCGGCATAGCCTGCGCTCGATTCGGCGCCAGCGCTCGGCGAACGCACAACATATCGTTGCCGCTGCGCCGACTGCGGTCCCGCCAACGTCGCCATGTGTTCGTCGACCCAGCGCGTATGCACCCGGCCGCTGACGAAGTCTTCATGCGCGAGGATGTTCGACAGAAAGCCGATGTTCGTGCCGACGCCCTCAAGGCGGAATTCGCTGAGCGCGCGTGCCGTGCGGCTGACCGCATCACCGAATCGCGGCGACGGTGAATGGCCGATCACCTTCGCCAGCAGCGAGTCAAACGCGCTGCTGGTTCGATAACCCGCATAGCCGAATCCATCGGTGCGAACCCCTGGGCCATTGGGCGCCTCGTAGACCGTCAAGGTGCCACCACCGGGGCGCACCGAACCATCGAGCGCAATCGTTTCCATGTTGACGCGCACCTGGATCGCGTGCCCTCGCGGCGTCGCGATACCGGGCGCATCGAGTCCCAGTTGTGCGAGCGTTGCGCCCTCGGCCAGACGGATTTGCGTCTGCACGAGATCGACGCCGGTCACCTGTTCGGTGACCGTATGCTCGACTTGCAGCCGAGCGTTCGCCTCGATGAATACGAACGGTGCCGCGCCAGGTCGCCCGGACACATCGACCAGGAACTCAAAGGTGCCGAGGTTGGTGTAGGTAACGCTGTTGGCGAATCGGATAGCAGCTTCAATGATCTGTCGACGAAGGCCGTCATCGAACCCGGGCGCAGGTGCAATCTCGATGATTTTCTGAAAACGCCGCTGCATGCTGCACTCACGCTCGCCCAGATGGGTGATGCCGCCATGCAGGTCGCCCAGAATCTGCACCTCGACGTGTCGGGCGCGCTGAATGAATTCCTCGACGAACACATCTTCGCGACCAAATGAGGCCATTGCTTCGGACTGGCAGCGCCGGAACGCCGACTCGATTTCATCGGCTGAGCTGACCGCGCGGGTGCCGCGTCCGCCGCCGCCGGCGACCGCCTTGATGATCATCGCGCCGCCCGCGCCCAGCGAATCAAAAAACGCCCGCACCTCATTGAGTGTGACCGGATGGTCGCTGCCGCGCATGACCGGCACTTGTGCAGCCGTCGCGGCCGCGCGGGCTAGCGCCTTGTCGCCAAACAGTTCGAGATGCCGGACACTGGGCCCAACAAAAGTCAGACCGGCAGCGGCGCACTGCCGCGCAAAGTCACCGCGCTCGGACAGAAAACCATAACCGGGATGCAGCGCATCGCAGCCGCTGGCCTTGGCGGCCGCAACGACTGCGGCGGCGTCCAGGTAAGCGGAGGCACCCGTACCCGGCAACAGATGCGCCGCGTCAGCGACCCTGACATGCAGACTGTGCGCGTCGTCCTGGGAGTAGGCGGTGACCGTGCGCAGACCCAAGTCGGCTGCAGCACGGGCGATACGAATCGAAATTTCGCCACGGTTGGCGATATAAAGTTGCCGGATCCTCACGAGGCGGTCTGCACCGGCTCAAGTATCGCAATCCGCTCCAGCACCCGCTTGAGCTTTTCGCTTTGCCGCTGTTGACCGTAGATTTCGCGCAAATTGCCGAGCATGCGCAACAGAATCGCCCGTGCATTCGCTGACTGCAGAAACATTCCGATCGGCACCTCCTGGTCCTCCGCCAGTCCCAGATGCTGACGATACGCGCCCAGGCGCTCGCCAATGTCATCCTTGGACAGACTGCTGCCGGTGAACGGGTCGAGCACGACCGGACCCTCATGCAAATTGACCTTGATGAGGAAATGACCCGGGAATGAAATGCCCTCGGCACTCAGCCCGACGATGCCGGCCAGTTCCATGAAGATGATCGCCAGGCTAATCGGAATGCCACGGCGCTTTTCCAACACCTTGTGGATGAAGCTGTTCTCCGGGTCGTAGTAGTCATTGACGTTGCCGGCGAAGCCCAACTCCCGATAAAAATAAGTGGCGGTGATTTGCAGGCGCTTTTGCTCGGTTGAGGCGTTGCGGCAACGTTCCGCCAGCCCCTTGCCAAACTCGTCGATGCGGAACAGCACCTTTTGCAGATCCAGGCCAGGGTACTCATCTTGCGCGAGCGAGGCCGCCGCCTCGAGCAAAGGGATTCGGGTTGTATCGGCGACCAGAGTCCGGAAATAAGCCAGATCGCTGATCGGTTGGTCGTTGTGTTGGTACATGGAATCATTCAATCACAGGTTCGGGCACACTGCACAGGCACTGGCAGACCGCACAGACAAACGAAATTTCCTCAAGCAAACGGGAATGGCCCCGCAAACTGGCCGATGTGGCTCAAGTGGCTGACGAGCCCCTGCGCCGGATCCCAGAGATGCAACATACACGCGGGCGGCGCCAGATACGATTGCGACGGCGCATCGACATGCAGTTGCAGGGCGATCTCGGTGGTCGTGCTCGGGCAGGCAATCACGACGGTACCGGCCCAGCGCCGGATCATCGAGCGATGCACACGACCACAGAGTACCGCCTCAATATTCGAGAACGAACGGATGATCGTCAACGCACGCAATAGTTCCACCGCGTTGGCATACTCCTGTGGTTGACCTTCGTCGACCAGATCACCGCTCAGCAGTACCAGATCAGGCCGCTGATCAAGCGCCAGCAAATGATCGATCGCTTCGCGCAACATACGATTGGAATCGGCGACTCCTTTGTACAGTTGACCCGCCGGGCGAACATGCAAGTCGGAGAGTTGGGCAATCAACATGGCAGGACTCGATCGGACGGATCGAGAGATTATCAGCAAAGTACGGTTCGACGAAAAGGCGTTATATTGAACGACGATTTTGAATAACGATTCGCCTTGAGAGACTGAACGATGTGCCGACTGATGACAAACCTGGTCACGAGTATCATCCTTGGCCTGTCGAGTGTCTGCGTCCTGGCCGCATTCCCGGAGCGCCCGCTTCGCATTATCGTCGGCCAGGCTCCAGGTGGGTCTAGCGATCTGATTTCGCGCTTCATCGCTGACGCCGTCGCGCCCTTGCTGGGCCAACGCGTCCTTGTCGAGAACCGGCCCGGGATGAACGGCATCATCGGCGCTGATATCGTCGCTCGCGAGGCTGCCGATGGCTACCTGCTGTTTCAATGCCCGATGAGCACCTTGTCGATCTCGCCGCAACTGATCGGCGCAAAAATCCCCTCCGACCCGGGCGTTGAATTGATCCCGATATCGAACCTGACCTTGTCGTCCTACGGCTTGGTCGTACCGGCATCAAGTGCGTACCAAAACTTGTCTGACATTCTCACTGCGGCGCGCGCGAAACCGGGACAATTGACCTTCGCCAGTCCGGGACCCGGCTCGGCCCAGCATTTATCCGGAGAAATGCTCAAACGTCTGGCCAAAGTCGACATGTTGCATGTGCCCTATAAAGGCGCGGCCCCGGCCTTGATTGACGTCATTGGCGGGCGCATTGATTTCATGATCACCAATCTCGGTGACGTCACCCGGCAGGTACAGGCTGGCCAGTTGCGATTACTCGCGCAGGGCGACCCCTCGAAGTTTCCCTTGTTCCCGGACCTGCCGCGCATCGCGGACACCTTGCCCGGGTTCGAAGTCACCGGCTGGTTTGGTTTGTGTGGCCCCAAGGCGATGCCGGTCGAAACTGTTAAACGCTGGGACGACGCCATTCGGCAAATCATGCAGGATCCGGTGTTCTTGCGCCGCCTGCAGGACAGCGGTTTTTCACCGCTTTATGAGGGACCTGAAGCATTCACCCGCCGCCTGGAGGCCGACCGTCGTCGCTGGCGCGAGGTCATCCAGGCCGGTAACGTTGGACAATAATTGCTCCACCCACCGAATGAATCTTTCCACCTGATGAACGCTCCCTCAACAAATCCGCCGACGCCGCTCGAGGTACTGCCGCGAGACTTGCAGGCCTACCGCAAAGGCAATACCGGCATTGATTACGTGCATCGCTTCGAGTCTGGTCGACCCGGCCCGAACGTGTTGATCAATGCGCTCACGCATGGCAATGAATTCTGTGGCATGAGTGCGATCACGCACCTGCTCGACACTGCCGTGCGGCCGAAGATCGGCAGCCTGACTCTGAGCTTTTCGAACGTTGCGGCTTATGAGAGTTTCGACGCGACGCGGCCTTTCGAGAGCCGACAACTGGTGCACAACTTCAATCGTATCTGGTCCGAGGATTTGCTCAATAGCGCCGAACAGAGTCCGGAGCTCGTACGCGCCCGCGAATTGCGACCGGTGTTTGCGCAAGCAGATCACTTGCTCGACTTGCACTCGACCTCGCAAGACGTTGAACCGTTCTGGGTCTATCAGAGTTTCGAGCGCAATGCCTTGCTCGCATGTGCGATGGGTACACCCAGCGTACACATGTCAATGCCGCAAGGACTGGGCTCGGGTGTACCGATTATTCAGTATGGACATTTTGCGGCGCCGACCGGCACCGGTAGCGCCCTGGTTGCAGAGTGCGGCCAGCATTTCCTGCGCAACACCAGTACGCTCGCCCTCGGCGTTGCCGAGGCATTCCTCGGCTATTTTGGCTTGATCACCGTCAACGAGCCTCGGCCACGGCCACCACCGCAGCGGCGCTTCGAGTTATTGAAGACCTGCATGGTCAAGACCGCGCAGTTCCGCTTCACTGGCGCTTACAAGGGATTTGAGTCGTTCCCGAAGGATGCGTTGATTGCCACCGATGCGGATGATGAAATCAGAGCGCTGTGCGAGGACTGCACAATTTTGATGCCGACTCGCCACCCGGTGGTCGGGCGCGAGGCGGTTTATCTGACCAGGCCGATTCACGCGGCGGAACTCGGCCGAGCCTTCATTCGTTCATAGTGAGCGATGATATTGGCGTTAGCCGTATTCAATGGCTGACCAACGTTCTTGCCGAAGTCCAGAAACACGAACAACAAGATATCGGCCAAGGTCAGCCGATTGCCGCAAACGAACTCCTTGCCTGCCATCAGGCCGTTAAGCCAAGTCAGTTTTTCTTGCGCCATGAGTTTCAGGTCGTCGGCCGCCTGCGGGATGCAACGCATGCGCGTCTGAAACATCTTCAAGCCTTCGGCATAACGAAAGCCTGAACCGATCGGCTCGAGAATGTAGAGGTCAATGCGGCGTACCCACATGCGGGTTTCGGCGCGCTCAAGGGCATTTGAGCCGATCAGCGAAGCACCGGTGCTTGCAATTTCGTCCAGGTACTCGCAGATCGCAGTAATTTCGGCGAGTACAAAGCCGTCGTCGAATTCGAGCGCGGGTAACTGCCCACCCGGATTTTTGGCCAGATAGGCTGGCTGACGATTTTCGCCACCGCGCAGATCGACGGCAATCTTCTCGAGTGCAACACCGCGCTCGGCCGCAAAGATACGTACCACACGCGGGTTGGGCCCTACTGAGTCGTAGAACTTCATGGTCTTTAATCTCTTTTTTGGTTGGGTCCGGGAACTACATGTTCGCATGTTTGCATCCGCATGCCGACGCATCCGGCTCGCTTGTGTGTCAGTCTGGACCGGGCCCGACGGCAATCGCGGCGTGGTTGGCAAAGGCCTGGGGCCACCCCGGAAGTCCGGGTCCGAACCATTGGCCCAGGAAGTCACCAGACTGACGATCACATAAGCTGCGAAATGGCTCACGAACAGCGCCGCCCACATCAACACGAACAGTCGCTTGAACAAGGTGTCGCGCCACCAATGCCTCATCGGGTGATCTGCGTCAAGACCGCTCAGCCGACCACGTCGCAACACCGCATGAATATGCGCCACCAACTCGCGCGGCTCGAATGGTTTGGCCAGATAGTCATCAGCGCCCATTTCAAGACCCAACACGCGGCTGGCCGGATCGCCGTGCGCGGTCAACATGATGACCGCAGCACTGAAGGTTTCAGTGACCCATTTGCACAGTGACAAGCCGCTTTGATCGGGCAACATGATATCGAGAATGACCACATCGAAGGCGGTCGTTGCCATCAACAGGCGCATCTCGGCCGCATTGGCAGCCGCCTGGGCCGTGATGCCGAACCCCTGCAAATAGGACTGAAGCTCGAGCCGAATGCTGGTGTCGTCATCGACCACCAGACACTGGATGTTTGCGGACGCGGGTTCGCCTTACCCAGAACGCTTGGTCATTGGTTCAAGGCGCGATAAGTGAGTAGCGAACAGCGAATAGCGCTGCCTATTAGACATTATTCAGGTTGCTGCTATTTAGCTGAATTAAGTCGAGCTGGACACATCGACGGGTGCGTTTCGATTCGGCTCGCTTTAAGTTTTATACCAGCGATGCAATCACTCACACCGAATTATTGTGCTATCACTTTATAGATCAATTGGAGCTGCCATGGAATCGTTCACTGTTCGAGACCTGCGCGAGCGTACCGGTGATCTGGTTCGCGCTTGCGAATCCGGAACTCTTTCGCTGTTAACCAAACATGGGCGGCCCCTGTGTGTCACCGTACCCATGGACGACACCTTGCTTCGTTACGGGGTCGCGAGTGCCTTGGCCGTCCAGCTCTTGCGCGCTCGAGTGGTGAGCCTTGGCTTGGCAGCGCGCATCGCCAACATCAGCGTTGAGCAGTTTATGGAACTGCTGGGCGTCCTTGGCCTGCCGGTCATTGATTACGATCCGACTGAACTCGACAACGAAGTCAAAGCACTTGGCTGACTTGATTGTTGCCGACGCAAGTCCTTTAATTGTTTTGGCACGTGCGGGGCACCTGGAGATCCTCGCACTGGTTGCGGGCAAGGTCATCGTACCGGATGTCGTGATCCGCGAATGCGCCGACGATCTGGAGAGGCCCGGCGCGCGAGTGATTGAGCAAGCATTTGCAACTGGCTGGTTGAGTCGTCAGCCTCAGTCGCCGCGCCTTGAATCGGTCAACGCCGCAGGACTTGGTCCAGGTGAAGCCGCTGCGATCGGACTGGCATTGGCGTTACGATCGCCACTTTTGATCGATGAGCGGATAGGCCGGCAAGTAGCGGCTGCCCATGCACTCAAAGTCATAGGGACTATCGGCATACTTTTGCTCGCCAAGCAGCGCTCATTAATCACTGCCATCAAACCTGTCATTGACACATTCAAGCGCGAAGGCATCTTTATTGCACCAGCGCTGGAGCTGGAAATTCTCCAGCGCGCGGGTGAGTCCGCCAATCAAGCCCATTAAGCACTGCTTGGCAAGCTGGCATATTCGAGCATCATCACCCGCCCTGTCCCGCTCCGTTCGGTCCCATGACAACGCTGCTCGAAAGAACCGCCTCCATCGGGATCCTTGAATCGCTCTTGAAGGGCGCGATGGCTGGCACGGGCAGTTAGGCGCTTGTCAGTGGCGAAGCAGGAATCGGCAAGACCGCGCTGCTGCGCAGTTTTCTGGCGGCACACAACCCAGTGCAAGCAGTTTTCGGCTATTGCGGGGCTACCGAGGCGGCACGTACGCTGGGTCCGATCGAAGATCTTGCTTTGCAATTGCCGGGATCGCTTCGCCAACGCCTGTCGTCTTCAACAAAATCCTGGCATCTGTTCGAGGCCCTGGTCGATGATCTGGCGAGCCAACCGACCGTGCGGATGATCTGCATCGAGGATATTCATTGGGCCGATCAAGCGACTTTGGATTTCCTGCGCCTTTTGGCTCGCCGCTGTGCGCAGCTCAAACTACTGATGTTATTGACTCTTCGCGAGTTCGAACCCGAATCGGCGCGGGCGCGCTCGTCGATCCAGTCAACGCTGCCCATCGATCATCAGCATGAAATACAACTCGAGCGATTGAGCCAAACCGCAGTCGAAGCGATGGCGCGCGACGTTAGGCATGGCCCCTCGGGAATGTACGATCTGACTCGCGGCAATCCCTTGTTTCTTGCCTCGGCGTTGCGCTGGCGCAAAGGGCCGACGCCCGACACCTTGCTGCAACTGGCGCGGCAGCGGCTGCTGTCGCTGCCGCCCGACGCGCAGCGCTTGGTGCGGGCACTGGCTATTCATCCCGACCGTATCGACCGAAAATTGCTGCAGGCTTTGCCCGAGTACAACGACGCCGCGTTGGCGGTGTGCCGGACGCAAATTTGGCTGGTCGAGCAAAACGGCTACTGGGTCTTCGAACATGAAATGATTCGGCTGGCCGTGCTGGCCGATCTGTCGGCGCAGGAGCGCACGTTCCTGCATGCCGAAATGCTCAAGCGGCCGCTGACCTTGGCGCAGCAAGTGCATCACGCGCTGCACGCGCAAGCATTCGACGTTCTGGGCGAGGCCGCGCCGACAGCGGCGCGCGCTGCCTTTGCCGCTAACTCTTATCGCGAAGCGGTCAATTATTGGCACCTGGCACTCGAACACACGAGTCCGACATCTACGTTGCGGGCCGAGTGGCTCGATTCATACGCTTGGGCACTGGTTCAAAGCGGCGAACCCGATCGTGCCTTTGAGTGTTGCCGCCAGGCGCGCCAGTTCTGGCTGGAGTCCGGCGACGCCGACGCGATTCTACGCAACATGAGCAGCACCTTGCGGATGGCCTTCTTGTTGCGCGCCACCTCGCACTGGTTTTCCAACACGAGGTGCTCGCCGCACTCGCCCTCGAAGAGCGGATCAGCCCAAGTTTTGATCGCGCGATCCTGTTGTTCTATTTGGCCGAGGGCAGCGCCAAAGAAGGCGATCTCGAGTCTGCTCGGCAGTTGTTGACTCGGGTGAGTCACTATCGC
Organism: Burkholderiales bacterium; assembly: GCA_031363055.1. Lineage (GTDB taxonomy): Bacteria > Pseudomonadota > Gammaproteobacteria > Burkholderiales > Burkholderiaceae_E > JANLTP01. The sequence goes on along the minus strand of JANLTP010000118.1, from coordinate 59,976 downwards.
GAGTTGACCACCGCGAGCGCACAGCGCACCGAGATTCTCTGGTGGGTCAGTACGTTCGAATTGTCGTTCATGCTCGGCGTTCCGCGCCAAGCGATGGAAGCGATCTTGCAGGAGGCGCGCAACTCCAATAACGATCTGCTCGCGGCGCAATGCTGGATTCTGTTGATGGGTATTGCTGATAACAGTTGCGATCTGCCGGGCGGCCGAAAGCTATTCGCCGACGGCGTGGCGCACTGCACGCAGCGCGACCTGATCGGCCCGATAACGATGCTGCAAGGCTTCGAGTTACGCTTGCTATTGCAAGCGGGCGAGTACACCAACGCGCTTAAAGTCAGTGATCGATTGACCGCACAAATGGCGGTGTCGTTTATGTCCGAGTCGTACTGGTACCTGGTTCGCGGCCTGGTTTTGGCGCGGACTGGCGGCGAAGGTGCCATTGCGTTATTGTCGCGGGCGTTGGAGCTCATCGAAAAAGTGAGCTGGCCGATTGGTCGCGTGGTTGCGTTGCGGTCTCTGATCGAGGCCCATTGGCTGATCGGCGATCTGACCGCTGCGCGACGGTATGCGGGCTTGGCACTTGAATTGATCAAGCATTGCCAGGTGCCGTGGACCTTGGGGCAAATTGGCTTTTGGGCCTGGCGCGTAGGATTGACCGACCTGCCGCTGGATCCGAGTGTGCCGCTCGAATATCGACACATGGTTTCAGGCGACTGGCGCGACGCGGCCGAGACTTGGCTTGCCCGCGGATTGCCCTACGAGACCGCGTTGGCATGCGCGTCGGGCGACAGCAGCGGACGACGTGAAGCGGTCACAATTCTGAAACGCCTGGGCGCCAACGCGACGCTGACGCGTCTGCGCGAAGAATGGCTCGACAGTGTCGTCAAATCGCTGCCGCGCGGGATCAACCACGACACTCAAAAGAATCCCGTCGGACTGACCAATCGGCAGTGGCAATTGCTGGCGATGGTTGCCCAGGGTATGGATAATCGAACGATTGCACTGCAACTGAGCCGCTCGACCCGAACCATCGAGCACCACGTCTCGGCGATTCTGGCTAAACTCGGCGTTAGCTCGCGCCAGCAAGCGACGCTTTGGTTTGAACAGCATCGCGACGAAGAATAGGTAGCGCGCTTCCCGAATGTCGTCTCCGGCGAGATGATGACCCGCCTACCGGTGCCGCAACGTAATTTGAATCGACCGTGCGCCAACGTTGCCGGTACGCATCTCGTCTTTCGTCAAGCGATCCAGCGCGAACGCCGTTGAGCCAACCATAGTGGACTTTCGAATGCTGCGGGTGGTTGTCGAGCTATCGCGCGATTTCAGATCACCACAATCACGAATCTGAATCGGCGGTTTGGCATCGGCCGCGACGGCAGTGGTCTTGATGATGCTTCTTGTTGAGGCGGTCAGCAAAGGCGTGCTGCAAGGCTCCAAAATGAGCTTCAAGGTTTCATCGCCTTTGGCATCGACGAACTCATAGGGTCCGAGGGCGACCAGTTCGCCGGCTGCGACATCAACCGTTTCAATGCGCGTCTTTTGTCCGCTCGGATTGACGTTAACGACCTTGACCCGGCCGGGCAGACTCGGCCGGTAAAACACCTGGAATCGATCGCCGGTGCGAAACGCATGGCGCGCTGGATCGACCGCCTTGGCCTTGCCTTTTCGATCAATCCGATGGACCTCGAAGGCAACTCCCGCATGCAGTTCGACCGGCGCCGGTATATCAACCGCAGGTTGGAGCTTCGGATCTGTCAATTTGCGCGCTTTGCGCTCGCTGGCTTGGCGCATCGATGAATTGCCGCCGAGTCGCGGTGCGGGTACCGGAGTAGCCGCCGCAGTGCTACCGGCGCTCGGGCTGGGTTCACTGTTGAACCAACGCGTGATCGAACCACCGATCCCTTCCGATAAAGCTGAGCCGATTCCGCTGCCCAGACTTTGAGCAACCATCGCTGCGATGGTGCCAAGAAAGAGGCTGCGCGTATTGCCGGACTGTGCAGCCCCCGCAGACGGGTCATAGCCCGGATCATTAATTGACTGGGCGTGGGTGTTGCCTGCCAATCCCAGCGTTAGTCCCAACGTCAATCCCAGCGCCAGTCGCAGTGCCAGTCGCAGTGCCAAGCGCATGGCCCGCATGAGCACCGTGTTCGGCAAAGTGCCACAGTGCATTTTGGTATTGTGACGCATGATCGTTCTCCTGATGGTCATTGCACTGCTGCTCGGCTATCGTGCGCACGCTTGATGCTGAGTGTCGTTTCGCAACGATTCGATTCAATCCAAGGCTGATCGCCGCCGTCGCCTCAACCGGCCACCGCCTGTCGCGCCGACACCAGCACCCGGGCGACGGCCGAATGGCGCAACTCCTGCCGGACCGCCAGGTTGATGCCGGGCACTACCCAGCGAGTCATTTGCATACGCCGGTTGCGCACCGTCGGGCCACTGAACCAGCCCTCGCCATCGATCTTGAACGCCGAGAACTCACCGGCCGGGACGGTCACTTTTTCGCGAGCGCTGACCCGAAACGCGTATTCGCCGTCGCCATTCACCGCGCCGCTCTGCTGGTAGCGACTCGCCCACTTGCGACCGATCTGCAGTTCGGTTGGATTGATTTCGATCGGTACATCGTATTCACGGCGCTGGCCCTCTTGCAGCGTGCCGCCCATCAGCGTCATTACCGATCCATCGCCGGTTTCAACTCGGTCGCCGGCCCGATCGACCTTGCGGATGGTGATCTTGTAGGTTCGCTGGACCACGCTGCTGTATAGGTCAAGTTCCTGAAAAACATATTGATCGCCTGGCGTCCAAATTGGCCGAAACGGGTAAGTGCCTGCGGAGTTCGGGTTGGCCGACGCCTTCAAACGCGCCGGCACCGGTTGGCCCGATTTAAGCTGCAATGAACCGCCTCGTTCGAGAGCTTGCGGTGGAGCAGCTTCGACACTGGCCAGCAAGCCGCGCATCCGCACCTGGGCCGCCTCGGCGAATTTGCCATTCGGAAAGCGCCGCAAGTAGGTGGTCCAGTCAGCCAGTTTGCTGGAATTCTTGATCTGGCCCCAGCTCGCCAATTCGTCGCGAAACTGCTGCTCCAGGTCCGCGTCCGATAAGGCCGGCGTTGGAAACAGATAAAGCCCACTCTCCAATGAGGTCGACTCCCACGGAATCTGACGGCCGCGCGAGGCCAGGCGGACGTTCAATCGGACCCGTTTGAGCGCGTCTTCGACCTGCACCCCCTTGACTGCCAACTCGCGTATCAAATGTTCGGTGTACAAACCGTGTCTGCTGCCGGGCGGCTCGACCGCTACCTTGCCGGGGGAAGTGGCGAAAGCCAGCAAGGTACCTGGCGGCGCGTCGTATTGGCTCATACCCTTTTGCGCCGGCCGGAACCGGCTGCCAAACGGGTCATCTCTGCAGGCATCGATAATAATCAGCGCGGTCTTGCCCTTGGCACGGCCGAGGTGGCCAAGCAGCAAGCCGAGGTCGACACATTGTTTGCGGATATCGTTTGCCGATTCGACATCGCCATCAACCGGCAACAGATAGTTGCGCCAGTCCAATTGCGCGGCGTGGCCGGCATAGTAGAAGACCGAAGCCCCGACATCGCGACCGGCTACTGACTTGCCAAAGCCGTCAATGGCCTCGGTCATTTGCTGCCGGCTTGCGTTGAGTTTCAGATCGACCGCAAAGCCCGCCAGAGTCAACAGCTCAGCCACTGCGCGGGCATCATTGACGGCACTGCGCAACGGACTTTGCTTGTAGCGCTGATTACCGATGACCAGCGCGGTTCGGCCTGGCGTACTTTGCACGACGGTGGCCTGCGCCACACTCGGCAGCACCCAGGGCAAGGCCAGTGTGCGCTTGAGCAGGTGCCGCCTCGACTCCATGTTCTGTCCCGCCCTCGCAGTGCGCTGATCGTTATTTGAGAACATGATCGCAGGTCAGTGATCGCCGAGTCAATGTCGCCGCGAACTCGTGTCGCCGCGATCTCAAGGATCGTTCAGGCTCGCGCCGAATCACTTAGCGTTCGCGAGCATGGCTCGCAGCCAGACGGTTTTCTTCGGCAACCAACCCACGCACGGCCGGTGTCACGCAGACCACATCGCCCGCGAACGCCTCGCGCCAGACAAACCCGGCGCGGCAGGTGTTCGGACCGTAGGCGCCGCCGCCGGGTTGGCGGCGCGTGCCGGCGCTGCGATTTTCGGCGACTACACGGGTCTGGGATTGAGCGGCGACACAGACAAGGTCGGCTGGGCTCGCAAGGCGATGAACAAAACCGGCGTTGCAGCTCTTTCCGACTCGAGGCGGCGTTGGAACGGGCGCTGGCGCTGGCACTTGCGCCGCCACCGACGGTGCCGAAGGTATCGCGCCGCGAATCGCTGCAGCGCCGCCGCCCCCTCGTTGGCTCGCGTCGGAAGGAATCGGTGTCGGCGATACCGGCGGCTTCGGGGCTGCAGTTACCAAGCAATTCATACGTCGATCGCTGTACCAGGTCGCTCGCGAGGTCGAGTCCCTCTTGTCATAGGTGTAGCCGTCGATGCGGCCGGTGTTGTCAATCGTGCCGACATAGACGCCACCCCATTGCGTCGAGATCTCGATCTTGTTGCCGCGAATCGTGCCAGATATCGGTCCAGAACCGCTTGCTGAAAACACCGTCCACACAGAGGGTTCTTCGATCGAGGTGTATGCGGCAACACCATTCAGACGTGTGCCTTGCTGCTGCAGATTGAAGATCACGCGAAAGCGCGGGTGCAGCGAATACCAACCTTCGCTGACATTCCATTGCTGGCAGCCCGTTTGAGCGCTTACCTGGACCGGAGCGGCCAGGGCGGCCAGTGCGATAAGCGCGGTAAGCGCCAAGGTGAGAATGGGGCGACGCAGGTTGGCCGATGTATTTACGATTTTGTTCATGTCGAGTCCTTTGGGCAAATGGCACATCAAGGATCCGTAGAAAGGCGCGATTCAATCGCGTTTTCAATCCGTGTCCAGGTCCATGAACATTGAGTGTCGATTGATGCCTTTTTGTTTCAATCATTTTTTTGCTTTGATCGACCCGGCTCCAGCGCGTTTGCCGAACCGTTGAAACAGGATCATGGCCCGCTATCTGAGTCCAGTCAATGTCGATCCAACCGCCCATCCCACGATATCTCGGCCCCCTTCCAAAGCCACCTTCCGAGGCCCCTTTCGGCCAACGACGCTCAGCCCGGCCGGCGGCTAATCGCGGGCACATCGCGGACGTATACTGATGGCCAACTCGGCGGCGGTGGTAATCGCCTCATTCGCGCGGCTTTGAATGCAAAGCGACATTTCTGACACTAAGCTAGGAACCGGGAATGCGACAGGCCGCAGCCGCTGAAATCGATGCTCTGCTCAAACGGATCGCCAATCGCGATCAGGCGGCGTTTCGAACGCTGTACGAAATGTTCAGTCGGCGCGTCTACGCCTTCCTTGTGCACCGTTTCCAACAGGAATCTCTTGCCGAGGAAGTCGTGTCCGATACCCTATTGCATGTTTGGAAGTCACCTGAAAGTTTTCGTGCTGAGTCGGCGTTCGCGACTTGGCTGCTCGGCGTGGCCCGCTTCAAAATGCTCGAGCGCTTGCGTCAAATGGGGCCTGAGTCCGGCCCTGACGTGGCCGAGATCGACGACGACCTGCTGGTAGGAGAAACGGGACCCGAGGATGTCGCTGTGATGCGCGAACGCAGCGAAGGGGTTCGTGGCTGCCTGGAGATGCTGCCAGCCGAACAGCGCGAGTGCATTCACCTCGCTTACTACGAGGGCTGGACGCTTGAAGAGATCGGCGAGCATATGAACATGAAGAAGGAAACCATCGGCAGCCGGCTCTTTTATGCCCGCAAAAAGATCCAGGCCTGCCTGGCCGCGATGCTGGCCCGTGACGGCGATTCCAGAGGAGCGCAAAGATGAGTGAAGCGTTCGAGGCGTTGTCGCGAAAGGCTGCTACCGGCGAGCTAAGCCCGGCCGAACGCGAAACCTTGCAGCGGTATTTGAGTGAGCATCCGCAGCGACGGGCGGACCTCGACTGGGACCAGGCGTTCAGTGCACAACTCGAGGCGAAGATCGCCGACTTGCCTGCCTTGCCTGGATGGGAGCGCACGCAGCGCCTGCTGGCGCAAGAGAGTCAGGCCCAGGTGCAGAGTCAAGAGCAGATACAAAGTCAGGCTCAGACGCAGAATCAGGTGTACGAACAGATTCCGACGCCGGCCCGTAACCAACCGTCGGCATCACGGCCCTTGTCCGGCCGCGCGCCTGGCGTTCTCGATCGCTGCTCCGACTGGCTGGCTTCGGTGCTCGGATTCGGGTTGAACACCCAGGCGCTGGCGTTCGGCCTGATCGTTGCCCAGGTTGGCGTCATTGGACTGCTGCTCGGCCAGCGTCCTGAAGCCGGCTACAGTGAGACTCGCGCCGCCGTGGCCGACGCCACACCGCGCGGCCCGTTGCTGCGCGTGTCGTTCCGGCAGGACTTGCGCGAAGCTGAGTTGCGGCGGGCGCTGGCCGAGATCGGTGGCGAGATTGTTGGCGGTCCCGGGCAAATCGGCATCTACTTGATTCGCGTGCGCGGCAACGACTTGCAAGCCGCCGCCCAGCGCTTGCGGCAGAGCGGCACCACCGAACTGGTCGAACTGGTCGCGCCCGGAAAATGAACCGACGGCAGTTTACGAATGGCCTGTTGCTGGCAACAGCCACTCAACCCCTGCGTGCGCAATCCCTGCGGGGCCAAGCCAATGCGGCACCCGCCCGGGTGGCGCTCCTGATCGGCAACGCCGCCTACAGCGACGCACCGCTACGCAATCCGGTGAACGATGTACGGGAATTGGCCGGGGTGCTCAAGCCGCTGGGTTTTGTGGTCACTGCGCTCGAAGACCAGCGACTCGGCGAAATGCGCGAAGCCCTTCGGCAGTTTGTTCTGCGCACCCGCGCCGCCGAGGTGCGCCTGGTCTTCTTTGCCGGACACGGTCTGCAACTGCGCGGTCGCAGTTATCTGCTGCCGGTCGGCGCACGGATCAATAACGAAACCGACATTCTGGAGCGCACCACCGATGCCACCGAGCTGGTCGAACAGCTCAGCGCGATCGAGAACGGCGCCAATCTGGTCATCATCGATGCCTGTCGTTCTCACCCGTTGTTCAAAAGCGGCACACGCAGAATGTGGGCCGCCAAACCGGGGCTCTCAGCGCTGGCTGCGCCCAACGGCACGGTGGTTGCGTTTTCAACCCGCCCGGGTCAGGTCGCTCGCGACGGCGGCGTCGCCGACGGCAATGGCAGCACTGGCAACGATGGCGGCGGCCCGATGAGCGTCTACACGCGCCATCTGACCCGCAGCCTCAGGGAGGCACCGGATCTGCCGGTCGAGGCTTTGTTCAAACGAGTTCGCGCCGGGGTTGTCGCTGAGACCAACCATCAGCAGGTGCCGTGGGAAAGTTCCGATTTGAACGGCGAGCTTTGTTTTCGGCCCGATCAGAAGGGCCAATGCAAACGGATGCAATAGGCTTCGATCCCTTTGGCGATTGAATGGTTCCGGGGAATAACGACACTCAGAACCACACGAGCCAATTCCGGTCCGTTCTGATTATTGGAGATCCGTCATGATTCGCCCCTTGGTAAACCAATCGATCCGCACTGTCAGAGTGGCATTGATTGCCGGCGTTCTTGCGCTCTATGGGTTGAGCGGTTGCGCCACTGCAGTTAGCGGCCAAGACAAATCCGGATTTCAAGAACAAACGGTCTCGATTGCCGCTGGCGACTTGAGCTTGAGTGGCGTGCTCTTCACGCCCGATCATTCAAACGGAGCGCCGAGTCGGCGACCCGCCATCGTCCTCTTGCATGGTTGTGGTGGCATGTTCGATTCACGCAACCGCCTCGCGCCACGGCATCGCGACTGGGCCGAGCGTTTCGCAAGCTGGGGCTTCGTAACCTTGTTGCTCGACAGTTTCAGTCCGCGTGCAATCAAGTCTTTGTGCGAGTTGAAGGACCGCCCCATCCACCCGTGGCGCGAAAGAAGTCTCGACGGCTACAGCGCACTCGCTTTCCTGGCCGCGCGCCGCGATGTTGATACGAGTCAAATCTACGTTCTCGGTTGGTCGCACGGCGGCTCGACCGTCATGGGCCTGGTTCGGCGAGATGCACCCGGCCGACCGCCGGCAGGCCCAGCCTTCAAGGCCGCCATCGCGTTCTATCCGGGCTGCAACGCACCGCTGGCACAGGCCGGTTATCGCCCGACCGTACCCGTGTTGATCCTGCATGGCGAGGCCGACGACTGGACTGCAGCGGCACCTTGCGTCGAGTTGGCTCAGAAGCTCAAAGGCAGCAGCCCGTCACTGCAAACGATTACCTACGCGGGCGCCCATCATGGCTTTGACCAACCGGGCGATCGGCCGCCGACGTTTCGTCCTGAGGTCTACAACCCTGGACCTGGCCGCGAGCGAGGCGCGCATGTCGGCCCGCATCCGCAGGCTCGCCAACTCGCCATCGAAGAAGTACGGCGGTTTATCGGGCGTTGACGCAAACCCTGACCAACGCACGTCGAAATCGTTGGCCAGATACGCGGGAATGATCACTTGCTGAAGGTCTGGGAACGATAGAATTCTTTGATGAACCCAGACTTGCGTTTACATTTGAGTTGAAACTCCCCGCAGGGAAATGTGAAAAATACGATGGAAAAAGAAACCGCACGACTCGAAGCCTTCAGCGACGGCATCTTCGGCGTTGCGATTACGCTGCTGGCGATCGACATTGGGATCAAGGAATACGACGGCGCGAGCAATCTAAGCCTGTGGCATGACATTGCGGAACGATGGCCTGAATACTTTGCCTACTTCAACTCCTTTGCGTTGGTATTGCTGGTCTGGATGGGTCATCACACGATCCTCAAACCGGTTCGCCGTGCCAATGTGGCAACGCTGTTTCTGAACGGCGCGATCCTCTTGCTGGTCGCGCTTTTCCCGTTTCCGACTCGAACCGTCGGGCGTTTCATCGGTACTCAGGCCGAAGCAACTGCGGTCGCTTTTTATGCCGGATTCACCGGCTTGATCGGCCTGTCAATGCTGCTGCTGACACTCTACCTGCGCAGTCATCAACGCCTGTTGATGGCCGGTGATCCGGGAATTGCCGTTCTGCAGCGACTGCCACGATGGCAACTGACTGGAGTCATCGCGTATGCCGGACTCGCCGGACTCACGCTGCTGTCGCCTAGATCAGCCCTCGTTGGCACGTTTGTGATGTGGCTCTTTTGGGCCGTAGTGCTGCTGCGATCGGAGGCCCACGCTACGCTCGAGTAGAGCGCTGATCGCGACGCTGTATGAACGAGGGCCGCTCGTTAGTGTGGTGTTTCACAATAGCCGGCGTACTGCACCATCAGTGCCTTCAAATCCTGCAGCGTGTTGGCCTCCTCAATCGGCTTGTCCCGGCGCAGCCGCAACATGCGCGGAAAGCGCACCGCGATGCCGGATTTATGTCGTGGCGACGCACTGATACCTTCAAAGCCCAGCTCGAACACCAGACTGGGCGTCACACTTCTAACTGGCCCGAATTTCTCGATGGTGGTCTTGCGAATCACCGCATCGACTTCACGCATTTCAGCATCCGAGAGCCCTGAATAGGCCTTCGCAAACGGCACCAACTGCGCAGCCCCTCCGTCACTACGCTGCCAGACCGCAAAGGTATAGTCGCTGTAGAGACTCGCGCGTCGACCATGTCCGCGCTGTGCGTAGATCAATACGGCATCTATGGTCAGCGGGTCGATTTTCCATTTCCACCATTCGCCCTGGCGGCTGGCTTTGGTTCGCCCGGATCCGTAGCTGGCGTCGCGACGCTTGAGCATGAAGCCCTCGACCTGGCGGCTGCGAGACTGAGAACGGATCGCGGCAAATTCTTCCCAACCCGCCGCATGAATGAGCGCCGAGCAGCGCAGATGCATTGAGGGAGTTGAGGGAGTTGAGGGAGTCGAGAGCGTTGAGAGCGTTGAGAGCGTTGAGGGCACAGAGGGCACTGAGGGCACAGAGGGTACTGAGGGCACAGACGGCAAAGACGGCATTGAATTTACCAAGGGCGGCTTCAGCAATGCTTCAAGCAAAGTACGTCGTTTCGACTGTGCCAATCCGCGAATATCTATGTCCGCGTGCTCGAGGCAATCATAGGCCAGCATCACTGCGGGTACCGCCTGCAAAACCTTGGCGCTTAACTTCTTTAGGCCGATTCGTTTTTGCAAGGCCGCAAAGGGTAAGGGGCTATCAGCCTGGAAGTCCCAGCCCAATATCTCACCGTCCAGCACACAGCCATCCGGAAGTCCGGCGGCAGCTTCGATGATCTCCGGAAATCGGTCGCTGATCAGCTCCTCGCCGCGCGACCAGAGCCAGGTGTTGCCGGCGCGACGGATCAATTGCGCGCGAATGCCATCCCATTTCCATTCGACCTGCCACTGCGCTGAATCACCGAGTATCTCGGCGAGTGAGTCGGTGGTTTCTACGAGCGACTGCGCCAGAAAAAACGGATAGGGCTTGCCGCGATCTTCTTCGTGGCTGCTGGTACTCGAATCAATCAGCCGCGCAAAACGCGCCCCGAGCTCGGAGGCACTGATGTCGATGTAGCCGATGATTCTTTGGGCCAGTACCGAGGCCGGCAGCTCAAAGGCCTGCGCCAGCGCTCGAATGACCAACTGTCTTGAAACGCCAACTCGAAAACCGCCGGTGATGAGCTTGTTAGCGACAAAACGACCACCGACATCGAGCTCCTGCCAGCACTCCTGAAGCTGTGACTGCATCTGCGCAGGCTCCAGGCCGCGCAGCAATAACAAACGATGCTCGAGCCACCACGACAGGGATTCGTCGCTATCGCGCAGCGGTGCCGGCAGCACATAGGCGATGGTCTCCGCCAAATCGCCAACCGCCTGGTAACTTTCTTCGAACAGCCAATCGGGCAAACCGCTGGCCTCGGCTGCAGCCTGTCGCAGGTAGCGCGCCTGTACGGTTTGTTTGGGCTTGCCACCCGCCAGAAAATAGACCGCCCAGGCGGCATCGTCCAATGCAACCGTTCGCAGATAGGCGGCCAGAGCCGAGACCTTGTGTGTGGTCGAGGTTGAGGCATCGAGTTCGGCGTACAGTGCCGCAAAACGTTTCAAGAGGGCTCGGCCACCGGAGCCATCGCCTCGTCGTCGTCGCCGCCAAACTCGGTTTCGAGGGCCTGCGCCTCTAGCCCCTGTTCGCGTAACCAGCGCACCATGACCGCGACATAACCATGCGTGAGCAAGACTCGCTCTGCCCCCGTGGCGCCGATGGCGCGCTGCAAGCTGGGCCAATCGGCATGGTCGGACAGTACAAATCCACGATCCACGGCTCTGCGACGTCGTGCTCCGCGCAATTGCATCCAGCCCGATGCGAACGCATCGCTGGCATCACCAAAGCGACGGATCCAGGGCGAGCCGGCGGCCGAGGGCGGCGCCAGAATCAAGGCCTGGCCAAACGGTTTCGGATCGCTTCGATCAGCAAGACTAGCGAGACTACCGAGCGTGCTGGTCTGCGGCAAGGTTACGCCGGTATCGCGATACGCCTCGTTCAGCACTTCGATGGCGCCGTGGCAGAAAATCGGTCCGATCGACGCATCGACTCCGGACAATATTCGTTGCGCCTTGCCGAAGGAATAGCCATAAAGGATGCTGGCTCGCCCTTCGCGAGCGTTGCCTTGCCACCAGCGATTGATTTCATCAAATACTTGCTGCGGTCTCGACCACCGATAGATGGGTAAACCGAAGGTTGATTCGCTGACGAAGGTATGGCAAGTCACCGGTTCGAAGGGCGCACAGGTGGCATCATCATCGAGCTTGTAGTCACCTGACACCACCCAGACCTCACCTCGATATTCAAGCCGGATTTGCGCCGATCCAAGTACATGTCCGGCCGGATGGAACGAGACCTCGACATCGCCGACCCGCAGCCGCTCGCCATATGGCAAGGTCTGCAAGTTGACCTTACCCAAGCGCTTTCGAAGTACCTTCTCGCCAGCTACCGCCGCCAGATATCGCTCGTTGCCAGAACGTGCGTGATCAGCATGCGCATGCGTGATGAGCGCCTGATCCACCGATCGCCAGGGATCGATGTAAAAGCGGCCTGCTGGGCAGTACAGACCCTCGGGGCGGATACTGAGAATGGAGTTGTCGATGCGGTTCTTCCCCAGCGATCCTGCGCTAGAGTAACGACGCGCGCATCAGCCGATCGTGTTTGCGCCGCTCTTTCCAGTTATCAAACAATGGCTTCAATCCCACCGGTAACTGCTCGTACGCTTGCTCCGAGAGCCGAATCGGTGGCTGCTTGTCGTAATTTCGGTAATCATGAAACCAGCGACGGGTAAAGATCAGGGTCAGCATGGGCCGAACCTGCTGTGATCGGTTACCGACGCCGCGGTGTGCACATCGGTAGTCGTTCAGCAAACACGAACCCACCGGAACAATCGGATCTTGAAATCCTAAGGCTTCGACTTTTTCGGTGTCAATACGATGCGATCCTTTGTAGAAGCGAGTCGTTCCGGTCATTGCATTGAGTGGCACCAATGGAATGATAATCTGGGCCGCGAAACAGGGCAGCGTATGGTGCCAAGGGGTATTCGGGAACAGCGCCGGATGGTCTTTGTGCAAGTCCTGATCTTTGCTTCCTGGCAGTGAAATCACTGCGGTGTAGGCACCAAGAACAAAATCATCGCCAAGCATCTTTCGAATGATCGGCATCAACAAGGGCGCCGCGATCAGCGCGGCATCGTTGAATGGTTCTTCAATGTCCATGGTCAGCATATAACGCTTGTCGCCCAGGTACAGTGCGTCGGGGTGATTGTCTTCCCGGAAGTAAGCCGTGTAACGTTTGACGAATACTTCATGCAGTTTGGCGATTCTGGCGGGATCAAACACATTATCGATCTGCAAGGTTCCGTACTTCTCAAGCAGGTCGCTACTCAGCGCGAGCATTTCCGGTTTGACGATGCCAGCGACCCGCTCGGCCTCCGAATACATCATCTTCGGTATCTGCTTCGAGCGCGCTGACATGCGCAACATTTGCTCGAGGGCAGCGACGCGCTGCAGGCCAAGACGCGCGCTTTCAGATTTCGAATCCAGTTCCAAAGCCTTCTTCAGTGCGCCCTTGGCCGGTGCAAGCTGCAGCCGCTCAATCAGCACGTTACCGAGCCCGCTGCGCAGAGCGGCGTCATCGGGCGATAACTTGATGCATTGCCGATAGGTCTTTGAGGCTTCCTCCAGGTCGCCGTCTGAATGCAACACCCGAGCCAAACGTTTCATGGCTTCCAAATTGCCCGGGCGTTTGCGCAGGTAATCATTGAGCAACGCCTGCGCGCGCGTATAGTGGCGATGCTCCTCATAATCCTGTGCGTATTCGAGGGTTATGTCAGAGTTGCGGGTGATCAGAAGATCACAGACATCGAGCAAATCTTCAAGGCGACTTTCGATCGTTTCGCCGACATCGTCGCGAGTGTCTTCGCCCGGGAAACGAGCGAAATGCAGGACAAAGTGAATCATGCCAGCGCACATCGCACCTGGAATGGCGCGCTTGATCGTCGCTAATTCGGCGTAGCCCTCCTCCGCCAGTGTGGCAACATAGTTTTTGATCAGAACAGCCCGAGGCGTAGTCGCTGCGGCCTCGGCTGCCGGACTGCCCGACAACAGGACAGTCGGAATACTGCAGCCCCCAAACAGACCATGAATTGACATGCCGGCCGGGCCGACCGAGACATCATCCCAGTCAAGCAATGCGCAGCGGCCATCAACAATGATGTTCGCGTTCGGCGGCCGAAGATCACCGTGATTAACGGTCATCGGTAATTCGGCAGCGCAGGCGATGTGTTGCTGCAGCAAAGGCAGGCGTCGGAGCAGGCTTTGACGGTACGATAGGGCCTTCTCGCGACCAATAAAATACTCTGCACTGACGCGCGGATCGTCATCGCCGATCACTTGTCCGAGCGGTTTCAGAAACTCCAAGAGTTGCTCTGCAAGCACTGAAAGATCAATTCTCGGCAGGTTTTTATACCGTGCCATTGACCCGGTAGCCTTGGCCTGCAGGGCGGCGTAGGTTTGCGCCATCAGCACCAAATCTTCATTCGCCGAATCGTAGTTCAGGGATCGCCCACCAACGTCGGCTGTCAGTAGCCAACCCTTGTTTGAATCCAAACCCAGGACGTGAGGAACCAGACCCGCAAAGTCGATCGTTAGTGCGCTGATTGCATTTAGCGCGTGGGCCTGGCGCTTGGGCACAACTTTCAGATAAGAGGTCGATTTCGCACCGTTGAGCCGATAAGTTCGCGACCACGGGTGGTCACTGATAAGTTCGTGCGCGGAGAAACGCGCGAATTGACGAGACCAGATCATTGCCTGACCATCGAGCTCGGTTATCAGAGGATCGTAACTGCCCATTAAAAGCGCTCCTATCAGCGGTGTAATCTTTCAAACAGCAGGCTCAAAAGCATACTGCAATTTTCATCGAGTGTACCAAGTTGTCAGCCAGCCGACCGTGTCAATGCGCACCCTATCTGCCAGTTGATTGATCGAACCAACCCATCAATTCAGTGAACATTTCAAATGTCAGAAAATTCGACGTTTAGATTGCCAAACTTTGGCCGCTTTGCGGCGTAAAGTCACTGCGCGGTCTTACGCGCCGAATAATCACAGGGAGGAACCTTGAGATTTCAGGAGCTGGCTGCGTCCATAAACTTTCTAATAACTGGAGCTTAAAAAATGCGTAAACTTACCCTTGAAGAGCAACTTCTCGTTTCCGGCGGTGGCAAGAGCTGCGGCGGTGGCAAAGGCGGTAAAGGTGGTGGTGGTAAGGGCGGAAAGGGTGGTGGCAAAGGTGGTAAGGGCGGCGGCGGTGGCGGTGGCAAAGGCGGTAAAGGTGGTAAGGGTGGCGGCGGTGGCAACTGCAATCCGAAGCCCAGAAGCTGCTGGTAAGTCCAGTTTTCAGCATTCTCAATTTTGATGGGTGCTGGGCGCAGAGTGCGTTGATTGCTTGTTCACTTGGCAGCAGCGCGACAGCGTTTGAATGAGTTGTGTTAGCGCAAGCCGAAGGGACGTCGACAGACGTCCCTTTTTTGTTTTGTTATGGTCTTGTCAAAGCGGTTATCGCGGCTCAAGAGCCAGTAGCGGCTGGCCGTGTTCCGTCGGTGACCCGAAGATCACTCGATACCCGGCCAGACTCGAGCGCAATCACGCGCTGTGCCGAACGGATGGTCTCCGGCCGATGAGCGACGATGATTCGGGTGATTTTTGTGTGCCTGATGGCCTGATTGACCGCGCGTTCGAGTTTTACGTCGAGATGACTGGTTGCCTCGTCGAGCAGCAATATCTTCGGCTTGCGGTACAGGGCGCGCGCCAGCAGCACGCGTTGTTTCTGCCCGCCGGACAAGGACGTGCCCATATCGCCGATCAGCGACTCATAGCCCATCGCCATCGCGCGGATGTCGTCGTCTACTGACGCCATCTTCGCGCAGCGCTCGATCATCGCTCTTTTTGGTCTCGGAGAAAAGAATGAGATGTTGTCGGCGATCGAGCCGGCGAGCAACTGATCATCCTGCATGACCACTCCGATCATGCGCCGGTAGGACTCAAGGCTGATCTGCGACATCGGTTCACCGCCGACCAGCACCTCGCCCGAGGTCGGCTGCAGCAGGCTGGTCAGGATCTTCAAGAGTGTCGTCTTGCCGCAGCCGGAGGGTCCGACAATGGCCACCGATTCTCCCGGTTCAATCTTGAAACTCAAATCGTCGAGCACCCACGGATCCTGCTCGCTGTATCGAAAACGAAGATTGCGTACTTCGATCGACGGTGCAAGCCGGACGTGAGTTTCGACATTCGGCGACTTCTCGGGTTCGGACAGAACGATATCGGCCAATCGCTCGCTATGCAGGCGCAACATGCGCAGGTCGACCCCCTTGTTGATCAATTCGGTCACCCGAGTCACAAACTGATTCTTGTATGAAATGAACGCGAGCAACATACCGACCGAAAACGTATTGTCCAGCACCAGCGTTGCGCCAATCAGGATGATTCCGATGTTCAGAAAGCCCTGCAGGAGGCCGTCGGAAATACGGAACAATAACCGCAGCTTTTGCGTCACCAGATCGCGGTTGATAGTCTCGACAAGCAGGTTCATCCAATGCGAGCGACGGGTGTTCTGGCCGCCCATCAATTTGATGGTTTTGATCGCCCGCATGGTCTCGAGAAAGTGATTGTCCCGGCGCGCGGCCCAGACAATCGTCTCCATTGAGGCTTCGCGAAGGGGTGTGTAGAGCGCCCATCTCAACAGACCGTAGAGGATGGCGGCTGCCAATACGATTACAGCAAGCGTTGGACTGAACACGAACATGATGGCCAAGGTGATGAGGCCAAAAAATCCATCGAGCAGAGCCTCGACCAGGTCGGTCGTGATCGCCGTCTGGATGGTGTCCATCGATCCGACCCTTGAAACGATGTCACCCAAATACCTGGATTCGAAATAGGAGGCCGGCAGTTTCAGCAGGTGCGTGAGCAGGCTGCTACGCCCCTGTACCTTCAGCGAGGTGGCCAAAATCATCAGCAGCCAGCCGCGGATTGCTGTGAACACAAGCTGAATCAGCATCAGCAAGGTGAATCCGATCGCCAGGGTAATCAGTAGATCGCGGTCGCCGCTGACCAGCGCATGGTCTACCGTCCATTGCAGGAAAAACGGCATGGCGATCGAGAATATCTCGATCGCCAGCGCCAGCGCCAGCAACTGCAGCAGGGATCTGCGAAAACCGACCATCTTGCCGATGGTGTCGCTCAGTCGCAAGCCAGAGGAGACTTTTTTCGGTTCGAACGAGTTGGTCGGAGTCAGCTCAAGTGCCACACCCGAGAAGTGCGCCGACGCCTGCTTCAGTGAAAGCCTGTGTACGCCGGTCGCCGGGTCGTGAATCAAAATTCCACTGCCCGACACCTCGCGCAGCACGACAAAATGGTTCAGGTCCCAATGAAGCACACACGGCAAGCGCAACTCGCGCAGCTCCTTCAGGTCAAGTCGCAGTGCGCGCGAGGCCAGACCCAGGCGGTCGGCAACCCGGATCAGATCGGCAAGTCGAGCGCCCTGAAGCGAGATACCAAACCGTCGCCTCAGATCGATCAGGTCTTCGCTACGGCCATGAAAGGCCACAATCATTGCCACGCAGGCCAAACCGCACTCGGCTGCTTCCGACTGGAAAACCAGCGGCAGCTTGGCTCGCCAGCCGAAGTTCACATGTTGCAGGCCATCGATCATTTATAACTTCCCGGTCAGCGTGTAGAGTGGTTCAAGCACCCATTCCCAGAGCCTTCTTTTTTCCAGCAGCACATCGGATTCGAGTTGCATACCCGGTTGCAGCGTCTGGGCGATTCCATAGGCCTTGACCTGCTGACTCTCGAGTCTGACGACTACTCGGTAAATCGGCTCGTCACTGCCGACCAAGCTGGTCATCCCGGCCAACTGGGTCGGGACTTCGGACGGGTTCAACGCCGAGCGAGACACCGATTCAATCGTGCCGTTGGCGTGTCCGAACTTCTGATACGGATAAGCCTGATAACGAAGCAGGACGCGTTGCCCGGGCCTGATGAAACCGACCGCGCGGCTATTGGCGAACAGATGAGCCTCAAGTGATGACCCTTCAGGAACGATACTCAGCAGGTTGGTAGCAGTCGTCGCATTGCCGCCGACTTCGGCCTGAATCGCGGTCACCGTTCCGGCTTGCGGAGCCAGGATCACTACCTCTCGACGTGCCTCGGACTCGGCGAGTTCCTGTTCCAAAATCCGGATGTCGCGTGCCAGATTTGCCAGCACTGTTTTCGATTTGATTGGCAGGTCATCGAGTTCCGACTTCAGGGTACCCATTTCGCGCTGGCGTTCAGCCCGGGTCCGTTCGAGCTGACGCAAACGGCCACGTTGTTCGAGCTCAAATTCCAGTTGTTTTTCGACTTCCATCGGCGAAGCACCGCCGACCCTGGCTAACTCGCGCAATCGATCGGTGGATGTTTGGGACAGATCGGTGCGCGATGACTGCAGCGTAATTTCCCGACTGAACTGATCCGTTTCGCCGCGAATCCCTTCGATTCGCCGGCGCAATGCGGATTCCTGCTGCCTGAACAAAACTTCCTGCTGTTTGATTTCGGCCTGCAAGCCTGTACGCCGGGCTGTCAATAGGCGGGTAATTTCGGCCTGGGTAGCACCTAGTGCGGAACTTTGGCGTTCGGCAGAGAGCACTGCCAGGGGTTCGTCCTTGGCGACGAACGAACCTTCGCGGACTTTGATCGCCGCAATGACACCCGGTTGTTGAGCGAAAACCCGGATCATCCCACTAGCGGGGACGAGCCAACCATTGATCCGGGCCTTTCGCGTGTATTCGCCGAACGCCGCAAATGAGACGAGCGCGGTGACAGCAATCAATGCCGCGATCGCATACAGGGCGTGAGAGATCGGCGACGCGAGCAGCACCGGGCCCAGCCACTGGCTGCGGCGTGCGTTGACCGCTTCAGTGCGAAATAGCGCATCGCCCCTGGACTTAACCGGCTTTTGAGCGCTGACCGGTTCTTCGATGGCAGTTTTCACGTTAGCCAATTTGTAAGGTTGGCCTATTCTTGATCCGGCTTACCCGGTTTGCATAGGGCATTGGTCACGGACCGCTCGATCGAATCCAAGGGGCGTCGTTCTTGTGCCATGCCCGACGCACGCCGCCCAGGAGCTGACCCAAGGTCGTCAAGGTTCTTGTATGTGCAGCCCTGACGGCTGATTCAGTTAGCAACCGATTTGCGGCAGGTGCCGGACGACGATCGGCATAGCGTCTAACAGTGTTTCTCCTCAATAACCGATACAGTGTTCGGATGTCCCAAAGCCGTGATCGCCGCCCGGTTTGTGAGGCCCTCGAAGCCCGCATTCTGTATTCGGCCGATCTTACCCCTATTGCCGCCAGCCTCCCCGCGCTGGCTTCCTTTGCCGCGCCTGCGGCCGTGGTCAGCGCGCCTACGGCACAGGTTAGCGTGCAGGTATCGGAATCGGCCAATACCCGGACCCAGGCCGCAAGCATCGAGCTGGCCGTCATTGACACCCAGGTGGCGGGTGCCGCTGAGCTGATTGCCGACATCGAACGCCAGCAGCAGGCGGGCCGCCCGATCGTTATCGTCCGCGTCGAGGCTGGCGACGACGGCATCACGGCGGTCTCGAACGCTCTGGCTGATCTGCAGTCGAACGATACGGCGGTTTCGGCGATCCATGTGATCGGCCACGGCGATGTCAACGGTACCAATCTGGGTACCACCCGCATTGACCTCTCAGCCCTGCGCAGTCGGGCGCTGGAGTTCGCCAACTGGTCGACCTCGTTAACGGCCAATGCTGACCTGCTGCTGTACGGCTGTGATGTCGCCGGTGGCGTCTCCGGACTTGCCTTGACGCAGGGTCTGGCGCAACTCACCGGTGCCGATGTCGCCGCCAGCAATGACCTGACCGGCGCCGCGCAGATGGGCGGCGACTGGATACTTGAATACCAGACCGGGCAGATCGAAACCAGCGTTGCGATTTCCGCGTCCACGCAACTGGTCTGGAACCATGTGCTGGCGACTTTCACGGTTACCAACGTTAACGACAGCGGGGCGGGCTCGCTGCGCCAGGCCATCAGTGACGCCAACGCCGCTGGCGGCGCCGACACGATCAATTTCAACATCGTTGGGGCGGGCGTTCATACGATCAGCCTAAGCTCGGCGCTGCCATCCATCACTGGTCAGGTCACGATCGACGGCAGCAGCGAACCCGGTTATGCAGGAACACCGTTGATTCGTCTGGACGGAGCGTCTGCGGGCGCAGGTGTCAACGGGCTCACGCTGCTCGGCGGTGCTGCCGGCAGCACCATCCGCGGCTTGACCATTACGCGATTCTCCACGGACGGCATCCAGCTTCAATCGGGGGCAGACGGAGTGACTATTGCCGGCAACTGGATCGGCACCACGGGCACTGGGTCGACCGGAATCGGCAACAGCAACGACGGCATCGAGTCGTTCGCCCTTGGCACCACAATCGGCGGCATCGGAACCGACGACGGTAACGTCGTGACCAACAACGGCAACGAGGGTATCAACCTTTCCGCCGGTGGGGTCACCGGCCATGTGATCCAAGGCAATATTATCGGTCTCGATCCTGACGGAGCCACGGGCGGCGGCAACGCCGACGTTGGGATTGCGATCCTCGCGGGCAGCGGAAATACGATTGGCGGCACTACCCCTGCGGCGCGCAACCTGATCTCGATGAACTGGGAAGGCATCGAGATCAACTCGTCCGACAACATCATTCAGGGCAACTATATCGGCACCGACGCAAGCGGCACACTGAACCGCGGCAACCGCATCGGCGACGGCGTACAACTGCAGGGCGCTTCGACCAATAATCGGGTCGGCGGCTCCGCGGTGGGTGCTGGCAACCTGATCGCCTTTAACGCGCTTCACGGGGTCGACGTGGTAAACGGCAGCGGCGATCAGATTCTGGGCAATGTGATCCACTCCAACGCTTCACTGGGTATCAATCTCGGCTCGGCGGGCGTTACCGCCAATGATGCCGGTGATCCGGATTCAGGGGCCAATAATCTGCAGAACTTTCCGGTACTGACGTCGGCGAACTCCAACGCGGCCGGCACGACGATCGTCGGCACGATCAATTCAAACGCCAGCACGACCTTGCGCATCGAGTTCTTTGCTAATCGCCCCACCGTCGCAGACGCTGCGAACGGCGAAGGCGAGCGCTACCTCGGCTTCATCACCGTCATTACTGACGGCGCGGGCAACGCCGCGCTCAACACCACGCTCAGCAACGTCTGGGTCAACAGTGGCGATCGTGTTTCGGCCACCGCCACCGTCGATCTGGGCGGCGGCAACTATGGCTCAACATCGGAATTCGCCGCCAACGTCACGGCCAGCTCGAGCGGCATCATTGTGGTTGATACGACCAGTGGTCTTGCAAATGGCACGACCAGCTCGATCAGCAACCTCGGCAATGCACGCGGCGCCGATGGCCGCATTTCGCTGCTCGAGGCAGTACTGGCGGCCAACAACACGGCCAATGGCGGCTCACCGGACAAGATCGTTTTCAACATTCCGATGACCGACGCGAATCATCTCTACTACCGCGACAATGCGGTGGCGGGTACCTTCTCGGCACCGGTCGTCACCGCGATGAGTGATTCTGTGATCACGGACTTCGATGCCGACTATGCGGCCGGCACCGCAAGATCCTGGTATCGCATCACGCTGGGCAGTGCAGATCTGAATGCGACTCAGGCACTGATCATCGATGGCAGCACGCAGGCCGGGTACGATGCCGCCAAGGGACCGATCATCGAAATCAATGCTGCGGCGGTTTCGGTGGCCGATCCGAACGCGATCACGTTGACAACCGGTGCTTCGACGATCCGGGCGCTGGTCGTCAACCGGGCGGACAATAATGGCATCGAGGTCGATGCCGGCGCGGGTGGATCCGTGCTGGTTGGCAACTACATAGGGACCGATGTTTCTGGAACGCAGGCGCTCGGTAACAGTACGGTTGGCTCCTGGGGATCGGTCGCGATCAAATCGGATAACGTGGTCGTTGGTGGCGTCGCGCCCGCCGATCGAAATCTGATCTCCTGTAACGCCGGCTCTGGTATCGAGATTTACAACTCAGCCAGCGGCGCGGTCATCCGGGGTAACTACATCGGCACGACCGTGAGTGGTAGCGGCGCGCTTGGAAACGCAGGGCCGGGCATCGATGTTCACAGCAGCGCCAGCAACAACACCATCGGCGGCGTCGGCGCAAACGAAGGTAACCGGATTGCCAATAACGGCGGCGACGGAATCTGGCTTGAAACCGACGCTGGTACGGGTAATCATCTGCTCGGCAACTTAATCTACGCCAATGCCGGGCTTGGCATCGATCTGGGCGCCAACGGTGTGACGGCCAATGACTTGGGAGATACCGACACCGGGGCCAATGGGCTGCAGAACTTCCCGCTATTGTCGATTGCCACTTCAACAAGCGGAAACACGACAATCATCGGCACTCTGAACAGCACTGGCGCGACGACCTTTCGCATCGAGTTTTACAGCAGTGCAAGCGGCGATGCCAGTGGTTATGGCGAAGCACAGACTTATCTCGGTTCGAGCACAGTAACCACCGACGCAACCGGCAATGCCAACTTCTCGGTGACGCTGACGGGTGTTACCGTCGCCAGCGGCCACGCCGTCAGCGCGACGGCGACTGTGGACCTGGGCGGCAGCAACTATGGAGCCACGTCGGAATTCTCGGCCAATCTGCTCGCCAACAACAGTGCGCAAGTGCTGGCAGGGCAGGACAACTATATACAGCTCAACAATACCGGGCTGAACTATGGAGCATCCACCAGCCTGATCATCGATCGAGAAACGTCGAAGCTGCAGCGTGCGCTGCTCCAGTTCGACCTGAGTGCTTTGCCGAGTAATGCGACCATCAGCAGCGCCACGCTGCAGATGCAGGCCACACAAATCGGTGGCCTGTTGAACATTTCCGTCTATGAGGTTTTGAATGCGTGGCTGGAAGGCGCTGGCTCGGGGACGGCCGACGCGTCGAACTGGAATGAGCGGACCCCGGGCATAAACTGGACGAGCACCGGAGGCGACTTCAACGGTACGGCGGTCGCTAACCTGAACACCAACTCAACCGGTCAGCATTCGTGGAATATCACCGCGTTGGTGCAAGCCTGGTTCACTGGCAGCAAGATCAACAATGGGCTGATGGTCGCCAGCCCCGATGGTGGCGGCAATCGTACGGCCACCTATGACAGCAGCGAAGGGGCCACGCCGCCGCGCCTGGTCATCAGCTATACCGTCTCCGCGAACACCGCGCCAGCGTTGAATGCGAGCGCAGCTCCAGTGCTTTCGGCGATCAACGAAGATGCCGGTGCGCCGTCGGGATCGGTCGGCACCTTGGTGTCGGCACTGGTCGATTTCGCAAGCCCGGCCGGCCAGCTCGATAACGTCACGGACCCGGATGGTGGTGCGTTGCTCGGCATTGCCGTCACTGCGGCGGACACCGCGGCCGGCACCTGGTTCTACTCGATCGACAACGGTGCTGTCTGGAACCCGCTGGGTGCTGTCGCGAACGGATCTGCCCGCCTGTTGGCGGCCGATGCGAACACGCGCGTGTACTTTGCGCCGAATACCGACTTCAATGGAACACTCGGTGCGGCCCTGACGTTCCGCGCCTGGGACCAGACCGCCGGGACCAATGGCGGCAGCGCGGACACAACCATCAATGGCGGCTCCAGCGCTTTCTCGGCTACGACCGATGTCGCCGCGCTGACGGTGAACCCGATCAACGACGCACCATCGCTCTCCAGCTCGTACACGCTGACCGGAATCGCCGAGGATAATGTCAGCAGCGTTGGCACCCTGGTCTCGAACATCGTGTCTGCCGGCGTCAGTGACCCCGACAGCGGCGCCCAGCAAGGTATTGCGGTCGTCGCTGTGAACGACAGCAATGGCACCTGGCAGTACACACTGAACGGCAGCAACTGGTTCGCCATCGGTAGCGCCTCGGTGAGTACTGCACGCCTGCTGCCGGCCGATGCGACGACGGCGGTGCGCTTCGTGCCAAATGCCGATTACAACGGGGTTGTATCTCCTTTCTCCTACAAGGCCTGGGACCAGACTTCCGGAATCGTCGGCGGCGTTGGCGACGCCAGCAGTTCTGGCGGAACGACGGCCTTCAGCAGCGGTACCTCGGGCACCAGTTTGAGTGTCAGTGCAGTCAACGATTCGCCGGTCAATTCGATACCGATTGCCCAGAATACCGGCGAGGACACGGCGCTGGTCTTCTCGATGGCGAACGGTAACCTGATCTCGATTGGCGACGTCGACGCCGGCTCCAGCTCCGTCCAGCTTACGCTTAACGCGAGCAATGGCGCAATTACGCTTGCGAGTACGACTGGCCTGAGCTTTGGGCTGGGTGACGGCAGCGCAGATGCGAACATGAGCTTCACCGGCACACTTGCCGATATCAATGCAGCGCTCGACGGCCTGTCGTTCCTGCCCAGTGCCAACTTCAACGGGCCAGCCAGCCTGCAAATCGTCAGCAACGATCTGGGCAATAGCGGCAGCGGCGGGCCGCTAGTCGATACGGACAATGTCGCGATCACTGTCAATGCAATCAATGACGCGCCGACGCTGACGATTCCCTCCGCCCAGTCGGTCAACGAAGACCTGATACTGACCCTGTCGGGCGCCAACGCCATTATGGTGGCCGATATTGATGCGGGCGCTGCACCCGTCCAGTTTTCGATCAGCGCTGGCAACGGCGTGTTGAGCCTATCCGGAACGGCCGGCTTGAGTTTTCTGACCGGCACGGGCAGCAACGATGCCAGCATGAGCTTTACGGGTACGCTGGCGGCGATCAACACGGCCTTGAACGGCCTGACTTATCAGGGTAACAGCAACTTCAATGGGCTTGACGGGATTGCAGTCAGCGTCGATGACCTCGGTAACTCAGGGGCGGGTGGCGCGCAGTTCGCCAACGCCTTCCTGGGCGTTACGGTCAATCCGGTCAATGATGCGCCGGTGCTCGGTGCGGTGACCTTGAGTGTTGCCGAAGGGCAGATCCTGTTTGTGACACCTGCCGATATCGGCATCACCGATCCGGACAATGCCAGCTTCACCTACACCGTCAGTTCGCTGGCCGGAGGCTATTTCCAACTCACCAGCGCGCCCGGAACGCCGATCACCGTCTTCACCAGTGCTCAGCTCTCGGGCGGGTCGGTGCAGTTCGTCGACGACGGCAATGAAGTGGCACCGAGCTTTGATCTGACGGCCAATGACGGTGCGGCGAATTCAAACACGGTTTCCGCCGCGATCACCTATACGCCAGTCAATGATGCGCCGACGATCAGCGGGCTGGCTGGTGATACGCTGGCGTATTTAGAAGGCGCGGGTGCGGTGGTCATCGAACAAGGCGGCGACGCGGCGGTTGTTGACATTGACTCGGCCGACTTTGGTGGCGGCTCGCTGACGGTGAGTTTGGTAGCCGGGAGCAACCCCGCCGAGGATATTCTGTCGATCCGTAATGAGGGTCTTGGTGCCGGCCAGATCGGCGTAGCGGGGGCGAACCTCAGTTACGGTGGCGTGCTGATTGGCAGCGTCGCCGGTGGCAGTGCAGGCACGGCCCTGGTGGTCAGCTTGAACGCCAGTGCGACGCCGGTCGCTGTGAGCGCACTGCTGAACAATGTGACGTTCACCGAGTCCAACGCCGCCAACCCGACGCTAGGCGGGCGTACGGTGCGCTTTGTGCTGAACGATGGGGACGGAGGCACGAGCAGCAGTTATGACGCGTTCGTGTCGGTCAGCGGGGTCAATGATGTGCCCATCCTGACGAGCGCCGGGTTGACGCTGAACGAAGGCCAGACGGTGACACTGGCACCAGCGGACTTCGGGATTGTTGATCCGGACAGTGTCAGCTTCACGTACACGCTGAGTGCGATTGCCGGCGGGTTCTTCCAGTTGAGCAGTGCACCGGGAACGCCGATCACCGTATTCAGCAGCGCCCAGCTCTCGGGCGGGTCGGTGCAGTTCGTAGACGACGGCAATGAAGTGGCACCGAGCTTTGATCTGACGGCCAACGACGGTTCGGCTAATTCAAACACGGTTTCCGCCGCGATCACGTACACGCCGGTCAATGACGCGCCGCTAATCACCAGTGCTACTCTCACGCTCAGCGAAGGCCAGACGGTGACGCTGGCACCAGCGGACTTCGGGATTGTTGATCCGGACAGTGCCAGCTTTACTTACACGCCAAGTACGATCGCCGGCGGGTTCTTCCAATTCAGTAGTGCGCCGGGAACGCCGATCACCGTGTTCAGCAGCGCCCAGCTCGCTGGCGGGCTGGTGCAATTCGTTCATGACGGCAACGAAATCGCGCCGTCGTTTGATATTACCGCCAATGACGGCGGGTTGAACTCGAATACTTTGGCGGCCACTATCACTTACAACGCCATCAACGACAGCCCGACGATCACGGTGCCGGCAGCGCAGTCGCTGATCGAGGATGGAACGCTGGCGTTCAGCATTGCCAGCGGTAACGCGATCAGCATCGCCGACGCCGACGCCGGGGTCGGCTTGTTGCAGTTGACGCTCAGCGCCAGCAACGGAACCTTGAGCCTCGGCAATCTGGCCGGGCTGAGCCTGATTACCGGCAGCGGTGCGAACAATCCCCTGATGGCGTTCACCGGCACGCTGGCCAGTATCAACAATGCCCTTGACACCCTGAGCTACCGCGCAGGGCTCGACTTCAGCGGCGCCGATTCGATCCTGATCCAGCTCAACGACCTCGGCAACAGCGGCGCGGGGGGAGCGTTGATCGCCAACTCCAGCATCGCGCTGGGCATCGTCGCCATTAACGACGCTCCGAGCCTCGGCGTTCCCACCGCCCAGTCGGTGAGCGAGGACACTCCGCTGGTATTCAGCGTGGCTCGCGGCAATGCGATTGCAGTCGGCGATGTTGATTCAGCCGGCAGTCCAGTCCAATTGAGCTTGTCGGTCGGCAGCGGCACTATCAGCCTGGCGCGAACCACCAACCTGGTGCTGCTCTTGGGCACCGGCTTTGGCGACACGGCGATCATCGCTCAGGGAACCATTAACGACCTAAATGCGGCGCTCGACGGACTGATCTATTTGCCTGATGTGAATTTTAACGGCCCGGCGGTATTGAATGTTTCGATCAACGACCTGGGCAATATCGGCGCCGGTGCGAGCCTCAGCGTGAGCCAGAGCGTATCGATCACGGTGAATGCAGTCAATGACGCGCCGAGTGATCTGCTGCGGGTGCCGGCGATCACGATCGCCGAGCACTCGGCCGAAGGTAGTGCCGCAGGCACGGTGGTGGCAATCGATCCGGATGACAGCGCGGGCTTTGTGTTCAGCCTGGTCGATGGCGCGAATCACTTCGCGCTCGATCCGGTTAGCGGAGCGATCACGGTAGCCGGCGGTGCGCTGCCTGCTTTTGCGGTGCAATCGAGCTACCAGATCATTGTTCGAGGCATCGACCCGTCGGGCGCGAGCATTGATCGCAGCTTCACGATTCAAGTGGCGCGCAGCGACGTTGTATCGCCGCCGGCCAAGAGCGCTGAGGTCGGTGCTGCGGTGAATGTGAGCAACGCGAGTACAACCCGTAACGAGGGCTCAGGCGTCACGCCAGCTTCTGAAGAGGATTCTGCACAGTCGCGTCGATTGTTACTACCTGGCGATGACGATCCGGGCGCGGCCCGCAAACGAGTATCCGTGACGCCGTTCGCCATCAAAGGAGTGACGGGGGATGGATTCATGGGCACCCGAAGCACTCAGACCGCAGGCGATGAGTCGCGCCGCAACGAGGAACTGCTGGTGCAGATGATCAACGACCGTGGCGACGAAGTCTTTAAACGCACGTTCGATCGGCGTCGTCTGTTTGATTTGCTGAAGTTCGACCCGATGCAGCGCGGCTCGGACGTCGACGGAGGATTTGATATTGCGCGCTATCGCCCGATGATGCCACTGGCCAACATGGAATGGGAACCGGAATCGCAACAGGCAAAGACCTATCATGTGGTGCTGGAAACGGTGCAGATCGGCGGCGTTGCGATCACCCTCGGATTGATGTTTTACGCGCTGCGGGCGGGTGGACTGGTGGCGGCGATGTTGACCGCTTTGCCAGCCTGGTCGAGTATCGATCCGCTGGTCATCTTGCATAAGGACCGCAAGGACAACGGCAACGATTGGGGAGACGAGGGTCTGACAGAAATTGATCTGGATGAGGCCGCGATGGGCGAAATCCTCGACGTCGACTCACGGACCGATACCACCCGTTCCGTGCGATGAGCCGACCAGACTCGCCGCCCAGGGCAGTTGATGGAATTTCAGGTCCTGCACTGCCTGCCAATCGACATCTGGAGGCTATTTTGCGCGCATGCGATTGTTCTTCGGACTGTGCTCGAGTTCACACAAACCAAGCTCCTCCATAAGCGGCGGCAGGTAGACGCCGAAGCGACCTCGCAAACCCTTCTTGAGCCCATACCAGCCGCCCACGGGGTTGCCTGGTGACCGACCCCAAGCCTCAATGGTGCCTTCCTTGACGGGTTTCTGCTCGTCGGCGCCGGCGAGCTCAACCCACGTGCCAGCGGCCTTGAGCATCGCGTGAAGGTCGGCAACACAGCGAGCGTCGTAGTGGAGAATGGTTTTGCCAACGGTGCACACGAGTACGCGCACGCCCTTGATGTCTTCGACATGAATCGTGTACTCGGAGGTTCCCGGCGGCGTCTTCAGTTTCCACGGATGGTCTTTGTCTCGGGTCAGCATGGTTGGCTTTAAGGAGTGAATGATGCGGGGAATTCGAACAAGACATCCTGTGCTATGTATTGAACGTAGCGATAGTCACGAATCGCGATCACGCGCTCGTCGGCCCAGCCCAGTTCGATGAAATAGCCCGGTTTGGTGGCTGCTGAATCAGGCAACACGGCCAGCACTTCACGGCCGTCGAGCCACGCGGCGCTCATGTGCCAATCGGAGATGCGGTCGTAGTTGCTGAAATAGGTTCCGACCTCACGGCGCCCCGCTGCCTTGCGACGCGACACGAGGTCGAGTCTGACGGCGTCAGCGAGCAAGGAGCGCACACCGTCCCAGTCGTGTGCATTGAACAGGCTCGCATAATGTCTTAACTCGGGGGAGACCTCGCGGGCCTGCGGCGCCAGAGCTGGAGTCGGAACTTCGCCGAGTTGCCGCAGGGCCAGCCGCCCGCGGTGCAGCGCGGCCTTCACGGCGGGCACGCTCAGGTTCAGTTCGCCAGCGATTTCGTCAATACTGTGGTCCAACACGTCCTTGAGGATCACGCAACCACGTTGGGCTGGAGCCAACTCGAGAAAGTGCGACAGGGCGGCGCGCACCGCCTGGTTACGCGCCAGCAGGTTGTCGGGCTCGTGTCCTGAATCATCGGCAATCTGCAGCGCGGCGTCCATTGGCTCGTGAGCGCGATACGCCTCGTGTCGCCAGTGGTCGATCGCACGGTTATGCGCGATACGAAACAGCCATGCGCGCAACGGCGGCAATGCTTGCAGTTGCGACAACTCGTAGAACGCGCGCGCAAGCGTTTCCTGGACGACGTCCTCGCCATCAACCACGGAACCGGTCATGCGGCTGCAGTAGCGGTGCAACTCGGGCCGAACCTGCTCCACGAGGACCAAGAATTGCCGGCGGCCCTGCTCAAGCACGCTGATGATGCCGTCGGGCGCCTCACCGGCCGGCGCGCCTGCGTCACGCCCCGAAGAAGCCATAGGATCCGATCTCCGTTAATTCCACCCGAACCGGCGGCACTTCGCAGCGCTCTTTGACTCGTTCGGCAAAAGCCTTGAATGCCGGCAAGGCGGTCAGGGCGTTGGCGCCGTCGGCTTCGTCGTGCGAAACAATGTGCATGAAACTGACCCCGTCGCCCAGCCGAAAGGTGGCATATCGTAACCCGGACGGCCGGGCTTGGTTCAGGGCCTCGAACACGGCGACGACATAACGTTCGTTCTCAGCGACTCGGTCGGCTTTAAGTTTGTAGCTCACCATGTGCTTCATGATTTCGGTTCGCCCTGGAAGTGTGCTGTGTATGGAAGTCTGCGGTCGAGTCGGCCCTGATCCGTTGGCGGCAAGATGCTGCGAGTGCTAATGTTAAGACGATTCAGCCGTTCAAAAGGATGCGGTCCCGAAACTTCTTGAGCACCTATATCATGCCAATGCGCGCCCGAGTCGGTCGCTTCGCGCATCCGACTCACTGTCGACTCCCAATCGGTTAAGCTCGCAGTTATGAAATCCAACAATCCTCCGAAGAATGCCGTTGCCAGCGACGAGAAATATGACCTACGACCCGGCCAGTCGATTGAGCTACTGAAAGCGCTGCACATTCTGACGCGCGACGGTAAATTGAACCAGGATTCGCGGCGCAAGCTCAAGCAGGTCTATCACTTGTTCAACTTCATTGAGCCATTACTGAAAAAGATCCAACAGACGCACGGCACGGTCACCTTGGTGGACCACGGCGCCGGCAAGTCCTATCTCGGCTTCATCTTGTATGACCTGTACTTCAAACCGCTGTTACGACCGGATGGCAGCATTCCAGGCCAGGTGATGGGTGTCGAAATTCGCGATGATTTGGTACAGCGCAGCCTGGGCCTCGCACGGCAGTTCGGCTTCGACGGCATGAGTTTCCTGAACCTGTCGGTGGTCGCGTCCGAAGCCAGCACACAAATTCCTGAATCGATCGATATCGTTACCGCGCTGCATGCCTGCGACACGGCCACCGATGATGCCATTGCCTTCGGGCTCAAGCATCGCGTGCAACACCTGGTGCTGGTGCCCTGCTGCCAGGCGGAAGTTGCCGCCACCCTGAACGCCAATCGATCGAAGTCACGAAGCGGCATAGCCAGCAACCCCATGGCTGAGCTTTGGCGGCACCCGATTCACACCCGCGAGTTCGGCAGCCAACTGACCAATGTGTTGCGCTGCTTGCAACTGGAAGCACACGGCTATCAGGTCTCGGTGACCGAACTCATCGGTTGGGAACACTCGATGAAAAACGAATTAATCATTGCAAGCCGAACTGCCCGCCCTCAGAACCACGCGCGCGAGCTCAGCGGCGACCGCGATCCAGGCCTCAGGCTGAATCAAGTGCTCAACGAACTCGGTCTTGCCGACGGTGCGCTGGTCCAACTGAAGCAACGCTTTTTTGTGCCGGCCTAACGCTCAGTGTCACCCTTGGCAAATCGAAGATCCGCAATCAACGGACTGTGGTCGGAAATTCTGGCCCACTGAATGCCGCGCGGCACACCGACCCACTCAACCTCGAAGCCACGTTGATATATTCGATCCATGCGTAGCCAGGGAACCAGTGCCGGAAAGGTTCGGGCGGTGCGGATCGCCCGCGGGATGCGGAATTTTTCGCGCTGAACATCGACACCGAGATCTGATAACCGGTCGTGCATGAAATAGGCAACCCGCTGCACGACGGCCTGATTCGGTTTCATCTCTTCGAAGACTTCGGTGACCCCAAGCTTTGATTGCAGATCATCGGTCAAGCTGTTGCGCCAGTCGTTGAAATCGCCAGCAATGATGAGCGGCGCACGCGCTGGAACAACCTTCTGCGCCCAGTCGACGAGTGCTTGCGCCTGGCGCTTGCGACTGCGCGAGAACAAACCGAAATGCACTACAAACAAGTGTACATTGCGTCGGCCGACGCGAACCACACAATGCAGGATGCCGCGCTTCT
Source organism: Burkholderiales bacterium (assembly GCA_031363055.1). Lineage (GTDB taxonomy): Bacteria > Pseudomonadota > Gammaproteobacteria > Burkholderiales > Burkholderiaceae_E > JANLTP01. The sequence goes on along the minus strand of JANLTP010000118.1, from coordinate 28,685 downwards.
CCATGACGTGGTCCGACACGTCGCGGTTCTCGCGGCGCATGATCGGGAAGCTGGACAGCAAGGCATTGCCATGGTGGCCATGCAGATAAGTGGCGTTCTTGCCGTATGCCGACTCGAAGGTACGCTTAAGATCCGGTGTATGCGCCAGGAATTCATCTTGTGGTTCTTTCGGCCACTGATCGAATCGATTCAAATAGCGATCGTTGCGTCCGAGCACTTCTTGCAGGCAGATGAGATCGGCATCGAGTTCATGCAGGCGGGCGCGCAGCTCGTGAATTCGTGCGATGCGCTGCAAGCCAAAAAACTCGCGTACGACGCCTTTGTGAATGTTGTAAGTCGCAATCCGGATAAGCCCCGGCTCGGCCGATTTGCCGACTACGGTTTTCTTGCTGGCGGCTCTGGCGGCTCGGGTCGCTGAATTCAAATTAACCCCAAGCGTTGTGGCAATTTCTGAATAGCCTCAACATTTGACCAGGAGAAACAACGACCGGCGGCCTCTTGCCAGGGAAGCCACGTGTATTGCAAATGTTCGCGCAGCGCGATCTGAATCGGTAACGGCGATGGCAGCTTCAGGCCAAATACATACTCGGTGTTGTGCGTGACGCCGTCGGCATAACGATGCCGCCAGTGTTTGAAAATCTCGTAGCGATTGGTGTATTGCCAATCCGTCAGTTCGAATTTCGATACATCAAGACCGGTCTCTTCCTGCACCTCGCGCGCGCAGGTCTGCGCCGCTGATTCCGCAACGCTATCCTTGCTGCCAGTGACGGATTGCCAGAAGCCCGGGTGATCGGCCCGCTCGAGCAGCAACACTCGACCATCGGTCGTATGAATAACGACCAACACGGACTCAGGAATCTTCGACACTGCGCGGTGACACTCGGCGGTTCAGGTGGTCTTGGCTTCCGGCAGACGCAAGCGAATATGCAACTCGCGTAACTGCTTTTCGTCGACCGTGCTCGGCGCCTGCGTCAACAAGCACTGCGCGCGCTGGGTCTTCGGGAAGGCGATGACATCGCGAATCGACTCGGCGCCGGTCATCATGGTCACAATGCGATCGAGTCCAAAAGCAATGCCGCCATGCGGTGGTGCACCGTACTGCAAGGCATCGAGCAGGAAGCCGAATTTGGCGCGTGCTTCCTCGGGACCGATCTTCAACGCACGAAACACCTTGCTCTGCACTTCCTCGCGGTGAATTCGCACCGAGCCACCGCCAAGCTCCCAGCCGTTCAACACCAGGTCATAAGCTTTCGCCAGACAACGGCTCGGATCGGTCGTCATGTAGTCTTCATGGCCGTCCTTGGGCGAAGTAAACGGATGATGCACTGCAGCCCAGCGATCGTTTTCTTCATCACGCTCGAACATCGGGAAATCAATCACCCAGAGGGGCCGCCATTGACCCTGAACCAGGCCGTTCTTCTTGCCCAGCCCCGAATGACCGATCTTGATTCGCAGCGCGCCGATCGCATCGTTGACGACCTTGGCACGATCGGCGCCAAAGAAAATCAAATCACCATTGGCTGCACCCGTGCTCGCGAGCATGGTCTTGATCGCATCATCGTGAAGGTTCTTGACGATCGGCGACTGCAAGCCTTCGCGACCTTTGCTGACGTCATTGACCTTGATGTAGGCCAGGCCCTTGGCGCCATAGATGCCGACAAATTGAGTGTAGGCATCGATCTCGCTGCGCGGCATCTCCGCGCCGCCCGGCACTCGCAAACCCACGACGCGGCCACCGTCCATATTGGCTGAGGCCGAGAACACCTTGAAGTCGACCGTTTTCATGGCCTCGGTCAGATCGGTGAACTGCATTTGCACCCGCAAATCGGGTTTGTCCGACCCGTACAGGCGCATGGCTTCGCCGTACGTCATGGTCGGAAACTCGGTCGGCAAGGTCACACCGATCGCGATCTTCCAGACGGTGCGGATCATTTCCTCAAAAATCGTGCGGATCTCGACTTCGCTCAGAAACGACGTTTCGCAGTCAATCTGAGTGAACTCGGGCTGGCGATCAGCGCGCAAATCCTCATCGCGAAAACATTTTGTAATTTGATAATAACGATCGAAACCCGACACCATCAGCAATTGCTTGAACAGTTGCGGCGACTGCGGCAGCGCGAAAAATTGCCCGGCGTTGACGCGCGACGGCACCAGGTAATCGCGTGCGCCTTCCGGCGTTGACTTGGTCAACATCGGTGTTTCGATATCGACGAAACCCAGTGCATCGAGAAACTTGCGAACCTCCATGGCTACCCGATAGCGCAACATGAGGTTCTTTTGCATCGCCGGGCGACGCAGATCAAGAACCCGATGCGTGAGACGAGTGGTCTCGGACAAATTCTCGTCATCAAGCTGAAACGGCGGCGTCATCGACACATTGAGAATTTCAAGTTCGTGACACAACAACTCCACCTCGCCGCTGCGCAGGCTGGTGTTCTCGGTCCCGGTCGGGCGTCGGCGCACTTTGCCGGTCACCTTCAAACAGTATTCGTTGCGAATGCTTTCGGCGACTGCAAACATGGTGGCGCGGTCAGGATCACAAACAATCTGCGCCAGTCCCTCACGATCGCGCAGATCAATGAAAATGACCCCGCCGTGGTCACGGCGGCGCGCCACCCAACCGAACAGGGTAACGACCTGATCGAGGTGTGAGGAGGACAGCAATCCGGTATAGCAAGTACGCATAGTCAACTCGGCGAGAGAATTCAGGGCTCAGCGATTTTCAGGGCTCAGCGATTCAAGACTACAGTTTCACTGCTCAACGTGACGGTTTCATCGTGATGGTCGACCGGTGACACCACGCCCATCGAGACCACATACTTGAGGGCCTGGTCGACACTCATGGACAGCTCGATGACTTCGCTGCGTGGAAACATCAGAAAAAAACCGGAGGTCGGATTCGGCGTTGTGGGCACATAAACGGCAACCATGTCGGTCGAAATATGTCGCCTGACTTCATCGGCCGGAATACCCGTCTGAAATGCAATGGTCCAGACGCCTTGACGAGGGTATTGCACAAGCATGGCCTGCCTGAACGCCTGCCCATTGGGCGAAAGGATGGTGTCGCTGACCTGCTTGACGCTTGAATAGATCGAGCGCACGATTGGAATACGTCCGAGCAGGGCTTCCCAGAAACGCACCAGTCGTTGTCCCAGCAGGTTGTGACCCAACAGACCCGTCAGCACCACCACCAGCAAGGTCAGTACCACGCCGAGACCCGGAATATCACGCCCGAACAGCGTGTGCGGATGCGCCTGCACGGGCAACAGCCGCAGGCTCTGATCCATCGTACCGATAATAAAGTTCAGTACCCAAAGCGTGATGGCGAGCGGCACCCAGATGAGCAGCCCGGTAATGATGTATTTGCGCATAGTTAAGTGGTGACGGGGTGACGGGGCGACTCGACGCTCAAGGTCCGTCAAGCGGCGCCGGCTCCTCCGCCAGACGAAGGAGTGGGCTTGCCAGTACCGCCTGCGTCGCCGCCCTTCTTGTTGCCTGGACCGGCCGAACCGGCGGAAACGGTGGACTGACCCGCGCTTGAGTTGCTGTCGGCTGACTTGCTGCTGGCGGACTTGCTGGCGGACGTATCTGCGGATTTGTTGTCGCCCGCACTACCTGCTCCGGACTCACCTTTGGTGGATTGGTTGGCCGCAGCATCGCCGGCTTTCGAATCGCCGCTTTTCGAGTCACTGCTTTTCGAATCAGCGCTTTTCGAATCGTCTTTATTGCCTTCCGAGGCATCCGAGTCCTCTGACGATTTCGCATCAGGCGGTTTTTTGCCATTCTCGCGAAAATCGGTGGCGTACCAGCCCGTGCCTTTCAACTGAAAACTCGGCGCTGTCAATTTTTTGACGAAACCGGATTTTGAGCAGGATGGGCAGAGTGTCAAGGGCGCGTCTGAAAACTTTTGCAGCGCGTCTTTTTCGAACCCGCAGTCTTTGCAAACATAGGCGTAAATGGGCATGGCTTGGAGGACACCGGGTCGGATTACAGAACCTCTATCAACGAGCTTTGCTTGGGCACTCTGTCTTGCGACGCTGCCCTAAGCCTTCGTCAGAGAATTCTGCAAAGCCTTGAATTATAACCGGTTTTCACTTCCGTCAGGTACACGCTTCCGGGGAAAACTACCGGTTCTGTAGATTTCAGCTATTGTAGGCACCCGCGCACCCGGACGGTGCACTTGTTGAGGCAAGTTTTGTACCCGCCTGCCAGCTTTTTTAACTCGCCGACCAGCTTCGAGCTGACCGGCCAACCCGTTTGGAGAATGCCAGCCGTGAATGCACCCAGCAACGCCGCTCAGACCGCCGCCCAGACAGCCGCCGTGGATGCCAAAGCACTCGCCGCTGGCAGCGCTGAAGCGTCGAGTCTGCCGTGGCAGTTATACGCGCTCAAGTATGCCCAGTTCACTTCGACCCGTGCGCACAGCTTCCTGGGGGGCGTTGCCGACGATGGTCCGCTGGAAATGGCGTACTACGTCTGGCTGGCCAAACGAGGGTCCGAAGCCGTGCTCATCGATACCGGCTTCTCGAAAGCCACTGCCGAGCGGCGCAAACGAAACTGGCTCCGATGCCCCGTCGAATCACTCGCGCTTCTGGGCGTGCCCTGTGACGCCATCTCCGACCTCATCGTCACCCATCTGCACTACGACCATGCCGGCAATCTTGACAAGGCGCCCAATGCCCGCTTGCACCTTCAAAGCCGGGAGTTGCAATTTGCAACCTCGCGCTACATGTGCGTGAGCCATATCAGCCTGGGCGGCGTCTTCGAAGCCGACGACGTTTGCACCGTGGTGCGCGAGAACTTCGCCGGGCGCCTGAACCTGATCGATGGCGAGGCCGAGATCAAGCCCGGCATCCGCGTCTATCGTGCCGGCGGACACACCCCGGGCATGCAGATGGTCAGTGTGGACACACAGCGGGGCCGGGTCATCGTGATGAGCGATTGCGCCCATTTGTATGAAAACATAGCCGCGCAAAAACCGTTTCACATCGTCTTTGATCTGGCCGACATGATGCGCGGCTGGCGCGACGGCGTCGATCGCGCACCGACCAGCGATCATGTGATCCCCGGGCATGATCCACAAGTCCTGCAGGTCTATCCGGCCGTGCCCGGCCTCGAAGGCATTGCGGTGAAGTTGCACGAGGCGCCGGCGCGCTCGATCCTGCCCGAGCGACGCGCGCTATTGCGCAGTCTGCCGGACATTGCACAGGCGTGACCCGCGTCAACGATCAGCGCGGCGAGCGCTTGAGCACTCGAGTCTCACCCAACACGGGCAGCACGAACTCATCGGCGCGCAAGCCCGCCGCCTGGACGGCTTTCGGAAACTCATCAATGACCTGATCGATCGGATCGTCGCAGAGTCTGAAGGTGCCCCAATGCACCCCGATCGAGAATTGGCTGCGTACATCGCGATGTATCTGGATCGCCTCAGGCTCGTTGACATGTTGATTCGTCATGAACCAGCGCGGCTCATAACAACCGACCGGAATCTGCGCGAAGTCAAAGCCACCGAAACGCGCAGCAATATCCTGAAAGTCCTTGCTGTAACCGGTATCGCCGCTGTAATACATTGAGAACCCGGCATGCTGGGCGACGTAACCACCCCACAGCATCTCATGGCGATCAAACGGCGTGCGTGCCGACCAATGTTGCGCCGGCACGAGGGTCACCCGCACGCCATCAACATCGCGATGTTGCCACCAGTCAAGCGGCTTAACATTGCTGATACCCTCGCGCTTGAGCCACAGGTCCATGCCCAGCGGCACCACAAACAGCGGCGGCCCGCCAGCCTGACGATTCAATCCCAGGACACTGGGTCGATCGAGATGATCGTAGTGATTGTGGCTGACCACCACCACGTCGATATGCGGCAGATCAGGCAAGGCAATTGCCGGCGGCGTCTGTCGCGCCGGGCCCGCAAAGCTCACCGGACTGGCGCACTCGAACAGATGCGGATCGACCAGAATATTTTTGCCACCCAGTTGCCAAAGCATGGTCGCATGCCCGAGCCAGGTGACCGTGATATCGCTGCGGTTGGACTTCAGATAGGCGAGATCAACCGTCTTGCGAGGAACCCGCTCGGGTCGATCGGCAGCGCGCGTTGTGGTCAGCATGCTCCATCGCCAACGCCAGAATCCCGCACCGATCGTTTCATTGTCCAGATAGTTATTGTTAAAGCCGCCAGGACGGTGATGTGATTTGCTGGCGTCGTAGTACGGATTGGACGTCGAGCAGGCGAGCAAGAAATAAGTCAGTGTCCAGAGCGTGATACGTCTGAGGAGAATCATGGGGAGTTGCGTCATAAAGGGTTGCGACATAGGGCTCGCGATAAGAGGCTCGCGATAACGTGTTGCTGAACCCGATAACGCAGACCACGATAACGCAGACCACGATATCGTGCTCGAGCATCGCGCAAAACACCGTGCTTTATGCGCCAGTCTTGGCCAAGGTCGGGCAACAGGCGCCGCTATTTCTGCCGGGCAATTGCCGCGAAGGGGTCACGACCCAAATTTATGAAGCTGGTATCAACAAGGTCGCTGGCAGTACCTCGCGGCCGGTCGCACATGGCTTTTGGTGGGCGCTGTTGCCGTCCATCAAGTCTGGCCATGCTCTGGTCTGCCTCGACACGTTCAGCAACCTGCGCGATAACAGCGCCTGGGGGCGCTACTGCGTGAGGGCTGAGCGAAGCGGCAATGTGGACGTCACGAAGACGCCCTGGATGGCCGAGTGATTGGCTAAGCCCCACTCGTTCAGCCAGCGAGATCAGCCAACACGATCAGCAGGCACGCTCAGAACGGAATGTCGTCATCCATATCATCAAAGTTCGAGGCGGGCTTCTTGGACGGAGCGCCGCGAGCGCCACCACCACCACCCCCCGCACCTCCACTAGCACCTGCGGCAACGCCACTTTCACTGCGCGCTGGAGCATTGTCGCGAGAGAAGCTGCCCTCCGACTCGGCCCCGCCGCCACCAGCACCGCCTTCGCGGCCACCCAGTAACTGCAGTTCCTCGGCGACGATCTCGGTGGTGTAGCGCTCAACGCCTTCCTTGTCTTGCCACTTGCGAGTTTTCAGGCGACCCTCGACATACACCGGCCGACCCTTCTTCAAATACTCGCCAGCAATTTCGGCCTGGCGACCGAAGAAAACGATGCGGTGCCATTCGGTTTCTTCCTTGCGCTCGCCAGTGGCCTTGTCTTTCCACTGCCGGCTGGTCGCCACCGCAATATTGGTGATGGCGCCGCCGTCCGGCGAGTAGCGGGTTTCCGGGTCGCGACCGAGATTGCCCATTACGATTACTTTATTGACTGATGCCATGATTTCCCGCCTCACCGGTTAGCGCATTGATCTGTTTGAGGCCTCATATTACCAATGCCGGCACATCGGCTGGCAATATGCTCGATGGCCGAGCCGCACGGGCTACTTCTTTGGTATCGACTTTGACAGCGCGGCGACGACGCGCACAAACACCCCGGACCAGTCGCCGGCATGCTCCTGCCGAAACAGGCGCATGCTCGGATACCAGGGACTGTCGTCGCGATCAAGCTGCCATTGCCAATCTGCGCGTTTGGGCAGCAGCAACCAGACCGCCTTGCCCAACGAGCCGGCGAGTTGGGCAATGGTGGCATCGGCGGTGATGACCAGATCGAGCTGCGCGATGACGGCCGACATATCAGCGAAATTTCGGCAGCGCGAACCCATATCGCACATTCGGGTGGGCGCGTAAATCTGCTGCCAGTCTTCGGCGGCTGGACCTTTCTGCAGGCTGACCATGATGACATCCTGCACCTGGAGCAGTTGCAGAAAATGGCTGAAAGGGCAACTTCGGTTCTCGTCTGCCGGCAAAGGTGTGGCTGCCGACCAGGCTACGCCCAGCTTGCGACTGACGGTCAGGTCGGGGCCAATCCTCAGATCAAAATCGCTCGCCAACGACGAGGGCGGGCGCAAGTATGAATGCGGCGCAGGAATGGTTTGAGCAGTCGTCTTGAACAGTCGCGGCAAACTGAGCCAGGAAATGTGGAAATCATGGGCCGGCAGCGGCGCCGATCGATCCAGCCATTGCGATACCGAACCCATGCAGCCAAACAGCTCGCGCAGACCTGGATCACATTCGGCCAGCAACCGAGCGCCCGACACTTTGGCTGCCAACAGCGCGTAGCGCGAAAACATGATCGCATCGCCCAACTCGAGATCGGCGACCAGCAACAAGGTCTTGCCGATAATCGGTTGACCGTCCCAGAGCGGGCTGTCGATGGTGCGTGCGCGAAAGCTCCCCAAACTCGCGCGCCATTCATATTCGGCAAAGCCGGTCAGGAAATCGCCGCGCAACAAATAAATCAAGGCACGATTGGCGCGCGCATTCAGATGTTCGGGCGCGAGCGCCAGAACCTTGTCATAGCTCTTCAAGGCTTGATCGAAGTCGCCCAGGCGCTCGAGCGACAGGCCGAGATTGAACCAGGCATCGACGTATCCCGGTCGCACCTTGAGTGCCTCCTGGAGCTGCAAAATCGCCTCAAACAGCCGCCCATTGCGGCCCAGGACATTGGCCAGATTATTGCGGGCCTCAGGGTATTGCGGGTCCAGCGCAGTCGCCAGCCAACCATGCCGCAGCGCCTGTTCGGTATCGCCGAGATCGTCGTGCAAGACGCACAAATTGCTATGCAGCTCGGCGCTGTCGGGTGCCAGTCGGATCGCTGCCGAATGGGCACGCAGCGCCCCTGGCTTGTCGCCCATCGCACGCAGAATGACTCCAAGGTTGCTGCGATAGGTCGCAAACGTCGGTCGGGTATCAATGGCTCGACGTAACAAATCGAGGGCGAGCTCATTGCGGCCGCGCTGATGCATGAGCAGCCCGAGCAGATGCAGGGCGTCGGATTGCCGCGGCTGCTGCGCCAGCACCTGGCGATAAATATTTTCTGCCTGCACCAGATGGCCCTGCTGTTGCAGTTGCATGCCCCATTGAACCGCCTGTTTGTCAGAGACGGTTCGGGGCGGCGGGTTTTCGGTGCCACTGGCCGATCTGGATTCCGGGGTGACCCTCAAGCCCGTTGGCCGGTCGGTGGGCTCGGTATTGTCAATGGTGGGTGTGGGCATTCAGTTCAACCATCAAAGCCGATGGCTGGCTCGGGCCAGATAAAACCATTCCTGCCCGGCTTCGGCCTTGGGATTCGGGAACACGATGTAGCCGTCCTGTTGTGCGACCAAAGTCTGGCCGGTGTGGCGCGTGCCGATCAGATCACCGGTCTTGATCGCATCGAAACTCGCCCACGCTCTGGCAAATGTATCGGCCGGATGATCCTTGTCGATGACCTCATACAGGCTGAGCGCCTCGGTCCCGGTGACGGCGGGCGGGGCTGGCGCCTGAATCAATCCAAAATGAGCGAGGGTATTTTGAATCGCTCGGTAAGCCACCTGCGGCGATTGCGGATCGGCATGTTGGCCGCACTCCAGCGTTATCGCCATTCCGCCCTGACTTCGCATGTATTCGGTTGTGCCGACGCCGTAGCGCGGATCGGTATTGAGCAGCGTCGCGCGGCTGTCCAGCGTCGTGCTCGTGCCGTTGTTACCCAGGCGCGCGACCCGCCGCGCGACCCCTGCCGCATAGGTGTCGAGCCAGCCGTCGACAAAGCGAGTCACGCCCAGACGCAACGCCATCGCCTCTTCCTGACGAGCCTGCGAAAAGGGTTCAAGCGAGCCTTCATTATCCAGCGGCCCGAGCATCGCGAACGGTTGCCCACCGGTGTGAAAGGAATGCAGGTCGAGCAGAATTTCATGTTGCGCCAGGATCGGACACAACCAGTTGGCGATTCGATCCTCGAAGTCAACCGGCGCGTCGGTCGGCGACAGATTGCGATTCAAGTTGCGATCGCCCATCCGTTGTTGTTTGCGATACGCCAGCGGGTTGGTAATCGGAATCAGCGTCAACTGGCCGGCGCTAATCGTCAGTTGGCCGCTATCCAGTTCATCGATCAACCGGTTGATGGCCAAGCTGCCGCAGACCTCGTTGCCGTGAACGGCACCAAGTATCAACAATTTTGGCCCGCTTGCGAGTCCCCGATAGGAAATTGAACGAAAGTGCAAGTTCTCGACAGCCATGTTTGTGCGCGCCAGGGTACGCGCAGAGGTACGCGTCTTGCTTTCGATTATAGGGTGCACGCACTCGCTGATACACCGCCGCCGTGCGCTCCCGCGTATAGTAGGCGGTTTTGCTCGGCTCAGAGGCCATGGACCAGATTCGCATTCGCGGCGCACGCACGCACAATCTCAAGAATATCAGCCTGGACCTGCCGCGCAACCGGCTGGTGGTCATCACCGGCCTATCGGGTTCCGGAAAGTCATCGTTAGCCTTCGACACGCTGTACGCCGAGGGTCAGCGACGTTATGTCGAATCGCTGTCGGCCTACGCACGGCAGTTTTTGCAACTCATGGAGAAGCCCGATGTCGATCTGATCGAGGGCCTGTCGCCGGCCATCTCGATCGAGCAGAAAGCGACCAGCCACAATCCGCGCTCGACGGTGGGTACCGTCACCGAAATTCACGACTACTTGCGTTTGCTCTACGCGCGCGTCGGCACGCCCTACTGCCCCTCACACCCGGAACATGCGCTCGAGGCCCAGACCGTTTCGCAGATGGTTGATGCGGTGTTGGCCATGCCCGAAGATCGCAAGCTGATGATCCTCGCGCCCGTCATGATGGCGCGCAAGGGCGAACACGTCGACCTGTTCGACGACTTGCAGGCACAGGGCTTCACCCGGGTCCGAATTCAGACCGAGGGCAAGAGCGCGCGGATCGTCGAAATCGGCGATGAAAATCCGACCCTGAACAAGAATCAGAAACATTCGATCGATGTGGTCATTGACCGGATCAAGGTCGCGCCCAGCATCAAGCAACGCCTGGCCGAATCGTTCGAGACGGCGCTTCGACTGGCCAATGGCCGGGTAATTGTGGTTGAAATGGATGAGTCGGCCGGATCGGGGAAAGACGCCGCCGGCCACAGCGAGCGGGTTTTTTCAAACAAATTCGCCTGCCCGGTCTGCAATTACTCGCTGCGTGAACTCGAGCCTCGATTGTTCTCGTTCAACAATCCAATGGGTGCTTGCCCCGAGTGCGATGGCCTGGGCGTCGTCGAATTCTTCGACCCCAAAAGAGTCGTGCAGTTTCCGAATTTAAGCCTGACCTCGGGCGCGATCAAGGGTTGGGATCAGCGCAATCAATTTTATTTTCAGATGCTCAAAAGCCTGGCCACCTTTCTGAAGTTCGATGTCGACCAGCCTTTCGAGAAACTGTCGAGTCAGGTGCAGCACATCATTCTGCACGGCTCGGGTAGCCAGAAAATTCCGTTTCTCTATCTGTCCGAATCGGGCAAGCCAACCGCCAAGCAGCATCCGTTCGAGGGCGTGCTACCGAATCTTGAGCGTCGCTTCAAGGAGACCGATTCGTCGCACATCCGCGAAGAGCTCGCCAAATTCAGAAACGATCGCACCTGTCCGACCTGCGAAGGCACGCGACTGCGGCTCGACGCGCGCTTCGTCAAGGTCGGCCCGCCGGGTGCTGACCGACCGATCTATGAAGTCTCGCACTCGACTCTGGGTCTGGCACTCAAATGGTTCGAGGGTCTGCAACTGCCCGGCTCGAAGCAGACTGTTGGTGAGCGCATCATCCGCGAAATCATCAATCGGCTGCAGTTTCTAAATAACGTCGGCCTCGACTATCTGTCGCTGGACCGCTCGGCAGAGACCTTATCGGGCGGCGAGTCGCAACGCATCCGCCTGGCGTCGCAAATCGGCTCTGGGCTGACCGGTGTCATGTACGTGCTCGACGAGCCCTCGATCGGTTTACATCAGCGCGACAACGATCGGCTGATCGGCACGCTCAAACACCTGCGCGATCTCGGCAACTCGGTGCTGGTGGTGGAACATGACGAAGAAGCGATTCGCGCAGCCGACTATGTGCTGGATCTGGGGCCCGGCGCGGGCGTCCACGGTGGTGAAATCATCACGCAAGGCACACCCGCCGAAGTCGAGGCTTGCGAGAGCTCGCTGACGGGTCAGTATCTGAGCGGCAAACTTGAAATTGCGGTACCGAAGGCACGGACCGCAGCGCACGGCAAACAACTGACCATCCACAAGGCCAGTGGCAATAATTTGCGCTCGGTCAGTGTTTCGTTTCCGATCGGTCTGCTGATCTGCGTGACCGGCGTGTCGGGCTCGGGCAAGTCGACCTTGGTCAACGACACCTTGTACAACACCATCGCCCGCCACCTGTACCGATCTCAGGCCGAGCCTGCCGCCTATGAATCGATCGAAGGACTTGAGCATTTCGACAAGGTAATCAGTGTTGACCAGAGTCCGATCGGGCGCACGCCGCGATCGAATCCGGCAACCTACACCGGCCTGTTCACCCCGATTCGCGAATTGTTTGCCGAAACATCGACGGCTCGTGAACGCGGCTACGGGCCGGGGCGCTTTTCATTCAACGTCAAGGGCGGGCGCTGCGAATCCTGTGAGGGTGATGGTCTCATCAAGGTCGAGATGCATTTCTTGCCTGATGTCTATGTGCCCTGCGATGTCTGCCACGGCAAGCGTTACAACCGCGAGACCCTCGAGGTCCAGTACAAAGGTAAAAATATTGCCGAAGTGCTTGAGATGACGGTCGAGCAAGGTTATGCTTTTTTCCAGAGCGTGCCGCAGATCGCTCGCAAGGTGTTCACCCTGACCGAAGTCGGCCTCGGCTACATCCGGCTCGGGCAAAGCGCCACGACGCTATCGGGTGGCGAGGCGCAGCGCGTCAAACTGTCGCAGGAACTGTCGAAACGCGACACTGGTCGCACCTTGTATATTTTGGATGAACCGACGACGGGCCTGCATTTTCATGACATCGCCTTGCTGTTGAAAGTCATTCATACCTTGCGCGATCATGGCAATACGGTGGTCGTCATCGAACACAATCTCGACGTCATCAAGACGGCTGACTGGGTCATTGATCTCGGCCCCGAAGGCGGCGCGGGCGGCGGACTGATCGTGGCCGAAGGAACGCCGGAGCACGTGGCACAATCACCGGACAGTTATACCGGCGAATATCTGGCTCGGGCCCTGCGCCCGAAAAATTCGGCGCTCGTTCGAGCGCTTGAGCGACAACTGTCGTGAATTTTCAACTCAGTGCCGAACAACAATCGTTTCAGGATTCAGTGAGTCGCTTCGCCGACAAACATCTGAAGCCCGAAGCATTGAAGCGCGCCCATGATCCCGAATATCCGTGGGCGATTTCGAAGCTGATGGCTGAGCAAGGCCTTCTGGGCATTACCATTCCCGAAGCTGACGGTGGCCAGGGTGGCAGCCTGATGGATGCCGTGCTCGCGATAGAAGCCGTCGCCCGCGCCTGTCCGCGCAGCGCCGACGTGATTCAGGCCGGCAACTTTGGTGCGATCCGGGTGCTGGCCGAATATGGCAGCGCCTGGCAAAAAGAGAAATATCTGCAGCGCCTGCTGGCCGGCGTCGGCGTGATTTCAGTCGGCATGACCGAACCCGAAGCCGGCTCCGCCGTCACTGACTTGCGAACCACCGCAACCGCTGAAGGTGACGGCTTTCGAATCAACGGCAGCAAGGTCTTCACGACCCATGCCTGGTACGCCGATGTCATTCTCGCGTACGTGCGTTTTGGCCCTGGCGTGAACGGCATTGGCTCGGTGCTCATCGACACCAAAGCCCAAGGCGTTCGCTTTGGCCAGAAAGCACGCTTCATGTCGGGCGAGGAATGGGCGCAGACTTATTTTGAAGATGTCTATGTACCGGCCGAAATGGTGGTCCTGCGCGAAGGCGGATTCAAGAAACAGATCGCCGGCTTTAACGTCGAGCGCATCGGCAACACCTCGCGATCCTTGGCGCTGGGTCGCTACGCCTTCGAGGTGGCGCGGGGTTGGGCGGCGCAGCGCAAACAGTTCGGCCGGGTGCTCGCCGAGTTTCAGGGTCTGCAATGGAAGTTCGCCGACATGAAGATCAAGCTCGATGCCGGCCAACTACTTCTGTATCGTGCTGCCAGCAACGCCGACGGCGGCTTTCCGTCCGCCGAGGAAACCTCGATTGCCAAGGCATTTTGCAATCAGGCCGGCTTTGATATCGCCAACGAAGCCATTCAGATACTGGGCGGCATGGGGTACAGCCAGGACTCGCTGGTCGAGTACTGCATGCGTCGTTGCCGAGGCTGGATGATCGCTGGCGGCTCAATCGAGATCTTGAAGAACCGTATTGCCGAGAGCGTGTTCGAGCGTAGCTTTTCGCAGCGTCCGTGACGCTGCAGGGTGCTCTCTCGCACAGCTTCGCCGCTTGCGCGGATAGTGCGCTCGGTGCAGTACACCACCGCGCCCACAACCCTGCGGTTGCACTTGATCAGTCGCACTCAGCGATGCGTGCCATCATGGCCTCGATCGCCACCCAACAGATCACTGACACCGACAGGGACCAGATTAACGCGGTCGTCAAACAGGTACGGGCTGAAATCAGAGTAAGTTCCACCGGACGATTAGATCAATGTCCGTACCAGGTCGAGTGATGAAACCACACCCCTGAGGTCACCGTCTTCGGTGATTACGACATGATGAATCTTGCGGCTGACCATCAGCTTTGCGACCGCGCTGATGGTTGTATCGGGTGGCACACAAACGGGTCGGTACGTACACAAGAGCCAGGCAGCGGTGTTCGCGGCATCTCGATTGGCAACGTGAAACCGCATCAGATCGTCGGCACTGAGGACGCCGACCGGCTCACCAGCATTACCCACGACTGGCGCCCAGGAAAGTCCCTCGCTGTTGAAAAACGCTTCTGCGGCTTGTACCGTATCGTCCATACCGATGGTCAGTGGCCGATTCTGCATGACTTTGGAAATGGGATCATCCTTCATTCTTCTTCCTTTCGGTTGACGCGCCCAAGCCGTTTCTCAACGGCTAAGACGTCGCGAGTGATTTTGAGCAAGGTGTCAGGTGTCACGCTCATGGAGTCGATACCGAGCTCTACCAGGAACTCGGCAATTTCCGGATAATCAGACGGCGCTTGACCACAGATTCCTGCGTGCCGTTGATTACGCCTGGCACCCACGATCGTTTGTCGCAGCATCTCTTTCACACCGGGATCTCGTTCGTCGAAATCGAAGGCCACAGTCTCCGAGTCCCTATCAACACCGAGCACCAACTGTGTCAGGTCATTGGAGCCGATCGAAAAGCCGTCGAACAGCTTCGCAAACGAGTCAATCAGGATCACATTGTTCGGGATCTCGCACATCACATAAATTTCCAGGCCATTGCTGCCTCGAGCCAACCCCTGCGACGCCATCGATGACAGAACCCGTTCGGCTTCGTCGATACGCCGGCAAAAAGGAATCATCAGCTTGACATTGGTCAGACCCATCTCGCCGCGAACCCGCTTCATCGCGGCGCATTCGAGCGCGAAGCCTTCGGCATAGGCCGGGTGCGAATAACGCGAAGCCCCTCGAAAGCCGATCATCGGATTGGCTTCGGCAGGCTCGAACCAGCGTCCGCCCAACAAACTGGCATATTCGTTTGTCTTGAAGTCCGACATCCGGACGATAACTGGCTTGGGGTAGAACGCAGCAGCGATCATTCCAACCCCCTCGGAAAGTTGCCGTACAAAGTAGTCGGTGGGCTTGGCGAATCCTTGCGTAAGCCGGTTGATCTGTTCCCGAACCTCGGGATCATCGATTTTCTCCGGATGCACCAGCGCCATCGGATGCACCTTGATGTGTTCCGCAACAATAAATTCCATCCGCGCAAGACCGACACCGTCGTTTGGCAGGAACGAGGTTTGAAACGCAATATCCGGATTGCCCAGATTAACCATCAAATGGGTTGCTGGTCGTGCCATTGTCGAAACGTCGGAACTGGTCTTGGTGACCGCAATCTCGCCGGCATAAATTCGCCCGACATTACCCTCAGCGCAAGAGACGGTGACCATCTCGCCGGTCTTCAGTGACGAGGTTGCGTTATCGCACCCGACCACTGCGGGGATTCCCAGCTCTCGGGCAACAATGGCGGCGTGGCAGGTCCGCCCGCCTCGATTGGTGACCACCGCCGAGGCGATTTTCATGACGGTACCCCAGTCCGGCATCGTCGTGTCCGCGACCAGAACCTCGCCCGGCTGAAACTGATTCAATTGCGAAAGATCGGTAATGACCCGCGCGCGTCCAATCGCTACCCTTGCCCCGACGGCGCGACCAGTGACCTTGGGTGCGCCATGCGCGCCGAGCTGATACTCGTCAATCAGGTTCGGCGCATGTTGCGAAGCGACCGTTTCCGGGCGGGCCTGAACGATATAGAGCAGGCCATCAAGGCCGTCCTTGGCCCATTCAATATCCATGGGCATCGGGTGACCGGCCTTTTGGCTGTAATGGTCTTCGATCTTGATCGCAACATCGGTCAGCGTGAGTACCTCATCGTCACTGATGCAATAGCGCTGCTGCTCGACCTTGTCGGTCGGCGCGTTACGCGTGGTCTCTCGCCCTGCGGCCTTGGCGTAGACCATCCGAATTTCCTTGCCGCCCAAGGATCGACGCAGCACGGCTCGCTTGCCCTGCCGAAAGGTCGGCTTGAATACGTAGAACTCGTCGGGATCGACGGTGCCTTGAACGACGTTCTCGCCGAGACCATAAGCTCCGGTAACAAAGACGACTTCGCGAAAACCGGTTTCGGTATCCAGCGAGAACGTCACACCGCTTGCGGCGAGATCGGATCGAACCATTTTCATGATCCCCACCGACAGGTAGACCTTGAAGTGATCAAAGCCCTTGTCGATGCGATAACTGATTGCCCGGTCCGTGAACAGGCTTGCAAAACAGGACTTCACCGCGTCGAGCAGTTTGCCGATACCGGCGACGTTCAGAAACGTTTCGTGCTGGCCTGCAAAACTTGCAGTTGGTAAATCCTCGGCAGTCGCCGAACTCCGCACCGCCAGGGTCAGCGTTTCACCATATTCTTTCTTGAGCTGCTCATAAGCGGCAGTTATTTCGGCGACCAGGTCAGGAGGCAAGGGTGCCGCGTGGATGATCTCCCTTGCGAGCTGGGCGCGCCTAGCGAGGTCATCTACATCGCGGCCGTCCAGACCCTCGAGCGCCCGCTGCAAAGGTGCCCACGCGTCGGCCTGATCGAGCACATAACGATAGGCCTGAGCGGTGACTGCGAACCCGTTCGGAATACGCACTCCATGCGGAGTCAGTTCGCGATACATCTCACCTAGCGAGGCGTTTTTTCCGCCTGCGATGGCAACGTCCTGAACGCCCAGCTCCGCAAACCAGCGGATGTATTTTGTTTGTGCCGACGCCATGGTCGATCCTTGCTATCGATTGCGAATGGTCCTGATTCTGAACACCCAGCGCTGATGAGTACTTGAGGTTTCTCAAGCCGACGTCAGTCGAGCTCGAGCTTTTTCTCTGCCATCTTGTGATGTGCCCCCTGCTGGAACTTGACCCAGAGCCGCGGAACGGAAAAAAAGATGGTCGGACGCGCCCGTTGCATGTCAGCGGTGAATGTGTCGAGCGACTCGGCAAAAAACACTTGCATGCCGGTATTTAACCAGCCATGTTCAACCAGTACGCGCTCAACCAAATGGGCCAGCGGCAAATAGGACAATATGCGATCGGCTGAGAACATTGGTATTCGCTTGAGTCCGGCGACGAGCGCCCAGGAGAAACTGCCGAAGTCATGCATCACGCAATTCGGCTTGCCGGTGGTTACAGAGGTGTAGATCAGCGTTGCCAGTTCGGTAGCCTCGCGAGTGACTTCTCCACGCAACGGATCGATCCTTGCGGTGATGGTTTCCCATCCTTCATAGCGCTTCACTACGTCATCTGGCGACCCGGGATCCCGGTTCCCAGCCTTGTGCCTTCAGGTGCGCCGCCATTCTGCGAATCTGGTCGCAACTCCGTGAGTTCCGACAATCTTCTTGTTAAGGTGCCCATTGAAAATGGAAGTCAGTTCTGAGAATGCTCAAATTAAACTGTTTCTCCCTGGTCCCGACTGAGTTTTATGCCGATGTGCGGCAGCGCTTGGCTCGATCTGGCGCAGCAACTGCTCGCAGTCTTCGAGCGACATGCGCATCGGGACCGGGTAATTGTCATCGGCTTCGGCGCATGCCGCCCTGGCCAACGCTCGAACATCCTGATCCCTCAAGTCAGCGAGCCGATCGGGCAATTGCAGTGATTTGGTCAATTCGAGAATCGAAGCAATGAATCGGCTCGCCCGTACCGGGTCGGACCTTGCCTTGTTGGCGACTCCGACCCTGCTGGATAACTGCGCAAGTCTGGGTGTTATCGCTGGCAGCATGAATTGCAGCACGTGCGGCAACATCAGCGAGTTCGCCAGGCCGTGCGGGGTGTGATAGCGCGCTCCGAGCTGATGCGCAATGGCGTGCACATTGCCGACGTTAGCCCGAGTGAAGGCTAGTCCCGCATAAGCCGACGCGAGTGACATTGCCTGCCGAGCTTGCAGATTTTCCGGTTCGGCAAAGGCCTTGGGCAGGTTGCGAAATATCATTGAAACCGCCGCAAGCGCCATCCGGTCCGTGAAAGGATTCGCCCAGCGCGACAGGTAGGCTTCCACGGCGTGGGTCAACGCGTCGATTCCGGTTGACGCGGTAATGTGAGCAGGCAGACCGACCATCAGCGCCGGGTCGAGCGCTGCCATTTCCGGCACCAGTCTTGTGTCCGCAACGACTCGCTTGCGTCCGTGTTCAGGATCTGAAATCACGGCGGCGACGGTCACCTCGGAACCGGTACCGGCGGTGGTCGGCACCGCATACAAGGGCAAGGGCGCGCGCCAGCCCTTGAAGTAGCCAACCAATTCCAGAGGGGTCTTCTGGTTGGCCACAGCCAAACCGATGACCTTGGCGGCATCAATGACCGATCCGCCTCCGAAGGCAATGATGGCCTCGAAGCTCTTTTGGCGAGAGTATTCGATTCCGGCTTCAATGTCGGATATGGGCGAGTCTTGTGTGATTCCGGTGAAGGTCGAGAACCTTACTCCAGATGTTCTCAACGCCTGGGTCAAGTTCGATGTCAGACCCAGTTCGTCAATCCCTGCGTCTGTAACAATCAGGACCCTGCGATGTCCACAGTCCGCGATTGCCTGCCCCAACCGCCCGCTGGAGCCGGCGCCCACCAGAAGTACCGGCTGCGGAATCGGTACGACCCGGGTTATCAGCCCCGCTGCATTTTTCAATGTTGCGAGCCCAAATGAGCGTGCCTTGTCGCCGATCAATTCTCCAATCACTGAATGCCTCCACTATCAAGCATCGGCGATCTGCCGCACGCAGTTATTGACCGACATCAATCTCCGGTCAGAATGAGTGGGAATTTATGAAGCAAGTCATTGGTATCAGCCTCGGGTCGAAGCGCCAGAATTTCCGCTTCAACGACAATTTTCTCGGTGAAGACCTGTCAGTCCAACGAATCGGCGCCGATGGGGATACCGTCAAGGCGCTTCGTTTGTTGCGTCAATTCAAGAACAAGGCTGCGGCCATCGGCCTTGGAATGCCGGTAGATGATCCGCCGGTCCTTGCGGCACAACAGGGCTCGGTGCCGGTAAGCAGCGGTACCCGACTGGGCGAAATTCTGCTCGAATGGGCGGTTCGGCATAGCCAGGTCCGGCTGGGCAGCTACTTCAGTAACGCTCGGGTGCTGTTTTTCGAGGGCACGACCGATGCGAAGCTCGCGCACGCGATGTCGGAATACACCGAAAATCTCGCCTTTGCGGACTTGCCAATGCGATTTGGCATCCCGAAACTGCTGACTTCGATTGATGCGCTTCAAACTTGCATCGAACTGTTGCGCTATCTTCCCGCCTGGATTTCGCCGGACCGACTTCACCTGCCGTTAGCCATGCGCGAGGAGTGGCGTCGGCTCATGCTCAGCAAGGCGTTACGTGAGGCAACTGTAGTGGTCGCACCGGTTCATGCGCTCGATGAGTTCGGCATCGAGGAACTTGCTGGCAAGACCATTGTCACGACTACGGTCAATGAAGCGCGTCTTGAACACTTCAAACACGCCGGTGTGCAGATGGTGATCGATGCCGCGCCGTTTTTGTTCGGACACGCGCTCGATCCGAGCCTTCTTGACGCGATGATTATTGCCGCAAGCGGAAAGAGACCGGAGCAAATCCTTGAAGACGACTATCTGCAAATTATTGCCGACGCCGGGATGGAGCCGAGAATCCTTTATCCGAATGGATTCAAGCGGGTCAACCGCTTTGCCTTTGTCATACACCCGCTTTCTCAGGAGTATTTCAAGCAGATCAAGCCCATTGAGGTGCTGTCGCGAGTCTCGCCACCGTTGTTCATGGATTCGCTGGAAAAAGCGCTGGCCTACGCACCCCCGTTTGTCTATTCGAAGGTCGAAGGCATCAAGTCGCCGACCGGTGTCGAGGCCGAAGGCTGGCTTATTTCGGTCGGCGGTACACCCAGGGAGATCATGAGCCATAGTCCCGAATTTACCTATCGACGCTTGCTAGATGCCGCCAGACTGGCCAAGCGCCTGGGCGCGCAGATCATGGGGCTGGGAGCGTTTACCAAGGTCGTCGGCGATGCGGGTCTGACGGTTGCGAAACGTGCGCCATTGCCAATTACCACCGGCAACAGTTACAGTGCATCGGGTGCGCTTTGGGCCGCGCATGACGCCATGTTGCGGATGCGACTGATTCCGAACCCGAAGGGCAAAAAGCGAGCACGGTTCAAGGCGATGGTAGTGGGCGCGACCGGTGCCATAGGATCGGTGTGTGCACGCTTGCTGGTCCATGCTGCCGAAGAGGTTTACCTGGTGTCTCCTGAATCGGCCAAGTTGCTCGCGCTCAAGGAATCGATACTGCGTGAAACGCCGGACGCAAAGATATTCCTGACGTCGGCTGCGGATCGACATCTCGCCGCGATGGACCTGATCGTCACTGCCACTTCAGGCGCGGGGAAAAAGGTGCTCGATATCATGAAAGTAAAGCCCGGCTGTGTGATTACCGATGTCGCCAGACCGCTTGACATGCCGCCGGAGGAGGTCGCCAAACGTCCTGATGTCCTCGTGATTGAATCCGGCGAAATTCAGCTCCCTGGCAATGTCCGCATGAAGAACATAGGCCTGCCGAAGGGCATTGCCTATGCTTGCCTGGCCGAGACGATCGTGCTGGCGCTCGAGGGGCGATTCGAGAACTTTACTGTGGGTCGAGGTATCGAGTGGGAGAAGGTCCGCGAAATCTACCGGCTGGGACGCAAGCACGGTATGAAACTGGCGGCCATCTCCGGTGTGAACGGAGTCTTTACCGACGCGGACATCCAACGTGTCCGCAATCTGGCGCTTGCGGCCCGCCGGAAAGACCCCTCGGCGAAATCGGTGAATCAGCCTCGTATGCCGAATCGATCGAGCGACCGGGCGCGCGACCGAGTGGCTGCGACCTCATCGACCGCCTTGTCGAAAGCCCGCTGATTGATTTTCGACGGCGCGCTAAAGCCGCTCAGCTTGCGTACAAATTGCAGTGAGGCGACGGCACCTCGTATCGAGGTGATGTCGCTGCTGGACCAACTGGGCCTTCAAGCGCGGGCTCCGCCTCGGGCAGCCGCGCGTGGACAGACAGCGATGCCCGTAGTTGCTGTAGTTGTGTCGGGTTCAGCCGCATTTTTGGCTCTCGCATCTACTGCAGGGTAATTCCATGCATGGTCGGCGCGATGGCGACGGTACCGGCCAAAGAATACCGGGGGATGCTGCGCCGACGATTCACCGCAGGGGCGTGACGACTCTCGCGCAGCCGTTCAATGCTGTTAACGGTAATCGATCGCTGGTTGACATCGATCAGCTTGGCCTGGCACAGATGACTGAACGCCCGGCTCACCGTCTCCATCGTCAGCCCCAGATGATTGGCGATCTCCTGCCGGGTCATCCGTAACATGAAGTTCTTCGGCGAATAGCCCATCCGCGCATACCGATCCGATAGCGAGGCCAGAAAACGCGCCACCCGGGCGTCGGCGCCCAGCGTACCGATCATCGCCAGCACCCGATGCTCGCGATTGAGCTCCTCGCTCAGATGACGGAACAGATGCCGCTCGAGCAGACGACCGACCTCGCCCAGGCTGCCGAATTGCTCCAGCGGGATGGCGATCGCTTCGCTGTCCTCCAGTGCGACCGCGCAACTGCTGTAGTAGCCGCTGGCGGCCGCGTCACAACCGAGGATGTCGGCGCGCAATGCGAAGCCCAACACCTGTTCGGCACCGTCGCCGTCGACCGCCGAGGTCTTGAAGGTACCCAGGCGCACGACAAAGATCGAATTGCAGTGGTCGCACTGATTAAAGAGGGCTTGGCCGGCGCGCGCCTTGCGTCGGGGTAATGGCGAGGTTCATGCTGAGGCTCCCTTTTTGTGCTCTGATGATCTGGTCCGCGCATCCGGCCAAGCACTGAATATTGATTCAGATAGATGCCCTTTCAAGCGTAGGAAAATTCCTATGAGAAGCCCAGAATGACGATTGCAAACAGCTTGGTTCATGTAGATGGTTCGGAGCGAGCCAAGGTACGGGTAGGCGTACATCAAGGGCACGACCTTCCAGATGCAGGCTGTGCTTCGCGACGCCCCCCACCGGTTTCGCGCAATCGGGCGTTGGTATCGGCGGTGCCAGCAGCGAAGTTTGCGTTTGCTCAAGACCGTTCGGGGCGCTCACGGCTAGAGTGCCTGAAGCTGCACAGGTATTCGAGGTGCCAGGACCGCGTTGTCGACCCAATCTCAAGGATATTTATGAACTATTCGCATGTTGTGGTGTGGATCGATCACCAGGACGCCCATCTGGTTCGGTTTAATTCAGACGGTCACGCCAGCGAAAATATTCGCGCCTACGAAGGTAAAGAGCATCTGCACCATCATGCCGGCACTTTGGGAAGTGGCCGCGCCAAAGTACATCCGGACTACTTCCCGAAGGTCGCATTGGCAATTGGTGCCGCTCAAGAAGTGCTGGTGGTCGGACCTGGTGTGGCCAGGAACGAGTTCATACATTATCTCGAGGCCTATCAGCCGGCGTTGCGCTCCAAGGTTCTGGGCGTGGAAGCTTCAGACCGAATCAGTGACGGGCAGTTGCTGGCGATGGCCAGGAAGTGGTTTGGCCCGGTTGACCAAATGCGCGGCACCACACTTCGGTAGTTCCCGCAGACCTGGATATTGTGTGTTTGTCTGCGAGGGTTATTCGCGATGCGTGAATTAAAATCCTGGATGTGGGCCGATGCCTTGGCCATGCTTGAACGTGCCGAGCAGATGCAACGTCAATTTTTCGAAATCGGCTCCGGCCCGCGTCGCGCGATCGCCAACTGGCAAGCTCCCGTTGACATGCTGATCAGCGACGAGGCGCTGTTGTTGATCGTCGCGTTGCCCGGCGTCGCTCCAGAGCATATCCAGATCGAGTGTTCCGGAAACCTCATTCAGATCAGCGGTGAGCGGTCGTTGCCCGCGCTCTCGAAGCAAACACAACTGTTGAGATTTGAGATTCCTCACGGCGTTTTCGAGCGCCGGGTGACGTTGCCGGAGGGTGCATTCCGGCTGGTTTCGCAGCAGGTACGTGACGGTTGCCTGTTTCTGAATTTTCAGCGCTCGGGTGGCACGTCATGAATACCGAATCCGGGACATTGGTCGTCGGGGCGGAACCGAAATCCCTGCTGGCGGCTGATCAGGTACCGATCGTCCCGGTATCCGATCTGGTCATGTTTCCCGAGTTGATCGTTCCGATTGCGGTTGGCAGACCGGTCTCGATTGCAGCCATCGAATATGCCATCAAGAATGAAAGCCCGATCGGTGTGCTGCTGCAGCGCAGTGCCGAAGACGAAAGTCCCGATAGTGCCAACTTGTTCTCGGTCGGCACCTTGGCGACCGTGCTTCGATATGTCGCCTCTCCGGATGGCGGGCATCATGCCATCTGCCGCGGATTCCAGCGGTTTCGGACCCTGCAGATTTTGGATGACAAGCCGTTTCTGATCGCCCGTATCGAGCGCATCGAAGAGGTAACGCTAAAGTCCGCCACCGTTGAAGCATTGACCTTGCAGCTTCGAACCAAGGCAAGCGAGGTGCTTTCATTGATACCCGGCGCACCCAGAGAGCTGGTTGCAATGATTGAGTCAATCACCGAGACCGGGTTGCTGGCGGACGCTGTTGCCAACTATCTTGACATTGATGTCCAGGTCAAACAGCAAGTCCTCGAGGAGCTCGACGTTGAGAAACGGCTGGTACAAGTCAACGAACTTTTGGCTCATCGTCTCACCGTCTTGAAGTTGTTTCACGAAATTGATCAACGCACCAAGTCCAAGCTTGAAGGCCGTGAGCGGGATTTCATGCTCCGGGAACGGCTTAAAACCATTCAGCGCGAACTCGGTGAAGACGGTGAAAGCGGCGCCGACCTTGAAGAACTTGCACAAGCGATTACCAAGGCCGAGATGCCTGAAGAAGTCGAAGCACAGGCGCTAAAGGAGTTGAAACGCTTGCAGCGTACCCCGGATGCATCACCCGAGTCCTCGCAGATCCGAAGTTACCTTGAGTTGCTGACCGAGCTGCCGTGGAAGATCGCCGAGACGCCAGAGATCAACATCGCGGCAGCCCGACAGGTGCTTGAAGCTGACCACTTCGGACTGGCCAAGGTAAAAAAAAGAATTCTCGAATTTCTCGCGGTACTCAAGCTTAATCCCACCGGACACAGCCCGATTTTGTGTTTTGTCGGGCCGCCCGGGGTTGGCAAGACCTCGTTGGGCAAAAGCATTGCCCGTGCGACCGGCCGAGCGTTTGTTCGGGCGAGCTTGGGCGGCGTGCACGACGAATCGGAGATCCGTGGCCATCGTCGCACCTATGTCGGCGCGCTGCCTGGCCATATCATTCAGGCGATTCGAAAGGCCGGGGCGCGTGATTGTGTGATGATGCTCGATGAAATCGACAAGGTTTCCGCCAGCCACCAAGGTGATCCGTCAGCCGCGCTGCTGGAAGTGCTGGATCCGGAACAAAACAACAGTTTTCGCGATAACTACCTGGCATTGCCGTTTGACTTGAGCCGAGTGCTTTTTATTGCCACTGCAAATCAGCTGGACGCCATTGCCGGGCCTTTGCGCGATCGGATGGAGATCATCGAACTCCCGGGCTATACCCAAGACGAGAAGTTGCAGATTGCCCGGCGCCACCTGTTGGAACGGCAGCTCGAAGCAAATGGGGTGACCGGCGCCCAGTGCGAGATCGGCGATCCGGCGCTGGCCGCAATTATTGCCGATTACACTCGCGAAGCAGGGGTGCGAAATCTCGAGCGCGAGATCGGTCGGGTGATGCGCAGTGTGGCGATGCAGATCGCAGAGGGACATCATCACAATGTCCGAGTCGAGTCCTCAGACCTTGCCGCGATCCTCGGGCCGCCGCGCTTCGAAAATGAAGTGGCGTTGCGTACCTCGATGCCGGGAGTCGCAACCGGGCTGGCCTGGACCCCGGTCGGCGGCGACATCCTGTTTATCGAGGCTGCGCGGGTCGGTGGATCGGGCAAGCTGATACTGACCGGTCAATTGGGCGACGTCATGAAAGAAAGTGCACAGGCGGCACTAACCCTGGTCAAGACCCGTGCAGCTATCTTGGGAATCGGCCTCTCGGTATTTGAGCAAGTTGATATCCACATCCATATTCCGGCCGGTGCGATACCGAAGGACGGGCCGAGCGCCGGTGTGGCAATGTTTGTTGCACTGGCCTCGTTAATGACCGACCGGCCCGTCAAGGGTCAACTGGCGATGACCGGCGAGGTGAGCCTGCGGGGTCTGGTGTTGCCGGTAGGCGGAATCAAGGAGAAGGTTCTCGCAGCGATACGGGCAGGGATTCGAACGATCCTTTTACCGCAGCGAAATGAGAAAGATCTTGATGACATCCCGTCGTCGGCCCGAGAGGGTATCTGCTTCGTGCTGTTAAACGACGTCGATCAGGCCATCGAAGCGGCGCTTGGAGTTCAAACCGCTCGACGCAGCGCCCTCACCTGAACAGCACGACCCTCTTGCTGATGCCCCTCGGAGTCATGCACAAACTCCACTGCATGACCGATCTCGAGCTTTTCGAAGTCGAGATCCTCGAGATCGTCTCGATGAAAGCCGCTCTCCAGTCCTTAATGGGACTCGATGAAGCCTCGTCCGTCCTTCAGAAGACAAGGGTGAACCTATGACTTGGGAAATGATTTCCAGCATGCCTCAGAACGGTAGTGCGTACAGCTTTTCAACCCGCCTGCGGCAGTTGACTCAGCAACCCGAAGTTGCCACCGTGGCAAAGGACGTGCGCGAACGGCTGCAGCGTGTCTGCCAACGGCTCGCGTGCGCAACCACTGAAAAGGCGGCGGCTTAGCCGTCAGGTGCGCTGACAGCCCCGCTCCGGGAAAAGCAGAGGAGTACGCGGCACCGCTTCGGCACCGGCTTCGAACCAGGAGTTTTGCGCATGAATATTGTCTGCCCGGGTTGCAGTACCACCAATCGAGTACCGCCGGATCGAGTCGGAGATGATCCGATATGCGGTCGCTGTGGCGCACCGATTCTGGCGGCCGAGCCGGCCACCCTCGACGACACTTCGCTGCCACGATTTAGCGCCGGTACCGATCTTCCGGCTCTGGTCGATTTCTGGGCGCAATGGTGTGGGCCCTGCAAAATGATGGCACCGCATTTCTCGGCCGCCGCCGCCAAGATGCCATCGGTCAGATTTGCCAAGGTCGACAGCGATGCGTCGCCACAAGCCAGCGTGCGCTACCGGATTCGCAGTATCCCCACGCTGATTCTCTTTAGCAATGGGCAGGAAATTGCCCGTCAATCCGGCGCCCTGTCAGCCGCCGATCTGCAGAAGTGGGTCACGCAACAGACCGCCAGATCTTAAAGAGGCCGGTGGCGCTTAACGGCACACGATCGCGGTTGCGCGACCAGACGTGGCTGCCGCAGCGCTACGCAGTTCGGGTAAGCTTCGGTGCGGCCATTACGTCGACCGGTCCAGGTTGGGGGCATGCGCTGGAGCTGCGCGATGCGGCGCGCAAGGCCATTACCGCCAACCGTTCCGAGCCAGCGATCGATGCTTGTTAATTGCGAGTGTTCCGAATGAGTTCAGGCGATTCGCCCCAGTGGTTGCGCAGGTTCTTGGTGGCCGGATTGTTGTTGGCTGGCTTGGTGGTTATGCGGCCGTTCTTGGCGGCAATCGCCTGGGCCGCCATTCTGTGTTTTGTATCCTGGCCTCTGCTTCTGCGCGCACAGGCTGTGTTTGGCGGGCGCAGGAGCTTGGCTGCCTTGTCGATGGCTCTGTTGCTGACCTTGCTGTTGGGTGGCGTTTTGCTTTGGTTGGGTGTCTTGCTGCGCGGGGAGCTAAGCTCGGCGGTTCGAGAGGCCGCTGCGCTCGCGCAGACCGGCGTACGCCTGCCAGAGCCGGTTCTGCGCATCCCCTGGCTGGGCTCCTGGCTTCAGGGACGTTTGCTGGAGCTCGGGACCGATCGTGACGCTTGGGGCCGGCAACTGTCGGAACTGGCCGAGCAATTGGGTATTGATGCGATGCGCATGGTCGGCGATCTGGGCCTGAATGCCCTGCGCTTTGCTACGACACTACTGACCTCATTTTTTCTGTTCCGTGACGGCGACCGGTTGATTGGGCAACTTCGAGGAGTTCTGTCTCGTTTGCTCGGCGACCGGATGCAAAACTACTTCACGGCTGTTGGCGACACCACACGCGCGGTGGTCTATGGCCTGTTGCTGGCGGCTGTCGCCCAGGGCCTGATGGCAGGCTTGGGTTATTGGGCTGCGGGAGTCAAGACACCCGTGTTCTGGGGGGCGACTACCGCCCTGGTTGCACTGGTGCCCTTCGGAGCACCGCTGATCTGGGGTTCGATCGGAATTTGGTTGCTGCTGCAAGGTCAGGTCGCTGCCGGTATCGGTTTATTGCTGTGGGGCTTTCTGGTGATCAGTTGGATTGACAACCTGGTGCGACCGATGGTCATCAGTGGTGTGGCCAAGATCCCGTTTCTGCTGGTGTTATTCGGCGTCCTCGGTGGCTTGGCGGCCTTCGGCCTGATTGGCCTGTTCGTCGGCCCGGTGATTCTCGCCGTGCTGCTTGCGTTGTGGCGAGAATGGACCAGCGCCAATGCAGAACGGAACGGGGTATTGCGATCCTGAAGCCGCATGAGTCGCATCAGTCCACAACGGACTGGTCAGTACGGACCGGCCGGTGTTGACATAACTCAACTGCGAACGGGTGCCTCTGCGATTAACTGGATGATCAACGCAACTTAAGGAATCGGTTTTCATGATGACTCCGCGCGATATAACTGGGCTTCGAACTGTCCGAGCCGCCGTCAGGCGCGGATGCGCCGACGGTTGGTTTTATCTTTGTGCCGGCCTGCTGGCGCTGACAGTCTTGCCCGTTCAGGCTCAGACGCGCCCGCCGCCTTCGCCCGGTGAATATCGAATGACCGGCGGCAAGGTTGACCGTGGCACATACCTAGGATGGCGATTGTTCCATACGGCCTGTTATGGCTGTCACGGTGTGGATGGCACCGGCACCGATCTTGCGCCGAATCTTGTCGAGCGGGTCAAGTTGATGAGTCCGCGTGCCTTCGCGACTAAAGTACTGACCAGTTATCGGATTACCGATCGGTCGAACGACCCGAATGCCGACGACTCGGTTGCCTCCCGTGAAGCGATGGT
>JANLTP010000235.1:0-34738 GCA_031363055.1 Burkholderiales bacterium | reverse complement strand
CAACTCATCAAGCCGTTTGCGGTTACTGTCGATTCGAAGATCAATCTCGTTCGGCGCCTGAGGAATACCCAGTCCAATGGCTTCGGTCGACGTGAAGCTCGGTGGTTCTTCAAGTAAACGTTTAGCCAGCGCATCGCGTGCGCGCTCGGCCTGCCGCAATTGCAAGCGCGCCGCGCTGCGTTCTCGCTGCGCTTCGCCAGTGCGTGCGACATAGTCCTGCGCCAGATTGGGCATGACATTCAGGTTGCGCAGCTTGAAGTTTTTGATTGCACTTTCGGCCTCTTGCAGCCGGGTCAGATAGGTCTTGATTTGATCGTCAAGAAATTTTTTGGCCTGCTCGTTATCGCGACGTTTGCCGATTTCATTGGTTTCCATGAAGATGGATAACAAGGCACCGACAAACTTCAATGTCGATTCCGAAGTCTCGCCGCGATAAGTCAGCGTATACAGATTATCTCGGCCACCGGTGCGAAACTGAATGTTCTTCATGAGCCGATCAACCAGGGCGTCATGTTGCGCAGCGGCCAGCGGGCTTGGCTCAATACCCGATTCGCGCGCAGCGCGCTCGACGTTGGGGCGACTGATCAAAGTTCGCGCCATCATCGACAGTTGCTGCTCGACATTAGGCTCGACGGTAATGCCCGTCAACAGCGGTTTGAGAATCGACTGCGTATCCACAAACACGCGTGCCGATGCTTCATAACGCGCCGGTATCATTGCCACCACGGCGGCTGCAGTCAGGCCCAGCAGCGAGGCGGCCAGAAATCCTGGCCACCGATAGGCCCAGAGTCCGGACAGGATGGCCCGAACGCTTGCAATGGAATCATTCACGTTGGAACTCAGAAATAGCTTTCAGGAATCAGGATGACATCGCCGGGAAGCAGTTCGACGTTGGCGGTGACATCGCCGTCGCGCATCAAATCGCGCAAGCGCACACTGTATTGACGGTTGTTTTCAACGCCCCGCACCAGTACTGCCCGGTTGCCGGCCGCAAACTGTGTCAATCCGCCGACTGCCAGCACTGCATCGAGCAGGGTCATGTTCTGCCGATAAGGTAACGCCGCCGGCCGCGCCGCCTGGCCAACCACGCGGACTTGCTCCTTACCGGTGCCGGCGGACTGTAAGACCTGGATCGTAACCACCGGGTCCTGCAAGTACTTGCGCAATCGCGTTTCCATTTCACGCGCAAGATCCGACGGCGTCTTGCCGACCGCAATGGTGTCCTCTATCAAGGGCGTGGTGAGCTTGCCGTCGCCGCGAACTGGAATATCGCCAGACAGCTCGGCATGACGCCAGACGGTGATACGCAGCAGATCGCCGGCGCCGACCAAATAAGTGTATGCGGCACCGGTCGATCGCGCCGGCGCTGGCGGCAGCGACGTGTTTGCACAGGCGCCCAATAGCGCACTGGCCAGCACGATCGCTGCAATTACCCTCATCATGCATCCTCTCCCAAGGCTGTATATTCCTGCTTGCAATTTTTGCCTGATTTGAATTGGCTTGTCCGGCATTTCAGCACATCTCGACAACCAGATCCGGCGAATTGACCGTTAGTTCGTCAATAGACATTTGCTATTCACTTTCTCGGTAAAGATTACAGTAAGAGTCGTTGAATCGATTGATAGAATTTATTAACAGTCGACAGTCAAGCGACAGTCAGACGTCATTATCAAAGGTAAGAAATGATCAAAGTTGCGATCGTGGGATTGGGTTATGTCGGCTTGCCGCTGGCCATCGAGTTTGGCCGGGTTTACACCACGGTGGGGTACGATTTATCGACCCGTAAAATCGATCACTATCGCGAATCGCACGATCCAACCGGTGAAGTGTCCCGCGAACAGTTCGTTGCGGCCGACAAACTGACATTCACTGCCAATCCTGTTGACATCAGTTTGGCGGATTTTATTGTGATTGCGGTGCCGACTCCAGTCGATGATGCACACCAGCCCGATTTTGGCCCGCTGGCGTCGGCCAGCGCGATCGCCGGGCGGCATATGAAACGGGGTGCGACCGTGGTCTACGAATCGACGGTTTATCCTGGCGCCACTGAGGAAATCTGCATCCCCATTCTCGAGCGTGAATCGGGTTATGTCTGGCGCGACGGATTTCACGTCGGCTATTCACCCGAGCGAATCAATCCGGGCGACAAGGAACACACCCTGACCCGCATCACCAAGGTGGTGTCGGGTGATGACGAGGCTACGCTCGAGGCGGTCGCATCTTTGTACGGCGCGGTCATCACAGCCGGCGTCTATCGGGCCAGCAGCATCAAGGTGGCTGAGGCCGCAAAGGTCATCGAAAATACGCAGCGTGATCTGAATATTGCCTTGATGAATGAGCTTTCGCTGATTTTTGATCGAATCGGTATTGACACGCTGGAGGTGCTCGAGACGGCTGGCACGAAGTGGAATTTTCTGCCGTTTCGCCCGGGTCTGGTTGGCGGGCATTGTATCGGTGTTGATCCTTACTATCTCACCCACAAGGCCGACATGCTCGGCTACCACCCACAGGTCATTTTGGCGGGGCGGCGAATCAACGACGGCATGGGTAAGTTCATTGCCGAGCAGACCATCAAGAAAATGATCAATCAGGGCATAGCCATCAAGGGCGCGCCCGTCATCGTGCTCGGATTGACCTTCAAGGAGAATGTACCGGATCTGCGCAATTCACGCGTGATTGATGTCATTCGCGAATTGCGAGCCTTCGGTACCCAGGTCTTTGTTCACGACCCGATTGCCGAATCGGCCGATGCGCAACATGAGTATGGTGTCGCGCTGAGCACCTGGGATCAACTGCCCGTTGCCAGTGCGATGGTCGTTGCAGTCGCACATGATGAATATCGTCAGCTCGGCGTTTCTGAACTTTCGAAGAAGCTGATTCCGGGTGCCGTGTTTGGCGACATCAAGGGAATCTTTGCGGTAAAAAGCGCAGAGGCAGAGGGCCTGCTGAACTGGCGGCTTTGACAAGCAATGGGGGTCGGGCACCCTCGCTAACGGGCGCCTTTTCGACCGATGACCACCTGAACAGTTTCCAGCAGAATCAAGAGATCCAGAAACAGTGAATGGTTCTTGACGTAGTACAGGTCATACTGAAGTTTCTCGACTGAGTCTTCGATCGACGCGCCGTAGTGAAAGCGTACTTGCGCCCATCCGGTAATGCCCGGCTTCAGGCTGTGACGCATATCGTAAAAGCGGATCTGGTCGGCCAATTGGGTAACAAACGACGGTCGCTCGGGGCGCGGTCCGACAAAACTCATTTCGCCCAGCAGTACATTGAAGATTTGCGGCAGCTCATCGATTCGGGTTGCGCGAATAATGCGCCCGACCCGGGTAATTCGTGAGTCTCGAGGACTTGCCCATTGCGGCAGTCCTGCCTTCTCGGCACTCTGGATCATGGATCTGAATTTGAGAATCTGAAAGCCGCGACCGCGTTCGCCGACGCGCTCTTGCCGGTAGACGATCGGTCCGCGCGATTCCAGCCAGACGGCGCAGGCAGCAATCAACATGACAGGCAAGGCAACCACCAGCAACACGAGGCTGAACACGATGTCGAAGATGCGTTTGATGACGTCGCGCGCCAGCCCCTGATTAAAACCATCGCCATAAATCATCCAGCTTGCGCGCAAATCATCAAGTCTTAAAAGACCTTTTTCCTGTTCGAAAAATGCGACGCTGTCGCAGACCCGAATGCCTTCGAGTTTGCAGTCGAGCAGATCGCGCAGCGGCAGCGCGCCGCCGCGACGCTCGCGTGCTGCAATGACCACTTCCGTGGCCCGCAGGGTTTCAACCTGCGCCAGCAGATCGCCATGTTCGATGTCGCGATACTTGCCTTCGGGCTGCAGTTCGTCAGGCGTCGAATAAAGTCCGACAAACTGCATTGAGCGAGTCGCATCATCGCCCTGCAGGTAAGCGATGATTTCCCGCGAAGCTTCACCAGACCCCACGACCATGATCCGGCGCTTCAGGACCGAGGCGCTGGAGACCTGAAAGAACAACAGCCGCACCAACACCAGTCCGGCGACAGAAATGACGGCGCTGATCGCGAAGATGCCGCGGCCAACGTACAGGCCGGGGAATGCGTAGAACACGGCGCTGGATAGAAAAAAGGCAAGAATCAGCGCTACCAACAGGCGCTGGATCGTGTTCTTGATCGACTCCGGCTGCCTGCTGTAGAGGCCCAGCGCATTCATCATGGCCAACATTGCGATGGTGAACACGGTAGCGTCGTAGGCACTGGGCGTCGGGTCGCCTGCTGGAATTCGAAGTTGGATTCCGAGCAGAATTGACATGAACAGTACGGCCGCTTCGATCACTGACAGCAGCAGCAATCGCCACGAAAAGTAGTGACTGAACAGGTGGATCATTCGAAAAAGCTAGCCAAAAATCGGACGGTTTTTTAAATTCGCCAAGTAGCGAAATTCTTCTGAGAACTAACGACTGGCCAGAGTCAGGATTAACAACCATTACATGTTAGTAGGCGCAAAAGGAGCAAGCCCGATTTGCGCGCTGGTTTATTTTTACACTTGAGAAAGTACCGCGCTAAAAGATGCGCCAAGCGTCAAAAACATTTCGAAATTGACGGGGATTTTTAGCTCTAACTACTCGACTGTCGCAGATGCGCAATCAGTACTTAAAGTCTAACGGAAAATTGTTCAAATCAGGACGCGCGATTTAAAAAATATCGTGGCACTTTTTCGCGTACTTCCTCACCAGGCCAGTGAGCTCAGGCAGATTGCGTCGAGCCTCAGCAATGCCAACTTCAACGTTCACCAAGGTTGGCCTCAGACGCGTTTCAAAATGCCTCTGGCGATGTAATTCGCAAATAACCAGGCGGAATGCAAAATGTTCAAACCGGCGACCTCACGATAGACCTTCCATTGCCAATGTGCGGCCTGCAGCTTGTTGCCTGACAGCGAGTTATCGACAACTCGGTAGAGGCAAACCGGCTCATCTGTGGGGACTCTGCGAGCAAATGGCGAGGTTTTCAGCACATCTAACCAAAAAACGTAGTCTTCATGGCCGATTTTTCGAAATCTGATGGTACCGATCGCACTTTTGCGAGCCATCGCCGTCAAGTTTCCAATGACATTGGATTTTAGTAAGGCGTTCAAATCGACCTTGGCTGGCGGTGTTACCCGACCCATCGGCTTGCCATTCAAGTCTGTTCGCAAATATTCCATGTAAGAAATATCGACGCCCGTGTCCAGCATAAACGTTACCTGTTGCTCGAGTTTGGTGGGCATCCAGCAATCGTCGGCGTCAAGAAAGCAAATCAGCGCACCGCGTGCCAATTCCAACCCGGCATTGCGAGTGGCCGCCACGCCGAGATTTTTCGCGTTTCGATGAACCCGAACACGCGGGTCGGTACTCGCACTGGAAATAATGAGGGCTGTTCCATCGTTCGAACAATCATCGATAATGAGATGCTCGAAATCCTCGTAGGTCTGCCGCGCAACCGAATCGATTGTCGCCTGCAAATACCGCTCGGCGTTGTACGCGGGCGTGATGATACTGACGGCTGGGACAGGTGCGCTCGCCATGTGAGAAGGGAATTGGTCACAATCAGGGTGTATAGCCGCAACTATAATCCAATCTTAAATGGCAAAGCTGTGTGCACTTGAACGCCTCCTTTTCGACGACATCCGTGCGTACCGCACAAGCGACTAACTTCGGTTCCGACTTGGCCGCTGATCCTCATGCTGATTTGCCTGATGATCTGAATGGCTGCGCGCTGATTTACTTCGGCAACGACTGGAATGCCGAGAACCGCACCTCGAGTCATCACATCGCCCGTCGGTTGGCTCGCACTATTACGTTACTTTATGTTGATTCGCCGGGCATGCGGGCGCCGTCTGCGTCGGGACGGGACTTCAAGAAGATCCTTCGAAAATTGCGCCAGGCGGTCGCTTTACCAGTCAAAATTGATGACCATTTCTGGCGCTGTACGGTGCCGCAGTTGCCGTTTCGAACGATTCCCGGTGTCCATTGGTTCAATGAGCGTTTCGCGCGATGGGCTCTGGCCCGGGCCATCAGACATCTGCGCTTTGAGCGTTACCTGCTCTGGTTTGCGTTGCCGCATCCGGGATTCCTGGCGGGCAGGCTCGGCGAGCTGGCGGTAATCTATTACTGTATCGATGATTATGCGGCCCATCCGGGTGTCGATGCTGCGAGCATACAGCGCTGTGACGATGATCTGACTCGCAAAGCCGATCGAGTTTTTGTGGCGCCGCCGGCGTTGCTTGCTCACAAGCAGCGGCTCAACGACCATGTGACCTTCTCACCGCACGGTGTCGATGCCGAGTTGTTCGCGCGCGCCTCAGACCCCGCGACACCAGCACCGACGTCGCTTGCATCGATCACCCATCCGGTAGTCGGATTTTTTGGATCGGTTGCCGACTGGGTCGATATTTCCTTGATCGCGAAACTGGCACGCGAGCGGCCAGCGTATACCGTGTTGATGGTTGGCCATGTCAGCACCGATGTCAGCGAGCTGGAGGCACTCCCCAATGTGCGGCTGGTCGGTGCCCAGAGCTACGAAAGTCTGCCGAATTGGGCGTCAGTGTTCGATGTTGCGATGATTCCGTATCGACGCAATCGCCAAGTCATGAATTCAAATCCCCTGAAGTTGCGCGAGTATCTGGCCACCGGCAAGCCGGTGGTATCGGTATCGACGCCCGAAGTGGAACGGTTTGCGCCGTTTGTGTTGATTGCAAATAACGCCGATGAATTCGTGCAGTTGGTTGATCGCGCTGTCCTGGAGCGTGATCCTGCCGCGAGCCGGCGGCGTATGCAAGCCGTGGCAGATTCTTCATGGGAGTCTCGGGTCGCCGTTACCCTCGCAACAGTTCGCGCTGATATTCGCGATCGGCTAGCCAGTGTTCCAGGAGGACCCCATGTCAGTGATTGAGAAGTCTGCGCCGTTGCGCATTGCCATTATCGGCGCCGGCTACGTCAGCCGACATCACATTCGTGCGCTCAAACAACTCGATTTTGTCAGTATTGTCGGTCTCGCCGATCAACAACTGGACGCCGCGCAATCGCTCGCCGTCAGCTCGTCGATTGCGTTGGCCTGCACAACCCTGGAGGAACTGCTGGTGCTGGCGCCCGATTGTGTGTTCGTGCTGACGCCGCCGTCCTCACATGCCGCGCTGGCGATTCAAGCACTGGATGCGGGCTGCCATGTGTTTGTCGAAAAACCCATGGCGGAATCGTCGGATGAATGCCAGGCGATGATGGCAGCGGCGTCGCGAAATCAGCGAGTGCTGTCGGTGAATCATTCCGATCTGTTCGATCCGGTTGTCGAGAAAGCGTTAAAGCTTGTCGAGCAAGGCGCCTGCGGCGATCTGCTCTCGGTCGACATCAACCGCAGCTCGGAATATCCGCCCTATGAGGGTGGACCGCTGCCGGCCATGGTGCGCAAAGGATCGTATCCGTTTCAGGATCTGGGCGTTCATGCGCTCTACCAGATCGAGGCCTTTCTGGGTCGTATCGATCGACTGCAGATTGATTTTCAGGGCACCGGCCGACTGCCGAACCTGCGATTCGACGAGTGGCTGGTGACGGCTCACTGCGAGCGCGGTGTCGGTCGGGTACGGTTGTCCTGGAACGCTCGCCCGATGGTCAATCAACTGATAGTACAGGGCACCCGCGGCGCGATTGATATCGATAAGTTCCTGCAGACCTGCACCCGTTCGCGATTGCTGCCGGGACCCAAGTTTGTCGGCATGGTTGTCTCCGGTGTCAGCAATTCTTTATTGAAGGCGGTACGTATCGTTGCCACGGTGTTGCGATTTGCGACGGGCCAATTGAAGAGTTCACCCGGTATCGTGGCCGGTGCCATCGCGTTTGTGCGCAGTGTGCGTGAGCAGCGCGAGCCGCCGATTCAGGCCGTTGATGGTGCCCGTATTGTCACGCTGATGGAATCTGCCTCGCGAGATGCCGATGCGATCTGGGACCGTGAACGCGCCGAGCGTTATGCGCCCCTCGAACCGATCAAGAACCTGGTCACCGGTGCCGCTGGTTTTGTCGGTCGTGCCCTGGTGTTGCGTCTGCTGGAAGAGGGTGAATCGGTGCGCGTATTGTTGCGCAAGCCGACATCGGTATTGCCGGTGCATGCCCGCATGCAGGTGGTACTCGGTGACCTCGGGGACCCTGATATCGTTGCCCATGCGGTGCAAGGCGTCGAGCGCGTCTTTCATGTCGGTGCGGCCATGAAAGGCTGGCGTGAGGATTTCCAGAGTGGCACCATCTGGGGCACGCGCAACGTGCTCGATGCTTGCCGCAAGTACGGGGTCAAGCGACTCGTGCATCTGAGCTCGATGAGCGTGATTGATCATGCCGGTAACAACCCACTGGTCGCCTTGCATGAAGACGCGCGCTTCGAGCCTTTTCCCGAGCGGCGCGGCTTCTACACCCAGACCAAGTTGCAAGCCGAGCAGATGGTCCAGGCAGCGATCACTCAAGGCACGGTCAACGCTGTGATTCTGCGTCCCGGTCAGATCTTCGGGCGTGGCGTTGAAAAGGTCGCACCGAACGGCGTGATTGCGCTGGCTGGCCGTTGGATCGTGGTGGGCAAGGGCGATCTGGCGCTACCACTGGTTTACCTGGATGATGTCATCGACGGCCTGGTGGCGGCCGGCGCTCGCGACGAAGCGCTGGGTCAGACCATTCACCTGGTCGATACCGAACGAATCACCCAGCGTGAGTACATCACAGCGCTCGCTGGTTTGGGTTCGGCGGCGCCGAAAGCGTTTTATTGGCCACAGCAAGTCATGATACTGATTGCCCGTGCGGTTGAAACCTTGGGCAAACTGTTGGGACGCGAGGTGCCGCTGACGCGATACCGTATTGAATCAATTCGGCCACTCAGTAATTTTGATGTTCGCAAGGCGACGCGCCTGTTGGGGTGGACGCCGCGAGTGGGAGTGCGTGAGGGTTTGCAGCGCATGATCCATCCGCCTGTCGCAAGGTCCTCGTCACCACCCGCCGTGCCATGAAGTCAGCACGTCTGCCGTTTGTTCCGAGCCGTCGGATCGCCAAGCGCGCGGCGTCACCGCCGGCCGAGTCGGCACGTACTGAACTGCCAATTGACAGCGCCCGCGCGCTGCCGTTTGTGTTGCTCTATCTGGCCCTCGTCTATATCCGGCCGCACGAATATGTAGAAGAATTGATGGGCGTTCCGATCGTGGTGAGCGCTTTGGTTATCGCGTTCGCCGTCTGGTTGTTTCAACGTAACCGGGATTTTTCGGCGCCCCACCATGGTCTGATGGTCGGCTTGATGATCTCGATGTCGTTATCGGTCGCCGCCGCCGGATGGCTGGGCGGCGCGGTCAAAGTGGTCATCGAGTTTGTACCGATCATGGTGCTTTTTTTGATCACCGCGACCAGCCGTTTGGGCCCGATTCACTTCCAGCGGATTTTCTGGGTGATCGGGCTGTGTTGTGCGGTACTGGCGCTGCACGGCATTGACCAGGTCGGCACAGGGGTCGGTTGGTCCGGCGCCAAGGTTATCGAGGGTCGGATCACTTACCTTGGGTTTCTGAACGACCCCAATGATCTGGCGCTGGCCTTCATCGTGGCATTGCCGATGACGCTGTACTGGGGGCGTTCTACTTCGTCGCGTTTGCTGAAGCTCTTGGCTGGTATTGCGGCTGCGCTGCAGATCATTGGCATCTATCTGACCAACTCGCGCGGCGGCCTGGTCGCCCTTGGATGTATGGTGGTGGCTTATGCCGTGCGTCGATTCGGAGCGTGGCGTAGTCTGGGCGTGATTCCGGTCTTTGTGCTGGCCTTTGTGTTGCTGGCGCCGAGCCGTGTCGCGCAGATGTCGAGTGAAGAAGATTCCGCTGCCGGTAGGGTCGAGTCCTGGTACGAAGGTATTCAGATGTTTCTCGCCAATCCGGTCCTGGGCGTCGGCAAAGGCTTTTATCTTGATTATCACCAACTCACCGCCCATAACTCACTGGTCCTGGCGTTTGCCGAACTCGGCATCGTCGGTTATTTCTTCTGGTTCTCGATGCTGGTAGTTACCGGGGTGATGGCCAGCGCGGTTTTTAAGCTGCGCTTGATTGACGAAGTCGGCAAGGTGCGAGTTGAGGCTCGAACCTTTCATGAATTGGCCGTTGTTCTGAGCTATTCGTTGGCCGGCTACTTGTTGGCGTCGATGTTCCTGTCACGCAGTTACGTGTTCTTGCTGTTCTTCTTGCAGGCCTTGATCATTGCGCTTTATCAGGGCGCGCGTCGGCGATGGCCGGACGAAGTACCAATCGTGTCGGCGCGCAAGATGTTCGCGGTATTGGTAGCGCTTGAAATGGCCAGCATTGTGTTCATGTATTTGCTGACTCGGGTCTTACTGTTAGGTTGATGGTCGATCATTCGCACGCGCCGCTTCGACGTCCACGAACCACCCGGATCTTGCCAGCCGAGTTGTTGATTCCCTCGACCGCAGTGAAGGCCGGGTTGGCGCGCAGGTTGTGCAGGACCGAGTCGGCCTGGCCGAGTCCGACTTCCATGACCAGCCAGCCGCCGGGGCGCAGCATTTGGGGTGCGTCGCGGATCACTCTGCGCAAGATGCCAATTCCAAAGGGTCCGCCATCAAACGCCAGCGAGGGTTCGTAGTCGGCGATCTCCGGTGCCATCCTGGCGACCTGGGCGGATGAGATATAGGGTGGATTACAAGTCACCAGAGTCGCCTGTTGGTGCAGACCCGCCTGTAGCAGGGGCTCGAACAGATCGCCAACATGAAGCTGCACGCGGTCTGACAGAGCCAGGTGCTGCAGATTGATCTGCGCCAGCGCAATGGCGTCATAGGATAGATCGCAGGCGTGAACAACGAGGCTGGTGTGCCGATACGCCAAAGCCGCCGCGACATTACCCGAACCGGTGCAAATGTCGATGACCAGCGGCGCGTCGAAAGCGGAAGCAGATGCAGAATTCGCGCCGAACCTGGCCTCATTGAGGGTGTCGAGCGCGCTGCGCACCAGCAGTTCGGTCTCCTGTCGGGGGATCAACGCGGCAGGGCCGGCAATCATTTCAAGACCCATGAAGTGTTGTCGTTCGGTCAGGTGCGCCAGCGGAGTGCCGGCAATACGTTGTTCAAGAAGTCGCTCGAGCAGCTTGAACTCCTCGGCCAGCAAAGGCCGAAGCTCGATTGATTGCGCCGCTTCATTGGACAGCCGCAGTCCAGCCGCACAATGCCATAACGCCCTGAGCGTCGATTCGCCGGTTTCGGTCGGTTTGTCTGCCTGCACGGGAATCGCGTGACGCGCCCGCGCGGCTAGCGATCGCCACTGCAATGCAGCCCGCGCATCGAGTTCATCGAGTTTATTGGCCATGCCTAGTCGGCCGGATTCCAGGTGATCACCGGTTCGAGCAGCAGCGACGGTCGATGCAGGTAACGAGTGCTGCGGCGTTTGGCGTTGATGTCGGCATAGATCCGGTGGGCCTTGTCAATAGAAATTGCCAGCGCGCTGGCGAGTGCTTCGGCGGGCCGTTGCAGATTGTGCAGGCGCAAGGCAATATCCATCGACTGGTAGGGCAGGGCGAAGTAGAACTCGTCCTGGCTCTGCTCGAGGCTGTAGGTGTCGGTTGAGGGCGTACTGTTACGGATAACGGCAGGCAAGCCGAGTTGAGCGGCCAACGCGTACACCTGAGTTTTGTACAGGTGCGCGATCGGTTTCAAATCGGCCGCGCCATCGCCGTTCTTGACGAAAAATCCCTGGTCGAATTCGAGCCGATTCGGTGTGCCGATGACCGCGTAATTCAGTCGATCGGCGTGAAAATATTCGATCGTCTTGCGGACCCTTTGTTTGTAGTTGGTTGCTGCGACAATTTGCAAATACTCACGCAACGGCAGCCGGCGTTTATCGAACGCGCCGCTGCGGTTTTGCACGATCAATTGGAAATAGTTGATACCACCCTGTTGGCCGCCCGCGATAACCAATTTACATTTCCAACCCTCGTCATAGTCCGGAAACAGGCGGCGAATGGCGGCATCTCGTTGTTCGTAGCAGCCGAGCGCGGTCAACGCGCTCGTGATGTTTTGCGTGATCTGGCGAATCCCCAGCGATTCGGCCAGCGCGGCGCCAAGGTCGGTTGCGCTCGCCCGTGAATCGCACTCCGGAAGCAGCAGGCCAAACACCTTGTCGGCGCCGAGCGCCTGTACGGCTAGCGCAGCACACACCGAGCTGTCGATACCGCCTGACAGTCCAAGGACCACTCCGCGTTTGCCGAGCACGCCACCCACCGTTTGGTTGATCCAGTCGCTGATTCTCTGAACCTCAGCATCGCAGTCGATCGCCAGCAGGTCTTCGACTGAATAGTTTGGCGCTGTCGGCATCGGCGGCGCTGTCGGCATCGCTGGCGCGGTTGGTATCGGCGGTGCTGTTGGCATCCGTGGTTGACGCGCTCAGGCCAACTGTTTGCGCTGTACAAACGCGTTAAGCGCAAGCACGCTATCGAGATTCTCGGGGATCATCTCCAGATCATCGACAACAATGCCGAAACGTTCCTCGAGGTAGGTCACCAACTCCAAAAACCCGGTTGAATCGACAACCTGGCTGGCGATCAATGAGTCGACATCGGCCAATGTTTCGCCGCGGGGACCGATCAGGAAATTGTCCTGGATAAAGGCCCGGATTTCTTCTTTGTGGTCAATCATGCCGTACTCGCGAATGTCGGATGAATGTTCGGTCGAATCAACGTCGATTCACGGTGTTGAAAGATCCGGTCTGCGCGGCGTCGACCAGGCCCGACTTGCGAATCTTGCCAGTATCGGTTCGAGGCAACTCGGCGACGAACTCGATGTACTTCGGAACCATGAAGCGCTCAAGCTTGCTGATGCAATGTTGCAACACGCTCTGTTTGGTCAGGGTTGATTCCGGTTGCAGCTCGATGAAGGCCTTGATTGCCTGCCCAAGCAGCTCGTCGTCAACACCAATGACTGCCACTTCGCGAACACCCTGCAGGCAATGAATGACGCTCTCGATTTCACGCGGGCTGACTTTTTCACCGCGACTCTTGATGATATCGTCTTTGCGGCCAACAAAATACAGCCATCCATCGGAATCCGTGCGGAAAATATCGCCGGAAAAAAGTACTTTTTCGCCGGCTATGGGTCCGTCGCGCAAACGGACTGCCGTTTCTTCAGGGGCTCGCCAATAGCCGCGCATGACGTGGCTGCCGCGAATCACGAGTTCGCCAACACTGTCGTTCGCAAGCGGGTCACCGCGCTCGTCGGCCAACCAGACTTGCTGATTCGGCATACCTCGACCAACACTGTCAGGACGAATATCGAGTTGTTCCGGCGGTAAATAGCTCACGCGCTTGCATTCGGTGAGACCGTACATCGAGAACAGC
This sequence comes from Burkholderiales bacterium, assembly GCA_031363055.1. Taxonomy (GTDB): domain Bacteria; phylum Pseudomonadota; class Gammaproteobacteria; order Burkholderiales; family Burkholderiaceae_E; genus JANLTP01. Next base: position 21,383 of record JANLTP010000235.1, on the reverse strand, counting down.
TGGGCCTGCGGAAACAGGCTACGCAGCGCCGTGATGTGCTTGGGTGACAGTGCTGCGGCAGTATTGGTAATGATCCGAAGTGTGTGCAGATCGAAGCGTTCAATGCCGACTACGTTGAGCAACATCGAGAACTGCGTCGGCACCCCTGGAAAGACGGTGACTCGTTGCTCTGACATGGTCTTCAGCGCGGCAACTGGCAAGGCAAAGTCGGTCGCCAGGACCACCGATGCGCCGATCGATAATGCCATCAAGACCTGATAAAGGCCATAGTCGAAGGCCAGCGGCAGGGCGCAATAAATCACATCCTGCTCGAGCAGATTCAAATACTCAATGATTGAATCGGCGGCGCTGACCATGTTCAGGTGCGTCAGCATCACACCTTTCGGAAAACCGGTTGAGCCCGAGGTGTAGATCAGCGCTGCCAGGTCCTGGTCAATCAGCAGGGACACCGCACGCAAGTTCTTCGTCTCGAAGGCTTGCAGGTCGGGCCAATTCAGCAGGCGTTGGTCGGTGGTTTCAGAAAATACTGAGTGCTGGCCGGTGGTCTCTGGCTGGCCGTCTTGCTTCACAAAGACACTGTGCAACGAGGCACAATGATCAAGAGCGGGTTGCCAGATCCAGGCCAGGCCAGGTTCGGTCAGCAGGCAGGCGACCTCGGCGTCGTTAAGCAGATAGGCCAGCTTGTCCTGCCGGGTGAGTGGATTGATCGGCATGAACACCGCGCCGGCCAGCAGCGCACCGTACAGACCCACGACGAACTCGACCGAGTTACTCAGGTAGAGCGCAATCCGGTCGCCGCGCCGGATGCCTCGCGCGTGCAAGCTCAGCGCGACCGCGACGGCGCGTTGGTACAACTCGGCATAGGAAATCTGCTCAGTCGCTACGATCAATGCGCACTTGGACGGATCGAGTTTGGCGTGTTCGAGAAAGCGATCCTGCAGCAACATGACTAATGTCTATTGAGAAAAGGCGCTGCTGCCGGCCACGAATTGTGCGTGCAGCAGCATGGTCGAAACGACTCCGACAAAAGCGATGTTCTCGCCAAAACCAATGGCTCGGCCAGCCGCACATTTGTTGACCAGTTTGGCGACCGGAACCGGGTCGAATATCGAGGCCTGCAGCAGATTCTCGCGGCTCAACAGATCGGCGACCCACTCGATAGGCTTGCCGCGTGCGAAAAATGAGGAACTGTCCGGCGCGCGGTACGGTTGTTTCGTGCGACGCAGGATAGGTTCCGGAACTCGGCCGTGGAGGGCTTTTTTGAGCAGGTATTTCTCATTCAAGGTTGCCAGCTTCAGGCGTGGCGGCAGGCGATTGGCGAACTCGATCAGGCGATGATCCAGAAACGGTACCCGAGTTTCGATCGAGTTCGCCATCGCCACGCGATCGCCCTGCGCGCTGAGCAGGTAACTCGACATCAAGCTCGCTGCTTCGACGTACTGGTCACGCTGCAAGGCCTGCCATTGATTAAATCCGCCCGGTAAACCATTCAAAATTGCGCGCGAAGGTGAATCGGCTGCGACTGACTCGAAAATCTCAGGACGCAGACACAACAAGGCTTGCCTTGAGGCTCGAATCCGACCGTCATGCGCGAAGAACGGGCTGTCCGGCACCACCCCCGACGCTTGAAGATAGCGCTGTGCCATTGCTGAGCCGCGCATCGGTGAATGGCTGAGATACGGATAAAGTCGCTGCAGGAGTCGCCCGCGCCAGGCTGATGAGGGAGATCGGGCGATAAAGCGGCGAATCGCCGCTTCCTTGAAGAGATCGTAGCCGGCCAATACTTCGTCAGCGCCTTCGCCACTCAGCACTACCTTGAATCCGGCTTGGCGCGCATGGCCGGCCAGCAGCATCAGTGGTGTTGCGGCCGTTCGGACGATCGGTGCTTCGACATGCCAGATGGTTCGAGCAAATGCTTGACCGATATCACGGCGCGTGATGCGAATTTCACTGTGTTCGCAGTCAAAGTAGTCAACCGCTGCACGTTGGTAGGACCGCTCGTTGAAGGCCTCATCATCGAAGCTCATCGAGAAGGTTCGAAGGCTACCGGCGCGCTGTCGACGAATCATGGCGACGATGGCAGCCGAATCGAGTCCGCCGCTAAGATAGGCTGCAACCGGTACGTCGGCGCGCAATTGCAAGCGTACCGAGTCCGCCAGCAACGCCCGCAGCTCGTCTGCGAGATCATGCGCGCTGCGATCCGAGCAAACCGGTTGGTCGTAGTTCCAGCGCCAATAGGCAGTCATCACCGCAGCACGATGCGCGTTGTCCAATTCAACGGTGAGCAGATAGCCGGGTGGCAGTTGCGAGACGCCGACAAAGTTGCTGGCGGGAGCGGCTACGCCCCATAACTTGAAGGTTTCGGCGAGTGCTGCGAAATCGATTTCGCGTCGTACCTCGGCAATCGTGAACAGTGCCTTGATCTCCGAGGCGAACAACAATCGCTGGTTGCAGAGGGTATAGAAGAGTGGCCGCACGCCGACTCGATCACGGACCAGCAAAAGCCGGCGCTGGCGACGGTCGTGCAATGCGATCGCAAACTGTCCGTTCAGATGCGTGACGAACGCGTCGCCGTACTGCTCATACAGATGCACGATCACTTCGGTATCGGTATCGGTATAAAAACGATGGCCAAGCGCGAGCAGATCAGCGCGCAATTCGAGATAATTGAAAATTTCGCCGTTCAGGATGACCCAGACCGTTTGGTCTTCATTGTGAATCGGTTGCTGACCACCGTCGATGTCGATGACGGCAAGCCGTGCATGCGCCAAACCCACTGGGCCGTCCACGCGGCAGGTCTGGCCGTCGGGGCCGCGGTGCGAGAGTGCATTGACCATGCCGCACAGCTCCGCCTGCATCGGTAGGTGCGTGCCGTTCCCCAATGCGACGATTCCGGCAATACCACACACGTTGTTAACCCCGACACCCCCAGATCCGCAGTCTAAGTCAACGTCGCGGCTCTGGAGCGTGACATTGTGCTCATCGACGGTGTCGGTTTTCTATCCAGTGGATTGCGCAACTATTCAACGCTGAGCAGGGTTGGTAACCGTACAATCAAAAGCGATTTCAAGACTGGCAGCACGGCTACGGAAGGCAACTTAATTTGTGAGCGCAATGCCCGAGATTTTACCGAACCCGCTGCGAAGCCGGTTTGACGAGGCCGCAGCGAGCGATATTGAAGCCATGGTGCTGCCGTTGTGGCGAACGGCCATGAGTGATCACAAGATCGGTGAGCACTTGTCGGAACGCTACCGTTGGTTGTATCAGGAGGCACCGGCTGGACCTGCCCGTACCTGGATTATTCGCGATCCGCAGTCATCGCGGGTGGTGGCGGCCGGCTCGGTGCTGCCGGTCGACTATCGGGTTGCCGGGCGACATTTGCGGGCCGGTATGTTGATTGATCTCGTCGTCAGCCCCGAATCCAGAACCGCCGGTCCAGCGGTCATGCTGCAACGGGAAATTGCACGGCTGTGTTCGGCAAACGGTTTTGCGTTTCTGTTCGGTTATCCGAATCGGCAGGCCTGGCCGGTGATGGTTCGCGCCGGTTATCGTGCGCTGTGCCACTCGCATACCTGGGTCAGACCCATGCAAGGCGAGGTTGACGCCGTTCGAAGGAGCCTGCTTCGAATGGCTGAAACGCAGTTGTCGCGGTTTCTACCGAAAGGCTGGTCGCAGCGCATTGCCCGGCGGCTTGCTGATGTTGCGGCTCAGGCCTGCAGCAGCGCACTGTCGCTGCTTGATCAATCGGTCCGGTTACTTGGGTATCTCGGCCGTTTCCAGATGTCGGTCGGTGAATTGAACGGTGATCCGCCCGCCGTCGACGGGCCGGCGCAAGCAAAGATTTCGAGAATCCCCGCGCCCGGTTACCGCCAGTGGCGATTCCAACACCATCCGACGCAATGTTACGAACGGGTTGAATTGAGCCGGCGCGGCCGGGTGATCGCCTGGGCGATTATTCGCCGCAATGGTGATCAGGCAGAAATTCAGGATGCCGCCTGGACCACCTCCTGGTCGAGCGCCGCGTGGCTGTTCTGGCTGAGTTTGCCGGCAGCGCTGTCGCAAGCCGGATTTCGACGGATGAGTGTTTGCCTGGCGGGTGAGGGCGGTGTCGAAAACTGTTTCCGGGGCGCGCTTTATATGCGCCGCAATCAAGGGCGAAATATGGTTCTGCATGTTCCGGAAGGCTGCGATGCGGAACTGGTAAACGAACTTTGGGAGCCGCGTAACTGGGGTATGTTCGCCAGTGAACTGGACATTTAGTGAGGGTGGCGGCCGCTCGCAAGGTAGAATTCAGGGTTGGGAGTTACGAGCTTTTGAGTAGATCGTTATGTGCAGTGTCGCTGGTTCTGGCGCTTTGCGTCGGTGCCTGCGGCGAGCCTTCGCCGGGTGAGCCATCGGCGAGTCAGGGCAGCGCGCAAGTCGCTACACAACCCGATGTGGCGAGCACTACGCCGGCGACACCGCCACCGGCCTCCTTAACCCTGTCGATTACCGGTAGCGGCACGGGTTCGGTAGCGTCGTCACCGGCCGGCCTGTCGTGCAGCGCCGGTTCCAGCGGTTGCACCGGCGCCTTTACCAAAGGTGATGCGTTGGCGCTGACCGCGATCGCAGCCGCAGGCAGCTCCTTCGGTGGTTGGAAAGATTCGACTCGCCAGTGTCTCGGCACCGAAGCCTGTGCGTTTACATTGGCCGATGCGCAATCCATTTCGGCGGTCTTTGTGGCCAATAATGCGCCGCGTTATCGGCTCGGCGTGTTGGTTGCCGGTGCTGGCAGTGTGATCGGGAATTCGGCCGGAATCAATTGCGGAACGGTGTGTGAGTCCAGTTATGGGCAGGGCACGATGGTCGCGCTGACCGGGCGCGCTACTGCTGGAAATGTTTTTGCCGGCTGGAGCGGCGGCGATTGTGCAGGTATTGATGCGTGTGCGGTTGAAATGCTGGCGGCCACCTCGGTCACCGCGACCTTCGAGCGCGCCGCCGCCACCTTTGCTTTGAACGTCAGCGTCGTCGGTAGTGGCCGGGTCACGTCGGCCAGTGTACCGATCGATTGCGGCGTGACCTGTTCGGCCGTCGTAGCGTCCGGCAGTGACCTTACTTTGGCGGTCACTGCCGACGCTGGTCATCAGTTCAAAGGCTGGAGTGGCGCTTGCAGCGGCGCTGCTGCGTGTACTGTTTCGATGTCGCAACGGCAGTCGGTTGCGGCGATATTTACGCCGCTGACGGGTAGCGGTTTTGCCGCCCGGCCGTTCCTGTTCAAGTCGGTCGAGTCGCGGCTGCGGGCCTCGATTGCCGCGAACGATATGGTGGCTACCGGAGCTTCGGCCAATCGGGTTGGCACACCGTTAGGATTCTTGAATTTGGCGCGAGCCGCTGCTGCTGATCGTGCCAATTTTAACGACATACCGACCTTCCAGATTGCCTTCGCCGGTTGGCTGTTGAACGACACGACCATGCTCGCCTTGGCCAGGGATGAAGCGATGCGAATTGTCGCCAGTTTCCCCAACGGCGATACCGGAACGGGCGAGAATTTTCAACACGTTGAAGATCGTATGCTCGACGTTGCGGCGACGGCTGATCTGGCCTTTTCGCAATTCAGCGCCGGCCAGTTGAGTCAGGTGGCGAACTGGGTCAACGGTACCCTGAATAACTGGAATAACCAGAATGTCCGGTTCTGGCCGTTTGACTCACCCAAAAATAACTACTGGCAAAACGGCTTCTTGGCGCATGTGGTCGGCGCAGTTGCCAGCGAAGGATTCAACCCGCAAGCTGCGTCCTGGCGCGCGGCTTCAACCGTGATGGCGCAAAAATTCAAGACCGCGACCAGCGCGCCGTTATGGAATGGTCCAGTACAAAGCGAGGGTCATTATTATGCTGGCTACGTTAAAAATGCGGTCTGGGCCATGGAACTTTATGACGCCGCTTTGGGTACTGATTGGTTGGCACAGTCCGGCTTCTCGTTCGCACAAAGCTTGAATCTATTGATGTATCAGACGCGCCCGCATCTGGAGAAATTTTTTGAAGTAGGTTCGGAAGCCTCAAATAGTGATGCGCCGTTCACACAACTATCGCTGGTCCATTGGCACCATATGATTCATTCGGGAAAATCATCGAGCGAGGCGCAACACGCCAAAAGTATTTTGACGACCGCGATGGCGGTCTCAAACTGGTCGCGTGCGTCGAAGGGCTTTGCGAACTTCTATTGGAATCTGAACGCTGCGACCGCCAGCCCTGCGGCGGCAAAGCCAGACCGATTTTTCGTAGCGCCCACGCCTGGTGCAGGGCTGCTTGGGCTGCGGTCCTCGGAAGGATTCCAGACTAATGCGCGCGCGGCATTCATGTTTGCCAATCGGGCCAACTCCAGTGCCGATTACTCGCACGCCAATCCCGATGTGCCCGGCTTTCAATGGGCGAGTGGTGCTGATTGGCTGGTGACCGATCCGGAATTCTTTGCGAACAGCGGAATATTGGCCGAAGCCGGTACCAATGTGGGTAGTGACGTTTCGAATATCGTTACGCTGGCTGGTCAAAAAACTTCCGAGACCGGTGACTTTCCAATCATTCGTTTTTCCGAGTACAACCCGAGCGCTGCAGTACCGCATTCCTACATACAGATTGATGCCCGACCGTACTGGACCAGTAGCAGCGTTTACCGGCGTGACTACGTTTGGCTGGATGATCTGCAGGTGGTGGTGGTGTTTGATCGGATCGTCGGCAGTCCGGCGAAGACCTGGCGCTTGCATATTCCGAGCGCACCCGTCATCAATGGCAACATCGCGCTTTATAACGTTAACGGCAAATCGGTCGCGGTACGCGATTTGTACTCAACCGGCGGCGCTGGCTGGTCTTCGACCAATCTGAATGGCTCAATCGCCAATCGCGATGTCTGGCGGCTGAGCCAGCCAGACAGTAGCAACGACTATCGCTCGGTCAAAGTACTCGATGTCGGTGGCAGAGTTGCAACCGCCAGCAGTTCCACCGGCGCCGGATATGTTGAAGTGAGCCTGACGATTGCGGGCAATGTCAGAGTGGTGCGATTTTTTGATGATGGGCGGCACGCCAGTTTGCGTTAGCCGGTTATCAATAAGCGCCAATATTTCGCCGCAGAGTATCACGTCGATACTCAGTCAGCCTGGCGCCACTGACGGGTGCCCGTGGCCAGATTGAACGCTCCAGGACAAGCAACCGATCGCCAATGTCATATTCGGAATCGATGTCGCGCAGCGAAGTAGCGCCATTGATGAGTGCTGAGTCCGGCTGTGGCGTCACATCGATCGCCGTCATATCCATCGAGCGCAGTAACGCCTGGCCGTTAATCGACATTCGCCATTCGTGAGCGGGTGCCGGGTCGATGATTGATTGCGGTGGCAACCAGTTCGATACACCCGCCAATTTGATGCGACCACCGACCCAGGCGCTCGGTTCAATATCGTTTCGAAACATTCTTACCGGATCGGTCGATCCGCCGCTTCGAATCACGGCGTTATTGATCAGATAAACCGAGTCAATTGATTGGAACAGCCGGATGACGGGCGCCTGGCCGAAGTCCGGACCCAGGATGATCGTGTTGTTGGCGAGTCGCACCCGGCCCTTCGAATCACCGGTACCGTCGCCGCCGAGGCGAATGCCATAGCGGCCCCGGTGTACCAGCACATTGCCGACGACGTCACTGTTCAGGCTATCAGCGGTTCGATAAACTTCGAAGCCATAGAGTGCCAGCGTGTACAAGGATTTCGCATCGACACCGACGTCGATCCAGTTGTAGTAGATCTCGGTACGTGCTGAACGGCTCTTGATCGATTCGCCAATATTATTATGCAGGTAGGAGTGTTGAACCCGCAGCCTCGCGTTCGGAAATGCGTCCCGATCCGTTGCAATGTAAATCGGGTGTTTGCGATTCTCGCCAATGGGATGACTGCCGGTTCGGGTCAGTTCGCTGTACTCGATCAAGTTACTGCCGTTGGCCAGGTCGGCACCGAGAATGCCGTGCCGATTACAGTCGTGAATGAACAGTGCGCGCAAGGTCAGTTCGTGGGCCTGATTAAACACACAGGCGAGCCGCGCATCGGTGATTTCGAAGTGCTCGAAGACCGTGTGATGCGCGCCGATGAAACTCACCGCATAAGGCCCGCCGCTGATCACCGGTCGTGAATTGCTGTCGCCGCGAATCGTGATCGGGTGCGCTCGAGTTCCGGCCCGCTCAAAGCGAACCGGTGCGTAAACACCGGCATCGACCAGTACCGTATCGCCAGCCACTAACTTCGGGGCGATCTCGGTTAACTGTTTGATGGCTCGTGTCGGACCGACCTGATAAGTCGTCGCAGCTCGATTGTTCGTTGGTAGATTTACCGTTCGAACTTCAAAGCTGGCTAGTCGGAGGCCAGCGTTAAAAATCGCGGTCAACGCGACACGACCGTCGGCTTGCGAGGAGGCTCGAACGCGTGCACGAACACGGTCGCCATTTCGAATCTTTTGCGGGCTTGCGAGAAACGCTCCGCCGTTGATTGAAAACGAACCCGCCTCGGCAGGTTCAGCAGCGACCGTTTTGAGCGGACCCAGATCGCTCAGGCGCAGGCAACTCGAGATAATTTCAGTGCCGGCGGCCGCCTCGGTAATCGTGGGCCAGGCAAAGCGTGCGCGCTCGGCCGCTTCCGGCCAACCGACTCGCTTGGTGACGCAGGGGTCGTCGCCGTTATCGGCATTCGCAGGCAGAGCAATTGTTGACCCGCACAGCGCCGCCGCCCATAGGGCTGCCCGCAGGGCCAAGCGTAATGACGTTCTAGGCAACGCGCTTGACCAATACTTTTTGCCAGGGTAGTGCCCAACCCAGACCGGGTACACGGGCAATGAGGTTGGCCAGCGGCAGTTGTCGCTTCGATAGCCCGTGACTGACTTGTTCCTTGCGCAGAAAGCGTACTTGATGTCCTCTGAACATTCGACTGATCTCAGGGGGTGACTGCGCCCATGGGAAACCGGAGGTGCGTCGCCAGTCGCCGAGAAAGCGGCCGGTGTGATAATCGAACAGTCGAAACGGACTCGGAGTGACCAAACAAAGGGTGCCGCCACGCCGCGTCACCCGAATCATTTCTGAAGCCAGCGCCTGACGCGTCTGCGACGTGCCAAGATATTCAATCACCGATACACACAAACACAGATCAAACGATTGATCGGCAAAGGGCAGGGGTCGGCCGGCCTCGATCTTCTGAAAGCCGACTTCCGGTCCCGCAATCTGATGAGCGGCCCAGCGCTCGGCGGCGGCGCGCAGCGAAAACTCATTCGGGTCTGCACCGACGATCCGTTGCGCGTCCAGTTCCCGGGTGAGCGCCAACGCAACGGTGGTGGCACCGGTACCACAACCGAGATCGAGAATTTGCGGCGTTGGCCCCAATTGTGACTGCAACAATTGGCAAATGCTATGCAAATGAATCGAAACACGATCGACTTCGCGTTGCACCAAGGGCTCGCTGGCGATCGCTGCGCGGGTGTAGCTGGAGGCAGGGTCTTGCTGGTCGTGAATATCAAGCGTGCCAGCGCCTTGCCGAATCAATTCCTTGAAGCGCGACAAGTGCGGTTCGCGCGGCCCATAATTTTCCATAACGAAGATGAATGATCCGTGACAAATATGGAGTTTAGATGATCGCTGACGCAGGCTCTCAAGGACCCGCCGCGCCGCGCCCAAGGTTCGGTAGTCTTTACAGATCAAACCGCGCTCACTGAGGGGGCGTATGGCGTCAGAATTGTTAATCATTCTGCCCGCAGTAGTGGGATCGGTTCGATGTCAATGTTCATGACAGCAGCGATTTTTGCAGCCGGCCGCAACTTAACCGGGCGTAGAATTTGGCGCTGTTGTAGAAAGGTTTCTTGATGGTCGCTTTGATAATGTGCGGTCCAATTGCTTAGTGATCGGCTGATCGGCGCGCCTGGCAACTCGAAGCTGGGTGGACGCATGACCCTGTTACGCAACGCTGCGCTGTCTTCGGGGGTGCAGTACATCGAGGCGGTGGTCGGGATTGCTACGGGTGTGCTGATCGCGCGCACCCTCGGACCGACTCAATACGGTCATTATGCGTTTGCGGTGTGGCTCTGTGGCTGGCTGATCCTCGCATCGAACAACGGCTTGACGGTATCGGCGATTCGCTTCATAGCCGAGTTCAGAGGCAGTCGAAAACCTGAGGTGGTCGACGCCCTGGGTTCAACCTTGCTGCGTTGGCAGACGGTTTGTACCGGCATTGTGGTGACGGTGTTCGTCGCGGTCGCACTGGTTCAATCGCCACAGGACTGGTCGCAACATTTGCTGTGGATGATTCTGCTGGTTTGTGTCGGTGTTATTGCCCGTGCGCGTTTCTGGATGTTGAGTTCCATCGGCAAGGGATTCGAGCGCTTCGAACCAGAGTGTTATTCAATTTTGGTGATGGTGGCGGCTAATCTGATTACGTTGTGTCTGTGGTGGCGGTTCGACAAATCGGTCCTGACGGCCTTCGCCATCTACGCGATGACCGGTGTCTTGTGCTGTCTGGTGGCGCAGCGCCTGGTCAAGTCGTGCGGCATCAAGCTGCAGGCGGCAACTCTCCCCGCTGAGACCCGAAGCCGCGTGGTGCGTACGGTTTTTTCGTCCGGCGTGATGATTTCGATCGGTCTTCTGAGCAGCCGCACCCTGGAGATCGGCTTGCTGAAGGCCTATTGGTCGGCAGAAACCATTGCCTACTTTGTCATTGCAGGTACTCTGACCAAAGGCGCGGTTGATCTGTTGACGACCGGCCTGGCTTCGGTGCTGCTGCCCGCCATATCGCGAGCCTTCGGTCGTTCCGGCCAGGCGCGCGCCGGCAAGATCATGTCCGAATCGATTCGTTATTACTGGTTCATCGGTCTGCTGATCTGCGGCATTGCCCTGGTGGTCACGCGCGGTGCCGTCTCCTTTCTGTACGGTGTCAGTTATGAGGCGGCGATTCCGGCGGTGACCGGCATGCTGGTGATCGCAGGTTTAGGCGCATTTGCCGGTGCCTTCAATGCGTTTCAGATTGCTTCGAACCTGCAAACCGATCAAATCTGGACCGCGATTGCGACGCTTGGCGTCAACATAGTCGCAGCCGTTGCGTTGGTACCCACTTGGGGCTTGTCCGGTGCCATCATCAGCATGGCGATTACGCGCGCCGTCAGCGTGTTGATTCAGTTTTTCATGGTTCGTCGGCGCATAAAGGTGCGCATCAAGTGGGAAGTGCTGTTCCGTTTATTGTTTTCGGCGCTGGTGGCCTGCGAGTTGGGCATCATCGTTGAAACACTGTTTGTTTCGCGATTTTCCTTTGTGGTCTCCGCCATCATATTCATTGCCTGCTTCCTGGGCATCAGTGTGCTGATGCGATCCTGGTATACGCGCGACTACGCTCTGGCGACCGAATTGGCCGCCCGCCTGGGGCCGGTTGGACAGAAACTGGCGATCCTGTGTCGCAGAATCAGCCGACGTTTTGCGATATGAACACGGGTGTGATTTGAACATTTTGCATTTCATTGCATCGCTTGAGGTCGGTGGCCTGGAACGCATGGTGTTGGGTTTGGCCGGCTTGCAAACGCGTCGCGGACATTCGGTGACCATTGGCTGCTTGCTCGGCGAAGGTCGATTGGCAGCACAAGCGCGCGCTGCCGGAATCCAGGTCTTTCACTGTGACAAGCGAGCCGGCCCGGAGTTGCGCTCGATCATGATTATCCGGCGGGCACTGCGGGCCGCGCGCGCTGAGGTTTTGCATACCCACAATGCGGTACCGCATTATTATGCGACCGCCGCAGCACTTGGACTGGGCCTGCGGCGAATCATCAGTACTCGACACAATATGGGCGTGCAAGTGTATTCGGCGCGTCGAGAAGCGCTCTACAAGCTTGCCATGCGATGGACCGACTCAGGCGTTTCAGTCTGTCAGGCGGCCCATAAAAAATTTGTCGCTGATAGGGTCATCTCAGCCGAAAAGGCGCGAACCATTGTCAACGGTATTGATCTGGATCAGTTCGCACCGCGCGAGCCGGCGGCGCGCCTTCAAATCCTTCATACGCTCGACTTGCCGGAGTCGGCAGTGGTAGTGACTAGCGTCGGACGATTGAGCGATGTCAAGAACCCTGCCATGATGTTGCAAGCGATAAAATCAGTTCGCATCCGGGGTATTGACGTCGCGCTGCTGATGATTGGCGATGGTCCCTTGCGCGCCTCGCTCGAATCGTTGGCCGCAGAACTCGGAATTTTCGACGTGGTGCGTTTTCTCGGCATCCGCGATGACGTCGCCGACTTACTCAAAGGCTCTGACGTGTACCTGCAGTCGTCCCTGACCGAAGGCTATTCCATGGCACTGGTTGAAGCGTCATCAGCCCAGTTGCCGATACTTGCGACCGACGTTGGCGGCAACGCCGAGATCGTGCAAAACGGCCAGACGGGTTGGTTGGTTGCCTCCGGCGACGTCGCGGCGATGGCCGATGCGCTCGAGAAGTTGGCGCGGGACGCAAACGCGCGCCTGCGGCTGGGGGCCGCTGCTCGGGATTGGGCCGTGCGTGCCGGCAGTCTCGATACCATGTACGCCGCCTATCTGCGTCTCTATGGAGACACCCGCCCGTGAGTCTGTTGGCTGTTTTGGCGGTGCTGGCGCTACTGGTTATTTCGGCGGTGGTGTTGTTTGCGACTTTGGAGATTCGCCGCAAGAATATTCACTTGTGGTTGCGCTCGTATTTGAAGCAATCGAAGCCGCCGACCGGTACCGGTCCGGTGCACCTGATGTTCTCATTTGTTGATCACTTCGAGCCGGGCTGGCGGCAACCGAGTTATGAGGTTGAGGTCGAGCGGGTTCGCAAGTGGCGCGACGGTTACCCGCAATTGGTCGCGAACCATCGGGATGCCGATGGCGTGCCGCCGCAGCACACCTTCTTCTATCCGGAGGAGGAGTATCGGCCCGAACATCTGGATCGTATTGCCGAGCTGTGTCAGTTGGGTTTGGGCGAGATCGAAGTGCATTTGCATCACGATAACGACACCGCCGAGGGCCTGAGCGAAAAACTCGAAGGCTTTGTACGCGTCCTGCATCAACGCCATGGTGCCTTGCCAGTTGATCCGAACAGCGGGCGTGCGGTGTTCGGCTTTATTCACGGCAATTGGGCGCTCGATAATTCCAGGGCGGACGGGCGCATGTGTGGCGTCAACAATGAGCTGCAGGTGCTGGCGCGTCTGGGTTGTTATGCGGACTTTACCTTGCCGTCGGCACCGAGCAGTGCGCAGACCAGCACCATTAATCGAATTTATTACGCCACCGACGATCACCAACAACCGAAATCGCATGATCGCGGTGTTGATGTCGAAGTCGACGTACCAGCCAGCGGCGACTTGATGATCATTCAGGGTCCGTTGTCCTTGAACTGGCGCAACCGAAAGTGGGGCGTGTTCCCACGTATCGAGGCTGGCGATATCCGCCGCAAGGTGCCGCCAACCAGCGATCGTATTGATCTATGGGTCAATCAGCACATTCATGTTCGTGGTCGGCCCGAGTGGATCTTCGTGAAAGTGCACACTCATGGCACTCAAGAAGCCGACACCGAATGTCTGCTCGGCAAACCGGTCGACGATATGTTCAGTTATCTCGAGCGCGCCTATAACGACGGCGGCCGTTATGTGCTGCATTATGTGACCGCACGTGAGTCCTACAACATCATCAAGGCGGCCGAGGCGGGCGAGTCCGGTAATCCGCGTGCGTACCGCGATTTTATTCTGCCCAAACCCGCCAATCGGGTTCGTAACGTGCCGACACCGAAGGCGCCTGGACCATGAATCCGGCACAGTCAAAATTGCGAGTAGGTATCGTCGGCTGCGGCAAAATTGCGGATGCGCATGTCGAGCAGATCCGGGCCACCGGTGTCGCCGAGGTCGTTGCGGTCTGCGACCGTGAACCGTTGATGGCGCGCCAATTGGCGCTGCGCTTTGATATCGCCGCGACCTATGATGACCTCGCCGCCATGCTTGGCGCCGAACGGCTCGATGTGCTGCATGTTGCAACACCGCCCGATTCACATCTGGCATTGGCCCGTCAGGCCTTTGGCGCCGGATGTCACGTCTTTCTCGAAAAGCCGTTTGCATTGACGGCCTTGCAGACCCGTGAAATCCAGGCGCTTGCGCGAGCGGCACAGCGCCGGGTATCGGTCAATTATCTCTACTGCTTCGAGCGGCCGTTCGTTGAGCTGATGGCGTTGGTCCGGTCCGGCGCGCTGGGCGATATTATTCATATCGATACGGCCTTCGGCTACGATCTGTCTGGAGACTATGGGCTGGCGGTGTTGGCCGACCCGAATCATTGGGTCCACCGTTTGCCGGGCAAACTTTTTCATAATGTGCTTGATCATGTGCTGTGCAAGGTCGCGCCCTTGCTGCCCGATCAGCCCTTGACGGCGACCTGTCAGGCGTTTCGAATGCGCGCTACGGTTGGCAATGCAACCATTGACGATTTGCCCGACGAATTGCGGTTCACGCTGTCGTGCGCGAACTTGACGGTCTCGGCGTGCATCAGCTCGCACGCGCGGCCTGCGACCCACACCATGCGGGTACTCGGTTCGCGAGATTCAGTACTACTCGACTTTAGCGCCCGAACCATTACTCCCTTAGCGCGGCAACGTTATCCGGGCTCGGTCGGGCGACTGTTCCCGGCACTCGATCAGGCCCGCGCCTATGCGCGCCAGGTCTGGGTAAACGGACGAGCCTTCTGGCGTTACGAGTACCACTTCTTCCAAGGTATGCGGCGCTTGCTGGCGGCGTTTTACGAATCGATTCGTGGTGGTGGCGCCGATGCCTTGAATGAACGCGACGTGCTGGTCACCTGTCAGGCCATTGATACCGTAATTGCCGGTATTGCAGCGGCCCGCAGCGCGCCGCTCGACGTTCCCGTAAGTGTTCCCGTGAGTGTGTCCGGGAGCGTGCCCGTATGAAGGTTCTGGTCACCGGCGCGTCGGGTTTTCTCGGGCAGCGTATCGTAGCCAGTTTGCTTCGATCCGGGGTCGACGACATCCGACTGGCGGTGCGACAAGAGGCTGCCGGGCACAAGCTGCGCGAACGGCTGGCCGTTAAAGACAGCAAGATCGAAGTGGCAGTGGTCAATCTGTTGTCTGCGGAGCAGGTACTGCGTAGCGTCAGCGGGGTCGATATGATCATTCACGCGGCCGCCGGTACACGCGGTGGTGCGGCCGATATGTTCATGAACAGTGTGGTCGGCACCCGTAACTTGCTCGATGCGGTCGCTGTCGCCGGGGTGCGGCGATTTGTTTTGATCAGCTCGTTCTCGGTTTACGATACCGGCCGCTTGGCCGACGATGCATTGCTCGATGAAACAGCGATGCTTGAGGCCGGCGGTGTTGCCAAGGGGGGTTACGCCTTCACCAAGGTTCAGCAAGAGGTGCTGTATCGCGAGCATCCCAGTCAGGCGGCGCTAGAGTCGATCATTGTGCGCCCCGGTGTCATTTTCGGCCCCGGTGGCAGTGGCTTGTCGAGCCGGGTCGGCATCAGTGTGCTCGGTACCTTTGTTTCGCTCGGACGCGGCAATCTGCTGCCGCTGACGCAGGTTGATAATTGCGCTGACGCCATCGTCCTGGCTGCTTTGAAGGGTTCGGCCGGTGATGTGTTCAATGTGGTGGACGACGATCTGCCGACCTGCGCGCAGTATTTGAGCCAGTATCGGGCGCGGGTTCGACGTCTGCGGGTCGTGCCGTTGCCGTACTCGGTGCTGCTGTGGGGATCGTCCTGGTTGCAGCGTTACAGCCGCCGCTCGCAGGGCCAGTTGCCGGCCATCCTGACGCCGTATGTGGTGCGAGCGATGTATCGCCCGGTCCGTTATTCGAACAGCCGGCTGAAGGCGCTGGGCTGGCGGCCGCGCGTCAGTATGCAAGTAGGGCTCGACGAAACATTCACCAGTCTTCGCGATCAGTTCGCGAAAGCCTGAGGCCGCGACCCCGCTCATGTCCAGAATTGCCGATTACGTCAAGTTGGGCTTGATGAGGCTGTCCTTGAACCGGATTCTGGTGCGTGGCAGGCGCGGCGAACGGCGACTCTATCTGACCTTCGACGATGGCCCTAGCGCCGTGCATACGCCAGCGATCCTCGACCTGCTCGATCAATACGGCGTCAAAGCGACCTTTTTTATTGTCGGGCGCGACGCCCAGGTTCGACCCGAAGTGGTCAGGCAACTGGTCGCGGCCGGCCACGAGTTGGGTAATCACACGCTGATTCATCCGCGCATGGACTTGCTGTCGAATCGCGGCCGCGATCTCGAAATCAATGGCATGGAACAACTGCTGGCGAACTTCGATGGCGGCGCGGCGCATTATTTCAGGCCGCCATACGGTGGCTTGTCGGTTTCGTTGTTGACTTACTGTCTGGCCGCCGGACATCGGGTGGCGTTGTGGTCGCGCGACAGCCTCGACTATGGCGGCGACGCCGAACGGGTGGTGGCGTCCTTTGACGCCAGGCAGCCGGTGGCCGGCGATATTCTGTTGTTTCATGATGACGGAGTGACTGCCCAACTTGCCTTGGCGCGTTTGCTGCCGGGCTGGCTCGCGGCGGGCTTCAGTTTTCATACGCTGAGTGAAGCGTTGCAGTGATCGCCGCTCCTTCGCCGACAGCCGCGCCGGCCGCTGGTCCTGGTGTTCTGACGTATCTGCATTCGTTTCCTTTTGTACCGACCTTGCTTCGATGGCTTCACGATCGTCGGCGCCGACCGTTGCTGGTTCTGCGTTATGCCGGTGTTCAGCCAGCGCAGGGCGTCGCTGTCGCCAGCACGCGCCGCGCGGATCGGTGGGTCAGCTTGGGCGAATTCGAAACGCAGATGAAATACCTGTCCGAATATTGCACGCCGGTGGCGTTATCGACGGTGGCCGTTTATCTGAGTGGCAAGCTGGCAATGCCGAAGCGTCCGGTGGTGATCACCTTCGATAATCTGAGCGCCATTGAATTGCGCAGCGTATTGCCAGTGCTTAATCAGACCGGTGTACCGGCCACGGTGTTTTTGCCGGCCTTAGCGAGTTCGGCAGCGCCGGTGCTGGCGGCGTTTGCGGCGTTCGCTGGGTTGGCACACTCGGCGATCGAATTCGGTGCGACCGATATTGCCGAATCCAAGGCCGCCATAGAACGCGGCTTAGGCGCATCTATGTGCTCGTTTGCGTATCAATCGCTCCAAGATCTGGGTCACGATGAAATCATTCTGAGGGCGGCTTTGGCTGGCTACCGACTGGCGGTGACGCCGCAACATGGCGTGAACTGGCTCGGATCGCTCAGTCCGATGACCTTATCGCGCGTGACCGTCGCTGGCGGACTATCGAGTGCAGGATTTCGGACCCTGATTGATCTGCCGTGCTGGGCGCGGCCTGCGGATTCGACTAGCATCAGTGGGCAGACGTGATGCTTTGCACAGCCCCAGCGGGCCAATCGGTGCAGAATTTCGCACAGTCGCCGGGAGATTTTTGCCTGAGCCGTCTGCACTCGGGAGCGAAAGTTGCCTGACCGTAACTTCGATATGCATTTCGAACCATTCAAGAACCAGCGGCTGTCGCGACGGGCGCGGCTGGGCGAACTGATTGATCGGACCGGTATCGGATCGCTGTCGCGTTTTGCGTCTAATCCCAAACATCTGATTGTCCTGAACTACCACCGCATTGGTAACTACCAGGAAGCGATTGGCGATCCCGGTGTCTACTCCGCGACTGCTAGCGAATTCGATCAGCAACTGCAGTTTTTGAAATCAGAGTTCGAGGTCATGGACCCGAAACGAATGCAGGGCGGCCTCGATGATATCCAGGCCGGCAAGACACGGCGAGCGTCGGTCCTATTGACTTTCGATGACGGCTACAAGGACAACGTCGAGAATGCGCTACCTTTGCTTCGCAAACATGCACTGGCTGCGGCCTTTTTTGTGCCCTCGGAGTTCATCGGCAGTCGCGATGTTCCGTGGTGGGATGAAATCAGTTATTGTATAAAGTCTGCTGGCCAGAGCCGGTTCGTCTTGACCTACCCGAAGCGATTGGCCGTCGATCTTGGAGTACAGGGATTCGCCAATGTTTCGCGAGAAGTTCTGCGACTGTACAAAGATCCCGCGATGCTCGACAGCGCGCGATTCATCGGCGAGCTCAGAGCGGCCTGTCAAGGGGACGTGATTCCCTTGAGTTTCGAGCAGATGTTCTTTTCGCCCTCTGATATGGTGGCTATGCAAGCCGCCGGAATGACCATTGGCGCGCATGGTCATTCGCACAAGTTATTGGCGCGACTTTCGGCCGAAGACGAGTTGCAGGAGATCGAGACAGCCACCGGAATGCTGCAGGACGTATTAGGCGCGCGGCCGCGGCTGTTCGCTTACCCGGTGGGTTCCAGAACGGCGTTTTCCGCTCGCACCCAAACGGTCTTGAAATCGCTCGGTTATGACTATGCTTTTTCGTTCTACGGCGGAATCAACTCAACTCAGACGCTCGACAAGTTCAATATTCTTCGAGTGGCAGTGGCGCGACAATCGGGCGGGCATTTGCGAACCCAGGTTCGTTGTGCCGCTGTGTTCGGCCGTTTTTCGCCCTGACGACTCAAATCAAAGCGCGGTCAGTCAATGTCGTT
Source organism: Burkholderiales bacterium (assembly GCA_031363055.1). Taxonomy (GTDB): domain Bacteria; phylum Pseudomonadota; class Gammaproteobacteria; order Burkholderiales; family Burkholderiaceae_E; genus JANLTP01. Next base: position 2,782 of record JANLTP010000235.1, on the reverse strand, counting down.
CGGTTTCAATCCGCGCCAGCGAGACCACGATGTTGGTGTTCGGGCGCAGTGACTGGACGAGAACACTGACGGCGCCGGCTGGCGTGGCGATGCGAACGATGCGCGGCTCCAGGGTCAGTCCGGCGGTGAACATGTTCGGCGTGATGCTCAGGCCACTGCCGATGGCCTTCAGGCACGCTTCCTTGCGGGTCCAGCCGAGCAGGAACGCCAACGATTGATGCTCGGCGGGCGTCGCCGCCAGCTCGGCGCATTCCGCAGCGCTGAAGTTTTCCCGGGCCAGCTCGATCGCATCAGGCATCGGCCGCAGCATTTCCACATCCACGCCGATCTCGCCCTGGTCGGCCATTGCAACGACCGCCACGTCTTCGCTGTGGCTCAGGTTAAAGGCACAATGAGGCGGGTTGCGCAGTGCTGGTTTGCCGAACGGACCGTCGTCGAACACGAGTTGCGCAGCGGCTGTGCCGATGCGAGAGGACAGCAACTGGCGCAGCGCACAGTGCGACGCGAGATAACGCCTGCGGTCGCGCTCGAAGACAAAACGCGCGGCGCGTTCGTGTTCAAAGCGGGACAAGGTTGCAAGCGATTCGGGCGAAGGCAGCTCATGTAACGCCATCAGCCATAACTCGAACGGTGGCGGCGCGGCCAGGCGCAGCGGTATCGGCGAAGTCAAGCCATGGCTCGATTGACGCAGCACTCGGATACCCTGCTGGGGTCAGCGCGGCGGCGAGGCCGGCGGTGCCGGCGGCGGCGCCACCAGCACGCGCTGCTCCAGCCACTGCACTACCATGTCGGTGAACGAGCGCTGTGCCTCGCGCCGCGTGACCAGGTGATCCGAGATTTCGAGGTAAGTGAATGCGACCTTGTCGACGAAGGCGTAGCCGCCAAACATACCGCGAAACTGGCCGCGGTGATTGAACCGTTCAGGCTCGCCGCCGCTGTAGGCGAACAGCAACTCGACGCCATCGTCGACCAGTGCCTGGATGCGGCCGGTATATTCCTCGCGGGATGGCACCTGTTGCACAACCTGCGCCAGGCTGTCCGGGGTCTCAGACACCGCTGCGTTCGAACGGTGTGCGGCTGGCCAGACTCGGGCCAGCAGTTTGTGAACTACTTTTTGCGGGCCGGCGCGCCGCAATTTGTACAGCGCCGCGCGAAGCCTGGATTGCAGCGTGGTATGGGAATACCAATCCCACAACACCGCAGCGCGCAGTCGCCGGTCTTCCAGCGCCGCGAAGTGAGCCACCTCGGCGCCGGAGCAGAAACCGACCATGAAAAATCGATTGCAGCCGAACTGCGCTTGGGCGGTGTCCATCGCCGCACGGGTATCGGCAACCCATTGCTGCTCGATCGGCAGTGTGCTGCTGGAGCGAAGGCTGTCGCCTAGCCCGCTCAAGTCGAAGCGAATCGACGGAATGCCCATGTCCGCGAAGCGCCGCGCCAATCGTACGTTCATACGGTGCGGGCCGATGCGCGGAATCACACCGGCGTTGGACAGAACCGCTACCCAGCGCGGCGCCACCGTACGGCTGCCGTTTGCCGGTGTGAGGGTGGCAACGAGATGATTCTCGGCGCCCAGTATCAAGGTCTGCTCGGCCATGGGTCATTCTTAAGCCCGAAAGGCTGTTAGTGTCGACAGCAGTGTACGTGGCAAATCGGTGGGGACGATCGCAGTTCCCATCGCCTGGCTCAACATCCAGTTGGTGCGCGTCTCCACGGTGTGCATGGTCAGGGCAGGGTTGGCCGAAAGGCCGCCGAACAGTGGCCGTTGTTCGTTGTGCACGGCGCAAGTGATGCGGATTCCGCGTAGCAAAACCGGTTCCAGCGAGACCTTGCCCAGTCGCTGAAGATCGTCGGCCAAGCGCGGCCCGATGTCGAACCCGAGCACGTCGCCGGGCACCGTCGGCTCGGTCACCTTGCCGCTTTCGATGAGGAGCGGCCACGGCATCGCGAACTCGCGCGCCAGTTCCGCGCGATGTGCCTGCAGCAAGGTGTGCAGATATTGCGATCCGTCCAGAACCGGCTCCCAAAGCACCAGTTGGGCAGGCAATGCGCGCGCCCGCAACGCCGATTGAAGCGCCAATGCGGCACCCAGGCCCATTCCGAACCAGTTCACCGGAACACCCGAACCGGGATCGAGTTGTTCGTGCGCTGCCAGCGTGTCCTCGACCCATTCGTCGATGGACTGCTGATCCTCGTCGCCGGGCGAGTCGCCGGTGCCGTGATAGTCGAAGCGCAACACATCGCAGCCCTCGCGGGCGAGCCGATCCGATAGCACCCGGAACACCGAAGCGCTGCGAACCGCCTCCTGGCCGAGCGGGCGGCACAACAAATAGCGGGCTCGAACCGGCTGTCCGCTGCGTGCCTGCTGAAACACGCCCACCATCTCGCGGGCGGGGCGACCGAATCGTCGGATTGAAATTTGCATGGATCAGGCCAATCTACGGTGCCTGTGCGTCAAGCCGATGGCGGCGGGGTCGTCGCTGGTTACTGCGGGCGAAATCATGCACCAGTGTCCGTAACCCGTTCGAGCCAGATCTCTCGCCAATACATCAGTTCGCCACGCGGGCAGTCGCCCATTTCGTCCGAGCAAAGACACTCCTCGCAGACGGCCGGATCGCCACGCACATCGCGCAGCATCACGGTGTTCTGGAGCTCACGCATCTTACCGCTCTTCTCTTCGATAATCCGATTCACTCGCACCCGAACCTGCGCTTCCTTACCGCAACATCGGGCCATTTCATGAGTGATGCTCATACCCCTGTTGCGGCCGTTCTCGGCCAGC
>JANLTP010000231.1:0-2087 GCA_031363055.1 Burkholderiales bacterium | reverse complement strand
TACCGATCGCCATCACGCGTCGACCCGGCCAGGATTGGTAGTACTCACTGCAATCGGTTGGAATTCCAAAGCAGCTAACAAACTCCATGTTTTCGGATCGCTTGGCCACGAACATGATGGCAGCCGGGGATGCGAGAGGCGGGGATCAAGGCGATTTTGTGTGATGCAACGATCGCTGCTGAGGAACATGCACTGTGTCTTTACTCTGCGTCGACTTCGAAGCAAAGCTCCAAGATCTAATAACTGGACGTTTCCGCAGAAACGTCACTAATCAATCAGAAAATTATCGCCCAAATATTCTGGCGTTGACGATTCGTGGCAAGTCAATGCGGAACTGACCAAGACTCACGATGTCAGGTTGGCGATCACTGGACCCCATCGTCCAACTCGAAACCGCTATCCATACCTTGAAAAACATCGTGCAAAGAGATGACGGCCGCGACACTCGAAAGCTCGAGCGCGGCGCGATCGCTCATGTCAAACAACGTCCAATTTTCATCGTCGCCGGGTCTGAAGACTTGGACGCGTCGAGTGTCGGGATCGATCAAGGCGTATTCACGCAGTGAGGACAGGCGTCGGTAGAAAGAAAACTTGACGCTGCGATCATAGCCCTGCGTTGCCGGCGAGAGGACTTCAACGACCAGCACAGGTTCGGTAGTCGCTTGCTCATCGAACCGGAATCGCTTGTCGCAGGTGACGAATACATCGGGATAGACAATCGTGTCATTGCCGATCTGCACCTTCATACCTTCGCTGAATACCTGACACGTCGTGCCGTCCAGATGGTTACCCAGATGCCTCACAAGATTGGCAATTATTCGGCTATGAGTTTGTGAAGTTGACTGACCATGCGCAAAGATTCCCCTATATTCGGTACGGCGTCGCCAGGTTGTAGCGTTACTTCCCCGCCACCAAGTCGCCAATCATCCGCACTGACAGGTAGAGCCGTTCCGCGATGCGATCAATCCGCACATACTCGTCGGCATTGCTGTGATAGTTCGCGCCCGGCAGTCCCATCGACTCGATCACCGGTTTGCCGGACTTCACCGCGTAGGCGGCGTCCGTGCCACCACCGGTAGACGGCACGACGCGAATATCCAGACCCAGTTCCTGATAAATGGCGCGTGCCTTTTCAATCAAGCGCCGGCCGCCTTCGCCGGCTTGAAAAGCTGGCCGACCTGGCACAATGCTCAGCGCAACCTGAGCGCCACTCAGACGTTTCTTCTCGAGCCGTTGCTTGAGTTCAACCATGGTGGCATCGAAGTCTTCATTACGCAGATAGCGGACATCAGCGCCGACCGTTGCCTTGTCGGGAATCATGTTCTGTACTTCACCGCCCGAGGCGGTGGTCCAATTAAATCGCACGCCTTTGGCGGGGGCATCGAGATCGACCGTGCGCAGCATCAGGTCGGCCAATTCGATGAGCGCATTGACGCCCAGCTCGGGCGCCGCGCCGGCATGTGCCGCCTTGCCGGTCACCGTGACGCCAATTGACGCAATGCCTGATGTCGCGAGCACCATGGCTTCGACGTCGGCTGATGTCGGCTCGTATGACAGAACGTGGTCGACCTCACTGGCGAGTTTTTCAATCAAACTGCTCGAGCCAACCGAGCCGCGTTCTTCGTCCGGGTTGAACATCACAACCAACTCGCCAAAATTGCGCGCGCCACCGGCCAGCAAAAGATTGAGCGAATGCAGAATGATCGCAATGCCGCCTTTGTCATCGGCAATGCCGGGACCATAGGCCAAGGGGCCCTCAACGCGGAACGGCTTTCTCGCCACCGTGCCTGGCAGATAGACGGTGTCCATGTGGGCCATCATCAAAATCTTCTGTTGCCCGCTGCCGCGCAATCGACCGACGATGCTCACGCCCGGTCCGGGCGGCGCGGCAACCCGCTCGACGCTAAAGCCGAGCGATTTCAACTCGGCATCGAGCAGGTCGGCTATGCGCGCCAGACCGGCGCTATCGCCGCTGCCGGAATCGATTTCGACCAGGCGCTTCAGGGTCGCGACGACCGCTAACTGCTCGGCACGAGCGCTGGCGAGTAAAGCGTCATTGCGGCCTTGCGCGCGCAGGCTCTCAAGAC
>JANLTP010000208.1:0-45506 GCA_031363055.1 Burkholderiales bacterium | reverse complement strand
TACGTGCTGCAGAACTATTGATTAATGGAAAGTACGTACGCGGGATGCTCTCGCTTCCCGCGCTTTGAGCTCCTCAGCGCAAGCCGAAGCGGTTCAGTAGATCGTACAACGTCGGTCGACTAACCCCGAGAAGCTGGGCGGCTCGCGCTATATTGTCGTCAACACGCGCCATTACCTTCAATACTGCCTGCTTCTCGGCTTCATCTCGAATTCTGCGCAAATTCAGGCTTTGTACCGTTTCGGGTGCGCTCAGACCCAGGTCTGCCGCCGTGATCGCCCGACCCTCGGCCATGATGACAGCACGTTTGATGCGGTTCTCGAGCTCGCGAATATTGCCAGGCCAGGAATGCGCCTCGATGGCATTCAGGGCTTCCTCGGACAGGCGCATTCGCTCGCGTGAGTACTGCGTCGACAGCCGTTTCATGAAGCTGTGCGCCAGTAAGGTCGCGTCACCGGCGCGGTCACGCAGCGCCGGCAGAAACAGCGTCATCTCGGCCAGTTTGTAGTACAGGTCTTCGCGCAGTGAACCGGAACGAACCATCATATGCAGATTCTTGCTCGTCGACATCACGATGTGACGCTGGTCGGCCTGTTCCAGAACGGCCAGTTGCATCTTTGGCGTCAGGTCGGCGACCTCGTCCAGGAACAGGGTACCCCCAGGCGGGAAGGTGTCGGTCAGCGCAGCGCAGTGCACTGAGGCAAAGCCGGTATCGCGGCGCGACGAGAGGTTATGCAAGGTACGCGAAAAAAGCTCCTTGCCGGAACCGCTCTCGCCGGTCAAGGTCACCAGACGCGCCAGCGGTGCCAGGCGCTCGAGTTGGCGACACAACTTGAGCATTTCCGGATCACGGGTCACGATATCGCCGAGTACCGAAGCCGGACGAACCTGGGTGGTCTGATTGCTGTCGACTTCGAGCTCGTAAAATTTGACGGCGCGCTCGACGATCACTTGCAGATCGTTCTCGACCACCGGTTTCTCGAAGAAATCATGCGCGCCGAGCCCAATCGCCTTGGCCGCGCGGCCTCGGTCATTGGCTTCGGTCATCACAATGACCTTGCTGACGGGCGAGGCCGTCATCACTTGTTCAATGGCCGTAAAACCGGCCACCGTCGCCTCGGTCGAGCCGACCGGGCCGAGATCGAGCAGGACCACAGCTGTGGCCTGGCGTTTGATCATACCCAGCAGATGGTGGGCATCCTCGGCAAAGCCAATGCTGTATTTGCTGAGAATAGCGCGATAGTGCTTCTGAGTGCTGAAGTCGTTTTCGAGAATCAGAATCGTGGGGCGCTCGTAGGCGGCCATTGCTAGCTCCAATTAGCTTCGGTTGCATCGCCGGTTGCGAAATGCGTGACCTGGGCTGGGTTTACTGTGAGGTCATTGGAGCAGGCTTGAAGATCGGACCGTAAGGAACTATTACACCTTAGACCGAAGAATTGACCCGACCTGCGGCGTTTTGGCGGGTACTGGCGGGGTCGTGTAAATGTTTTGGATCAGGCTGGGTCTGACCAGATGGGACTGGATCAGTGCCGGATTAGGGCTGTAGCAGGACTGAATCAGGACGGACTGGTCATAGGTAAATCTTAACAATCAAGATTTAAAAAACTCTTTAAGCCTATGATAAAAAACAGGAAATGATTTCTCGATAAGTACTGGATCGGTGAATATGACCTCAGCGCAGACTGCAAAAAACTCGGCATGATCCTGCGCCGCGTACGGGTCGAGCGGTAAATGCCGCAGAAATGGTGCTGCCGCGTCGCTGTCCGGATCGAGCGTTGGCGGCAGGCCATCGTATGCCTCGTCGCACAGTTTCACGAACTCGTCATAAGCGTTATGAAGCGCCGCCCGCCAGGCGCGGCGGGCTGCCCGCGGCAGCGGCGGGCAACCATCGGCCTCACCGTCACGCAGGTCGAGCTTATGCGCGAACTCATGAATCACGACATTAAATGCAAAGCCCGGTTGGCAGTCGCGTACGTCAGCCCACGACAAAATCACTGGACCGCTGGCGATGGTTTGACCGGCCAGAAACTCATCGCTCTCATGCACCAGACCGAGTTCATCCGCTTCGCTGGCTCGCACGCGGAACTGGTCGGGATAAACAATGATCTGTTCGAAGTCGTCGTACCAATGCAAACCGAGGTGCAACACGGGCAGGCAGGCTTGCGCGGCGATGGCTGCGCCGCAATAATCGTCTATCATCAATCCTTGGGCACCGGCAAACTGTTTGCTGGCCAGAAAGCGGTTGCTCAGCGATCTCAGTTTGGCCAGATCGGCCGCCGATCGTTTCGTCAAAAACGGGTAGTCGAGCAGTAGCCGCTGCCAAAGTATTTCGCCAATCTGTGGGTCGTGCCGAACGGGCCAGAACATTATCGATTTTCCGTAACATCGGTTTGCATGAGCGTCATTAATCAGTAACGTCGGTATTTATTAGCGTCGGTAATCAGTAAACTCAGTAATGGTAGCAAGGCGATCCGTTGAACCAGCGCCCGCCGACGCCACGGCGGGTGATCCGGCGCAGTCGGTGTTCACCTGGATGAGCGAACGGTTGCCGGGTGGCGCGGATACTGATCGGATGTTGTCGGAAGGCGTGGCCATGGTTGCGATTCTGCGCGTCTCCTTTAGCGATCCGGTGCTGTTGCAACTGGCTGCCTTGTCGAGCGTTGACGATCGCATTGCAATGGCCGAAATCGCCGACCGCTTCGGACTGGCTCTGGCGCGATTGCTTGTATCGGTGCGGCAACTGATTCGGGTCGGGCACCTGTCCGGACGGGCGCGTGCCCAGAAGGCCGGTAGCGACCTCGAGACGCTTCGGCGCATGACCTTGGCGATGGCGCTCGACATTCGCGTGGTACTGATCCGGCTGGCGCATCGTTTGCACGAGTTGCGCGTCCATGCGGGCGCCAAAACCCGCCCGACGCCAGACGTCGCCCGCGATACATTGGAAGTTCTCTCGCCCCTGGCCAATCGGCTCGGCCTGTGGCAACTCAAATGGGAACTTGAAGACCTGGCATTTCGCTTTCTCGAACCGGCGACCTATAAAGGAATCGCCGCTGAGCTCGAGGAGCGTCGCATCGAGCGCGAACAATTCCTGCTGGTTGCCTGTCGCCGCGTCGCGACTGAGTTCGAGGCGTTGGGCTGCAAAACCACCGTGTCGAGCCGCCCGAAACACATCTACAGCATCCACTGCAAGATGCAGGCGAAACAGGTGCCGTTGTCGCGGATTCTGGATTTGCGCGGCATGCGGATCATCGTCGACGACGTCGATACCTGTTACCAGGCGCTCTCGCTGGTGCATCGAATCTGGACACCGGTGGCCGGTGAGTACGACGACTACATTGCCAAACCGAAACCGAACGGCTATCAGTCCTTGCACACCGTGGTGCAGGCCGACGACGGTCGAGCGCTCGAAATTCAGATTCGTACCCTGCAGATGAATCACGCGGCCGAATTCGGTTTGGCCTCACATTGGGCCTACAAGGAGGCTAGCGTCGGCGTCGCCGGTTCTGGCAGTGCGCGGGCCTCCGATCGCCATCAACTCGATTGGTTGCGTCAACTGCTGGCCTGGCAAGACGATCTCGGTCAGACCATGACGCCACCAACGGCCGCGAGTCCGGTGGCCTCGGCCAGAGCGAGTTCGACGCGCTCGAGCGTCACCGGAACCAGCTCAGCCGATTCCGATGCTGACCTGTCACCGTCAGGGCGACGAATTTTTGTGTTGACGCCGCAAGGCCGGGTCATTGAGCTGCCTGAGCACGCGACGGCGGTCGATTTTGCCTACCATGTACATACCGATCTGGGTCATCGCTGCCGTGGCGCGCGCGTCGACGGGCATATGGTGCCGCTGCACACCAGCCTGAAGAACGGTCAGACGGTTGAGGTCATTCTCACCAACAAGGGATCGACGCAGACCGGTCCCTCGCGTGACTGGCTGAATCCGGAACTGGGTTACCTGAAGAGCGTCCGGGGTCGCGCCAAGGTTCGCCAGTGGTTTAACGCGCAGCAGCAGACGCAATTGCTGGGGCTGGGTCGCGAACGCGTCGAGCGCGCTATGCAGCGCGAAGGCAAAACCGCAACTTCACTGGAGTTGATCGCCACCCGGCTGGGGCTCGCGAATCCGGATGAGCTGTTCCTGGCCAGTGCCCGTGATGAATTAGGGCCACGGGCGCTCGAACAGGCAGTTCGCGATGAAGTGCCCGACGCGCGCTCCGCCCGGAATGCTGTCGAGCCCAACACCCTATTGCCGCGCGCGAAGTCGGACGCGATCCACGCCGGCACGCAGGGATCGGTACTGGTGGTCGGCGTCGATCTGCTGTTGACGCAGTTGGCGCGTTGCTGCCGGCCGATTCCACCGGACGCCATTTGTGGTTTTGTGACCCGTGGCCGCGGCATTTCAGTCCACCGGCAAAGCTGCGCCTCACTGCAGCGGCTCTTCAACGTCGCCGCCGAGCGCATCGTGGACACCACCTGGGGTTCGCGTATCGAGCAAGGCCGGCCCCGCAGTTACAGCGCCGAAATTAGCGTTGAAGGTGATGATCGTGGCAGCTTGGCACGCGACCTGTTCGATGCCTGTGCGCGTGACCGCGTCGGCGTATCATCGTTATCGACCACGGCTCGCGGTGCCAGCAGCCGATTGCTGATGTTGCTTGAGGTCGCTGATCTGGCGGCGCTTGAAAAAGCCATGGCGACCTTGCGTGCCGTGCCTGGCGTCTTCGCGGTCGCTCGCCAGTTCACGGGCTCGCGCGCGGAAAGTACAGACCTGCCAGCCAGTCGATCAGCAGGTAACCAAACAGCAGCCAGATGGCCATGATCAGGAACATTCCGATCCGCGACTTCGGTCGCTCGATCGTCGTCATCGCCAACGAGCGGGCGTCGGCCAGCACTTGCGGTGGCACGCTGCGAGCGGCCAGCCAGATGGCGATCGGCAACAAAATGGCCTCATCCAGCAATCCGAGTACCGGTATGAAGTCCGGAATCAGATCGATCGGACTCAAGGCGTAGGCGACTACCAGCCAGACCAGGCATTTGACCCAGACGGGCGTACGAGGATCTTTGGACACAAACCAGAGGGCAACCGCGTCGCGGCGAATATTTTTGGCCCAGGCCAACAAGGGGGCGAGAAAGGCAGCCATGGGTTTGCGCTAAGTGGACTTTCGAATCGCCGACTTCGGCCGAAAGGCCTTGCAGACCTCGTCGTTGGTTTCGAGATAGGGCGCGCCGATCAGGTCCAGACAGTAGGGCACCGCTGCAAAGATGCCGTGAACGCGTGTTTTGCCGTCGTCATCGCGCAGACCCTCCAGAGTCTCCTGAATCGACTTAGGTTGCCCGGGCAAATTGATGATCAGGCACTGAGCGCGAATCACCGCCACCTGCCGCGACAAAATCGCGGTCGGCACGAAGTTCAAACTGATCTGGCGCATCTGCTCGCCGAACCCCGGCATTTCGCGATCGGCGATCGCCAGGGTGGCTTCGGGGGTGACATCGCGCAGCGCCGGCCCCGTGCCACCGGTGGTTAGCACAAGCGCGCAGTGCTGTGCATCGACCAGATCGATCAAGGTGCTTTTGATGATCGGTGTTTCATCCGGGATCAGTCGGCTGATGACCTCGAAGGGGCTGCGCAGCGCGCGTCGCAGCCACTGTTCAAGACTGGGCAGCCCCTTGTCTTCATAGATACCGGCAGAGGCTCGGTCGCTGATCGATACCAGCCCGATACGGGTCACAGGGGCCCCCGGTTCAGCGTGTCCCGCACCAGCTTGAATAATTCGCGAGTCGCGCGCAGTGGCTTTTGCGCAGCTTGCTCGGTACGGGCCTCGGTCACCAGACGTTGCAGCCGCTCCAGTCGTTCGCCCTCCAGGCTCGGATGGCGCTGGCGAAACTCGGCTAATGCCGTGTCCTGGGCCAGCAACTGGTCGCGCCAATGTTCGATGGCATGATGGCGCAGCGCTTCGGCGCGATGTTCGCCATTCATTTTTGCAATCGCCGCCTGAATTGGTTCGGCATCGACGCCTCGCATGAGTTTGCCGATCAGTTGCAATTGGCGGCGCCGGCCTTCATGGCTGGTGATCTTTCTGGCCAACTCGATGGCATCGCGCAGCGTCTCGGGAAGCTCGAGATTCTTGAATTGCGACAGCGGTAACTCGAGCAGTTGAATACCGAGTTTTTGCAACGCGGTCATGTCGCGCTTGAGTTGCGATTTGCTCGGCCGATCGTACTGGCGGCTCGAGGGGGAAAGGTCGGGCGGCTTCATCGGCTGCTATCATACCTGCCATGTTTGAATTCAATGACAGTACTCTGAAGGGCATCAATTCGGATGTCCTCAAAATAGCCCGCGAACTTGGCGCGTCCGACTGTGTGGTCGATGTCTCCGAGAGCAGCGGCCTGGCGGTGACCGTGCGTCGTGGGCAGATCGAAACGATCGAGCAAACCCGTGACAAGGGCATGGGCGTCACCGCCTACCTCGGTATGCGGCGCGGCCATGCCAGCACCAGCGATTTTTCGCCGACGGCCCTGCGCCAGACCGTGCAGGCCGCCGTCGATATTGCCCGGCACACCGGTGAGGACGACTGCGCCGGTTTACCTGACCAAGATTCGCTGGCCACCGAGGTGCCCGATCTCGATCTGTTTCATCCGTGGACGATCGACGCCGATGGCGCGGTCAAGCTGGCCAAACAGGTCGAGGCGGCGGCGCTGGCCGTCAGTCCGCTGATCACCAACTCGGACGGTGCCTCGGTCAACGTCAGTCACGGCCAATTCAGCATTGCCAATTCGCTCGGATTTTCGGGCGGCTATCCGTACAGCCGCCACTCGATCTCGTGTTCACCGATTGCCGGCAGCGGCGATGGCATGCAGCGCGACGACTGGTACTCATCGGCCATGTCCGCCGACAAGCTGGCCGAACCGCAGGCGATCGGTCGTTATGCGGCCGAGCGCGCGCTATCGCGACTGAAGGCGCGACGCATCAAGACCTGCAAGGTGCCGGTGCTGTTTGAAGCGCCCTTGGCCGCTGGTCTGATCGGTCATTTTGTGCAGGCGGCCAGCGGATCGGCGCTCTATCGACGCTCGACTTTTTTGCTCGATTCCATCGGCAGGGATTTGTTCGCCGATCACCTGGATATTATCGAAGATCCGTTTTTGCCGACCGAAATGGGCAGCTCGCCGTTTGACAGCGAAGGCGTCACTACGAAACGCCGCGCGGTGGTCAGCCAAGGTCGACTGAACGGCTATTTTCTATCGACCTACTCAGCGCGCAAACTCGGCATGAAGACCACCGGTAATGCCGGCGGCTCGCACAATCTTCAGCTCAGTTCACGCAAGACCCGCCAGTGCGATGACCTCGAGGCGATGCTCAAACGTTTGGGCACCGGTCTGCTGGTGACCGATCTCATGGGTCAAGGCGTCAACTATGTAACCGGCGATTATTCGCGTGGTGCCAGTGGCTTTTGGGTTCGTGATGGCCAGATTCAGTTTCCGGTCGAGGAAATCACCATCGCCGGCAACTTGCGCGATATGTTCAAACAGATCGTGGCCATCGGCAGTGACCGCATCACGCGCGGCGGCAAGCGCACCGGCTCAATCCTGATCGAGCAGATGTCGGTCGCTGGCGCCTGATTGAGCAAGGCCTTTGTCCGCGATGATGTTGGCGACGACGATGATGACGAGTTGCCGGACGCCGGCGCCGCACTGCCGCTGACCAAAAACTACATGACGCCGGCCGGTCATCGGCGCATGAAGGCTGAACTGCTGAAGCTGCTCGATCACGAGCGGCCTGAAGTCGTCAAGATAGTTTCCTGGGCGGCCTCGAACGGTGATCGCTCGGAAAACGGCGACTACCTGTACGGCAAGAAGCGACTACGGGAAATTGACCGGCGTATTCGTTTTTTGACCAAGCGCCTCGACATTGCTGAGGTCGTCGATCCGGTGCAGCGCGACGCCAGCGACCAGATTTTTTTTGGCGCGTCGGTGCATTACTCGAAAAACGGCCAGATGCAGCCCGAGATCAGCATTGTCGGGATTGACGAGACCGACCCCTTGCGTGGCTTGATCAGTTGGATTTCGCCGATGGCCAAGGCGCTCATCAAGACGCGTGAAGGCGATATCGTCCAATTGAAAACACCAGCCGGTATCGACGAGATTGAAATCGTGTCGGTCGAATACCGCGAAATTGTGTTGTCGGCTGACTAGCGAAACTTGTGCTCGACGCTACCAGTCTGCTCGAACGACAGATCTGCTCGGAGCTACCAATCTGCTAGACCCGGCTGATCTTGCTGACCTCGGGCTTGCGCCGCAATAAACGCAGAATCTGCGCCAGGTGAACTCGACTCTTCAGTTGCACGATAAAGTGCAGCACTGAACTGCCGGACGCTTGTTCATCCATCGATATGTGCACGATGTTGGCGTCGGAGGCAGCAAAATCAGCGGCGACTCTTGCCAGCGCGCCGCGCTGATCGCCGAGCAGCATTTCAATCTCGCACTGAAAGCTGCCAGCGACGTCTTCGGCCCACAGTACCTCGATCCAGCGTTCGGCGTCGCGAGTGCGCTGCCGCGCGGCGATCTTGCAGTCCTCACGATGCAACGCCAAGCCGTGGCCGCCGCGTAGATGGCCGATGATACGATCGCCCGGCAAGGGCCGGCAGCAAGAAGAATACTGAACGGCGCTGCCCTCGTTGCCGTGGATCAATAACGGCGCAGGGCGCGGCGCCATCAGGGTCGCCGCCGATTTCGAATTGAACTGCAGCGCAATAGTGCGCGCATCAACCGGTGCCAGACGCTTGCCCAGACCAATCTCGGCGTATAACTCTTCAACTGATTTGACACCGGCGTCGCGTGCGCCGCGCTCGAGTGCGTGCGGATCGAGCGCCGCCGCATCAATACGCAACGCCGCCAGCGATTGTTCGAGCAGCCGCTTGCCCAACTCGACCGACTCGCCGTAACTCATATGGCGTAAGGAGTGCCGGATTTCGGCTCGCGCCTTGCCGGTGCGAACAAATCCGAGCCAGGACGGATTCGGCAGTGCCGCCGGATCAGTCACCACTTCGACCATATCGCCGTTTTGTAACTGCGTACGCAGCGGCGCCGGCTTGCGGTTGACGATAGCCGATACGGTGCGGTCGCCGACGTCGGTGTGAACACTGTAGGCAAAGTCGATAATGGTCGAGCCGCGAGGCAGCGCGCGAATCTCGCCACGCGGCGTAAATACATAGACCGTATCCGGGAACAGATCGACCTTGACGTGGTCGATGAATTCGAGCGAATCGCCGGTCTGATTCTGAATGTCGAGCAGTGACTGCAACCACTGATGGGTGCGTTTTTGCAGATCGGTGAATGACTCCTTGTCAGCCTTGTAGAGCCAATGTGCGGCCACGCCGGACTCGGCGACGCGCTGCATTTCGCGGGTGCGGATCTGGAACTCGACCGGTACGCCATAAGGCCCGGCCAATGTGGTGTGCAGCGATTGATAGCCGTTGGTCTTCGGTAACGCAATGTAGTCCTTGAAGCGCCCCGGCAGCGGCTTATAGGTGCCATGCAAAATACCGAGCGCCAGATAACACTGCGACAGGTCCTTGACGATGACCCGAAAACCGTAGATGTCGAGCACCTGCGAAAAAGTCTGGCGCTTCTCCTTCATTTTTCGATAAATGCCGTAGAGCGCTTTTTCGCGACCGACCACTTCAGCGTGTACACCGACCTGTGGCAAGGCCTTTTGGACGGCACCCAGAATCTTGCCCAACACCTCGCGACGATTACCGTGGGCGGCCTGAACCGCCTTGCGCAGCACGCGATATCGAAACGGATACAAAAACCGGAAGCACAAATCAAGCAACTCGCGATACAGCTTGTGCAGGCCTAATCGACTGGCGATCGGCGCGTAAATTTCCAATGTCTCGCGCGCCACTCGAACCTGCTTACTGCGCTCAAGCGCGTTCAAGGTCCGCATGTTATGTAGCCGGTCGGAGAGCTTGATCAAAATGACGCGCACATCTCGAGCCATCGCGAGCAGCATCTTGCGAAAACTCTCAGCCTGCGCATGTTCACGCGACGCGAACTCGATGCGATCAAGCTTGGACAGGCCATCGACCAGTTCGGCAACCTGCGCACCGAACCGTTCGTGCAGGTATTCCTTGGTAGTGGCGGTATCTTCGAGCACGTCGTGCAGCAACGCCGCCATCAGCGACTCGGTATCGAGCTTCCAATGGGCACAGGTTTCGGCGACCGCAATCGGGTGCGAAATGTACGGCTCGCCGCTGCTGCGGAAATTGCCCAGATGTGCTTCATCACTGACGCGGTAAGCGTCGCGGATGCGGCGGATGTCGTCTTCAGTGAGATAGGCGCTGGCCAGCCGCGTCAGGTCGGCCAGCGATGCAACCGCGCGCTCGTCCGGTGCCGTCGCGAAGGACTGTGGCTCAGGCTGCAACGGATGTTTCGAATCGGGTTTCGAATCGGGCTTGCGCCGTGCGGCGGGCGTTTTGCTGGTGGCAGGCTGAACCCTGGGATCAGCCATGGTCCATAACCGACCGACCGCCAGCGTCCATCGCTACAACGCCCGAATCTTCACGGGGCGGGACACTTAAATGGGCACTCGACGCAGCATTTCGGCGCCAACCTTGCCGGCCGCGATTTCGCGCAGTGCCGTGACACAGGGCTTGTCTTTGCTTTCGACTTTAGGCGCGTGGCCCTGGGCCAACATACGGGCTCGGTAAGTGGCCGCGAGCGTCAATTCGAAGCGATTCGGAATGTGTTTGAGGCAATCGTCAACGGTAATACGCGCCATGATCAACCAATCTGCATTAGAGCGATAAAGGGAGAAACAAAGAGAGAATACAAGGGAAAATACAAGAGAAAAACGGAACCACAATAACCGCCTAGGGCCTGACGCCCCAGGACTCGAACAAGCTTGTGTATCGGGCATGTTGCTTCGCGAAACGCAGGCGAGCCCCATCGACAATCGCCAGCAGTTGTCCGAGCGCAGTCGCAAAGTCTTGATTAATAATAACATATTCGAATTCACCGGCCTGCTGAAGTTCACCCCGGGCGGCCGTTACGCGCCGCTCGATGACCTCGGGGCTGTCCTGGCCGCGCTTGAGCAGGCGCTCGCGCAGTTCTGCGATCGATGGCGGGGCGATAAATACGCCGACTGCGTCGATGAACAGGTCACTGACTTGTTTGGCGCCCTGACAATCGATCTCAAGCAGGATATCGGCGCCGGCAGCGATTCGCGACTCGATCCAGGTCTTCGAGGTAGCGTAGAAATTACCATGAACTTCGGCCGACTCCAGAAATTCGCCAGCGGCGCGTTTCTGCAGAAACTCTTCAATGCGGATGAAAAAATAGTCGACGCCATGCTGCTCACCGGGTCGTGGCGCACGCGTTGTGAACGAAATGGACAGCTCGACGCCGGGACGCTGGCCCAACAGCGCCCTGACCAGACTGGTCTTGCCGGCCCCCGAAGGGGCAACCACAATAAACAGACAGCCTGGCGAGCTCGACGCCGTGACCCTGCTGATCCGGTCGATCGGATCGACCGGACTGTTCGGGTTCGATTTCGACGACGACTTCGCGGGTTTCGAGGAATTCAAGGCGGCCGCTTCATTCGAGATTTTGGATTTGCTCACGCATTTGCTCAATCAGTATTTTGAACTCAATGGCGGTTCTTGACACCTCGAGATCGAGGCCTTTGGAGCCCAGGGTATTGGCTTCACGATTGAATTCCTGCATGAGAAAATCCAGTCGTTTACCTACCGGACCGCCGGCCTTGAGAATTCTGCGCATCTCCGAGGCATGTGCCGACAGTCGACCGATCTCTTCGGCGACATCGATTTTCAGCGCATACAATGTAACTTCCTGCCGGACGCGACCGAAGATTTCATCGACCGGGATGTTACTGCCGGCGCCGGCTTCCAGAAGTGCGCTGCGAAGCCGTTCAGTCAATTTGTCGGCGTAGATCTTCAGTAGTTCCGGTACTTTAGGGTCAAGTTGGGCAATCAGTTGTTCGATGAGGATGACTCGCTCGAGCAACAAGCCCATCAGTTTTTCGCCCTCGCGCTGGCGGCATTCCTGGAACTGGCGTAGCGTCGCGTCGAATACCGGCAGGATGCGTTCGGCGGGCTCGGTTGTCTCAGTAAGGCTCTCGCCCAGCACCCCCGGCCAACGCAGTACATCGGCCAGGTTCATGGGCGCAAGCTCAGGGGCTTGTGTCTTGATGGCGCGTGCATGGCCGAGCAGTTGCTCCAGCAATCGGTCGTTCAGCGCCGCCGGTCGGACTGCGCCAAAGGCGCGACTCAAGGTGATGCGACACTCAATTTTGCCTCGTTGAATCACTGCTGTGAGGCGTTCGCGCAACTGCGGTTCAAACGTGCGCAGCTCGTCCGGGAGTTTGAAGCTCAGATCCAGGAATCTCGAATTGACACTGCGCAGCTCTGCCCCGATCGCACCATCCTCGGCTTCAGTTGTGACTGAGGCGTACCCGGTCATACTCTGGATCGCGCGAGAAACGGAAGCTGAAGCAGAGGCAGAGGCGTTGGCTGAAGTCACAATGATCTCGGTTGTCCCACGGATGCAGTATCGAACTAGAATCGTCACTCTTGATGCTCGACCTTCGCGAAATGCTTGACGATGGCCTCACAAAATAACGCGCCTTTAGCCGATGGTTTGGAAATCGGCGGCTACCGTATTGTAAGAAAGATTGCGAGCGGCGGATTTTCGATCGTCTATCTGGCCGAAGATGACGGCGGCCACAAGTTCGCCATCAAGGAATACTTGCCCAGCAATCTGGTCAAACGTGAGCCGGGTGAACATATCCCGGTGATTGCCAGCGATAACCTGGCGACCTATCGCAATGGCTTGAAGTGTTTCTTCGAAGAGGGCCGGTCGCTGGCTAAAATTTTTCATCCGAACATTGTCCGGGTCGTCAATTTTTTCCGCGGCAACGAGACCGTTTATATGGTCATGGCCTATGAGCAGGGCCGTAGCTTGCAAGAAATTGTGCTCAGAAATCGCGGCAAGGCCGACAAGGTGGTGGTTGCCGAGCGGCATATCCGGGCGATTTTCAATCAAGTCATGAACGGGCTGCGGGAAGTGCATGCCAATCGAATGCTGCATCTGGACCTGAAGCCCGCCAATATTTACCTGCGGATCGATGGCACGCCGATACTGCTTGATTTTGGCGCGGCCCGTCAGACGCTCGGCGTCGAAGGTCCCAAGTTATTTCCGATGTACACGCCCGGATTTGCCGGCACCGAACTCTATCGACGCACAAAGCCCCTCGGTCCCTGGACCGATGTCTATGGTGTCGGCGCCAGTATGTATGCCTGCATGATGGGTTCGCCCCCGCAGCCGGCCGACCAGCGCGAACTGAATGACAAAATGCCCGCGCAATTGCAAAATCTGGTCGGGCCTTATTCGCAAAATCTGGTCGATACCGTGTCATGGTGTTTGAAGCTCGATGCCCTTGAGCGCCCGCAAAGCGTGTTTGCGCTGCAGCGGGCCTTACGCAAGGGCCAATGGCGTGATGAACCGAATACCCGTACCAAACCGGTTGAAAGCTGGTTTGATTCGATCGCCGGCAAGTTCTCGCGCAAGCGTGAAAAGGCAGTGGCTAAAAATGACACCGGCATTTCGCTGCCCACCTGAACACCGGATACGAACCAGCCATGCGATTTTCCATCTTTCAAGACACCGAAATCGGCGGGCGTTCGATCAACCAGGACCGGATGGGCTATTGTTTTACCAGCGACTCGCTGATGATGATTCTCGCCGATGGCATGGGCGGGCATTTGCGTGGCGAGGTTGCCGCCCAGATGACCCTGCAGTCGGTAGGCGCGAGTTTCCAGGCGCAGGCCAGGCCGAGGGTCGATGATCCGGTAAGCTTTCTAGACGGTGCCTTGCGCAAGGCGCACCGCGATATTCTGCGCTACCAGAACCAAAACTCGCTGCCTGAGGCGCCCAGAACCACCGTGGTGGCGGCGATCATTCAGGATTCGAAAATCTGGTGGGCACATGCCGGTGACTCGAGACTTTATCTGGTCCGAAACGCCAAGGTGATTCTGCGAACGCGCGATCATTCCAAGGTACAGACCATGGTCGCGCTGGGTTTGATCAAACCCGGTGAGGAAGACACGCACCCCGAGCGCAACAAAGTGTTGAACTGCCTGGGCTCACCGTTTGAACCGACCGTGGAAATCAATCCGCCGGTCAAATTGATCTCGGGCGATCGTGTCTTGCTCTGCAGCGACGGACTTTGGTCTGGCCTCAGCGATGAGGCGCTGAGTCGTGCGATTACTGAAAAGCCGATGGAGTTGGCGGTTCCCGAAATGGTCAAGACGGCGGTCGACAGCAACGGACGTATGGCCGATAACACCACGGCGGTGGGGCTGCACTGGGACGGTGACGAGTTGCGCCACGACGGCGTGCCAGTGCAAGAATTGGCCGACGCGACCTTTACGACGACCATCGTGGCGCATCTGGACGAAGGCGAGCCGGAGCGTGATATTACCGAGGATGAGATCGAAAAAACCATCCTTGAAATCCGTAACGCGATCGAGAAAAGTAACGCGCGCTGAACATTCAAGGTATGCTCATTAAGCAATAGGTGCTGAACCGGCAGCGCGCTCATATCAGCGAAACATCCGAATACAGCAGGGGAAATAATTGGCTTCAACAGGTTCGCGACCCAGCGGTCGCTTGGCATCGTCGCTGCGCGAAGTACGCGTCACGCGCCATTACACACGGCATGCCGAAGGCTCGGTGCTGGTTGAGTTTGGTTATACAAAAGTTTTGTGCACCGCCAGCGTCGAAGAGAAGGTGCCTGGTTTTCTCAAGGGCAAGAATCAGGGCTGGATGACCGCTGAATATGGCATGTTGCCCAGGGCAACTCATACCCGATCCGATCGCGAAGCGGCCAGGGGCAAGCAGTCGGGGCGCACCCAGGAGATTCAGCGTCTGATCGGGCGCAGTCTCAGAAGCGCGTTCGATCTGGCTCGTATCGGTGAGCGCACCGTCCATATCGATTGCGATGTGCTGCAGGCCGATGGCGGCACGCGTTGCGCCTCGATCACCGGCGCATTCGTGGCCTGTCATGACGCCATGCTCTGGCTGCAACAGCGCGGCGCGTTTGCAGAGTTGCCGCTGCGTGACTATGTGGCCGCCGTCTCGGTCGGTATGTTCAACGGCCAGCCGGTGCTCGATCTCGACTATGACGAAGACTCGAATTGCGAGACCGACATGAATGTGGTCATGACCGGCAGTGGCGGTGTCATCGAAGTTCAGGGCACAGCCGAAGGCAAGGCCTTCACGCGCGAGCAACTGAATCAGATGCTCGATCTGGCAGCCAGCGGGATTACACAACTGATTGCTCAGCAACGTTTGGTGTTGAGCGCACCGGTTTGTTGAGTGCACCGGGATTGTTGAGTGCGACAGGAGTGTTGAGTGCGACGGACTGAACTGAGTCTCTCCAGCTTGGTTCTGGCATCGGCGAACGAGGGCAAACTGGCCGAGTTTCGCGCCTTGCTCGCGCCGTTGAACATCCTGATTCGCAGCCAGGCCGAGTTCGGTATCCATAGCCCGCCTGAACCGCATAAAACATTCATCGAGAACGCGTTGCTGAAGGCCCGACATGCAAGTCGTCTGAGCAACCTGTCGGCACTGGCCGACGATTCAGGCATCTGTGTCAACGCGCTGGCTGGGGCGCCCGGCGTGTATTCGGCGCGCTTTGCAGAACTTGCGGGCGCCGCTGCCGGTGCCGGAGACGCCGCTAATAACCGTCTATTGATCGAGCGCTTGCGCGGCTGCGAGGACCGCAGCGCCTACTACTATTGCGTACTGGTGTTGGTGCGCGACGTCGATGACCCGCAACCGTTGATTGCCGACGCCACCTGGTCCGGCCAGGTCGTCGAAGACGCACGCGGGCAGGGCGGCTTCGGATACGACGCGCATTTTTTCCTGCCGGCGCTTGGCCGCTGCGTGGCCGAACTGTCGGCGACGGAAAAGAACTCGCTCAGCCATCGGGCCCAAGCATTGCGGAGGCTGGTGCTGCAACTGCGCGAACGTTTACAGGTGCCATCGAGTTGAACCCGACGTTGCGCAAACCGTCAACCATCGGCATCGCGACGCCGCCGCCGCTGTCGCTCTATGTTCACTTGCCCTGGTGCCTGAAGAAATGCCCGTATTGCGACTTCAATTCACATGAGGTTCGATCCGGTAACGGACTTTCCGAGGAGACTCAACAGTCCTATCTAAACAGTCTGCAGAGCGATCTCGAGTCGGCGTTGCCGTGGGTCTGGGGCCGGACCGTGCATTCGATTTTTATCGGGGGTGGTACGCCATCGCTGTTCTCGGCGCAGTCCATTGATCGTTTGCTGGTCATGTTGCGCTCGTTGCTCAGGGTCAATGCCGATGCCGAGATTACGCTGGAGGCCAACCCTGGAACCTTTGAGACGCAGCGATTCAAGGACTTTCGAAGCGTCGGTGTCAATCGCCTGTCGATTGGCGTTCAGTCGTTTAACGATGAACACCTGACAGCGCTCGGGCGGATCCATGATGCACGCTCGGCGCGCCAGGCAGTGGAACTGGCCGCGCTGACCTACCCCAGTTTTAATCTTGATTTGATGTATGGGCTGCCCGGGCAAAGCGTGACTCAGTTACAAGCGGATTTGGCAACGGCCTTGTCGTATGCGCCGCCGCATCTGTCCTACTACAACCTGACTTTGGAGCCGAACACCTACTTCGCCAGTCATCCGCCGCCGTTGCCCGAAGAAGACACCATTGCCGACATGCAGGAGCTGATTGGCGCGCAAGCGCAGCAGGCCGGGTTGGCGCATTACGAAGTCTCGGCCTATGCGCGTGACGGGCATCGTTCACGGCACAATTTGAATTACTGGCAGTTTGGCGACTATCTGGGCCTGGGTGCTGGCGCGCACAGCAAACTCAGCCTGCACGATAGTGTGCTTCGCCAAAGCCGCTTCAAGCATCCGGTCAAGTATCAGGTCCAGGCTGACTTGGGCCTGGCCGTCGAGGAAGAGCGCCGCCTGATGCCCAACGACCTGATTTTCGAGTTCATGCTCAATGCACTGAGACTGGTCGACGGCGTACCCAGTGAGTTGTTCGGCGAACGCACCGGCTTGTCGATTGCGCAGATTTCGGCAACCTTGTTGCAAGCCGAGCAGCGCGGTTTGCTGATTTCGGATCCGGCTCGGATCGCACCGAGCGAGTTGGGGCAGCGTTTTCTGAACGATTTGCAAGCCCTGTTCTTGGCCTGAGCTGGTGTGAAATGCACGAAAGTGGTGCGTATTATCTGACGGTCAATGCCGCGCCTACTGCTGGTGCGAACCATTTGAATTTCGTCGAAAATGAATGCACAATAATAGTGCGTAGTTTCTGTCGCCAAATGGCATGAAAACTGCTCATTTGCGTTGGGCAGGGAAAACCCACAAAATCCAAAAAAATCTATCAGGAGTGATTCGCAATGGCGACCGCCAAAGACGTAATGAAAATGGTTACCGACAACGAGGTAAAGTTTGTCGACTTTCGATTCACCGATACACGCGGCAAGGAACAACATGTAACCGTGCCGGTCAGTCATTTTGATAATGACAAGTTTGTCTCCGGCCATGCCTTTGACGGTTCATCGATCGCCGGCTGGAAGGGTATTGAGGCCTCGGACATGTTGCTCATGCCTGACCCGAGCACCGCCAACATGGACCCGTTTCGCGAGGAACCGACGCTGCTGCTGACCTGCGACGTGGTTGAACCGTCGGACGGCAAGGGTTATGACCGCGATCCGCGTTCGCTGGGTCGCCGCGCTGAAGCTTATCTGAAGTCGAGCGGTGTTGGCGATCAGGCGTTTTTTGGGCCCGAGCCCGAGTTCTTCATTTTCGATTCAGTAACCTGGAATGTCGATATGGCCGGCTGTTCGGTCAAGATCAACTCCGAAGAGGCACCCTGGAGCACCGGCAAAGAGTTCGAAGGGGGCAATCTCGGCCATCGTCCGGCCTTGAAGGGTGGCTATTTTCCGGTTCCGCCGGTTGATTCGTTCCAGGACATGCGCTCCGAGATGTGCATTCTGCTCGAGCAAATGGGTGTTCCCGTCGAGGTCCATCACCACGAGGTGGCCGCGCCCGGACAGTGTGAAATTGGGACTAAATTCACCAGCCTGGTCCAACGTGCGGACTGGAATCAAATTCTCAAGTACGTGGTCCTGAACGTTGCACACAGCTACGGCAAGACCGCCACTTTCATGCCCAAGCCGGTCGTTGGTGATAACGGCTCCGGCATGCACGTGCACCAGTCGGTCTGGAAAGATGGCAAGAACCTGTTCGCCGGCGATAAGTACGCCGGTCTGTCCGAGTTTGCGCTGCACTACATCGGCGGCATCATCAAACACGCACGTGCTCTGAACGCGATCACCAATCCGGGCACCAACTCCTACAAGCGGCTGGTGCCCGGCTTCGAGGCGCCCGTCAAACTGGCTTATTCCGCCCGTAATCGCTCGGCCTCGATCCGCATTCCGTACGTCAGCAATCCCAAGGGTCGCCGTATCGAAGTGCGTTTCCCGGACCCGACCGCCAATCCGTACCTGGCCTTCTCCGCGATGTTGATGGCGGGCCTCGACGGCGTGCAAAACAAGATTCACCCCGGCGATGCCGCCGACAAGAATTTGTACGATTTACCGCCCGAAGAAGATGCGAAGATCCCGACGGTCTGCTCCTCGCTCGACCAGGCACTCGACTATCTGGACAAGGATCGCGAGTTCCTGACCCGAGGCGGTGTGTTCAGCAATGAAATGATCGATGCCTACATCGAGCTGAAGATGCAGGAAGTCACGCGGTTTCGCATGACCACCCATCCAGTCGAGTTCGACATGTACTACTCGATGTAATTGCACATCGGTGTAAGCTCAGAAGGGCGGGTGATTCCGCCCTTTTTGTTGGCCGGGTTTGAAACTCATGTCGCGCTGGCTTACACTGCGCCCTGTCTGAGGATCGAACCAATGCATTTATTGCCGATTGTTTTGGGGCTCGTGCTGGCGCTGGGGCTGCCGGGCGCCAGTCATGCCCAGATTTACCGTTGCGAAGACGGCAATGGCGTTATCGAATACAGCAACAAGCCGAGTGGCGGCAAGGATCGCAATTGCAAGTCGGTCGAGTTGCCGGCGGTAACGACGATTCCGGCGCCCAAGTTGCCGATCAAATCGGGCAGTGGCGCGAACTCGAACGCCAATTCGAACGCGAACTCTAATTCGAACGTCAACAATAATTCGAATTCCAATTCGAACCTGGGCCCCAGTGCCGGCACCAAGCCGAACGGCTCCGGCTCCAACCGGATCGACGACTCGACGCAGCGCGCGCGTGATAGTGATCGCAAGCGCATCCTCGAGGACGAGCTCAAGAAAGAGGAAGTCAAGCTCACCGAGCTGCGTCGTGAGTACAACAATGGTGAACCCGAGCGGCAGGGCGACGAGCGCAACTACCAGAAATATCTCGATCGCGTGCAGCGTATGAAAGATGACATCGGCCGCTCGGAAGGTAATGTTGGTTCACTCAAAAAAGAGCTCGGATCGGTCAAGTGAAAGACCGCGATTTCGCTGGCCTTGATCTTCTGGCCAGCTCGGTCGTCGTGCTGGACGCTCGTGGCTTTTGCAGCTTCATCAATTTGGCAGCCGAACAATTGTTCGAACTGTCGCCGCGAGCGGCCAAGGAGCAGCGTTTCGCGCAGTTTTTTATCGATGCTTCGGTCATCGATCACTTGTTGGCTGACGCCATCGCCGGCGCGTTCAGCGACAAGACGTTGGATATTCAGCTCGAGCGTCCGGGGCGCCTCGCCCTCGATCTGGCGACCTCGGCGGTAACGCTTGAATCCGATGCCGGTGGGCTGTTACTGGATTTTCGCGAAAATGACCGTCGCAAGCGTGTCGAGCGCGAAGTGCGGTTGCTCGATTCGGCCAATGCCAATCGGGAATTGCTGCGTAATCTGGCCCATGAGGTGAAAAATCCGCTCGGCGGCATTCGCGGTGCGGCGCAACTGCTGGAGGCCGAACATCCGGAGATTTCAATCCGCGAGTTCACCCAGATCATCATCAAGGAAGCCGGCCGACTCGACCAACTGGTCGATCGCCTGTTGGCGCCGCACCGGCATGCGCGACGCATGACCAGCGTCAATATTCATGAGGTCTGTGAGCGGATTCGCTCGGTGCTCGGTGCCGAGTTCGGGCCGTCGCTGGTGATCACGCGCGACTACGACGCCAGCCTGCCTGAATTCACCGGCGATCGCGAGCAACTCATCCAGGCACTGCTCAACATTGCCCGCAATGCCGCACAGGCCATGAAGGGCAAGGGCAGCTTGCGGCTGATGACACGCATCGCGCGCCAAGTGACGATTACGCCACATCGGCATAAACTGGCACTAGACTTGCATGTCATAGACAACGGTCCCGGAATACCGGAGCAAATCAAGGAACGAATTTTTTTCCCTCTGGTTTCGGGTCGCGAGGGTGGGACTGGCCTCGGTCTTTCGTTGGCTCAGACCTTTGTGCAGCAGCACGGTGGTTTGATCGAATGTGAGAGTCGACCGGGTCTCACGGATTTCAGAGTCTTGTTGCCCCTGAATTAAAGCGATGTCGCCGAAAGCGATTTTGCGTCAGGGGTCACTTCCTGGGCAAAATAATGGCTGCAGTGTGGATTGTCGATGATGATGAATCGATTCGTTGGGTGCTCGAGCGCGCCCTGACGAGGCACGGGTTTGAGGTGCGGGCGTTTTCGGGGGCAAGCGATTGTCTCGACGCGTTGCGCCAGGGGACACCGAACGCGCTGGTCTCCGACATTCGAATGCCGGGCGAAAATGGTCTCGATCTGCTCAAGCGCATCAAGACTCAATATCCGAAGGTTCCGGTCATCATCATGACTGCCTATTCCGACCTTGACAGCGCCGTCTCGGCGTTACAGGGCGGCGCCTTCGAGTATCTGCCCAAGCCCTTCGATGTTGCTGATGCGGTCGATCTGATCACCCGCGCGGTCGCCGAAACCCAGACCGCTGCGCAGTTGCCCAGTTCAGAGATTGGCGCTGAGGAAATCCTCGGCCAGGCGCCGGCCATGCAGGAGGTGTTCCGCGCTATCGGGCGGCTGTCGAATTCGAACGCCACGGTGCTGATTACCGGAGAGTCTGGAACCGGCAAGGAGCTGGTGGCGCGTGCGCTGCATGATCACAGCAATCGCAGCAAGAAAATGTTCGTGGCCTTGAATACTGCGGCGATTCCTCGCGATCTGCTGGAGTCCGAGTTGTTTGGCCATGAGCGCGGTGCGTTCACTGGTGCCCAGCAGAGTCGGGTCGGACGCTTCGAGCAGGCTGAGGGCGGCACCTTGTTTCTCGATGAAATCGGCGACATGCCCAGCGAACTGCAAACCCGGCTGCTGCGCATTCTGTCCGACGGCCAGTACTACCGGGTCGGTGGCCAGCAGCCGCTGCGAGCCAATGTTCGGGTGATTGCCGCCACCCACCAGGACCTTGAAGAGCGGGTACGGCAGGGCCTGTTTCGCGAAGACCTGTTCCATCGGCTGCATGTCATTCGCTTGCGCTTGCCGTCGCTGCGCGAGCGCCGCGAAGATATTCCGCTGTTGGCGCGTCATTTTTTGCAGAAGAGTTCCCGTTCATTGGGTGGCGAGGCGAAACGCCTGAGCGACGAGGCGCTGGCGGTCATGGCAACGTTCGCCTGGCCTGGCAACGTGCGACAGCTCGAGAACGTCTGTCATTGGCTGACCGTCATGGCACCCAGCATTTCGGTCGGGTCGGCTGACCTGCCGCCCGAGTTGCGCTTAAGCGGTGTGCGAGCCCAGGCGCCGGTCACGCTTGCGGTCGGAACCGGCGTGTTATCCGACATGGCTGCAGGGTCGGCGCCGCGGGTCGAAAATCGTGACTACGCCCGCGCCGATACCCTGAGTGAGGTTCGCTCCGATCATCGCCCCGATATGCGTAGCGATGGCCGCTCCGATGCGCGTTTGGATGGCCACGCTGACGCCCGCCCGGATAGCCGAATCGACGCAAGAACAGACGCAAGAACAGACGGCCGCATGGAAGGACGCACTGACGGAAGAATCGACGGAAGAATAGACGACCGCATGGAGCCACGAACTGACGGACGCGGCGACGCTACATTGTCAGATCGCGAACGCGGCATTGATTTTGATCCACGCGCGGCCAGTGCCACCAATGGGCATGCGGCGACGGCTAATCATCTGCGCTCGTCGGATGCGGCGCGGGGTGATTCATCGGTGGCTGGGGGCGTAGCGCATCCCGAGTGGTCAAACCTGTTGCAGCGCGAAGTTGCGAGTTTGCTCGACGCCCAACCGCATGATCAACGCATGAGTGGGGTCAGTGCGTTGATGGATGAATTAACACGCATTTTCGAGAGCACCATCATCAAGACGACGCTGCAGCACACGCGAGGGCGGCGCATCGAGGCTGCGCTGCGACTGGGCATCGGGCGCAACACCATCACGCGAAAAATACAGGACTTGCGGCTGGAGGAGTGAGTATCAAACTCCTGCGCGCTGACAGGGCAGGATGTTGAAACTTTTTGCGTCGTCAGGCGAGTATTGTCAGGCAAGCGTTGCGATCACCGGTGCGTGATCAGACGGCTGCTCGAGTCGTCTGGGTTCTTTGTCGATCCGGCAGGCACTGAGACGAGAACCCAGCCGGTCATCGAGCAAAATCACGTCGATGCGCAGACCGGCGTTACGGCGAAAGCCGAGCTGACGGTAATCCCACCAACTAAACAAACGCGGTAGCTGCTCGAAGGCGCGGAAAGTGTCGACAAAACCGAGCGCGACCAATTTGACAAACCATTCACGTTCCTGCGGCGAACAGTGCAATTGGCCGGCCCACAAGACAGGGTCATGGACGTCGCGATCGTCGGGCGCGATATTGAAGTCGCCGAGCAGGGCGACCGGTAGCGCGCCGGTTTTGAGTTCAGCCAGCCATTTGTGAAGGCTTGCGATCCAGCGCATCTTGTACTGAAACTTTTCGGAATCCAGCGCCTGGCCGTTCGGGAAATACGCGCACACAAAAATCATCCCGTTGATCTCGGCCGCGATCAAACGCTTCTGGGTGTCCGCAAGCCCCGGTACTTCGGTGGTGATCAGTCGCGACGTGTCGGCGTATTCCTTGCGATACAAAATCGCCACGCCGTTGTAAGTCGGTTGACCGGCAAAAAACACGCGGTAGCCAGCCTGCTCGATTTCTGCCCGCGGGAACTTGTCATTGATCAGTTTGGTTTCCTGGAGACACAGTACGTCGACCGGATTGGCGCCTAACCAATCCAGCACATGGCCGAGTCGAATCTTCAGTGAGTTAACGTTCCAGGTGGCAATTTGCATAGTGCCAAGCATAGCGCAAATTGCCTCTGGCCCGAAGGGCGCATCCTGCTTGTCGTCAGAATCGTAACGCGTTCGGGTTGTTTGGCGAGCGCGTCGACGGCGCTTCACTGGTTTGAGTGGCCTGGTTGTTGCGTTGACGTCGGCTTAGCGGCTTGCTGGCGTCGCCCGGCGCCGGCGGCTTGCCCTTGGCAGTCGGCTCTGCAGCGCCGGCCAATGCGACCGGGCCGGTGTTGCGGAAGCCGGTCGGCAGAACCGATGTTTTCGGATAGCCGGCAATATCGAGCAGTCCGTCAAGCGCGGAAGCTTCAAAGCCCACCTGTTTTTGACGACCGACCGTCATCGATGGCACGGTCGAATCACTGAAACCGAGCTTTTCCATCGCTTGTGCGTCTGCAGCATTCTTGATGAGCTTTTCGCTGAACGGAATGCCGCGTTTACTCAAATGATTGCGCGCCTGTTCGCAGGGCGTGCAGTCAGGCGCGGTGTACAGAATGACTGGATGTTTTTCAACCACCGACTTCAAGTTGAACGGCAGCGCCGCGTTGGCATCGCTGGCAGCAAGCGGGTCACCGAGTTTGCGGGCCTGGACCTCTTCGATCGGCGGCCGATCGCCATACGTGACGGTACCGTCGCGGCCGGTCCATTTGTACTGTGCACTCGCCGCCGTGGGTGCCAACGTCAGCAATGCCAGACTGAACTGGAGCAGTGCCAGCGTGCTCGAACGGGTCAACGGGCTTCGTAACGCGGCAATCATCAAACCCTCCAGGTCAGTCCTAGCGTGAAACACCACACTAGCCATGCAGGGCCACTGGTGGAGCGGATTCCTGACTCATGCCATTATGTCGAAGCAGGGCATCAATACTGGGGTCGCGCCCTCTGAACGCACGAAACGAGGCGATGGCCGGTCGGCTGCCCCCTACAGAAAGCACTTCAGCGAGAAAACGGCTGCCGACCTCAGGGCTGAACAGGCCGTGTTCCTCGAACGCCGAGAAACAATCAGCCGACAGCACCTCGGCCCATTTGTAGCTGTAGTAGCCGGCCGCATAACCACCGGCAAAAATATGCGAAAAGCTGTTCTCGAAACGGTTGTAGGCGGGTGGGATCAGCACCGAGACCTCACGACGAACTTCATCGAGTACCGCCTTCAGCCCGACAGCATTTTGAGCTCGGGCTTCACTGTGAATACGCATGTCGAACAAGGCAAACTCGACCTGGCGCAGGGTTTGCAACCCGGCTTGAAAGTTCTTGGCCGCGAACATCTTGTCGAACAACGCGCGCGGCAACGCAACGCCCGAATCGACGTGTGCGCTCATGGCGCTGACGGTTGCGAAATCCCAGCAGAAATTCTCCATGAACTGGCTAGGCAATTCGACGGCATCCCATTCGACGCCGGCAATGCCGGCCACCGCCAGTTCATCAACGCGTGTCAACAGATGATGCAGGCCATGACCAAATTCATGGAACAGAGTGATGACGTCGTCATGGGTCAGCACAGCCGGCCGCGCACCGACCGGCGCCTGGAAATTGCAGGTCAGATAAGCGATCGGCGTTTGCAGTTGTGTGGCGGTGCGTTTGCGCGAACGTGCGTCATCCATCCAGGCGCCGGGCCGCTTGCTGGCGCGGGCATAGAGATCGAGGTAGAAATGTCCGATGGTTTGCTCTGCGCGTTGCAGCCGGAAGAATTGCACGTCCGGATGCCAGGTGCTGGTCTGGTCGGCTTTGATCTCGACGCCGAACAGGCGTTGCACCATATCAAACAGGCCGTTTAGCACCTTGGGCAGGGGAAAGTATTGCTTGACCTCATTTTCGGAGAACGCGTATCGCGCCTCTTTCAGCCGTTCCGACGCGAACGTGGTGTCCCAGGATGTCAGATCGGCGAGTCCCAATTGCTCGCGCGCGAATTCGCGTAGCTCGCGTAAATCGTGCTCGGCATAAGGCTTGGCGCGTTTAGCGAGATCGAGCAGAAAATGCGTCACCTCGTCGGGTGTCTCGGCCATTTTTGAGACCAGCGATACTTCGGCGAAATTGCGGTAACCGAGTAACAGCGCTTCGTCGTGGCGCAGCTTCAAAATCTCGGAAATGAGCCCGGAGTTATCGAGCTTGCGACGCTCGTCTGGATCGCCCGACGCTGCCGCATTCGTCGGCGCGGCCGCACTTGCCGACGCGGCCGCGTCGGCGCTGGCGCGAGTCACGTAAGCGCGATATAACGTTTCGCGCAAGCTGCGATTCTCGCAGTACTGCATCATCGGCAGATAGCTGGGCATTTGCAGCGAGAACAGGAATCCCGCTTTATCCTTGGCTTGTGCCGATTGTCTGGCAGCCGACTTGGCATCGTCAGGCAGCCCCTTGAGTTGAGACTCATCGTCGATCAGCAGTTCGTAGGCGTTGGTTGAGTCGAGGACGTTTTCGGAGAATTTCTGCGACAGTTCGGCCTGACGCTCCTGAATGCTTGCAAACTGTTCGCTGGCCGGCGAGACCAACTCGGCACCACCCAGCCTGAAGTCGCGCAACGCGTTGGCCAGGATCTTCTTTCTGACCGCATCCATCGACTGTCCATCTGCGCTATCGGCCAGCGCGCGATACTTCTCGAACAACTGGCGGTTCTGGCCCAGTGCCGTCCAGAATTGGGTCATGCGTGGCAAGTTGGCGTTATAAGCCTCGCGAAGCTCAGGCGAGTCGGCGACCGCGTTCAAGTGGCCGACCATGCCCCAGGCACGGCCCAGTTGCTCGGTTGCAGATTCCAGCGGCACGACGAACTCGTCCCATCGGGCCGGGGTGGCGGGATCTTCGGCATGCTTGACGGCCGCTTCGGCGTTCGCGAGCAATTGGTCGACGGCCGGCGCGATGACACTGGGCGTGAACCGATCGAATACTGGAAACGACGAGAAGTCGAGGAGCGGATTCGAAGTTGCATTCGAAATTGAGTTGGGAACTGTATTCGAAGCTGAATTTGGAGCAGAGTTCGAGACTGATTGTTCGGTGGTGGTCATGATTCGGTTGATCTACTTTCTGGATTGCTAACTTAATTGAGACTACTTTACCGCTTCAGCCCGTCGAGTGGCAGATTGCAGGGTATTGACCAACAGCATGGCAATGGTCATCGGCCCGACACCACCAGGAACCGGCGAAATGGCGCCAGCGACCGGCAACGCGCTCGCGAAGTCGACATCGCCAACCAGTTTCCCGGCCAAGGGACCGTCATTCAGGCGATTCGTTCCAACGTCGATCACCACCGCGCCGGGCTTGATCATCGCACCGGTGATCAGGTTCGGGCGTCCAACCGCAGCCACCAAAATATCGGCACGCAGGCAATGCGCACCCAAATCCCGAGTCTTGCTGTTGCAGATGGTGATGGTGGCCCCGGCTTGCAAGAGCAGCATCGCCAGAGGCTTGCCGACCAGGTTGCTGGCGCCCACAATGACCGCGTGAGCGCCGCGAATGGCGGTACCCTGATGCTCGAGCATCTTCATAACGCCGTACGGCGTGCAGGGCCTGAACAGCGGCGCACCGGTCATAAGCGCGCCGGCATTGCTGATGTGGAAGCCGTCGACGTCCTTGGCGGGCGCAATCGCTTCAATCACCGATCGCGGGTCGATGTGTGCTGGCAGGGGCAACTGGACCAAAATACCGTCGATACCTGGATCGACATTAAGTTGCTGGATTCTGGTCAACAATGCTGACTGGCTGGTTTCAGCGGGCAGTTCGTCGAACACCGAACGCACACCCGCCTCTTCGCAGGCTTTGATCTTGTTGCGCACGTAAATGGCCGAGGCGGCCGAATCGCCGACCAAAATGACGGCGAGCCCGGGTTGGATATTTCTGGCAGTCAACGCTGCGGCCTGCAGGGCCAGGTCGCCCCGGATGCTTTTTGCCAGTGCAGCGCCATCAATAATCTGAGCAGTCATGGGTTAGTTCTCCGCGAAACAGTCGCCGTAACCATCGGCACTGCACCAAACTTTACACCGACCGCACGCCATCGTATAATCGAAGGCTTGCTTGGGTGAAGGCGCAGATTCGGTGCGCGAAAATTCTTGGGGGTATAGCTCAGCTGGGAGAGCGCTTGCATGGCATGCAAGAGGTCAGCGGTTCGATCCCGCTTACCTCCACCAAGGAAGTCAGCGTGAGGTATTCACAGTCTCGATATTCAGAGTCTAGAATGCCGGTTCAGATTCAAACATGGTCCCGTTCGTCTAGAGGCCTAGGACACGACCCTTTCACGGTCGGTACAGGGGTTCGAATCCCCTACGGGACGCCAGTTTTCAGGTGCCATGCGCCTCAAATCGCTTCAGCGCGCGATTTATCCAACTCAGAAATCTTCAAGCCGATCTGGCTGGCTGCGATGATTGCCTGTGTTCGGTTATGGACGCCGAGCGCTCGCAGCACGGCGCTGACGTGAACCTTGATGGTGCCTTCGGCGAGCTTCAACTGTCGGCAAATCAACTTGTTCGAGAATCCTTTCAGGATCAGTCGTAACACGTCGAGCTGGCGCTCGGTCAGGCCGAGATCACGAGGGTCGGTGCTTCGCTGCGTCGCGCGTCCACCGTTGATGCTCGATTTCGGGCCGTCAATGCGTGATGGGCTGATCGCTTGATGCGGTATGTAAATATCGCCGGCAACGACTAATCGAAGGGCATTCATGACCGCATCCGAATGAAGGGTTTTCGGAATATAGCCGCACGCGCCCATTTCAATGCACTTCAAGATGGTTTCACCGTCGATATCGGCTGACAGAACCACCACCGGGCACTCGGGTCGCTTGGCTCTGACTTGCCTGAGGCCATCGGTACCTTGCGAATCTGGCAAATGCAGATCAAGCAAGGTCAGGTCAAATTTCGGCTCCTCCTCAAGACAGGCGATCGCTTCTACGAGCGTTGAAACGGTGGCGACTTTGCTGTCCGGCTGCAATAAATGAAGGGTTGTGCGGATCGCCTCGCGCATTAGCGGGTGGTCGTCAACCACCAGAAACTTCTGTCCCATTCGGGGCTCCCTTGCCTCGCCTCACCGACTTGATAGTCGGTTTGTGCTGTCCAGATTAATGTCTGCATCGGCTTTTTGCAACTAGGCCAGTTGGACTAGGATGCAAATCCGGTTGGCCGGGGAAGCAAATTGACCCGTCAGGCCACGATAAACTCTCGCCACCGCCCGTCCCTTGGGCCTGCAAAAATGGTTCCGGTGACAACGACTGAAAAAGTTCCGCCTTCGCGATTGTGCGTAGCGCCAATGATGGACTGGACCGATCGGCATTGCCGATTTTTCCATCGTCTGTTGACGCGCCGCGCCTTGCTTTATACCGAAATGGTGACCACCGGCGCGCTGCTGCATGGCGATGTGCCGCGCCACCTCGATTTCGACGTACGCGAGCAACCGGTGGCCTTGCAACTGGGCGGCAGTGAACCCGGCGATCTGGCCCATTGCGCACGACTCGGCGAGCAATGGGGCTATCGTGAAATCAACTTGAATTGTGGCTGTCCCAGCGAGCGCGTTCAACGCGGCGCGTTCGGTGCCTGTCTGATGCGCGAGCCTGCGCTGGTTCGCGATTGCGTTCGGGCGATGGCCGAGGCCTGCTCGTTACCGATCACGGTCAAACACCGAATCGGGGTCGATCGTGAGCTCGACTATTCGTTCGTGCGCGATTTTGTCGGTACGGTCTGCGAAGGCGGTGCGAAAACATTCGTGGTTCACGCCCGTGCGGCCTGGCTGCAGGGGCTATCTCCGAAGCAGAATCGCGAAGTTCCGCCTCTGTGCTACGACTTCGTACGCCAATTGAGACGTGATTTTCCGAATCTTGACTTTGTGCTGAATGGTGGCATCAATTCGCTGGCGGCGGTCGGCGAGCATTTACGCGAGTTCGATGGCGTCATGTTGGGACGAGAGGCCTACCAGAATCCGTGGCTGTTGCACGAGGTCGACGCCGTCGTCTTTGGCGAGGTCGGACCGGCCGTTGAGCACGCACCAGTAGTTGCAGCGTTAGCAGAATACGCCAGAGGCCAGGCCAGGCTCGGCGTACCCTTGCGTGCCATCAGTCGCCATGTTCTGGGTTTGTTCAACGGCTTGCCGGGTGCTCGTGCCTGGCGGCGTTTGCTATCTGACCCGCAGGAACTTGCGCGTAACGATCCGGCCTTGTTGTTGCGAGCCGCTGACCTGGTTCTGACTGCGCCGTCGGTCAGCGTTTAGCAGACCTAGTTATGGCGAGATGACCGTGCACAGGGTTATCGCTCATTTCGATCCAGTCGCCGATCCATGACCATTTTCCACCAGCGGGGAAATAGCGCGAGCAAGATCATGGCGCCATAGCCGGCCGGCAGAATCGGCGCATCGACCTGGCCGCTGAGCGCGGGAAAACGTTTGCCGGCATGCGCGTGATGATCCGAGTGACGTTGCAAATTAAACAGAAACGAATTGATGATTCGGGAGTTCGCGTTCCACGAATGGCGCGGCTCGACTGGTTCGGGCAAGCCATTCGCCAGTATTTTGCGCCGTAGCCCGTAGTGCTCGATGTAGTTGATGATTTCGAGTTCGACGATCGATAACAACGACACGGTCAGTACAAAAGCCATCGCGGAAAGTCCGAAGGCCCAGCCGATGACGAGTACGAATAGCGTCGAGAGAATCGCCAGCCGCAAGTTTTCGTTGGCCAGCGACAGCGCTGCCTGACCGAGGCGCTCTAATCGCATGGCCTCGAGACGCCAGGCGCTGCGCACCGTCCCCAACATTGAGCGCGGCACAAATGCATAAAGTGACTGGCCGCGATGGGCACTGGCGGAATCGCGATCGGTGCCGACCCACAGATGATGGCCGCGTACATGCTCGACCTTGAACGCGCCGTAGCAGACACTCGCCAGCAGCACGGCGCCAGCACCGCGCTCGACCCGATGGCTGCGGTGAATCAATTCATGGGCCGCGTTGATCGCGACAACGCCGCCAATCGCGCCCATTGAAAGCGTCAGACCGAGCCAACTCGCCAATCCCAGCGATGGCGCTAAAGACACCGACCAGACCAATCCAATAATCCAGCTCGGCAGGCACAACAGAGGCAGACTTTGCGAGAAGCGATCGCTGCGGCGTGGCGGCTCGGGGTCATTGCCGATCACCCAGTCAAGGACCGGGATCAGCGCGTGAATGATCAGAAACGGCAACCAGGCGGCCAGCACCGGCCAAGACGGCAACATCAGAAGGCATAACCAGGGCAGCCCGGGTAACAGCACCGCACGCAAGAAGCGCAGGCTCGACCAGAATGACGGCGACGCCAGGTCTTGTGTCGTTGACGAAGCAGGAACGGCGGGCAGGGCGGACGAGCGCGTCGGTGCTGGAAAACTCATACGCTCGGTGCTGCCTTCAAGAGGCGCATGTATTGCAGGATCAAACCAAAGGCAAGTGCCGCCAGTCCAAACTCGATCAGCGCCAGTTGCGCCCCCATGCCGCGATCGCTGAGCATCCGCACCGAGCCTTCGCACAGGTAGGCCAGTATCAACATCGACCACCAGCGATAGGTGCGGGCGTTCGCGCGCGCCAGGCCAGGCAAGGCAATCGCCAGCGGCAGAGCCTTGAGGGCCAACCATGAACCGCCAGGTCGAAGCGGCGCCCACCACAGTTCCCATGCCAGCGAGTGCAGAATCAAGATAACAAACAAAGCCAGAATGGCACGGCGCAGGCCGGTCGGCGAGTTCAGGTCCATTCTTGATTCCGGCAGCCCCCTAGGCCGCCAGGAAGTCCTTGAGTGCGGTCAGGACAGCGTCGGGGCGCTCGGCCATCAGCGAATGCCCGCAACGCTCGATTTCAACGACTCTCGAGCCCTTGATCCTGGCGGCCAATGCGCGTCCGGCCTTGATCGGGGTCATCTGATCGTTGCGTCCAAGAATCAACAGGGTGGGGCAATTGACGCCCTGTGCACGGTCGAATCCGCCCGCGTACCGGTTGCTCGCCTCAAAAGCCGCCGACAACACGCCAGGCCTTTGGCGCTCCATCAGTCGTCGATTCTGGATGAACACCGAGAACCCCGGGCCGGGACTACCGGGTGAATGGGTCACCCCCGTGTGTGACCAGGTATTGATCATATCGAAGGCAGCGGCCTCGTTTTCTCGTGCTGCGGTCAACAAACTGTCCGACACTCGCATGGGAAACGCTGATCCGACCAGTACCAGCTTCTCGACGCGAGCCGGCGCCATCCCGCAGGCTTCGAGGGCGATCAATGAACCCAGACTGTGGCCGACCAAGGTTGCGCGGTCAACGCCGGCTGCGTCGAGCAGGCGCAACAACCACGCCGACAGATCCTCGACCTTGGCCATGGTAGTCGTGTCAGTGCGACCATGGCCAGGCAGATCAACGGCCAGCACCGAAAAGCCATGATGGGCGAGGTAGCGCGATTGCAGGATCCAGACGCTGTGATCGAGTTGTGCGCCGTGTACAAACACGATGACCGGCTGTTTCGGATCGAACGGCTTGCCACCGGTATAGGCATAGGCGCGACCGCTATCATGCAGCGTGTTCGTCTGACGGTTTGGTTGGCCTTCTGACTTCCCGTCTGACTTCCCGCCCGGTGCGGCTTTGACATCAATCCACACGGCTAGGTTCCCTTGGCGGCGATCTTGAACGCCCGGCTTAAGTCGGCGATCAGATCGGCGCTGTCTTCCAGCCCGATGGACAGGCGCAGCGTGCCCTCGCCAATGCCAGCGGCGGCCAGCGCGGCGCTGTCCATGCGAAAGTGAGTGGTCGAGGCCGGATGGATCACCAGCGAGCGCGCATCACCGACGTTGGCCAGGTGCGAAAAGATTTGCAGCGCTTCAACAAAGCGCCGGCCGGCGGCGCGATCACCTTTCAGATCAAAACTGAACACGGCACCACAGCCGCGAGGCATCAATCGTTGCGCCAAGGCATAGTCGGGGTGGCTGCTCAGACCGGGGTAGGAGACTTGCGCCACCGAGGCATGCGCGGCTAAGTACTCCGCTACTGCCATGGCATTGCTGACATGGCGCTGCATCCGGATCGACAAGGTTTCGACGCCTTGAATGATCTGAAAGGCGTTCATCGGACTCATGCAGGCGCCAAAGTCGCGCAAGCCCTCGCGGCGGGCGCGCAACAGAAACGGCGCTACCGTTGACTCTTCGGCGAACACCATGCCGTGAAAGCCGTCATAGGGCTGCGTCAGTTCGGGAAACCGATCCGACGTGGTCCAGTCAAAGCGACCCGAGTCGACCAGCAGGCCGCCCAGCACTGTGCCATGACCACAGAGAAATTTGGTGGCAGAGTGATACACCAGATCGGCGCCCATATCAACCGGTTTGATGAGGTAGGGTGTGGTGAACGTCGAGTCCACCAGCAAGGGCAAGTGGTGGTCGTGCGCGAGTTGCGCAATCAGCGGTATGTTCAACACGTCGAGGCCGGGATTACCCAGCGTTTCGCCGAACAACATGCGGGTGTTGGGTAGAATCGCAGCGCGCCACGCGTCGACGTCGCGCGGGTCAACAAAACTGGTCTCGATGCCAAAGCGGCGCAAGGTGTAGTGCAGCAAATTGTGCGAGCCGCCGTACAAAGCCCTGGACGCAACAATATGCGAGCCGGCGCAAGCGATGGTCGCAATCGCCAAATGCAGAGCTGCCTGGCCGCTGGCAGTGGCGACCGCGCCAACCCCGCTCTCGAGCGCGGCAATACGCTCCTCGAGCACGGCCACTGTAGGGTTACTGATGCGCGAATAGACGTGGCCCGCTTGTTCCATATTGAACAGCGCCGCCGCGTGGTCCGAGTCCTCGAAAACAAAGGCGGTTGACAGATAGATCGGAGTCGCGCGCGCTCCGGCGTTTTTCTCGGGTGAGGCACCGGCATGAACACTCAAGGTGTCAAAGCCGTAAAAGTCCCGTTCGTAAGGGTTTCGTTCGCTCATTGCTTCACTTGTAAATAGCCTAAAAGATGCTATCACGGCGCCGTCAACTGTTGACGCAAAGCCACGCGTAAAGCGGCTGCGGGGCCGGCAGACGCGGGAAGTACGACGGAAGTGCGCCGATCAACAGCATAGTGTGACAATATAGGTTTTACTCATGCACGGATGTCGATCCGCTGGTCGGGTTGGCGATGATTCAAAACAATGCAGACAGTAAAACCGGTTTACCGAATCGGTGCGGCGGGTCTCGACCCGCGCGACTGGCGCCTGATTGAAATCGTTTTCAAGCATAGCCAGTACAACCGTTTCGAATTTGTCTTGGCTCCGGGAGCTGAACCGGAGTCAATCGATATTCTGATCGCTAACACCAACGACGCAGAGGGCGTTCGCGCAGTGTCGGCGGTTCGCACGGGCACGCGCTCGATTCCGGTGATTGTGGCTGTGCCGCGAGGAGCACCGGGTGCTGCACGCCATGCGATCTCGATTGATCGGCTGACCTTGCAGTTATTGCCTATCTTGAATCGTGTCGTTGAGCTTGAGCTGCAGCGACAGGAAACCGTTGAGCCAGCAGTAACGATCGAGCTGTCACGGCTGACCGTTGCGTCCGATCAGTCCGAGGCGCTCGTCGCGGTCAATGTCGATGTCGATGTCGACGGCGACGTTGCCGAAGCCCAAACGCCCGGAAAGAGCGACAGCAGCGATCAACTCGTTTTGCGGGCGGCAATGAGCGTACCTGAAACGTTGGCGACCGTTGCGTCTGCGCCACCGGGGCCTTCGCCGTCAACGCCAATAAC
Source organism: Burkholderiales bacterium (assembly GCA_031363055.1). Lineage (GTDB taxonomy): Bacteria > Pseudomonadota > Gammaproteobacteria > Burkholderiales > Burkholderiaceae_E > JANLTP01. The sequence goes on along the minus strand of JANLTP010000208.1, from coordinate 11,486 downwards.
GCCGCTGCCGGCAACGATTTCGCCGCCGCCGTCGGCCGCGCCGACAGCCAGACCCGGCCCTCGGCCGCCTGCGCCGAAGCTTGACTTGCCCGCGCGTCCGGTGCTGCCGGTCAGCCTGAAGGCGCATCCGGCATCGATCGGGTCAGTCGCTCAAATTGGACCGGCCGCCTCGGCCGCGCCGGCCACCACGGCCACTGCGCCGGTGCCGAACTCCAATTTGTTTCCGTTCCCGAAGTCGCATCTGAGCCCGCCAGCGCCACAGCAATTGCGGGTGTTGATTGTCGATGACAGTCCAACCGTCAGGCAACAACTGACCAGTGCGGTGCAGCGCATGGGTCTGGCCTGCAATGTGGTTGGCAGTGGCGCTGAGGCGATCCAATGTCTCGAAGAGCAATTTTTCGATCTGGTCTTGCTCGATGTGGTCATGCCCGATATGGATGGCTACAAATTGACGCGGCTCATCAAACGAAATCGCCAGTTTCGACAAATTCCTGTGGTGCTCCTGACCAGTAAATCGTCGGCCTTCGATCTGGCCCGAGGTGCGCTGGCCGGTTGTGATACCTACCTTATCAAGCCAGTGACTCTGCAGGCACTGGAGACGGCGGTATTCAAACAGTTGCGCAAGTCGCTGGCGATCGATGACCTGTCGGCGATGTTGCGCCTGCCGTTGCCCGAGGTTGAACCGGCGGCTCCGAATGGACCGGCGTCGGTTGCCGGCAACCCGTCGGCCAAACTGCCCGATGACCCACAATTTGCCCGGCGCTGATGACGACCGCCGGAGTTCAGTCAGCGGAGCGCGCAATCGGTTGGGCCGCCAACGCTAGCGATGGCCATCTGGATAGCCGGTTTGGCGTTGACGCCGGTGGCCTCGGGCTTCTACTCAATGCGGCGCAGGGTGCCGAGTTTCTGGCGGGCATCAAAATCTTCCCGATCCCGCGCGTGGGCAGACGGGTACGGGGTGCGGCCCAGATACGCGGTCATCCGGTGTTGGTCTTTTGCGTCAATCCGGTCGCACCATCGACGGTGGCGGTCGTGCAGACTTGCTCAATTGTCATGCTCAAGGGTCGCGACTCGTTGCTGGCCATGCAGGTCGAGCAAGCCCCGCTATTGCTCAACGATTTGCAGGTGGTCGATGCGGCACTGCCCGATAGCTGCTACTCAGGCTGTTTGATGTCACCGCGCAAGGCGAGAGTCGTTGGCACTTCTGCGCAGGCAGACTTCGATGCAAGAATTTGGTGGGAAACTGATTTTGACCGATTCTTCAAGGCGCTGGCCCATGACTGAGTCATTGCATCAAGTGCTGCCCGAGTCGTCGGTGAGCCCGGTGCTGCAGTTCGAGGCGCCGTTCATCGAATCGAGCTTGCCCCGGTTTGCCGCCATCGCATTGTTCGTTTTGCTGTTGCTGAGTCTGTTGATGGGCGTCTGGATGGCCTCCGAGGTCGGGGACATTCTGACCACACGCTCCTGGCCGGGTGTGGTCGCCGCCAGCGCATTGCTTTCGGCGGTGGTCGCCGGTATCGCTTACCTGTGGCTGGGTCGCCTGCTCGGAGAACAACAACATGGCCTGGAGAATGTGCAGCAAGTCATTGAACGAGCGCGACTCGGCGACACCTCGGCCAGAAGTTATTTGATTGCGGCCGATCCGATCGGCCGACTGGGCCGCGCGCTTGACGTTTTGCTCGATCAGCGCGGCCTGTTACAAACGCAGGAGTCGCGCGCGAACAATGAGCTTAATTCCTCGGTGATCGAGATCATGCGCTCGGTTGGCGAGATTGCCACCAGCAAGGATCTGAGCATCAAGATTCCGGTCAATGATGATGTCACCGGCGCCATTGCCGAGGCGTTGAATCTGCTCAACGAAGAGACCAGCCGGGTTCTCATGAGTATGTCGCGAATCTCGAGGAGCGTGGCGCAGGCGACCCTGTCCGTGCGTACCCAGTCGGAATCGGCGGCGGCGGCGGCCGGTCGCGAGCGACATGAAGTCGAGCTGGCCGCGCGTGAACTGGGCCGCGCCGCTGCCGCGTTGAATGCGATTTCCGAGCGTGCGCGCGCCTGTAACGATATCGCCGATCAGGCGGTCAAGGCGACCGTTGAGTCGGTGCGCGGTGTCAATGATACGGTCGGTGCGATTGCACAGTCGCGGGAACTGATTCGCGAGACCGAAAAGAGAATCAAGCGCCTCGGCGAGCGCTCGCAGGAGATTGGCCAGATTGTGACGCTGATTCAGGACATGGCCGAGCGCACGGGCATACTCGCATTGAACGCCTCCATGCACGCGCTCGCAGCCGGCGAAGCCGGGCGAAATTTTGTGACGGTGGCCGATCAGGTCAAGCGACTGTCCGAGTCCGCCAAGGATTCAAGTGCCGACATTGGCCGGCTGGTGATTGCGATTCAGACCGAGACCCATGAAACGGTCATCGCCATGAATCAGGCAATCAGCAAGGTGGTCGAAATCAGTCAGTTGGCCGACGGTGCCGGGCAAGGCATGCGACGCAGCCAGGAATGCACTGAGTCACTGGCTTCGAGTGTCCGTGAAATTGCGCGAACCTCGGTCGAGCAGGCCAAGGTCGGCGCCGGCTTGCAGGAGCGCGCGCGGATTATTCAAGAGGCCAGCGCCGAGACGGCTCGGCAACTAACCTCGCAGGCGATCGAGACGCGCCGTCTGGCCGAATACGCCAAAGTGCTCAGCGACGAGGTTTCAGTTTTTAAGTTACCGGCCATCAATGGCGAGGACGGCACTTGACTGTGCTGTCTGCCGATGCGCTGCAAGAAGCGGCCATGGGCGTTCTCGAGCCGTTGCTGCGTGCGGTACCTGGCCAGGACGTCAGCGCCGGCCTGGCCGATGCCATTGATCGTTGCGCGGCGACGGCGCGCGATCATGATTTGCGCAGCATCGGTTATCTGAGTGCGATTGTGGTGCCATTCTTGCGGCGTCGTACCTTGTCGATCCAACTCGATCCGGGCCGTGAACTGATCGAAGTGTGGGTAAACGACCTGCTGTCCTTTTGCGCCGGGCAACTACCGGTGCGGCGGGTGCGATCGCTGGTCGACCAGTTGGGACTTTGGCCGAAGCTGAACCCGTTGCCGCCCGAGTTCACCGAAATGATTGTTGAGCGTCTGCAACGCGATGCCCAGGCCATCCGAGCCTGGAACTCGTCGCAGGACGAGGCACAGGACCGCCCGCAGGACCAGGCGCAGGACAGAACGCACGACAAGGCGCAGGACGGGACGAAGCCGATCGGCGAACGTCAGCGCCCGGTAACGCCCGATGCGCAACCGGCGTCGGCCGACCTCGAGTTGGCAGTCGATGAGCTTGAGCTGTTGGCGCAGGCGTCCGCCGCCTTCGAAGAGCGGGTGATTTCGGTATTGTTGGCCGAACCAGCGCGCGATGCGCTCGCTGCCGATACCAGCCGCTCGCCAGCGTTTCTGGAGGACTATGCGGCCGAACTCGAACATATGGGTAACGCGCTTGAATTTGTTGGGCTGATTGCGCTGCAAGAGGCCTTGCTGCAAACCGCCGTTGCGATCCGCGCGCAGGTGTCACACGGTGAACAACTGGCCGATCGGTTGCATCGCGGCCTGGTTGAATTGCCGATGTCCTTGCGAGCCTACTTTACGCGACCGGATCGAATCAGCGCCGACGATCTGGTGACGTCGGTGAGGTTCTGGCTGGGCGATGCTGCCCAGGCATTAATGCCGAGCCTGGTGCAAATCCAGGTGGTGGCCTCCCGGCAGATTTTGCCGCGCCTACTGCAGGCCAGCCGCGAAGACCTGTCGATTGCCGTACCGCTGGATGCTGATACTGCGGTGGTCGCGCAGCTCAAGCGCGAAATGCCGAAACTGTGCGAAGCGTTTGCACAATGTATTGACGAAGTTCGAGCCGGCAAGATTGAAAAACTGGCCGATGCCCAGCGTATTGCGCACACGTTAAAAGGTGCCGCCAATACGGTGGGTGTTCGCGGTATTGCAACGTTGACGCATCAGCTTGAGGATCTTCTGCAACTGGTACAGGCGTCCGGGCGAGTCTCTCCGCCTGGCTTGCTTGATCTGCTCGCGCGTGCCGCCGACTCGCTATCTGAACTCAACGAAGCCTTGCTGGGCATCGCCGCGACGCCCACCGACATCGGCCAGTTGCATGAAGCGCTGGTCGAGTGGATCAATCGACTAGCCCAAGCGGGCGAACCGCTCGAATCGGTTGCAACCGAAGCAGCACGACCTGAAGCCGGGCAAGCTGATGAACAAGAGCATCTGGAAGCCGTTTGTCCGCAGACCGCACTCACAGCGCCGACCGATGCTCTTGCGGACATCGCTGATTCCTCAGCCGCCGCCGAATCCGGGCCGCAGATCCTGCAAATTCCGGCCACGCTGATGGAGCGTATGCTCGAGGCGATCACCGAAGCCTCGATCAAACTGGCTCAGATGCAGGAGCATATCGGTCAGATCGACAGTACCCGGCACTCCTTGCGTAGCGCCAACGAGGGATTGCAGACGTTATCGGGCGAACTCGAGCGCCTCGTCGATGTGCGCGGAGTCGCACTGACCGGGCGCTCCGGCACCGACGAGTTCGACCCGCTCGAATTGGACGAGTACAACGACCTGCACACCCTGTCTCGGCGCATTGTGGAAGCAGGCGCCGACCATCGGATCATCGATCGCAACTTCGATCATCATGTGCTCGAACTCAACGAGCTCAGCGATCAGGTCGAGCGTTTGCAAGTCGACCTGCGTGGCCTCGTGCATAGTACCCGACTGGTTGCCGTACACAGCATGGTTCCGCGCTTGAATCGGGCGGTTCGGCAAGCGGCTCGAATGGCCGGCCGCGTCGTCGAGTTGCAGGTAGCGGGCGCCCACACGGAAATCGATGGCGAAATGTTGCAGTCGTTGGTCGATTCACTGACGCAGTTGTTGCGTAATGCGGTCGATCACGGCATCGAGCCGGCGGCCACACGCATCGCCAATGGCAAATCGGCCAATGGCAAGATCGTGCTGCGATTCTCCCGAGCGCCTGAGGCCATACACATCGAATGTATCGACGACGGCGCTGGCATTGATCTGCTATCGGTTCGATCACGCGCCGAGTCGTTGGGGTGTTTCGCACCGGGCGCCGAATTCGATCCGGTGCTCAATCCGATCGACGAAGCACAATTGATGCGACTGATATTCAGGCCGGGGTTTTCGACGCGGCAATCGGTGACGCAACTGTCGGGGCGTGGTATTGGCCTGGACGTCGTCCATCAGGCCGTCAAGAAGTTGCATGGCCAGATTGATGTGCAGAATTCGCCGGGTACCGGTGCTTGTTTTCGAATATCCATTGCGGCCAAGGCGGCCAGCCAACCGGTGATGGTGATTCAAGACGCGCGCTATTGCCTGGCGCTGATCGCCCATGATATCGACGAGATACTGGCAGCCAGAAGTCTGGCCAGCAACGATCAAGCGCAGCCGATTGCATTGACTGTGCAGGGGCCGGTCGACGTCGTCGTACTGAGTGACTTGCTGGGCTTACCGCGTAACGTGTTTGCCGCAGATGCCAGCGATTCGATGGTGCTGGTCGTGCGTCTCGCCGACGGACGTCGCGTCGGTATTGTCTCGCCGCCCTTGATTCAGGCGCGCAATATCTTGGTTCGACCGATGCCTGATTGGTTGGCAACGGGCGCAGGAGTGACTGGTCTGGCCGTGCTGGGCGACGGCTCGGTGGCACCGGTGCTGGATCTACCGGCGCTCTTGGCCGCGCCGGGCGAGGCCAGCGGCAGCGCCTTGACCGAGCTGTCATTCGAGGACATCTCGTTACCGATCTGCCTGGTGGTCGATGATTCGGTGTCGGTACGGCGCTCGATGGAGCTCTTTCTGAACGACCTTGGCTTGCGCGTGATCACGGCCGCCGACGGCGTACAGGCGCTCGATCGGGTCCGACGATACCGACCGGCCGTGGTCATTGCCGATCTTGAAATGCCCCGCATGAATGGCATCGAGTTCGCCAAAGCCATGCGTGCCGATGCTCAATTCGCCGAGATACCGATTATCATGATTACTTCGCGGTTTTCTCAGAAGCACAGGACGCGGGCGTTGCAGGCCGGGGTGACGGTGTTCATGACCAAACCCTACACCGAAGATGCCGTGGCGTCGGAAATCCAGCGCTGTTTGGCGCCAGCGAATGACGGCTGATCGAGATAATTGGATGTTGAGTCAGGGAGGCGAACATGCAAGTCAGTGAAATTCTCAAGGTCAAGGGCAGCACGCTATTCACGGTGTCGCCGCAAGCCATGTTGTCCGAGTGTGTGGTCACGATGGCCGATCTCGACATTGGTTCCCTGGTCGTCATGGATCGCGGCAAGCTGGCCGGAATCATTACCTTTCGTGAGGTTATCCGCGTGCTGGCCAAGCGCCAGCAGGAGCACCGCACCGGCCCGACGCCGCCGGTGGCTGAAATCAACATTGCCCAAGTCATGAATAGCGAACCGATCATCGTCTCGTCGAGTATGGACGTCAATGAATTGCGCCGCATCATGCTCGATACCCGGCAACGATATTTTCCAGTCATGGACGACCAGGTTCTTCTTGGCGTGCTGTCATTTCACGATGTCGCTCGAGCCGTGCTCGAGGCACAGAGCTTCGAGAATCGAATGCTCAAAGCCTATATCCGCGATTGGCCTGCGGAAGGCTAGGCTTTGTTGGGCGCAATGCGGCTAAAATGACCGCCATATGCGTATATTGATCAGTAACGATGATGGTTATTCGGCACCCGGCATCGCGGCCTTGGCTCATGAACTCCAACAGTTTTCGCAAGTCCAGGTCATCGCTCCTGAGCGCGACCGCAGCGGCGCGTCAAACTCGCTGACCCTCGATCGTCCGATGCTGGTCAGGACGGCGGCCAACGGTTTTCGCTACATCAACGGCACCCCGACCGACTGTGTTCATCTGGCGATCACCGGATTATTGGGCTATCGCCCGGACCTGGTCGTCGCGGGCATCAATGACGGCGCCAATCTTGGTGAAGACACGATCTATTCGGGTACGGTGGCAGCGGCCACCGAAGGATTCCTGCTCGGTATTCCAGCAATCGCATTTTCATTGGCCAAGCGCGGCTACGAGCATCTCGACGCCGCCGCGCAAATGGCCGCACACCTGGTGCAACAATTAGCGCCCAGGCTGCTCAAGCAGACCATGTTGCTCAATGTCAACATTCCGAATCGCGCATTTGCGGACCTGAAGCGGCCGATCGTCACCAAACTGGGTCGCCGCCACCAGGCCGAACAAACCCTGAAGTCGGTGAATCCGCGCGGCGAAACAGTCTATTGGATTGGTCCTGCCGGCTCCATCAAGGATGCCGGCCCGGGCACGGATTTTTATGCAGTCGATCAAGGGCAGGTGTCGGTTACCCCGCTCGATATTGACCTGACTTCTGCACACGAATTGGCGATTGTGGAGCAATGGCTCAGCCAGTGAGGGTGCGGCCTGTGCCGACCCAATCGATACGCCCGCGCGGCACTGGACTGACTTCGGATCGGGCGCGGGTCGCCATGATCGAGGGCCTGCGCGACAGTGGCATTCGTGATGCACAGGTTCTGAGCGCCATGACGATCGTCGATCGACATCGATTTGTCGAGCCGGGTCTGGCCAGTCGCGCTTATGAAGACATGTCGCTGCCGATTGGTGAGGGCCAGACGATTTCGAGACCCTTTACCGTTGCTCGCATGATTGAACTGGTCGCCGAGGTGTACACACCGGCGCAGCGGCGCAGTGCCCGCGTCCTTGAGGTCGGCACGGGTTGCGGTTATCAGGCGGCGGTGTTGGCACAAGTGTTCGGCGAGGTCATTTCGATTGAACGCATTCGATTGCTGCACGAGTTGGCGCGCGTCAATCTGCGTCATTTGCGTCAGCCCAATCTGCGCCTGGTGCTGGGCGACGGACATCTGGGTTCGCCCGAAGCCGCGCCTTTTCAGGCGATCGTGGTCGCTGCAGCCGGCGCCAGCATCCCCGACGCTTTGTTGCTGCAGACGGCGTTAGGTGGTCGATTGATCGCGCCTATACAATCGCCTAATGGTCAGCAAAGTCTGCACTTTGTTGAGCGAGCATTGCCCGCCGAGTGGCGGTTGAGCGTGCTCGATTCGGTGCACTTTGTGCCGATGCGAGCCGGCATTATTTGATACGAGGTTCATAAATTGCAACGGATTCCCTCGTTGGCGCGGTATGCAGGTTTTGCATATTCGAAGTATGTTTTGTTGACGCTTGTGTTGGTTTTGAGCGCATGCGCAGGCTCGCGAGGACCGGCGCCGATTGACAAACGCACGGGTGACCCGGTACGTCCCGCAGACGCTCCGCGTGAGCCCAATCTGACGCCGACTCCGTTGCCTGCAATACCGCCGCCCGCCGATAACAGCGGTGTGCAAACCGCACCGGTTCGCCCGAGTGGCATTGAATCGCGTCCGCTCGATGCGCGCGCCGCGACACAAGGACAGCCTGTGACGCCTGCCGGCCCGGCCGGGGCTGCTGGCACGACCGGTCCGACCGGTAGCGCGGTAGGTGGCTTGGGTTCGCTGCGAACCGGACCCAAAGGGCTGAAACGGCCGTTCAGCGATACCGCGCTGGCCGAAATGAAAGCACTGGAGCCCCTGCCACCTGTGGCCAAGCTCGACCCGTTGGCGCCGGTACCGGCGATTCCAGCAAATCCCGTAGCGACAGCGGGCGCGGGCAAACCTGCGGAAGCTGAAAAATCGGTGCCAACGGGTGCTCTGGATCTCGCCTGGCCTCTGCGCGGCAAGGTCGTACAGGCGTTCGCTGAACCCAAGCAGGTCGGCATTATCGTCGACGGTAAATTGGGTGATCCGGTGGCGGCGGCGGCCGATGGCAAGGTGATCTTCAGCGGCCCGGGACCGCGCGGCTACGGTAATCTGCTGATCGTCAAACATGACGCCGAGACCGTGACGGTCTACGCGCACAACAAGACCCTGCTGGCCAAGGAAGGGCAATCGGTCAAGCGAGGTCAAAAAATCGCCGAGGTCGGCGATACCGGTTCCGATCGGGTGGGGCTGCATTTCGAGGTTCGCAAACAGGGCAAGCCGGTTGATCCGCAAAAGCTGTTGCCCAAGCGCTAGCTTCTTGGCCGCCAAACAGACCGGCGCGTTTTTTAGCGAATCTGCGCGATATCGCCCTGGCGACACTCTCCAATGACCCCCATCCTGTGCTTCGACATTGAAACCATTCCTGACGTCGTCGGGCTGCGTCAGTTGCATGCGCTCGATCCGTCGCTCGATGATGCAGCGGTCGCACAATGGGCGTTCGCGCGTCGGGCCGAGCAGACCGGGCGCGAGTTCCTGCCGCATCATATCCAGCGAGTCATCGCGATTTCCTGTCTGTTTCGCGATCAGGACGGCGTTCGGGTCCGATCGCTGGGCACGGCGCAAGATGACGAGTCAAAACTGGTTCACGATTTTTTCAAGATCATCGATCGCTACACGCCGCAGATCGTGTCCTGGAACGGCAGTGGCTTCGATCTTCCGGTATTGCATTATCGGGCGTTGATCCACGGTGTCACCGCCGGTCGTTATTGGGATCTTGGTGATGACGATCGCGACTTCAAATGGAATAACTACATCAGCCGCTACCATACCCGCCATACTGATCTGATGGATTTATTGGCGCTGTACTCGGGTCGCGCCAACGCGCCGCTTGATGAGCTCGCCAAGCTCTGCGGCTTTCCCGGCAAAATGGGGATGGATGGCAGCCAGGTCTGGCCGGCTTACCAGGCCGGCCGCATCGAGGAAATTCGTGCCTATTGTGAAACCGATGTGGTCAACACCTTTTTGATGTTCAACCGGTTTCAGCTCATGCGCGGCGTATTGACCGCCGAGCAGGCGAGCAGCGAAGAGCAGATGCTGCGCCGCATGCTCCTGCAACAGAGCGGCAGCCATTGGCAGGAATACCTGGCAGCCTGGACGCCCTCGTAACAGCGTGTCCATGGTTAATTCTGATGCGCCGCTGGAGTACGAAATTGAATCGCTGGATCTCGACGCCAATGGCATCGCGCGGCGCGACGGCAAGGTCATTTTTGTGCGTGGTGCGTTGCCGGGTGAGCGCGTCAGTGCTCAGGTTGTTCGCCGCAAGGCCAGCTATGAAGTGGCGCAGACGGTCGCCGTTATTCGTGCCAGTTCGCAGCGCGTGGCACCCCCCTGTCCGAACTTCGGTGTGTGCGGCGGCTGCTCGATGCAGCATCTTGAAGAGCGCTCGCAACTGGCGATCAAGCAACGGGTGCTGGAGGATCAACTCAAGCACTTGGGTGGCATGAAAGCGCACACCATGCTGCGACCGATCGCCGGTGTCGGGTGGCGCTACCGTTATCGGGCGCGGTTATCGGTGCGCAATGTCGAGAAGAAGGGCGGGGTGTTGATCGGATTTCACGAGCGCGCTTCGCGTTATGTGACCGATATGACCGAGTGCCGTGTCCTGCCCGAACACCTGTCGGATCTGCTGGTGCCGATGCGCAAGCTCATCGGGTCGCTGTCGATCAAGGATCAAACGCCGCAGATCGAGATTGCCCAGGGCGAGCACGTGCTGGCGCTGGTGTTCAGGGTGTTGCGTCCGCCGAGTCGGGCCGATTCTCAGAAGCTGCGCGCGTTTGAGCGCGAGCATGATCTGGAAATCTGGTTGCAGGCCAAAGGGCCCGACACCATCGTGTTGCTCGAGCGCGAATGCGACGTCGAAGGCGAGGGCGAAGGTAAGAGCGAGCCCTCCGATCGTGAACCCAGAAAAAGTCGGCTGTCGTACAGCTTGCCCGAGTTCGGCATTCGCATGCCTTTTCGGCCGACCGATTTCACCCAGGTCAATCACCTGATCAATCGGGTTTTGGTCAAACGTGCGATCGATTTGCTGGCGCCGCAGCGCGGCGAGCAGATTGCCGATTTGTTTTGCGGACTCGGTAACTTTACGTTGCCCATCGCCAGACTCGGTGCCGACGTACACGGCATCGAAGGCAGTAACGAACTCGTGAATCGGGCGCGCGCTAATGCATTGGCCAATAGCCTGGAGCGTCGCTGCCAATTTTCGAGCCGAAATTTGTTCACCATCACGCCGCCGCAGTGGGCGGCTCTGGGCCCATTCGATCGGCTGCTGATCGATCCACCCAGGGAAGGCGCGGCGGAACTGGTCAAGGCGATCATCCAGACTGACTGGTTTCCCCGACGGATTGTCTACGTTTCCTGCAATCCGGCTACGCTCGCTCGCGATGCCGCCATCCTGGTTCACCAGGGACCCTTCGAATTAAGCAGCGCCGGTGTGATCAACATGTTTCCGCATACGTCGCATGTCGAGTCGATGGCGGTGTTTGATCTGAAGGCCAAATGAAAAAGCCAGCATCTTTTGAATGCTGACTCGGCAAGCTGAAAATCTGATCGTTATCGCAGATGTGATCGCGATCCCAAGCTCAATGGCAATTTAATCGCGGTCGCCGCCGACGATGCCAAGGATCGACAACAGGCTCGAAAACACGTTGT
>JANLTP010000185.1:0-21088 GCA_031363055.1 Burkholderiales bacterium | reverse complement strand
GCAGAAGTTCATCATGCGCGAGCAGATGATTCAGGAGTTGGGGTTGTTGCTGCAGAAGACGGCCTGAGTATTTGTCTTCATCCGCGTACTCCTCGCTATCGGCAGGTTGGTCAATAGCTTTTACTTCGCTCCAGCCGAACTCGCCGCCGCTCACTGCGCTAGATATGCTTTGGACTTCTCGATTGTGTAGGTCCAGGGCAGATCTGAATTTTTCCAACCATTGACCGATCGCCGGCCATCCTTGGAAAGGTCCCCCTCAAACCCGTCGATAACTGAGTAGACCTTGGTAAAGCCTAGATCGGCAAGCTGCTGATTGACGGCGCGGGCGGAACGATCACCTGAGCGACAGATCAGAATGACGACATCATGCTTGTCCAAGCCTTTTTCTGTCAGGCGCCTTGCCACCTCAGAAGCAAAGCCCTTGTTAGGTTCTAATTTGTAAGCACCGCGCTTTTCGTCAAATGCCAAGCCAGTCTCTGGAAAATCTACAAACGGTACCATCGCATCAGTCATACTGGGCGAACCCAAGAACATGACTTCCGCTCGGCTTCGAATATCCAAGAAAAGCGCCTTCTCGCCTAAGCTTGTCTTGAGCGCTGCGGCTTCGGGCGCGGTCACATAAAGATTGAGCTTCGTGCGCTTTTCCTCTGGCAAGTCCTTGGCTTCAATTGCAAGAACGGATTGCGAAAATGCCAATATCAGCAGCAAAATAGGCAGAAATATTTGAAGGGCAGTACGATCAGCTTTCATTCTTGGTATCCATGGGTTGGTACTCATTTGCGCGCGATTGGCAGCTTCGACTGCAATCATTGAGCTTGAATATTAGAGTGCCAACACATTAGCACTCATCGATATACTGCTTCATATCAGGTTTCAGGTCACGACGATGTTGGTTCTGTTCTCATGCCGTTTTTATCAGCCACAAATTTTTCCCGCGAGTCATTTAGATGATGCATTGCCCAAAAGCCGATGAGTTCTTCAAACTCTCGCGTGCCGCCACGCGGCTGGTGGCGCTCGCGGCGCTGGCAATCCCGGGTACCAGTTTGGCGCAGGTGCCCTCCCCGGTCGAGATCGCACGCGATGTCTATTTTGTGCAGGGCTTGGCAGCGCTCGGATCGTCGGCCAACCGGAACTTTATCTCGAACGCCGGTTTTGTAATTACTGCCAATTCGGTGGTGGTCATCGACGCACTCGGGTCACCGACGCTTGCGCAGACCATGGTCGAACGTATCAAAAGCCTGACCGACAAACCGATCTCGCATGTGCTGGTGACGCATTACCACGCCGACCACATCTATGGCCTGCAGGTCTTTAAGCAGGCGGGCGCCATGATCCTTGCGCATTCGGCGGCCAAAACGTATTTGCAGTCGGACGCAGCGCGTCTTCGGTTGCAGGCGAGTCGGGTCGATCTGGCACCGTGGATCGATGATCGAACCGAACTCACTCCGGCCGATCGGTGGATCGACGCAGTGACCGATCTGCAGATTGGCGGGATTCGATTTGGCCTGACGCCGGCCGGTCCGGCACATACTCCGGAAGACCTGACGATCGCGATCGAAGAGCGCGGCGTGATTTTCTCGGGAGACCTTGCATACATGGGTCGAATTCCATTCGTTGGGCAGGCTGACAGTCGACATTGGATCGAGTCGGTCGATCGTCTGATCGGACTCGAACCAAAGATTCTCGTACCCGGCCATGGGCCGATCGTCGAGATGCCTCTCGCGGCGTTGCAGTTCACGCGCGACTATCTAATGTTTCTACGTGAGTCGATGCGCACGGCTGCGCGCGATCTCGAACCGTTCGAGGATGCCTACTTACGCACTGACTGGTCGACCTACGCCGCGCTGCCGCTATTCGAGCTCGCCAATAGGATGAACGCGTACAACACCTATCTGCTGATGGAGCAGCAGCGCTGATCGGTTGGCGCGCCAACTGGCACGCCAACTGGCACGCCAAGTCGAGCGGGTTCCGTATAACCCTGTAAAATAGGTTCGCGAGATGCAATGTTGCGACATCAACTTCAGTTCGGGTATCCAATGGGCGAAGACAGCAAGGTTTTTGAGACGGCAGGCGAATTGTTCGCATTGCTGTCGACTCCGGTTCGTTTGAAAATCCTCAGCGTACTGTGCAACGGTGAGCAGAACGTGTCGATGCTCGTCGAAGCAACCGAAACCAAGCAACCGAACTTGTCACAGCATTTAAACGCGCTCTATCGCGCTGGAATACTCGGTCGTCGACGCGACGGCACTCAGATTTTCTATAACATCCAAAGCCAGCGCGCGGTAACGCTGTGCCGGGCGGTTTGCAGTCAGATCGCCATCGATATCAGCGACGCAGCCGACGTGCCGGCGCAAGATCGGCTGGTTCGTGCACGACGTAGCGCTTGATCGCCTAGTGTCATTGCCGATCTACCCGAAATCAAAACAGTGCGCCGAGCCGCCAACACGGCCTTGAATCTCGCGCGCTGACCAAGCCAGTATCAGCTACCGAATACCGAAATAAAATAGTAAAAGTACTTGCATCTGCTAGCAGTTCTATAATATCATCATATACTTATACAAATATATACAAAGACACCATTGTATGGTCAGGGAGGCAGATGATATTTTTGAGCGCGCGGCAGAGCTGTTCGGGCTATTGTCGGCGCCGGTTCGCTTGCGAATCATTGGCGAACTGTGTCGTGGCGAGTGCAATGTCTCGCAATTGCTCGAGCGAATCGACTGCACGCAGCCTAATCTTTCGCAACATCTGGGGTTGATGTACCGAACCGGCGTCTTGACCAAGCGGCGCGACGGTATCCAGATCTACTACCAACTTGCTAACGAATCGTTGGCTGCGATCTGTCGTACGGTGTGCACTGATATCGCCATGGATGAAGGCAACGATGAACCGGCAGATTTCGCAAAGGAAAGTGTGTGAGTGACCCCTACGCATTGCCCGGCCGGCTGCGCCACGCACCCGAAAACTTCCTGAATTCCGACGCGGTAAGGAGTGCATGGAGCGAAGCAAAATCGGGCCGTCGGGACCTTATGCGCCGTGCATTCTCGAGCGCCGTGGCCGCAGCGGCGGCTGGAGCGGTCGTTACCGCGACGATGCCGACAGCGTTTTCGCAGTCGAATTCGCTGCCTGCTGAGGGCGGTGATCCGAACATCCTGAAATTACCGGAACACTCGACCGGTCTCGGGCAGGCCGTGGCCACCGACGGTTACGGCAAACCCTCGAAATTCGAGACCAACGTCCAGCGCCGGCCAAGTCCGGGGTTGACCCAGACCCGGCAAGCATCGGTCTCGTTCGCGCCGTTGCAGTCGATGTTCGGCATCGTCACGCCGAGCGGTCTGCATTTCGAGCGGCATCACCAAGGCTGGTGGGACATCGATCCAAGCAAGCATCGGTTGATGCTCAATGGCTCGGTGCCGAACATGCTTAAACGCGACATGGTGTTTAGCGTCGACGAGTTGATGCGCTTGCCAAGCGTCTCGCGCTTTCATTTCATCGAATGCGGCGCCAACACCGGCATGGAGTGGGGCAATGTAGCGGTACCGACTGTGCAGTACACGCACGGCATGATCAGTTGTTGCGAGTACACCGGTGTGCCTCTGAAGATCCTGCTCGATCTGTGCGGTGCCGACTACAAGCGCGGCCGCTTCGTGCTCGCCGAAGGTGCCGACGGCTCTTCGATGACCCGGACCATTCCGATGGAGCTCATTGAACGCGGTGAAGTGTTCGTCGCCTACGGCCAGAACGGCGAAATGCTGCGGCCCGAGAACGGTTATCCGCTGCGTCTGGTTGTACCGGGCGTGCAGGGGGTAAGTTGGGTCAAGTATTTGCGGCGTATTGAGCTCGGCGATGCACCCTACGGCGCGAAGGACGAGGCCTTGCACTACATCGACCTGATGCCGGATGGTCAACATCGCCAGTACACTTCGATTCAGGAGGTCAAGAGTGTCGTGACCACTCCGTCTGGTGGTCAGGTGCTGCTCGATAAAGGCTTCATCAATATTTCCGGACTCGCCTGGTCAGGCCGCAGCAAGATCAAGGCGGTCGACGTCAGCATAGACGGCGGTCGCAATTGGAAACCGGCCCGATTGCAGTCGCCAGTTCTCGACAAATGTTTGACGCGCTTTAGTGCCGATTGGGTCTGGAACGGCAAAGCGTCGCTGATCCAAAGCCGTGCAATCGACGAGACCGGCCAGGTACAGGCCACTTACGAGCAGATGCGCAAGGTCCGCGGGCGACGCTCGATTTATCACAACAATTCGATTCACACCTGGTTGGTCGCGGAAAGCGGCGAGGTCAAGAATGTCCAGATTTCCTCTTAACTTTCGGACGGCGATTTTCGTTGCAGCGACCGCACTCGGGCTGGGTGCAGTTGTGGTGGGGCCTGTGTCCGGCGCTAGCGAAACGCCGAGCAAATTTCCTGGTATTGGCCGAACAGCGACCGAGCGAGAAGTTCGCGCCTGGGACATCGACGTTCGCCCCGACTTCAAGGGCTTGCCGGCGGGTTCGGGTTCTGTCGCCAAAGGCCAGGACATCTGGGAGGCAAAGTGCGCGTCTTGCCACGGCGTGTTCGGCGAGTCGAACGAAACCTTCAGCCCGATTGTTGGTGGCACAACCCCTGCGGACATTCAGAGCGGGCATGTCGCCAAGCTGACCGACCCGGCCTATCCGCAGCGCACGACGCTGATGAAACTGTCGAGTCTGTCGACTCTATGGGACTACATCAACCGCGCCATGCCGTGGAACCAGCCGAAGTCGCTGACCACCGACGAGGTCTATTCGGTGACCGCATTCATCTTGAATCTCGGCGGTATCATCCCCGATAACTTTGTGCTGTCCGACAAGAACATTGCCGATGTCCAGCAGAAGATCCCGAATCGCAATGGTGCCACGCTCAAGCATGCGCTCTGGCCCGGCAAGTCGGATTGGGTCAAACCTGTGGGCACCGGTACGGCAATTGCCCAACTCAAGCCTGATGTGCAGGGCTCGGCGTGCCGCGTAAACTGCGCGCCAGATTCGAGAATCGCATCGATCCTGCCCGACCATGCGCGCGGTTCGCACGGTAATCTGGCCGAGCAAAACCGCCTGGTCGGTGCGCAGCGCGGTGCGCCGTCAGTTAATCAATCAGGCAATCAGTCTGTCGATCAGTCGGCCGATCCGTCGGCGAAGCCAGTAGTTGCCGAGTTGAAAGTCGACGGCCCCGCGAACGACTCAGTCGGCACCAAGGCACGCGGATTATTAGCCAAGCATGCGTGCAGCGGTTGTCATGCGGTCGACGCCAAACTCGTCGGACCTAGTTTTCAAGAGGTGGCCAAGCGGTACACCGGTCGCAACGATGCAATTGATTATCTTTCGGGCCGGATCAAGACTGGCGGAGCTGGAGTTTGGGGAGCGATTCCCATGCCGGCACAGGCGCTACCCGAGTCGGACGCCAAACTTATTTCACAATGGCTAGCCAAGGGTGCTGCCAAGTAGATGGCTCTTGGATTTTTAGAGTTGGATCAAATCGGACAAGGAGTTTTTCGATGAACGCTCGTAGAAAGATGTTAAAGCACAGCTCGGCGGTGGCTTCGCTGATGATGCTGACCGGTGTCTGGCCGGCCGTCGCTGTCGGGCAAGATGCCGCCTATGCGAAAGTCGCATTCGAAACGAAATCGATGGCTGAGCTGACCAAGGCACTGGGCATCGCTGCTCCGGTCGAAAGCAAGGAAATCAACTTGCAAGCGCCGGACATCGCCGAAAATGGTGCTGTCGTGCCGCTCGGCGCGGCAACGACGCTGACCGGCGTCAAGCGCTTGCTGATCCTGGTCGAAAAAAATCCGTCGATACTGACCGCGATATTCGATCTGACCGATGGTGTCGAACCGTCAATTTCGACCCGCGCCAAGATGGGCCAGTCCTCGAATGTCTATGCGGTCGCGGTCATGAACGATGGCAAGACCTACTTCGCCACCAAGGAAGTCAAGGTCACTCTGGGCGGCTGCGGCGGTTGAGTCGTGCCAGTCCACGGCGAAAAAAATTCAACAGTCGGAATCAATTAACGGAGTATCAAAATGGCAGATCCAATGCGCATTCGCGCACAAGTAGCGGGCGACAAGGCAACGGTTCGGGTGCTGATGAACCATGAGATGGAAACGGGTCAGCGCAAGGATGCGGCAGGCAAGACCGTACCGGCCTGGTTCATTCAGGAAGTCATGGCCAAACACAATGGCAAGTCGGTCATGACCGCGCAGTGGGGACCGGCGATTTCGAAGAATCCATTCCTGCAGTTCGTTGTCAAGGGCGCGAAGGCCGGCGACAAGATCGAAATCACCTGGAAGGACAACAAGGGCGAGACGCGGACCGACGAAGCGGTCGTTTCCTGAGCAACGCGCGCCCCGGCGTGACGAAGAACAACGAAGCTTTAGAGGGTTGGAGACTACATGAGCATTCGCAATGCATGGCCAGTCGTGCTTGGCCTTATCGCCAGCACCGCGATGGCGCAGCCCAAATCGGCTGCCGACGGCATCGAGGAATATCGGCGCATGCTCGCCGACGGCAACCCGGCCGAACTCTTTGAAGCCAAGGGTGAGATTCTCTGGAAACAGAAGCGAGGCCCGAAGGCTGCATCACTGGAGCGTTGCGATCTCGGCAAGGGCGCCGGCGTCGTGAATGGCGCGTTT
The DNA here is from genome assembly GCA_031363055.1 of Burkholderiales bacterium. GTDB lineage: Bacteria > Pseudomonadota > Gammaproteobacteria > Burkholderiales > Burkholderiaceae_E > JANLTP01. The sequence continues at coordinate 14,429 of JANLTP010000185.1, read as the reverse complement.
GTGGAATTGCCACGCTATTTCGCCGATACCGGTCGTGTGCAGGATCTCGAATCGCGGCTGTTGAGTTGTATGGAAACGCTGCAGGGGTTCTCGGCCGCGACCATTGCCAAGACTGCGTTCGGTACTGACGAGCAGAAGACCATCGAGTCACTGGTTGCGTTCATCGCAGCCGAGTCGAAGGGTCAAAAATTCAACTTGCCGCAGGCGCACGGTGAAGAAAAGAAGATGTACGAGCTCGGCAAGCGGGCATTCTTTTATCGCGCCGGTCCTTATGATTTTTCGTGCGCATCGTGCCACTCCGAGGCCGGCAAGCGGATCCGACTGCAGGACTTGCCCGAGCTGACCAAAAATCCCGGCGACGGTGTCGGCTTCGCTGCCTGGCCAGCGTATCGCGTGTCCTCTGGCGAGCTCTGGGGCATGCAACGGCGAATTAACGACTGCTTTCGCCAGCAGCGCTTTCCGTTTCCGGCCTATGCCTCGGATGCCACCGTGGCGTTGTCGGTCTTCATGGGTGTGAATGCAGCGGGCGCGAAATCGATCGCACCGTCGCTCAAGCGATAGGCAGGGGCCAAGATGAATTTTTCCATGTTCAAGAAGTCACGTCTGCTGGGCGGCTTGCTGCTGGTCGGCGTCGCCGGTTGCGCCTCGGTCGGCATCAGCAACTACGATGCGTTGACCGAGCAAATGATGAAATCGTCGTTTCGGGATCAAGGTATCGCCACGACCGATCGGCTGAACCAGGACGAATCGAATCGCGAGTGCTCGCTGGCCGCCACGCAGCCACTGCCGCAGGCGCGTGCGAATGCGATCGAGGCAGCGAACTTGAAGACTATCAAGTGGCCGAGCGACGGTAAATTTGTCGGCGACTGGCGCGAGGGCGAGAAGCTCGCGCAAAACGGTCGCGGTCTGACCTGGACCGATTCGGACCCGAAGGCCAATGGCGGTAACTGCTACAACTGCCACCGTATTTCGGCTGAAGAGATCTCGTACGGCACGATCGGTCCGAGTCTCTATCAGTACGGCAAGATTCGCGGCGTGACCGATCCGAACAGCGCCGCCGCCAAGCCGATGGTCGAGTACACCTGGGGCAAGATATGGAACGCCAAGGCCTACAACGCCTGCTCGGGTATGCCCCGTCTCGGACATGCCGGTGTGCTCGGCGAAGCGCAGGTCCGGCATCTGATGGCGCTGCTGCTCGATCCCGCTTCTCCGGTCAACCGGTAGCCATGAATATTTCGAAGCGCGAGTTTCTGCGCACGCTCGGTTTCGCTTCGGCGGCCGGTATGGCGCTCGGCAAGTATGCCGAGTCCGATGCGCAGACCAGTCAGCAAGGCCTGTATGACGTGCCGCGGTTCGGGCAGGTGTCGCTGCTGCACATGACCGACTGCCATGCGCAGTTGCTGCCGAGCTATTTCCGGGAGCCCAGTGTCAATCTGGGCGTCGGCGACATGCAGGGGCGGCTGCCGCATCTGGTCGGCGAGCATCTGCTCAAGCAGATCGGCGTGCAGGCCGGCTCGCCGCTGGCGTACGCGTACACCTATCTCGACTTCGAAAAGGCCGCGCGCCAGTACGGCGCGGTCGGCGGCTTCGCGCATTTGGCGACGCTGGTCAAGTCGCTGAAATCGAGTCGGCCTGGCGCGTTGCTGCTTGATGGCGGCGATACCTGGCAAGGCTCGGCGACTGCACTTTGGACCAAGGGTCAGGACATGGTCGATGCCTGCAAACTGCTCGGCGTCGACATAATGACCGGCCATTGGGATTTCACCTACGGCCAGGACCGCATAAAGCAGATTGTCGAGCAGGACTTCAAAGGCTCGATCGAGTTCGTTGCGCAGAACGTTCGCACCAAGGACTTCGAGGATCCGGTCTTCAAGCCCTATGTGCTGCGCGACATCAACGGCACCTCGTGCGCCATTATTGGCCAAGCATTTCCGTACACGCCGATCGCCAATCCGCAGTACTTCGTTGCCGATTGGACGTTCGGCATCCAGGAGGAATTGCTGCAGGCGCGTGTCAGCGAGGCGCGCAGCAAAGGTGCGCAACTGGTCGTGCTGCTCTCGCACAATGGCATGGACGTCGACGTCAAGCTCGCCTCGCGGGTACGCGGTATCGATGCAATTCTCGGTGGCCACACACACGACGGCGTGCCAGCGCCCCTGATCGTCAAGAATGCTGGCGGCCAGACGCTGGTGACCAATGCCGGCAGCAATGGCAAGTTCCTCGGCGTGCTCGATCTCGAGGTCAAGGCGGGCAAGCTCGTCGACTGGCGCTACAAGCTGTTGCCGGTATTCTCGAACGTGCTCAAAGCCGATCCGCAAATGCAGGCGCTGATCGGCAAGATCCGTGCGCCCTATGAGTCGAAACTTGGCGAGAAGCTGGCGGTCTCCGAAGGCATGCTGTATCGGCGCGGCAACTTCAACGGCAGTTGGGATCAGTTGATCATCGATGCGCTGATGGACGTGCAAGGTGCCGAGATCGCGTTTTCCCCCGGCTTTCGCTGGGGTACTTCGCTATTGCCGGGGCAGGCCATCACCCGAGAACTCATGATGGATCAGGTCGCCACGACCTACTCGTATGCGACCGTGAGCGAGATGAGCGGCGAAACGATCAAGACCGTGCTCGAGGACGTCTGCGACAACCTGTTCAACCCCGATCCGTACTACCAGCAGGGTGGCGACATGGTGCGCATCGGTGGCTTGACCTACGCGTGCGCACCCGGCGAAAAGATGGGAGCGCGAATCCAGGACATGCGTCTGAAGGGCGCGCCGATCGATGCCAACAAGAACTACAAGGTTGCCGGCTGGGCGCCGGTCGCCGAGGCCGCGAGCAAGGCCGGCAACAAGATGGTCTGGGACGTACTCGAAGGATGGCTCAAAAACAAGCAGTCGATCGCGCCGCGTGCGGTCAACACGCCACGCATGATCGGGGTTGTCGGTAATCCCGGCATTGCGACTTGAAACAAAGACCAATCGATGGCAGCAACACTACGGTCGATGCATGACGGCCATTGGACTACCACGACAGAACAACCGTCACAGGAGATTTAGAACATGGACATAAAGAAATTAGTCGGTGCATTGGTTTTCAGTGCTGCGGCCAGCTTGACGCAGGCGCAGGACAAGGTTGCCTACCATCTGAACGACACGGCGAGCCAGGCGCTCGGCGCGTTGCGCAACCTGAAGAATCACCTCGATATCGATCCGACTGCCCAGATCACGGTCGTCGCGCATGCCCAGGGCGTCGACTATCTGATGCTTGACGCCAAGGATCGCAATGGCAATCCCTACGCAATCGCGATCGAAGAACTCGTGCGGCGCGGTGTGAAGTTCGAGGTCTGTGAAATCACGCTGAAGAATCGCAACCTGAAGAAGGAGCAGTTTATTCCGGAGGCGAGTTACACACCGTCCGGCGTGGTGCGCCTTTCGAAACTGCAGACGCAGGGCTTCTCCTATATCAAGCCCTGAGCCAGTGTGACGATCAGCGGCCAGCTGGTCGGTCAATTCGCTTTTTGTAGTCACCGCCAATTTAATTGCCATGAGCCTACTGTCGCAGCTTCGCGACTACCGCCGCACCGATGCCGTCGCCGATTTGATCGCCGGCGTGCTGACGGCCGCCGTGCTGATGCCGCAGGCACTAGCCTTCGCGGCACTGGCGGGACTGCCGCCGCAAGTCGGTCTGTATGCAAGCGTGTTGCCGCCGCTGGTCTATGCGCTGATTGGCGCGAGTCGCGTACTCGCGGTGGGCCCGGTGTCGGTGGCGGCCCTGATGGTCGCGTCGGCGCTGGCCAGCATCGATGGCGAGGGGGCGCGTATCGACGCGGCGGCGACCTTGGCGCTGCTGGTCGCGGCACTGTTCTTCGCGGCCGGCTTGTTACGTGCCGGCGCGTTGATCAACTTCATTTCAAGTCCGGTGCTGCATGGATTCACCAGTGGCGCGGCGCTGTTGATCATCTTTTCGCAACTGCCGTCGTTGCTCGGCGTACCGAAGGGCGGTTTCTCGATCACCCCGCTGATTGCGGCGATCGGCATCGGCAGCCTGGCGTTGTTGTTTGGCATGCAATGGCTATCGGCGCGTTTCACGACAATGAAGTTGCTCGGGCGCGCCGCGCCGCTGGTCGCGGTGGTGATCGCGACACTGGTGGTGGCGATCGGCCATCTCGATATTGATGCCGGTGTGCCGGTGACCGGCCGAATCGCTTCGGCCTGGCCAGGCAGTGCCGGCTGGCGTCTGGATGTCAGTTGGGGACTGGCGCGCGATCTGGCACCGGCGGCCGCTCTGATCGGCCTGATCGCCTATGTCGAGAGCGCCGCAATCGCCAAGGTATTCGCCGCGCGAGTCGGCGAGAAGATCGATGCGAACCGGGAACTGATTGCGCTCGGCGGCGCCAACCTGGCGGCAGCGTTCAGCGGCACGATGCCGGTGGCCGGCGGCTTTTCTCGCACGGCGGTCAACGCTGATGCGGGTGCGCGCTCGCAAATGGCAACGATCGTCACCGTATTGTTACTGGTCGTCGCGACCACGTTGTTCGCCACGCAAATTGCCCGCATGCCGCGCGCCGCGCTGGCCGCAGTGATCATTGCCGGCGTCGTCAAGCTGATCGATTGGCGCGAGCCGCACCGGCTTTGGCAATTCGATCGTGCCGAAGCCTTCGTCTTCGGCCTGACCGCAGTAACGACTGCGTTCGTCGATATCGAAGTTGGGCTGCTGTCCGGGTTGGCACTGTCGCTGCTTTGGCCGATCTGGAAGGCACGGGCACCGCACATTGCGACGCTCGGGCGAATACCAGGCACCGATCACTTCAGGAATATCGAGCGGCACGCGACCGAGACTTGGCCGCAGTTGTTGCTGGTGCGCATCGATGGTGCCTGGTCTTCGGCCAACGCTTCGTTCATCAGCCAATGGCTGGCGAGTGCGATCGTCGAGCGGCCGGCGACAGAACATGTCGTCATCGACGCCGGTGGCATTCACTCGGTCGATGCGACCGCGCTCGAAGCGATCGAAGTGCTGGCGCTTGAGTTGTCGCGCAAATCGATCGGGCTGCACTGGGCCGAACTGCGCGGGCCGGTCACCGATCGCCTGGTTCGCGCCGAGCAACTGCCGCGACTCGGTGCCGGCGGGCGCTTTCTGAACATCAATGCGGCGGTGACGCAACTGGCGCGCACAGCGCCGGTTGCGTCGATTCCAATGACGCTCGATCCAAGTAAGGAAACAACATGATCTTCAAGCAATTGTTCGACCCCGTCTCCTCGACCCTGACCTACATTCTCGGCGATTCGACCCGTCGCGAGGCCGTCATCATCGATCCGGTAGTCGAGCAATTGGCGCGCGATCTGGCCGCGCTGGAGGCACACGGCCTGAAACTGCGCTGGACACTCGATACGCACGTGCATGCCGATCACGTCACCGGCGCTGCGGCACTGAAAGCGCTAACCAGCGCGCGCTCGGCGGTCGGCATGGCCTGCGAGGCGCCAGGCTATGACCGTCAATTGGTCGGCGGCGATACGATAAATTTCGGTTCGCATACGGTGCAGATCATTGCGACACCGGGGCATACGCCAGGCAGCCTGAGCTTTAAATGGCTGGACCGGCTGTTCACCGGTGACGCACTGCTGATCGGCGGCTGCGGCCGGACCGACTTTCAGAGCGGCGACGCCGATCAACTTTATACGAGTGTCACGACGCGACTGTTCACGCTCGATGATGAAACGCTGGTTTATCCGGCGCACGACTACAAGGGGCGACGGGTCAGTTGCGTCGGCGAGGAAAAAGTTCTGAACGCGCGGTTTGCGGGCAAGTCGCGCCATGAATTCATCAGCCTGATGGCGGCGCTGAATCTGCCGAGGCCGAAACTGATCGATATCGCCGTGCCGGCCAACAAACTTGCTGGAGTCAGTCATGCAGCCTGATCGACTGAGCGTCGCTGCCGCAGCAATTCTTTCGAACGCGCGTCAACGAAACGTGGTGGGCGAGTTTCGTTACGCCGGCGCAGTGACGCCCGCCGAGACCCACGCGCTGATGCAGGAGCCCGGGGTCAAGCTGATCGATGTGCGGTCGCGCGCCGAATCGGTCTGGGTGGGGCGCATCCCCGGCTCGCATCTGGTTTCCTGGAGCCGTTTCAACGAAAGCGGGCTGGTGCGCAATCCGGATTTCATTGCGGAGCTGAAAGCGATTGCGCAGCCCGACGACGTGCTGCTGATGTTGTGTCGCTCGGCCAAACGCTCGAAGCCGGCCGCACAGGCCGCCGTTGAGGCCGGCTTTGCAAACAGCTTCGATATTCTCGAAGGCTTCGAAGGTGACCCGGACGAACACGGCCGCCGCAATACGCGCGAAGGCTGGCGGTTTCGCGATCTGCCGTGGCGCCTCGAGCCCTGAATTTAATTACCCGCTGATCGCGCGCGATCGCCTACCTTTTTCAACTCAAGGAGCATTCAACTGTGACGATTGTGAATTTCACCCCCGGCCCGGCACTGCTCGGCGGCATCCTGATCGGCCTTGCGTCGGTCTGGCTGTTGCTGAGCCATGGTCGCATCGCCGGAATCTCAGGCATCTTCAATGGCGTGTTGATGCCGCGCAAAGGCGATCTAAGCTGGCGCTGGGCATTCCTGATCGGCCTGATAGCGGCAGGCTTTCTAAGTCAAGCCTGGTTTGGTCCGGTAACCACCGCGCGACCCGGCTTCTCGCTCGGCTGGCTGGCGCTCTCTGGCCTGTTGGTTGGCTTCGGCACGCGCATGGGTTCGGGCTGCACCAGCGGCCACGGCGTCTGCGGCCTGGGCCGGCTGTCGATCCGCTCGCTGGTCGCGGTCATGGTGTTCCTTGCCACCGGCATTGCCACCACGTTCGTCATGCGACACTTGCTCGGGGTGGCGTCGTGATCGCGCTCGCCTCAGCACTCGCAGGCGGCCTGCTATTCGGCCTCGGTCTGTGGATTTCGGGCATGAGCTACCCCAGCAAGGTTCTGAATTTTCTCGATGTCAGCGGCACCTGGGATCCGAGCCTGCTGCTGGTCCTTGGCGGCGCCGTCATGGTCACCGTGATCGCGTTCCGCTTCGTGCTCAAGCGCAGCGACTCGCTGCTCGGCGGGCCGATGCAACTGCCGAGTGCCCGGCACATAGATGCGCCGCTGGTCTGGGGCGCGGTGCTGTTCGGTGCTGGCTGGGGTATCGGCGGTTATTGTCCGGGGCCGGCCATCACGACGCTGTCAACCTTTGGCTCGGAACCGATTGTATTCGTGCTGGCGATGACCACCGGCAGCGTACTGCACCGACTCTATCGAGGGGCATGACGATCGTCAGCAGTAACAGTCCAATCTCGAAACTCAAAGCCACCATCGGCGGTGGTTACAGGCAGGCTGCGCGTCCACATCGTTAACGGAACGCCGCCCAGCGTGTCTACTTCAATGCAATTCAGGCCAATTTTTTGGGTTGAACACGTTAGTAACTGTTAACTAAGGTTCAGTGGCGCGAACGTCGTGTAGTCCAATCCGAGTCGTTTCATGGCGCCTGGACGATAGTTTCGATCGTCATGTCGGCCGTTGCAACCAATCGCTTGAACTGTGATTGCCTCAAGCACGATCGGGCAGCAACGACCACAAAGGCACGGCTTCGATGCGCTCAGTGAGGCGATAGCGATGCTGGCCAGGATAGACAACATAGAGCTTGTCCAGCATCAAATCATCGATTGCGATTTGCATGCTCCTGGAGACCGTAGGCGCGTCGCTGCGCTTGAACTCGACGCCAATTCGTGACCGGCCACTAATGAGCAACAGGTCGAGCTTGGCGCTGGCATGTGTGGCCCAAAAATAGGCTTCATCGGGTTTGCTGATTCGAATGACCTGCTCCAGCGCAAACCCCTCCCAGCTTGCCCCGCTCGCAGGATGGGCCAGCAGTTCGGACGCAGACCGAATGCCCATAAGGGTGTGCAGCAAGCCAGTGTCACGCAGGTAAATCTTCGGCGACTTCACTTGACGCTTGGACAGGTTTTGATGCCAAGGCTGCAGTTGCCGAACCATATAGGTTTGAGTCAGGATATCCAGATACTTTCGGACGGTGGGCTCCGACACCCCAAAGGCTCTTGCCAATTCCGCAGCGTTCCAAATCTGCCCATGGTAATGGGCAAGCATTCGCCAGAATCTGAGCATCGTGGGCGGAGCAAGATCGATTCCGAATTGCCGCAGGTCGACTTCAACATGCCGGGCGATCGCATTCTCTCGCCAGGCATAACTGTCGGCATCGTTCAAGGCGGTGAATGACGGTGGGAATCCGCCGCGATTCCACAAATCATTCTGACGCTTTGCGCCCACCTCGTCGAGATTGAAGCCGGTGACTTCAATGACTTCAACGCGGCCCAAAAGCGATTCGCTGCTCTGTCTGAGCAGAGCCGGAGAAGCGCTTCCCAAGAGCAAAAACTGACCCTTTCGGTCGCTGCGATCGATAAGGGTGCGCAATACCGCGAACAGGCCAGGAGCGTTTTGAACTTCGTCAATGACGACCAAATTTTCAAGCGATGACAAGGCGAGCTGAGGATTTTCGAGCCGAGCCCGATCGTCGATGCTCTCCAGATCAAAATAGTTGGGATGGTCCGACGACAGCCAGCCTTTCGCAAGTGTAGTTTTGCCTACTTGACGGGGTCCAACCAATACAACCGCGCGTGAACAAGCTAACGCGTGACGAATGACATGTTCAATTGGGACCGATTGATCATAATTAGAGTGTAATCTCAGAGATTGAAATTCGAAAGTCCAGATTGGGAATTTCAATGATATTTGAATGACAATTTGGCCAGGCGAAATTCAGCGCGACCAAGGCAGGCTGCGACGCGGTTACGCTGATCCGATGTTGCGGCTCGGCAGCCGACCGATAGTGCGGTGTAAGTTGTGTTGCGCGACATCGTCAAGCGAGCACGGATCTAGTGATCTTGCCGTTCGAGTTCAAGCAGCGTCTGATGGCGCTGGTGCCCACGCTGCCCATTTGAAATTGCGATCATGGCTAATCTTGATTGACATCATGGACGCCTTGATAAATACCACTTGTTCGTAGTAATTACCTGGCGGAGTTCCACGTCAATGCGATCAGCCCGACCGACCCGATCAGCGCGCGCAGGTGCATGTTCAGTCGCCGGATGCCGGCTTGTTCAGCCCAAACAATTTGCGCAGCAGTGCGACCATTTGCCGGCGCTGGGTAGCGGAGAGTTTGTCGGCCACAGCGTCGACAAAATCGGGCGCACGCGGCACGGCCAGGTCGGTCACGACCCTGCGGCCGGTCGGGGTCAGCCTGAACCGATAGACCCTTGCGTCGACCTCCGAGTGACCGCCACGAGCAAGGCAAGTTGCCGGGAAGTCACTTGTTCGCCATAGATTTGAACAAACGTCGCTTCGGCCGCGAAATGTGCACGGCGCAGCAAGTGCGGCAGGTGACGCGTCAGGTCGAATTCCTGAACCTCGGATCGAATCGAGCGAAGTGGCGGTTGAACGCGCTTGCTGGTCACGGTTTTTTGTTTCGACAAATCGCGCTTCCTCCGGTTCATTATCATTCGCTGATATCGGCATCTCTGCCCTCGTACCTTATCGTGACATCAACATGATCTTGGTCGTAGGGTTCGCTATTCTTCAGGAGTCTGGTCCATGAGTTCAAACACATTCGCAAGCTTCAATCGATTCCCGCCCTCGGCCACCTCAGGTCCGGCCAGGCGAGGTCGTGGCGCGCGGCGCGCGATGATCGCCGTGTCCAGTACTTGGTTGCTTCTGGCTTCCGTCGCCTCCGCCCAAAGTGATCGTGGACCGGTCAAGCTGTTGGTGGGTTTCCCGGCTGGCGGCACCATCGACGTGGTCGCGCGCATTCTCGCCGATCAACTGAGAACCGAGCTCGGTACTCCGGTGGTGGTCGAATCGAAGCCTGGCGCTGGCGGGCAACTTGCCGCGCAGTCGCTGAGGCAGGCCGCACCCGACGGCCGCACGCTGTTGCTCAGTCCCGATCACACCATGGTGGTGCTACCACTGACGGTCAAGTCACCCGGCTTCCAGCCCCAAAGCGACTTCGCGCCGATCGGGTTGGTCGCCCGCTATGCCGGTGGATTTGCGGTCTCCAAGGAAATCCCGGCGCGCTCGTTGCCCGAGTACTTCGCTTGGGCCAAGTCGAATTCGCCAAAGGCCAGCGTCGGAATTCCGGCGCCGGGCAGCATTCCGCAGTTCCTGGTTCATTCACTCGCCAAGCAGGCCGCAGTCGATGTCACTCCGGTTCCCTACCGTGGCTCGGCGCCCTTGGTGCAGGACCTGCTGGGCGGACAGATCGCAGCAGGAACCACGGCACTGGGCGACTTCATTGAACGTCACGCCGGCCACCAGCAGCGGCACCGAACTGGCCGAGCGCATTCGCGCTGGTGCGGCCTTCTGGGAGCCGATCGTGAAGTCATCGGGCTGGGTGTCGCAATGAGTCAAGCGCGCGAGCGCATCGGGCTAATCGGGTTCGGATTTATTGGCGAACAGGTCTATCGACGCATCGCGTCGCAACCGGAATTGGGACTGGATATCGCCTCCGTCCACAATCGCTCCGCTGCGCGTCTGGCCGAGTTGCCCCGTGAGTTGATGCTCAACGACCTCGATACGATGCGTGATCGCAACGCCGACCTCGTCGTCGAAATGGCGCACCCCGACTACTCACGGCAATGGGGCGAACACATTCTCGAACACAGCACCTATCTGCCGCTTTCGGTTGCAGCGTTGGCCGATGACTCGCTCCTCGAGCGCTTGCAGCGCAGCGCCCATCGTCATGGCACGCGCCTGGCGATTCCGCAGGGCGCACTCATGGGATTGGACAGTCTGCGTGAATGGCGTCACGTCTGGACTGAGTTGGAGATTGCGTTTTACAAGAGTCCGGCCAACATTGACTTCAGCGAGTCCGGTATCGACCCGCAAACGATCACCTCGGAGCGCACGCTCTACCAAGGTCCGGTACGCGGGATTGCCCGATTGTTTCCGCGTAACGTCAATACCATGGTCACCTGTGCACTGGCGACCATCGGCCTCGATCGCTGTCAGGCGCGTTTGGTGGCGGTGCCGGGCCTCGCGGTCGCGATTGCGGAGGTCAACGCAACCGGCGCCGGTGGCTCGCGGCTGGTCATGCGCAAGGAACAACCGGCGAGTGGTGTATCGGGGACCGAAATGTTCGAGTCCCAATTCGCGTCGATCATGCGCGCTTCGGGTACTGTACAGGCGCTGGAGTTCGTCTGATTCGATCACCCTCACACGCTGATATTTTCGGAGTCATGACATGGTCAAGTCGAGTCCCCTTCGTCCGTTCACTCCGAACCCCGCACAGATGGCGCTCAAACCGGCCGTTTCGGGCAACTCGATCAACGGTCTGGGCGAAACCGTTCCGCGTCAGGCGCGCATGGTTTACTGGGCGCCGAATCCGGATTCGATTCCGCATGGTCGTTTGCAGCGCTGGTTCTATGAGTTTGACCCGGACAACAAGGACATCGCCGGCGCACGGGCGGCACGCGCCCAATTGCTCGCCGAGCCGATACCGGGGGTCAAGGGTGAACCTGTGATTCGAGACGCCGAGTCCTGGACTGCAGCGCTCGCCGATTTGGCCAAGATCAGTGACTTCGAGATGTGGGGCGTGACCGCAATGCAGCCAGGCTGGGTCTACGAAGGCCAGTCGGTTGCGCAGAAAAACATCATTGTCGTCGGCGTGGCACATCAATACGCGGCCATCGCCACCGCGCCCGAGGCGAGCGCCGGCGCCGAAGTCGTGCGGCAGTATGGACGTGCGGCGGCGGCGGCCAAGAAGCTCACCGCGTGGCTGCATGAACAGGGTTGGGCGGCCGAGCCATTGACCGGCCCCATGACCACCAAGGTCGCCCTGATTCCACCGGCCATCGCCTGCGGCTTCGGCGAGTTGGGTAAACATGGTTCATTGATCAACCCCGAACTGGGCGCCTCGTTTCGCTTGTCCGCCGTTTTGACGGATGCACCGTTTGCGGCGACCGCACGACGCGAGTTCGGCGTCGACGAATTCTGCATGAACTGCCGGGTCTGCGAAGATGCCTGCCCACCGGAGGCGATCGGTCCGGTGAAGCAGATGGTGCGCGGCAATGAACGCTGGTATGTCGACTTTGATCGTTGCCTGCCGTTCTTCAACGAGACCTACGGCTGCGCGATCTGTATTGCCGTGTGCCCGTGGAGCCGACCGGGCGTCGGCCTGAACCTTGCGGTAAAGCTGGCTCGTCGGGCGGATCGAGTCGCTGGTAACCTGTGCTCGAAGGAAAGTTGAACGCTTCCTCGAGCGCGCAGGCGTCTGCCGATACTGCCGAAAAATAGACTTCGGTAGCGACGTTTTCAATGACGCTTCAGCCCTTGCAGATCGTACTCTCCCAATGAATATCTGGTGGTGAATGTGAATGTGCATGTGAATGTGAAGCTGAAAGGCCTAACCCCGCGTGTGCTACCCAGGCTCATAGCCCTTCAACTTGATCAAAGGGACAGCCACGGGGCCCGTAAGAAATCTGAGTAATTCTCGTGCGCCCTGCGGTTCGGTGGCGCTGGTGCCGACCCCCGCCGGCAGAATGATGTAGGTTTGCAGTTCAGACGGGAAGGGACCGAGAAGCTCAACGCCCTTTACCGCCAGCAATTCGGGAATGATGTGCGCGGCGATCTCCACTTCGCCGCGAGCCACCAATTCAGCCGGGCTTCCCGCGCCAGTCAATGTGGACTTCGGCCCGATTGCTTCTGCAATTCCAAGACGTTCCAATACCTTCGTAACGTGAATGCCGGTTAAACCTTCCTTTGGATAAGTGATCGACTTGGCATTAAGGAAAGTGCGCTTGAACGCCTCAGCGGAACTGATATCTGATTTGGGAGTGCCGGCACGCACCGCCAAGCCCATCCCGCCGCGCGCGATGATGACGCGAGTATCTGCAATAATTTTGCCCTGTTTGATCAGCTCATCCATCACGGGAACGGTAAGAATCGCGACGTCGAAACTCTCGCCTGCGTCAATCCTCCTTTTCAAGGCATTGGCCACATCGAAGCTGAAAATCAATTGATGGCCCGTGGCGGCCTCGAAACGCGGGCCAAGCTCCTGCATCACTGACCTGACGCCAATGGTGCTGAAGACTTTGATCTCGGCCGCCGCCGCTATAGCTGTCTGCGCTCCGAATAGCACAAGTCCCAATCTCAACATGCCTGAAACGATTGATCGGATTGTCATGGCCGTGTCCTCCAGAGTTTCGACGATGCTCCTGACCAATGTATTCGCACTTTGACATCTTGTATAACGAATTGTTAAGATAAGAGCGTTCGATTTTGGAGATATCGGCCATGGACCTGCGGTCTCTAAATACCTTCTCTGCGGTCGCGCGCCACGGCTCAGTAAGTGGCGCGGCGTCCGAATTGCACACCGTCCAGTCGAACGTCACCACGCGCCTTAAGCAACTTGAATCCGATTTGGCCGTACCTCTGTTTACTCGTCACTGTCGTGGGGTCTCGCTGACCAGTGCCGGGTTTAGGCTGCTGGCCTATGCGCAGCGCGTTGACGCGCTGGTGAATGAGGCCGAGGCGGCGGTGCGCGATGACGGTACGGTGCAAGGAGTGTTGCGCATTGGCTCCATGGAAACAACCGCAGCAGTGCGCCTTCCGGCATTGCTTGGCCGCTTTCACAAGGCGCACCCGGCTGCGCAGCTCGAAGTGCGCACCGGACCCACTGCGGATTTGTTGGAACAAGTCCTGACGCAACGGCTTGACGGCGCGCTGGTCGCTGGGCCGATTGGTCATCCTGAGCTTACTTGTGAGCATGCATTTCGAGAAGAGTTGGTGTTGGTGCGCGCCCGTGGCAGCGACGATAGTCGTCAGCGGATGAAGCAAGGCGACTTGACAGTCATCGTTTTCCGGCAGGGGTGTTCATACCGGTTAAGACTGGAGGCCTATTTCGCCGCGCGAGGTTGGCTGCCGTTTCGCCGATTTGAATTCGGCACCCTGGAGGGCGTACTTGGCTGTGTGGCCGCTGATGTGGGCATGACGATTATGCCGCGCAGCGTTGTGGAAAGCGCTAGGTGCCGTGCCGATCTTACGCTAGAGCCGCTCGGCCCGGCACCGATGATGGTGGAGACGCTGTTTGTGCGCAAAACCAACGCTTATGTCGGGGCCACGTTACGCGCGTTTGCGGTCATCCTCAGGGCACACGAGCCAATAGACCGATATGACTATCCGCCCGTCGACGCACCGCATGGCGGCGTGCTCGATGACTTGGGCGCGACGCGATTACGCTCTAGCAACATGTAGAGAATCAAATGGCGTGCTTCGGAAACGAGAAGTGGCTCCGCAAATTTGAACAGCGGTATAAGTGGAAACTCCAGGCATAGTGCTGGACCGATTCGGTTCTGGCGAGGAGTTTTTGATGGTGAAGAAATCAGCGCGGCGTAGCCGCCGCAAGCAT
>JANLTP010000160.1:0-6617 GCA_031363055.1 Burkholderiales bacterium | reverse complement strand
CGCAGCGCGTCGACCTCGGCATCTCGTACTTGCAATAGCTCCGATACGGTAGAGTCGTGCACGACAAACGCTTCCACAGAGGCGCGCAACATTTCGCAGACGATTTGAGTCATCTTCTCGATGCCAGCCGAGTCGATTGGCTGTGCACGATTCTTGAGCTCGCGAACTTTGTAGGCAATTTTCTTGGCTTCATCACCGATGCGCTCAAGATCGTTGTTAATGTGCAAAATAGCGAGAATCTCACGCAGATCTACCGCGAGCGGCTGTCGTTTGGCAATGATCTGATTGCAGCGCAAATCAATCTGAATATGCATGGCATTGACGGCGGCTTCTTCTGTCAGAACCTTGCTTGCCAGACCAATATTCTGAGTCCTAACCGCATCGACCGCCCGTAAAAACTGTCGTTCGACGTCACTGGCCATGGTCGTCGTGGCGCAACGTAGCGCATAGAGCTCGGTGTCGTACTGAGTATGAGTGTGCAACATGGAGAAACTATGCCGATCGATACTTTAAGCCGTGTTTAAGCAAACGCATGGGCAATGCGTGTCCGACACCTAGCCAAAGCGGCCGGTGATGTAATCTTCAGTGGCCTGCTTGCTGGGCTTCAGGAACAATTGATCGGTTTTACCGAACTCGATGAGCTCGCCGATATACATGTAAGCGGTGTAGTCCGATATCCGGGCGGCCTGCTGCATGTTGTGCGTCACGATTGCAATCGTGTAGTCGCGCTTCAACTCGTTGAGCAGTTCTTCGACTTTGGCGGTCGAGATTGGATCGAGTGCGCTGGTCGGTTCGTCCAGGAGCAAAACCTCCGGCTTGACGGCAATGGTTCGGGCGATACACAACCGCTGTTGTTGACCTCCCGACAGACTCAAGCCGCTCTGATTCAATTTGTCCTTGACTTCGTCCCAGAGCGCGGCTTTACGCAGTGCCCATTCGATACGTTCTTGCATCGCACGCGAATCCAGTGATTCATAGAGCCGAACACCGAACGCGATGTTCTCGCTGATCGACATGGGAAACGGCGTGGGCTTTTGAAACACCATGCCGACCTTGGCGCGCAGCATATTGACGTCTTGTTCATCGGCCAGGATATTCTTGCCATTGAGCAGAATTTCGCCAGTTGCACGCTGGCCTGGATACAGATCGTACATGCGATTGAAAGTACGCAGCAAGGTCGACTTGCCACAGCCCGACGGCCCGATAAAGGCCGTCACGCGGCCACGGGCAATATCCATGGTGACGTTCTTCAGTCCCTGGTTTTTCCCATTATAGAAATCGAGGTTATTGACCTGTATCTCTGCGTCTCGTCTGTCGAGCGCTGTATCCGCCGGTTTGTCCATCAGAATTTGCATACTGGGTCCCGATTAAAGAAGCTACGCTAGGCCGTTTGTTTATCGCGAAATACAACTCGAGCGAAGATGTTGATGCCCAGTACGATCAGAGCAATCAGCGACGCGCCACCCCAGGCCAGCTTTTGCCAATCTTCATAGGGGCTCAACGCGAAGTTATAAATGACGACCGGCAAATTCGCCATCGGAGCACTCATGTCGGCGCTGAAGAACTGGTTGTTCAAGGCGGTGAAAAGCAGTGGCGCGGTCTCACCGATCATGCGCGCTATGGACAGCAAAACGCCGGTGACGACGCCGCCCTTGACTGCCCGCAGCGCAACCGTCAGGTTCACTTTCCATCGTGGCGCGCCCAGTGCGAACGCCGCCTCGCGCAATGAACCGGGAACCAGATTCAACATGTTTTCGGTGGTGCGGACAATGACCGGAATCGCGATCAAGCCTAAAGCCAGTGAGCCGGCCCAGCCGGAAAAGTGGCCGGCCGTGGCGACCGCCAACGCATACACAAACAAGCCGATGACGATCGATGGCGCAGACAACATGATGTCAGTCACGAATCGGGTCAGCGACGCGAACTTCGATTGACTGCCAAATTCGGCCAGATAAATACCGGCCAGAATGCCGATCGGTGTGGCAATCACGGTGGAGACGCCGACCATCAGCAAGCTGCCGACAATGGCATTGGCGAGCCCGCCGCCGCTCGAACCGGGCGCAGGGGTCGAATTCGTGAAGAACTGCAGGCTTAGCGCCGACAGCCCGTTGTAGAACAAGGTCCAGAGAATCCAAAGCAAGCCGAGAAGACCGAGCGCCATGGCGGTCATGGATAACACCATGCCGATACGATTGATGATCTTGCGGCGTTGATAGAGAGTTGAGGTGGCAGTGGTTGACATGATTACAGTGAACCCATTAACGTCCAGCCTTGACCATACCGCGCTCGGTCAGCCATTTGGCGATCGCAAGCACGATAGCGGTGATGACGAACAAGATGAGGCCGAGCGCATAGAGCGACGGAATGTGCAGCTTTGGATCAGCCTCGGCAAATTCATTGGCCAACGTCGAAGCAATTGAATTACCAGGCGCGAACAAACTGGCGGCTAGTCGGTTGGCGTTACCGATCACAAAGGTGACGGCCATGGTTTCGCCCAGCGCGCGGCCGAGGCCCAACATGATGCCGCCAATCACCCCCACCTTCGTATAAGGCAACACGATGTGACGAACCACCTCCCAGGTGGTGCAGCCTATGCCGTACGCCGATTCCTTGAGCACCGGAGGCACGGTCGCAAATACATCACGCATGACCGAGGCGATAAACGGCACGATCATCAGCGACAGCACGACGCCGGCGGTAAGAACGCCCACTCCGAGGGGGGCTCCGGAAAAAAGAGGCAGGCCAGTTGCTGCCAATAGAGGTTGTACATAAGTCTGCATCAGGGGAGCGAGGATGAACAAGCCCCAGATACCGTAAATGATGGACGGTACGCCGGCCAGCAATTCAATGGCGGTGCCCAGGGGGCGACGCAACCAGAGCGGGCAGGTTTCGGTCAAGAAAACCGCAATTCCAAAGCTGATCGGCACGGCGATGATCAAAGCGATGGCCGAAGTGATGAGCGTCCCATAAATACCAATCACCGCGCCGAACACGTTATCGGTCGGACTCCACGTCAATCCAACCAGGAAACTGGGTCCGAAGTTGCGGATCGCTGGCCATGCTTCGACCGATAACGAAACAATGATTCCCGCCAGGCTGACCAGTACCAGCGCCGCGAAGCTGAAGGTGATTGTCGCGAACATCTTGTCCTGACGAGCAAAACGGCGAACCCGGGCTGCGAGGCGGCGCTCGTCCAACGCTGCCTGTGTCACAGCCTTCTTGATCGAGGGGACCCCATCGCTGGCCTCATGTGTTGCTGACGCAGTCATCTTGAATGCTTTTTTAATAGTGATCACGAAATCGCGGAGCCCTTGAAGGGCCCCGCGGCTAACAACTTTCGGTCGCTACAGTAACAATCAAATCACTCAATTAGTTTTGAGCATTGATTCCCGCCTTATTTGGAGGCGACGGCTGGCGCTGCCTCGATGCTGGCGCTACCGGTCTTGATCGATTTCCAGGAATTCTGAATCAAACCAACTGTTTCCTTCGGCATCGGCACATAGTCAAGGTCGATGGCCAATTGCTGGCCTTCGGTCAGCGCCCAGCGGAAAAACTTCAGCACTTCGGCCGCTCGGGCAGGATTCTCAGGTGCTACAGGCATCAAAATGAAGCTGGCTGAAGTGATTGGCCAGGAATTGGCGCCGGGTTGATTATTCAGACTGATGCCAAAACCAGGGGCCGTGGTCCAATCTGCTTTGGCAGCAGCGGCTGCAAACGTTACATCGTCCGGCTGCACGGTCTTGCCATCTTTGTTGACCAAGCCGGTGTGGGCCAGTTTGTTTTGTTTGGCGAACGCATACTCGACATAACCGACCGAGCCAGCAATTTTGCTGACGTTGGCGGCAACGCCGGCATTGCCCTTACCGCCTATGCCGGCCGGCCAATTGACGGTCTTGCCCGCGCCAACGGCGGTTTTAAAGTTCGCCGATACTTCAGCCAGGTAGCCGGTAAATACGGCGGTGGTGCCTGAGGAATCTGAGCGATACACGACCGTAATGGCTTGATCCGGTAATTTCAAGCTGGGATTGGTCTTGGCGATCGCTGCATCGTTCCACCTCTTGATCTGACCACTATAGATGGCCGCCAGGATATCGCCGGTCAACACCATTTGCCCAGGCGTGACGCCTGGAACGTTGACAACTGGAACGATGCCGCCGATGACGGCCGGGAACTGTACCAGTCCACTGGCAGTCAACTCAGCACCAGGAAGCGGATCGTCGCTGGCACCGAAATCGACCGTTTTTGCAGTGATCTGCTTGATGCCGCCGCCCGAGCCAATCGCCTGGTAGTTCAGCGAATTGCCCGTCTTTGCTTTGTAGGCTTCGGCCCATTTGGCATACACGGGTGCGGGAAACGTGGCGCCGGCACCGGTGATTTCGGCAGCTTGGGTGGGCAGACTTGCAGCCATCGCAAGGCTGGCCCCGGCGAGTATTTTTGCAGGTAATCTTTTCATGATGTTCATGTTGTTTCCTCTGGAGGAGTTTCAAGCTGAATGAAGGTTAGCCGTCTTCTATGACGGCTTTGTGACAGCCCTGTCTTCGAGCCGTTCTCCGAGGAACTGTGCTGACCTCACTTCCCTGCAGTCAGGATTAAAACTTCTGTATTTACGCGAGTATTATACAAAGTGTGCGCTTGCTTATATTTCAGCCTCGCCGATAGCAGTGATACGATGTCAGAAACCTCAGCAACGACCGGAGCACAGACATGAGCCAGGAAAGTGAACAGCGCCTCAGCAATGAAGTTCTGGAGGCCTACGGCAAGACGGCCGATCCCCGACAACGTGTGGTTTTTGCGTCATTGATCAAACACTTGCATGCGTTTGCGCGCGAGGTTCGGCTGTCCGAAGCCGAATGGTTCGCGGGCATCGACTTCCTGACTCGGACCGGTCAAAAGTGCACCGACAAGCGCCAGGAATTCATCTTGTTGTCGGACTTGCTGGGCCTTTCAACCATGATGGTGTTGATGAACGCCAACACCTCGGCCGGGGCGACCGAGTCAACCGTGCTGGGGCCATTCTTTGCTGACAAAGCGCCCGAATACAAGAATGGCGATTCGCTGGTGCAAATGAAATCCGATTACCCGCGGTTGGTGGTCAAGGGTCATGTCAAGGATCAAAGCGGGCGGCCGATCGTCAATGCGCTGGTCGATGTCTGGCAGGCTGACCCGATCGGCGTCTACCACATGCAGGATCCGAGCGTGCCCGAGTACAACCTGTGTGGCAAACTTCGAAGCGACGCACAAGGCTACTACGAGTTCAAGACCTTGCGCCCGAAGTTCTACCCGGTGCCAACTGACGGGCCAGCCGGCGAGTTGACTCGCGCAGCGGGACGCCATCCGTTTCGCCCCGGTCATGTTCACGCGATGGTTTCAGCGCCGGGCTTCGCAACTTTGATCACACATATCTTTGATAGCGAAGATCCGTATCTGAAATCCGATGCGGTATTTGCCGTGGTCGATTCACTGGTGCGTCAGTTTGAGCGGCATGACTCTGCCGAAGAAGCCGCAAGATGGGGCGTCAGCGCGCCGTTCTTCATGATCGAACAGGATTTCATTTTGCAGCCGCCGAATGAGCGCAAGATTGCCAACTTCGGGATCAGTCACTGAGTTGACTTAGTTCGCCAAAGCGGTTCAGAGGTCGCTGCAGGCCGTTCGTCAACGATTGACTTCAGAAGCTCCTTGAACAGCCGATGCTCCGGGCTATCAAGGAACCTTCCCATGAATCTGAATCGTCTGATCAAGTTTGTCGTCGGTGCGCTATCGGTCGTTTTGAGTGTCTCAGCGGTTATTGCCGAGACTGAATCAAAGTCATCGAAGTCCTCGGCCGCTGCGCGGGCTGAAAAGGAGGAGAAGGCCGAAACGTCTGCCAAAGCAGATGCCAAGGCCAAGGCTAAATCGGACGCAAAGTCGGACACCAAGTCCGAGAGCAAATCAGACAGCAAATCAGACACTAAAGCCGAGGCCAAGTCAGATTCGAAGTCCGATTCAAAGCCGAAAGCGCCGATCGGTGGCAGTACGCTGATTCGTGAACTGACGGTTGAACAGCTTCAGGAGGCGCTGTCGAATTACAAGAAGACCGGCGCGAAACTGAAGATCGATATCGGTGCTGCAGGCAGCGCACACAAGGACAACCATGACTACAAGGACAAAGCGCATACCTCAGCGACGCATCATCGCTCGCCGCCGCGCAGCCATGCCGCCGCGCCTAAGGACCATGACAAACCGCTCGACAGACTGGCGGCCGCACAGGTCTTGGGTAATGCTCCTGCGGAAGAAGCGATTGATCAAAATGCCAGCCGCGAGTACATCAAGGCACGAGCCGCCGCGCTGACGGAAAAAGTGTCCGGTTCGGGCGGGCCTTCACACTCTGCTGCCTTGGCCGGTGTGGCGTCTCAAGGGGCTGCGACACACGGCACGGCGGCGCCCGGCGCAGCGGCTCCAGCCGCAGCCGCCCACTGGGGTTATGAAGGTGCGCATGGTCCACAGGCCTGGGCTCAAATGAAGCCTGAGTTCGGTACTTGCGCCAGCGGCAAGCGACAGTCGCCGATTCACATTGAAGACACGACCAGTTTGCAAGGCCCTGCTGAAGCGCTGCAAATCAACTACCAGGCCAGCGGCGG
>JANLTP010000113.1:0-13466 GCA_031363055.1 Burkholderiales bacterium | reverse complement strand
GCGGCGGCCAACGCCAACAACGCGTCGGCGTACCACATCCAGAGGTACGAGCCAGTATTGGCAATCGCCAGGCCGCCCAGATAGGCACCCAGAAAGCCACCGACCTGATGGGACAGCAAAGTCATGCCGAACAAGGTGGCCAGATAGCGGATTCCAAATAATTTGCCGACCACCCCGGCCGTCGGCGGAACGGTGGCCAACCAGGTCAGGCCAAGACCGATCGCAAACAGATAAAACGTCCACTCGGTTTTCGGTGCCGCCAGGTAAATACCGATCAGCACGGTGCGTGACAGGTACATCCAGAACAGAATGTATTTGCTGCGTACTCGACCCATGGCATAACCAACGCTCAAGCTGCCGACGATATTGGCCAGCCCGATCAACGCCAGCGACCAACTCGCCACTGAAGCCGGCAGTCCACAAAGACCGACTTCACCAGGCAGGTGCGTGATCAAAAACGCAATGTGAAAGCCGCAAGTGAAAAAGCCGGCGTGCAGTAATAAATAGCTGCGATCCTTGAAGGCATTGCGAACGGCGGCGCGCAGCCCTTCACCCTTCGGTTGACTGGCAGCAGCTTGCGGCAGGCGCCGCAGTTTGGCGGTGATTGGCAAGGTCAGCAAGATCATGACGGCCATGGCCCATTGCGCATTCATCCAGCCGACCGAGGCAATCAGCTTTTGTGCGATCGGCGCAAACACGAATTGGCCGAATGATCCGCCAGCGTTGATGACACCGGAAGCGGTACCGCGATTGGCGGCTGGCAGGCTCGGTGCGACCGCACCGAGCAACACCGAGAAACTGCAGGCGCCTGAGCCGATGGCGGTCAGCATTCCCATGGAAATGATCAACATCCATTGGTTACTCACGAACGGAATCAGCGCGGTACCGAAGGCGAGAATGATGACCCCGACGGCCAACACGCGGCCGGGTCCGTAGCGGTCGGCGAATGCGCCGGCGATCGGTTGCGCCACCCCCCACATGAACTGACCGACGGCCAGCGCGAAGCTGATGCTGACAATACCGAGTCCGGTCGACGAATTGATGGGAGAAATGAACAGGCCCATGGTCTGGCGCGTGCCCATGGTGACCATGAGCAGGAAGGCCGCCAGTAGAGTGATCGGCCACCAGGAACTGGCAATGACAGACGCGGGCGCTGAACTATCGGGCGTCGGGTTGGCGTTGGTCATGCCGAAATGATGACACGGAACGCCGGCAAGCTACCCGGTGGCATGTTCGAAATCGAGCACGACCCGGCCCAAAATCTGGCCGGCCTTGAGTTCATTGAGGGTGCGGTTCGTTTCTGTCACCGGGCGCAATTCAACCGGTGGCGCCTTCAGTTTGCCGGTTTTGGCGAGCGCGACAATTTCTCGCAGTTCCTGCAGGTTACCCACATAGGAGCCCACCACACCAATCGCGCGCTGGGCAATCGGCGGTAATGCGAGAGTGATTTCGCCACCGAAGAGGCCACACAAAATGTACTGGCCGCCCTTGCGCAGCACCGCAACGCCGAGGTTGGCAGTCGTTGGCATGCCGACGAAGTCGATCGCTGCCGCCACGCTGCCGCCGGCAAGCTTGCTGATCTGTGCAGCCGCGTCGGCATCGCGGCTGTTCACGACCTCGGCCGCGCCCATCGCCTTGGCCTTCTCGAGCTTGCTCGAATCAATATCGCAGGCGATGACATTGCTTATACCCAGGGCGGCCAAGGTCGAGAGCGCGATCAGACCCAGGCCGCCGCACCCGAGCACCACCACCCAATCGGTACTCGCCAGCTTCGGCAATTTGCGGATCGCGCTGTACGTGGTCAGACCCGAGCAGGCCAGGGTTGCGGCAAACGACGGATCGATGCCGTCAGCCTCAACCAGATATTTGGTGTCAGGCACCAGCAGATGCGTCGAGTAAGCGCCCGGTCTGTTGACACCCAGGAAACGATTGCTCAGGCAGTAGTTGTCCTGACCGGCCAAGCAGACCCCGCACTTGCCGCAACCGATCCACGGATAGACGATGTAGCTGTTGCCCTTGACGACCCCTTTGGCGTCCGGTCCCAGGGCTTCGACCTTGCCGTAGGGTTCATGGCCGGGCGTGAATGGCGGTACGCAGCCGCGATCCTTGACATAAAACTTCTTGCCGCCGCCCAGATCGAAATAGCCGTCCCAGATATGCAGATCACTGTGGCAGACGCCCGAGTGGGTGACCCGCACCAGCACTTCTGCGCCGCTCGGCGTGGGCGTTTGGCGCAAGACACTTTGCAAGGGTTTGCCGTGTTCGACGATCTCGTAGTTTTGCATGATGGCGTTGGATTCAATGGGCAAGGCCTCCATGCTAACCCGAGTCGTTCATTCGATGATCCAAATATGCACGGTTTTGTGTCACTGTGATCCGTCCGCCCAAATCCAGGCCGACGAGATGAAACCGGCTTACTCCACGGTCACCGACTTCGCCAGATTGCGCGGTTTATCGACATCGGTGCCCTTGGCGAGCGCCGCGTGATAGGCCAGCAATTGCAACGGTACGACGTGCAGGATCGGCGATAACAGTCCGGCATGATCACCGAGATTGATGATGTTCAAATTATCGTCCGGTTCAATCAGCGTATCGCGATCGGCAAAGACAAACAACTCACCGCCGCGGGCGCGCACTTCCTGAAGGTTGGATTTGAGTTTTTCGATCAACATGTCGTTGGGTGCGATGACCACGACCGGCATGTTCGAGTCAACCAGTGCGAGCGGGCCATGCTTGAGTTCGCCGGCAGCGTACGCTTCGGCGTGAATATAGGTGATCTCCTTGAGCTTGAGCGCACCTTCCATGGCGATCGGAAAATGGACGCCACGTCCCAGAAACAGCGCATGCTCGCGTGACGCAAAACGTTTGGCCCAATGTCGAACTGCCGGTTCGCAAGACAGCACGTTATTCATCGCCGCCGGCAGGTGGCGCAGTTGCTTTAGCAGCTCCTGTTCGGTCACCGGCGCCAGCCGACCGCGTTGTTTGGCCAAAACCAGCGTCAGAATAAACAATGCGGCCAGTTGGGTGGTGAACGCTTTGGTCGAAGCGACACCAATCTCGGGGCCTGCGCGAGTCAAAAAGCGCAGCTTCGATTGTCGAATCAACGCCGATTCCGGTACGTTGCAAATCGACAGGGTATCGTTCATCCCTTGCGATTTCGCGAACTGCAAGGCGGCCAGGGTATCGGCAGTTTCGCCGGACTGGGAAATGGTAATCACCAGCGTGTCGGCCAGCGGCACTGATTCACGATAGCGATACTCGCTCGCAATCTCGACACTGGTCGGAATCTTGGCGAGGCTCTCGAGCCAGTACTTGGCCACCACTCCGGAGTGATAACTGGTGCCGCAGGCGAGAATCAGAACTTGCTTGGTTCTTGCGAAAATCGCTTCAGCATCGGCACCGAATAGCCCCGCCGACAGTGCTTGAGCGCTGGTGACCATCTCGAGCGTATTGGCAATCGCGCCAGGCTGCTCGAAGATTTCCTTTTGCATGTAGTGATCGTACTTGCCAAGCTCGATGGCGTCGCTGCTCAGTTGACTCTCGATAATCGGACGCTGCACTGCGCTGCCGTCAATATCGAATATCTTGTATCCCGACAGGCCAATCTCGACGACATCGCCCTCTTCAAGATAGGTCACATATTTGGTGACTTGCAATAGGGCTGAGGTATCCGAGGCCAGGAAATTTTCGCCCTTGCCGCTGCCGGCATTGCCAACGCCCAGCAGCAGCGGCGAGCCCTTGCGCGAGCCGACGACCGTGTTCGGCTGGTTGCTCGAAATCGTAGCGATGGCATAGGCGCCGTCCAGTTGCCGAACGGTATTTTGAACCGCTTGAACCAGAGGTTGCCCGAGTGACACAAACGAGTGCAACATATGCGCAATCACTTCGGTATCGGTCTCTGAAGTAAACTGGTAACCAGCTAACTTCAGTTTGTTGCGCAGCACTTCGTGATTCTCGATAATGCCGTTGTGCACCACCGATACATCAACCCCTTTGCCGCTCGAGATATGCGGGTGGGCGTTCTTCTCGGTGACCCCACCATGGGTTGCCCAACGCGTGTGCGCAATACCGGTTGGTGCATCGGCGTTGACTTCGCGAGCACGGGCTTCCAGGTCGGCTACCCGGCCCACCGATCGGACCCGCTCCATCGTGCCATTGAGCAAGGCAATACCGGCCGAGTCATAGCCGCGATATTCGAGTTTTCGCAATCCCTCGATCAGGATCGGTACGACATTTCTTGAGGCTACAGCGCCAACGATTCCGCACATGTTCAGAACTCCTGCTTACGATTTCTCGACCTTGACGGGTCGCTTCCAGGCGCTTCGATGGACCTGGTCCTTGGAGTTCAGGACCAGACTGTCAGCGGGAACCGTTTTCCAGACCGTTGTACCGGCTGCCGTCGTTGATCCTTTGCCCACCGTTACCGGCGCGACCAACTGGGTGTCCGAGCCAATATGAACATCGTCTTCAATAATGGTCAGATGCTTGTTGACCCCATCATAGTTACAAGTGATGGTGCCGGCACCAATATTGACGCGCTGGCCGACGTGCGCATCGCCTACGTAGGACAGATGGTTGGCTTTTGAGTGGTTGCCCATTCGCGTCGCCTTGATTTCGACAAAGTTGCCGATGTGATTGTCGTCGCCCAGTTCGGTGCCCGGCCGCAATCGTGCAAACGGTCCGATTTGTCCGCCGATGCCGATGCTCGCCTTGACAATGTGAGTGAAACCGAACACCTCCGTGCGTGCGCCGATGCTGGAGTCGCGCAGCACGCAGTTCGGTCCGAGCTGTACGCCGTCGCCGAGCTCGACCTTGCCTTCAAAAACGCAATTGACGTCAATAAACACGTCGCGACCGCAAACCAGCGAACCGCGAACATCAATTCTGGCCGGGTCGGCGAGGGTGACGCCGGCTTCCATGAGTTCGTCAGCGATATTTCGTTGATGAATCCGTTCGAGTTCGGCCAACTGGACCTTGCTGTTGACGCCGTCGGTCTCCCAGGCGTACTTCGGATGGGTCGCAACAATCGCGACCGCGTCGTTGACGGCGGCGGCGACGATATCGGTCAGGTAATATTCTTTTTGCGCGTTGTTATTGGACAATCCGGCTAACCAGCGTTTCAGTGAATGTGTTGGTGCGACCAGGATGCCGGAGTTGATCTCATTAATCTTGCGGGTGGCTTCATCGGCGTCTTTCTGTTCAACAATCGCGCAAATCCGGCCTTCCTTGCGTACGATGCGACCGTAACCGGCCGGGTCAGGCAAGTGAACCGTCAGTATGCCCAATTGATGAGTGCCGGCGGCCGCGATCAGCGCTTCCAGGGTTTCCAGCCGGGTCAGCGGAACGTCGCCATACAGAATCAGCGTCGGCACATCATCCTTCAGAAAAGGAATGGCCTGCATGACGGCGTGGCCGGTGCCCAACTGCGGCTCCTGTTTGGCCCAGACGATGTCGTCGGCTGCCAGGCGATTCGGCACGATATCGCCACCGTGTCCGTAGATGACGACCAACTGTCCGCTAGACTTCATGAGTCGGCGTGCGGTGCCCAGAACATGGCCCAGAAGAGGAGTTCCGGCGATCGGATGAAGCACTTTGGGCAGATCGGATTTCATCCGTTTGCCCATCCCTGCGGCTAATACGACAATGTTCATATTCGTTTATATTTCAAATACTTACGGTAAATTTTTGAATGTTTAATCTTCTCAGGAATGGTAGCATGGGGGTCTGGCAGCGCTGTTGGCCGTTGGTCGTCAGTTGCCTGCTCGCAACAGGCTGCTCGATGGTCGCGGTGGGCTATGAATTCTTCCCGTCGGCGGCGCTCTGGCAGCTTGAATCGTATCTGCCCCTGGATTCCGAACAGCGCGCCATTGCCAGTCGTCGGTTATCAGAGTTGCATGGCTGGCATCGGCAAAAGCAACTGCCGAGTTACGTTGAATTTATTAAGTCTCAGCGGCAGCAATCACTTACTTCTTCCAATGCCGAGCAGGCACTGAAGGTCCGGCAGTGGGTGTTCGGGCGCTGGCAACCGATCGGCGAAAAGCTGGCCCCGGGCATGGCCGAGTTACTGGTCACCTTGACGCCCACCCAGATCGAAAAGGTTAAAGAACAGTTCGCCAAGGCGAATCGCAAGCTGCGCATCGAGTACCTGCCGTCGGCTGGTACCTCCTGGTTCGGTCGCAAGGACAGTGATGCGGCGTCTGGATCCGCTGTTGCAGGCGGCGCCAACGTCGAGCGTCAGAATGCCCTGCTCAAGGCACGACAACAAGCGCGCGCCGAGCGCATGCAAAAGCGCTTCGAATATTTTCTGGGCGATTTGAGTGATGAGCAGGAAAAGCAGTTGCGAAAGCTCAGCGACGAACAGCCACGATATGAGGAGCTCTACTTTGCGGAACGCGAAGCGCGGCAGAGTCGATTCCTGGCCTTGTTGAACAATTTGACCACCGCGCGGCTGTCGCCGGCCGAGGCCGAACAGCAATGCAAGATTTTTCTGGCGACTCTGTGGGTCAGCCAGGACGCGACACGTCAGGCACGGATCGACGAAACGTCACGATTGAATGATCAGATGACGGCACGCATGCTGGTCAGTGCGACCCCCGCCCAACAAACTCACTTCGCCGAGCGCCTGCTGGCCTGGGAGCGAGACTTCATCCGGATGGCGGGGCTGGACTAGGTGCGGCGCTGACCTTTACGAGGTGCTACTCGGCCCATTGTCAGGTTGTTCGCTGGCTTGCTCTAGCTGGCTCGTTGAATATCTGCGGCGCCAGTGAGCCAACCAGCATGGCGATCAACGCCGCGCCCAGGCCATTCAATTGCGGTGGCACCAGGGCATCGGCGAAATTCTGCTCGCAAATAATCCAGGTGGCCAGTCCCATGAATACCGACAACAGCGCGCCCTGGGTCGTCGATCGCCGCCAGAACAGTCCAAACACCAGCGGAATCAAGGCGCCGGTCAAGGTCACCTTGTAGGCGTTTTGCACCATTTCATACATGGTGCTTTTCGAGTTCAAGGCAAACAGCAGCGCGCTCATCGTAAACAGCGCCAGCACGCAACGCAAGATCAGCAGGAATCGCCGGTCGCTGACCGGGCCCATGAACGGGCGCAAGACGTTTTCGGTGAACAGCGAACTCGGTGCCAGCAAGGCGCCGCTGGCGGTCGAGAGAATGGCCGAGAGCAATGCGCCAAAGAACATGATCTGAGCCCACATCGGCATGCGCGCCAAAATCAGATCGGGCAATATTCGCTGTATTTCACGTGCGTCTTCCGCCTTGAACAGCTCGGCCAGTTTTGGCTCGATGATCAGGGCGGCCATGGCGATGAACATGGGCACAAACGCGAAGCAGAAATACAAGGCGCCGCCGATCAAGGTGCCGCGCACGGCCGTCTTCTCGTCTTTGGCGCTGGTGACGCGCTGAAAAACGTCCTGCTGCGGGATCGAGCCCAAGGCCATGGTTAAGAAGGCCGCCAGAAAGCCCAGCCATTGCGACAGTCCGCCGGTCGGCAGCAGCGTCAACTTGCCCGTTTCCGACGCCGTGGCAATCACTTTGGCAGCGCCGCCTGCCATATCGCCAATCAGCCAGGCGACCAGCAGCAGACCAATCAGAATCACGACGGTCTGGAACAGGTCGGTCAGTGCGACCGACCACATACCGCCCCAGATCGTATAAAACAGGACGATAAATGCGCCGATCAGAATGCTTTGGTTCAAGCTCAGCGCGCCCTGTGATAACACGGTAATCACCAGGCCCAGCGCGGTCATTTGTGCCGATGTCCAGCCCAGGTAGGAGATGGTGATCGCCAGGCTCGTGAACACCTCAACCGATTTGCCGTATCGTTTGCGATAAAAGTCGCCAATCGTCAGCAAGTCCATGCGGTAAAACGCGCGTGCGAAAAAGAGCGCGACGATCAGCAAACAAAACGACGCGCCAAATGGATCGGCGGGAATACCGACCAGGCCATCCTTGGCGAACGTCGCCGACACCGACAGCACCGTCTCGGCACCGAACCAGGTCGCGAACACGGTGGCGATACTGATATGCAAGGGCAGGCTGCGGCCCGCCACCATGAAGTCCTTGGCACTGCTGACCTGGCGCGCGGCGTACAGTCCGATGCCGATGGTCAGCAACAAATAAATGATGACAGCGAAAATGAGCATGGCGATGGGCGAAGTCAGCGATAAAAATGCAAGGTTGCAAGAATAACCAGACCGAGCACAAAAAGTCGAACCCAGTGTTGTGTTTTGCGCTGTTCCTGGATCAAGCGCTCGATCAATTCGGTGGTCTGATCGCTGGCCGGTGGATGGGCGAGGTGGCTTAGCGCGCTGTGCGCGAGCCTCGGCAATTGCGGCAGCAGTTGTGACCATTGACTCGCTTCCGAGCCGAGTCGCTCAAAGAGACCCGTGAGACCGATCTGCTTGCCCATCCAGCGCTCGAGAAACGGCTTGGCGGTCACCCAAAGATCGAGATCGGGGTCGAGTTCGCGTCCCAAGCCTTCGATGTTGAGCAAGGTTTTCTGCAACAGCACCAGTTGCGGTTGCACCTCGACATCAAATCGGCGCGACGCCTGAAATAATCGCAGCAACACCAGGCCCAACGATATTTCTTTCAGCGGTCGATCGAAGAACGGTTCGCAGCAAGCGCGGATGGCGCCTTCGAGTTCTTCGACCCGGGTCTTGCGTGGCACCCAACCGGATTCGACATGCAACTGCGCGACCCGCCGGTAGTCACGATTAAAGAACGCCAGAAAATTTTGAGCCAGATAATTTTTGTCGAATTCGGACAGCGTGCCGACAATGCCGAAATCCAGCGCGATATAGCGATTGAACTGCTCGCCCGAGTCGCCGACCAGAATATTGCCCGGATGCATGTCGGCATGAAAAAAGCCGTGCTGAAACACCTGGGTGAAAAAGATCTCGACGCCGTCGCGAGACAGTTTTTTCAGATCGATACCGGCGTTGTGCAACTCGTCCATGCGGCCGACGGGAATGCCATGCATGCGCTGCATGGTCAGCACATTGACCGCACAATAATCCCAGTACATTTCCGGAATCGACAGCAGCCGGGAGTCTGAAAAATTACGCCGCAATTGATTGGCATTGGCGGCCTCGCGAATCAGATCAAGTTCGTCATGCAGGTAGTGATCAAATTCGTTGATGACCTCCAACAGACGCAGCCGGCGTACATCGGCCGACAGGCGAAGCGCCAATCGGGCGGCACTTCGCATGAGTGCCAGATCACGATCGATCAGTGATTTCATGCCCGGGCGCAGCACCTTGACGGCGACCTCCCGGCCATCCAGCAATACTGCAAAGTGCACTTGTGCGATCGAGGCCGATGCCACCGGCTCGCGCTCGAACGATTGATAAATGGCGGCTAACGGTTTTCCGAGGCCGCGTTGAATTTCAGCGACGGCCAGATCATTGTCAAACGGCGGCACCTGATCCTGCAGTTTGGCCAGTTCATCTGCAATATCGGCGGGCAGCAGGTCACGGCGGGTTGAAAGGACCTGGCCAAACTTGACGAATACGGGGCCCAGGCTTTCGAGCGCCATGCGCAAACGGGCGCCGCGCGTGGCCTGGAAGTGCCGCCCGAAGCGCAACAGGCGCGCGAACCGGAACGCACTGCGCGAACCCAGGGTTGCAGCGGCGCCAGAGGCGACCAATTCGTCGAGGCCAAATCGCCAACCAACGAAAAGAATACGAAGGAGTCGAGGGAAACGCACAGCCTGCAATTGTATCGGTCAATTGAGCCGCTCATCGCGATTCGGTTGCTGTAGCGGCGGTTGGGGTCTTTGATGGCGCAATCGTGCGGCCGCTTAACATCGCGTCCTTGTGCAGTAGCCACTGCGCACAAGCACCCTCATGGAGCGATCAGCAAAACGATGTCGGACCGACTTACAAGAAACCTGGTGCTGGTGCTTGGCGATCAGCTCAATCGCGACAGCGCGGCGTTCGACGGTTTTGACGTCGATCAAGATCGGGTCGTCATGATTGAATCGTTGACCGAATCGAGCCACGTCTGGAGTCATCAGGCGCGCATCGCCGTGTTTTTGAGCGCCATGCGTCATTTCGCCGCCGTGTTGCGCGCAGAAAATTTGCCGCTCGACTATGTCGCCTTCGACGAGCGCCATCCGGCCGATCTGGCCGACATCCTGCGGGCACAACTGCAACGGTTAAAACCGGCGAAACTGATTCTGGCTGAAACCGGCGACTGGCGCCTGGAGCAGAGCCTTCTCGCCTTATCCGCCCCTACCGGCCTGGCCGTGGAGATTCGCGAAGACCGGCATTTCATGATGAGCCGTGCCGAGTTCAAACGTTGGACGGGCGGCAAGAAGCGCCTGATCATGGAGCCGTTTTATCGGGTGATGCGACTGCGTTACAACTTGCTGATGGAGCCGGATGCGAATGGCAAGCTGCAACCGCTGACCGGTGTCTGGAATCTTGACGCCGAGAATCGCGGCAGCTTTGGACGTGTCGGGCCGGCCGACTTGCCGCCGGCACCGCTTCTCGCCGTCGATGCAATCACGCAAACGGTATTGGACTTCGTCGAAAAGCGTTTTGCCGGGCATCCGGGCAGCCTGGGTGAGTTCAACTGGCCGGTCAGCCGCGTGCAGTCGCTGCAGCTCTTGCAGCGGTTTTGCCGGGACGCGTTGCCCAGGTTTGGTCAGTATCAGGATGCCATGTGGCGTGGTGAGCCGTTTTTGTATCACTCGCTGCTGTCGGTGGCGCTGAATCTGAAAATGCTCGACCCGCGCGAAGTGATTGCCGCCGCCATCGAGGCCTATGAATCAAGCAAGATTCAGGGAGACGCGATTTCGCTGGCATCGATTGAAGGGTTTGTGCGGCAGATTATCGGCTGGCGCGAATTCATACGCGGTGTCTACTGGCTGGAAATGCCGGGGCTGCGCGAGGCCAATCACTATGGCCATCGACGGCCCCTGCCGAGCTGGTACTGGAGCGGTGAGACGTCGATGAACTGCATGCGTGAGGTGGTCGGGCAGACGCTGAAGTACGGTTATGCGCATCATATTCAGCGCCTGATGGTCACTGGTATGTTCGCCTTGTTGGCCGAGATTGATCCTAAGGCGGTAGAAGACTGGTACCTGGCCGTCTATGTCGATGCTGTAGACTGGGTCGAGTTGCCGAATGTCGCCGGCATGGCGCTATTTGCGAATGGCGGCCGGTTTACCACCAAGCCTTACATTGCCAGTGGTGCCTACATCAGTCGCATGAGCAACTATTGCGCTGATTGCCGCTTCAAGCCCGCCAAGCGAACCGGCACTGACGCCTGTCCGATAACAACGCTGTACTGGAATTTTCTGGACCAACATCACGCCAGCCTTGCTGCCTCTCCGCGCACTGCGCTGATGGCCGCCAGCATTGCGCGTTTGCCACCGGCCGAGCGACTGCAGATTCGGGCGCAAGCGCAAGAGGTACTGCAGGGACTCGACACCCTGTGAGTTCGCTTCGCGAGCTGGCACTGGCGCAACTGGACGCGTTCGTCAACGAGCACGTACTACGCTATGCCGAGCAGCGCAATATTGATCGCGGCCCGCAGCGCCATCACAGTGTGTCGCGCCTGTCGGCGGCGATCCGCCATCGCGTTCTACTTGAGGAAGAGGTGTTGTTGGCCGTGCTCGCCAAACACAGCTTCGAGAGCGTCGAGAAATTTGTTCACGAAGTGTGTTGGCGCACTTACTGGAAGGGCTGGTTGCAAACCAATCCGCAGGTCTGGGTTCGGTATGTCCAGAGTCGCGACGAGCAGGCACGAATTCATGCAGAACCTTCAGCGGCATCACGTGGCCTTGGCAACGCGCTGCGCGGTCGTACCGGCATCGAGTGTTTCGACGCGTGGAGCCAGGAGTTGGTCAGCAGTGGCTATTTGCATAATCATGCCCGCATGTGGTTTGCGAGTATCTGGATATTCACTCTGAAATTGCCCTGGCAACTCGGCGCTGATTTTTTTATGCGTCACCTGGTCGACGCCGATCCGGCCAGCAACACCCTGTCGTGGCGTTGGGTGGCTGGCCTGCATACGCCGGGCAAACATTATCTGGCGCGCGCAGAAAACATCCTGCGTAACACCGAAGGTCGATTCGATCCGCGCGGACAATTGAATGAATCGGCAGTTGCGATGAGCGAATCCGCATCCGCGTCCGAATCGGCATCCGATTTTGAACCGCGCCGTCAACCCTGGCGCGCTCCTGTCCAGGTAAGCCTTCCCGCCAGCGACGCAGCGACCGCCTTGTTGTTGACAGAGGACGACTTGCAAGGGGCGCTGCTGGTGTCGCAGTTTTCGCCGCGTCTGACCTCGCCGCGTCTGACCTCGCCGCATCTGACCTCGCCGTATCTGTCGTCGCCGAGTCTGTCAGCGCCTCGATTGGTGATTGCGGTGCGCGAACCGGCGGCGCGATCGCTGCGCAGTCAGGGCAGCGTCGCCGCCGAGTATGTTCGTCGCGCCAGTTCAGAGGCTGCTATCGACGCGGCAGCGAACTTTGCATGTCCGTTGGTGAGTGTCGACACGCTGAACTCGAGGGCTGCGATCGTTGAGGCATGCGCACAGGCCGGCGTCAACGATCTGGTCACGCCCCATGTGCCGGTCGGGCCGACGCTGGTCGCAATCACTGAGCTGCAGGCTGCGCTGTCGGTGCGGCACATTAACTTGCACCAACTACTCAGGCGCTGGGACCAGCAGGCTTGGCCGTACTGCGCTCGAGGTTTTTTTCAGTTCCGCGAACGAATTCCGGAAATATTAATTAACCTTCAAGCGTCGCACTCGTCGTCTTCGGATCCGCCCGCATCGAAACTGAGGCAGCGCTCCTTGTCGAATCTGGTCGGCAAAAGGTAGACTCCGGCAAGAACAACTCAAATGAAGTCAGGGAGCTCAACGTGAACCTATCAGGCCGGTGGTCAACTGCGGTATTCTCAATCCTCGTTGCGGGCGTATTTGCGGGCGTCCTCGCCGGGCCCGTGCACGCGCAGCAAAAGTTCGTCACGATAGGCACTGGTGGCGTCACCGGTGTCTATTACCCGGTGGGTGGCGCCATCTGCCGACTCGTCAACAAGGACCGCGCGAAACACGGTGTGCGTTGCTCGGTTGAATCAACCGGCGGTTCGGTATTCAACGTCAACGCCATCAAGGCGGGCGACCTCGACCTGGGAATTGCCCAGTCCGATGTGCAATTCAATGCGATCAAAGGCCTGGGCCCTTACAACGGTCAGGCCGTCGCCGAGTTACGATCGGTCATGTCGCTGCAGGCCGAGCCGATGACCGTGCTGAGCCGCAAGGAGGTTGCGGCCAAGAGCATTGACGACTTCAAGGGCAAAAAATTCAATGTCGGTAATCCCGGTTCCGGCAGCCGTGCCGCGCTCGAGGAATTCATCGCGGCCAAGGGCTGGACGTTGAAAGACTTCGGTCTTGCGTCAGAGTTAAAGGGCGATGAATACGGCACCGCGCTGTGCGACGGCAAG
>JANLTP010000110.1:0-19861 GCA_031363055.1 Burkholderiales bacterium | reverse complement strand
AGTGGCGCCGGTTGTCATTCCCGTCTCTCCCACCCCACCTCCGGCGTTTCTTCAAGTAGAACTCTTGCAGCGAACGAGCCGCACGATTCGCGAGCGCGTCAGTTATATGAGTCAGGGCCTGCTGATTTCGGGACTCATCTGTCGCCCGAACGAGGACGGCCGATTTCCGATCCTGATGTACCAACATGCGGGCTTCAACGGATTTGGTGCCGACCTCAGCGGTGACGGCCTGTGTCAGTACATGTCCGATCGCGGTTACGCCGTCTTCATGTCGTCGTACCGCGGCGAAGACATCGCACAAGGTATCGTCGAGTATTGCGCTGGCGAGGTTGATGACTCCCTGCAATTGCTGGCGATTGCGCGCCGGCAGGCTTACGTCGTCCCCGATCTGATCGCCCTGTTGGGCTTCTCGCATGGCGGCTGCATCAGCCTGCAAATGATCGCGCGCGGCGTGCCGGCCCAGGTCGTGGTTGATGTTTTTGGCCCGACTGAATGGTCGACGCTGTACGACTATGCGTCCGTCAGGGTGACGCAGCCGGGCGCCTACGCCGATCTGTCCAAGTTTCTGGCGGACGCGACGGCCACGGTGGGAGCGCCGCAAAACAATCCGGCGGCTTATCGCGCGCGCTCCCCGCTTTATTCGGCAGCAGCGCTCAGCAATTATCAGGGCGCAATTCTGATTCTTCATGGCGCGCGCGACGAGGTGGTGCCACCGAAACAGTCTTGTGATCTGGTCCGTGCGATCGGCGGCTTTCGGCATTCGCACATGAACTTCCGCTACCTGCCGCGCCTGTCCGAACGGACGGTTACCTCACATCCGAATGAGTGTGGTGAACCGGACATGCAATGGGCGGACGGCGCGCATCCGGGCAAGAAGGACTGGCAGGGCGAGCGGCACTTTCTGTTCTACGATGAAATGAGCCACACCAGCGGATTCCAGTTGCCGTATGCCATTGACGATGCCGAGAACTTTATCCGCACCAAACTGCCCGGAGGCCGGCGTTAAGGGTGCACCTCAGGGTTTATTGCGCATCAGCAGCGAAGAAACCGCCCAACTGACGACGCTGTAGGCAAGTGCTGCGACCATCGCCCAAGCGAAGCTGGTGACTTCAAAGCCGTCAATGAGGCGCGTCGCCAGCCAGAACATCAGGCCGTTCAACACCAGGGTGAACAGACCCAAGGTCAGCAGCGTGATCGGCAGGGTCAAAATAAACAAAATCGGGCGAATGATTGCATTGAGCAGGCCCAGCACCAGGGCCGCCAGCAAGGCGGTGCGAAAGCCGGCAAAACTGCCCAGGCCGCTGATCTTGACGGCCGGAATCAGATACGGAAGCGCCAGCAAGCAGAGCGCATTGATCGCCCATCCAAGTAGAATCTTGATCATGACCTCTCCGAGTGAATCAGTATGATACGCGACCCCGAAACCCTGAATATTCTGCTCGATTCATTGCGACGCTTCGTGCGCGAACGTTTGGTGCCGCGTGAAGCCGAGGTCGCCGAAACTGACCAGATTCCTCAGGATATCGCCGATCAAATGAAATCGTTGGGCCTGTTCGGTTTGACCATACCGGAGGCCTATGGCGGTTTGGGCCTGACCATGGAGGAGGAGGTCCTCATCTGCTTTGAGTTGGGTCGTACGTCGCCGGCGTTTCGTTCGCTGGTCGGCACCAACAACGGCATCGGTGCGATGGGTATTGTCATTGACGGCACCGAAGAGCAGAAACAGAAGTACTTGCCAAAGATCGCCAGTGGTGAATTCATCGCCTCGTTTTGTCTGACCGAGCCGGAGGCGGGCTCGGATGCGGCGGCGCTGAAAACGGTGGCGGTGCGCGACGGCGATGCGTACGTGCTGAACGGTACCAAGCGCTACATCACCAACGCTCGAATAGCATCGGTGTTCACCGTCATGGCGCGCACCAATCCGGCCATCAAGGGGGCCGGTGGCATCTCGGCGTTTGTGGTCGAGCGCAATACGCCGGGGCTGGCGGTGGGCAAATCCGAAAAGAAAATGGGCCAGCAGGGCGCGCACATCAGTGATGTCATTTTCGAGAACTGCCGGGTGCCGGCAGCCAATCTGATCGGCCATCGCGAAGGCGTCGGCTTCAAGACCGCGATGAAAGTGCTCGATAAAGGCCGCATCCATATTTCGGCGATCGCCACCGGTGCCGCCGAGCGTATGTTGGCTGACGCGCTGGCCTACGCCAGTGATCGCAAGCAGTTCGGTTCGCCGATCGTCGATTTTCAACTGGTGCAGGCTATGCTGGCCGATAGCCAGACCGAAATTTACGCGGCGCGCTCGATGCTGATTGATTGCGCGCGCAAGCGTGATGCCGGTCAGGATGTCACCATGGAGGCGTCGTGTACCAAGCTGTTTGCGACCGAAATGTGTGGCCGGGTGGCCGATCGCGCGGTGCAGATTTTCGGCGGCGCCGGCTACTTGGCTGAATACGGGATTGAACGTTTTTACCGCGATGTCAGGATCTTCCGCCTGTACGAAGGCACATCGCAGATTCAACAACTGATCATTGCGCGCGAGCTGAAGAAACGCGGCGTCATGCCGGCATGAAAGGTCGATCATGAACTCACCCACCGAACGTCTGGTACCAGAATGCGATCTGGCGTCAGCCTATGCGCAGCGCTGGCCGGCCGGCGATTCCAGCCATATACCGTATGCGAGTTATACCGACCCGGCGTTGTATGCCCGTGAGCTGGAGCGAATTTTTTACGGCAAACACTGGAGCTACGTCGGCCTTGAATGTGAGATTCCGAATAACGGCGACTTCAAGACAACGCATGTCGGCGAGCGCGCGGTCATCCTGGTGCGCGATAAAACCGGCGCCATCAACGTCGTCGAAAATCACTGCGCCCATCGCGGCGTGCGCTTTTGCCAGCAATCGCACGGCAATGCGACCGAGTTTGTCTGTCCCTACCATCAGTGGAACTACGACCTCAAGGGTAACCTGATCGGCTTGCCGTTTCGGCGCGGCGTCAAGGTGGTTGAAGACGGCAAGATGCGCATCAACGGCGGCATGCCGGCCGACTTCCGGCTGCAGGATCATGGCCTCACGCAATTGCAGGTCGCCGTTCACAATGGCTTGGTGTTTGCGTCGTTCGATGCTGCGGTCGAGCCGCTCGAAGATTACCTCGGGCCCAGCATCATGCCCTGGGTCAACCGAATTTTTAATGGTCGCCAACTGACGCTGCTGGGCTACTCGAGGCAAAGAATTCCAGGCAACTGGAAACTCATGCAGGAAAACATCAAGGACCCTTACCATCCGGGTCTGTTGCACACCTGGTTCGTGACCTTTGGCCTGTGGCGGGCCGACCAGAAATCAAACATGATCATGGATGAACATCATCGCCATGCGGTAATGGTGTCGAGCCGCAATGAAGGTGGCAAGTCGTCGGTCACTGAAGGGGTCAGTAGCTTCAAGGAGAACATGACGCTGCATGATGATCGCCTGCTCGATGTCGTGGCCGAGCCCTGGTGGAACGGTCCGACCGTGACCATGATTACGCTGTTCCCGTCGCTCATCATTCAACAGCAAGTCAATTCACTGTCGACCCGGCACATTGTGCCCAAGGGCGCGGGTGAGTTTGATTTTGTCTGGACTCATTTCGGTTTCGCCGACGATAGCGAAGAAATGACCCGGCGCCGTCTGCGCCAAGCCAACCTGTTTGGCCCGGCTGGTTTTGTGTCGGCCGATGATGGTGAGGTCATCGAGCTCTCGCAACAAGGCTTCAGCCAGCATCCGCAGTATCAGACCGTCTGCGCGCTGGGCGGCACTGACGTCGCGGCAACCGATCATATGGTGACTGAAACCCTGATTCGTGGCATGTACCGCTATTGGCGCGGCGTGATGGAGGTCTGAACCCGTGCCTGCCTCCTTCATTTCCGCCGCGCTGCAGTTCGAGCTGAACAATCTGTATGCCGAATATGCCTCGGCACTCGATGAACGACGTTATGCCGATTGGGTCGCGCTGTTCGCCGAGTCTTGCAGTTACCGCTTGCAGCCGCGCGAGAATTACGACCGCCAGTTGCCCCTGTGTACCTTGTCGTTCGAGAGCAAGGGCATGTTGCTCGATCGCATTTACGGCATTGAAAATACGTTATTTCATCAGCCCTATTACCAGCGCCACATCATCGGGCCGATGCGCGTGCGCGCCGGCGATGTCTCCGATTGCTGGCAGGTCCAAGCCAACTACAGCGTGTTCAGGACCCGGCGCAACAATCTATCCGAAGTATTTAATGTCGGCCGGTATATTGACGAAGTTATTCGCGAAGACGGCGAGTTGCGGTTTTCCGCCAAACACGTCGTGTTCGATTCCGAAATGATTCCGAACTCGATCATTTATCCGATCTGAACCCTATCCGATCTGAACTTTATCTGGACTAAAATGTCACTATGAGCCCCACCGCTTTCAACTCGGCTAATCCGTACGCCTCACAACGCTCCAGCGTGATGGCGCGCAACATTGTTTCGTCGTCGCAGCCGCTGGCCGCTGCGGCCGGTGCACAAATGTTCGCTCGTGGTGGTAACGCTATCGATGCGGCGGTGGCGGCTGCCATTACCTTGACGGTGACCGAGCCGACGATGAACGGTATTGGCAGCGATGGGTTTTCGTTGATCTGGGATGGCGAGCGACTGCATGGTTTGAATAGTTCCGGCCGCTCACCGGCAGGCTGGCATCGCGAACGTTTTGCCGGGCTGTCCAGCATGCCGATGTACGGCTGGGACTCGGTGACGGTGCCCGGTGCCGTTGCGCAGTGGATGGCGTTGTCGACGAAATTCGGTCGCTTGCCGTTCGCGGATCTGTTCGAACCGGCAATCCGTCATGCGCGCGACGGTTTTGCAGTGGCGCCGATCGTGGCGCGGCAGTGGCAGGCCTACTGCTACGGCGATCTGCTCGAGCAGCCAGGCTTTCGGCAAGCCTTCATGCATCTAGGCCGCGCGCCGCGCGCCGGTGAGCGCTGGCG
Source organism: Burkholderiales bacterium (assembly GCA_031363055.1). GTDB lineage: Bacteria > Pseudomonadota > Gammaproteobacteria > Burkholderiales > Burkholderiaceae_E > JANLTP01. The sequence goes on along the minus strand of JANLTP010000110.1, from coordinate 14,883 downwards.
CTTTGCGGATCAGGCTCGTACCTTGCAAGACATCGCTGAAAGCGGTGGTGAGTCGTTCTATCGCGGCCGGCTTGCCAAGGCCATGGCGGATTTTTCGAGCGCATGCGGCGGTGCCCTGACGCAGGCCGATCTGGCTGGCCATGAAGCGAACTGGGTGGCGCCGATTTCGCAAAATTATCGCGGTTACACGGTCCACGAAATTCCGCCGAATGGTCAGGGTATCGCGGCCCTGATAGCGCTTGGAATTCTTGAGCGTTTGCCGGTCAAGGACACGCAACCGGATTGCGCCCTGCGACTGCATTTGCAGATCGAGGCCATGCGCTTGGCGTTCGCCGATGCCTATGCCCAGGTGGCCGATCCGGACAGCATGCTCGTGACGCCGGCCGAGTTGCTCGATGCACGTTATCTCGATGCGCGAGCTCGCCTGGTTGATCCGAAACGCGCGCAACGCTACCCGGCGGGTTCGCCGATCCGCGGCGGCACCGTTTACTTGTGCGCCGCCGATCAAGAGGGCCGCATGATCTCGCTGATTCAATCGAATTTCAAAGGATTTGGTTCGGGCGTTGTCGTGCCGGGCACCGGTATCTCGATGCAGAATCGCGGCTGGGGATTTTCCGTGCAGCCAGGCCATCCGAACGAAGTGGGGCCGCGTAAACGGCCGTTTCAAACCATCATTCCGGCCTTCATGACGCGCGACGGCAAACCGGTCATGGCTTTTGGTGTCATGGGCGGCAATATGCAACCGCAGGGCCATATGCAGGTTGTGATGCGCTATCTTGAAGATGGCAGTAATCCACAAGCTTGTATTGATGCGCCGCGCTGGCGTATCAACGATGACGGCGATCTGACGGTCGAAGCGGCCATGCCTGAAGCGACGGTTGCGGGCTTGGCGGCGCTCGGTCACAAGGTATTGGTGCAACCGAAGGGCGCAATGGATTTCGGCAGCAGCCAGATGATCGCGCGGCTATCGGACGATCTGGCCGACGGTTATGTGGCGGGTTCTGATCCGCGGCGCGACGGGCACGCTGCGGCAATGTAGAGACGCAGCAGTTCCCTGGTGTCCTGCCCGGTATTTGCGGGGCAGAACACTAACGTGGCGACACCGCTGTCAGCGCGAGTTGATATTCAGTCCGGCGTCGCCGACCGCAATAAATCGACCGAGCCCAAAGCCGATCCGGAACAGGTCTCGAGTCGTTCCCGAATTGCCTACCGTCCAGCTCAGGCCGTCGTCGCTGCGCAGCAGAACACCACTTTTCCCAGTCGCAATAAATCGGCTACCGCTAAAGCTCACACTGAGCAGATCGCTGGTGGTCGGGCTGGCGGTCGTGGTCCATTCCAGACCGTCGGAGCTGGTGATGATCTGGCCGCCAATGCCGACTGCGACGTAGCGCAGATTGCCAAACGCGACCGCGCGCCAATCAATATTCTGAGGTGAAACGGCTTGCAGATAAGTATTGTTGTCGTTGCTGTACAGAAGGGTGCCGGCAGCGCCCACTGCCACGTAGCGCGCGTTACCAAAGGTCACGCCGTACAAGGTGTTGGTCACTGGCGGTGTGCGCACAATCCAGTTGTTGGCATCCGCCGAGGTTGCGATGAGACCATTGACACCGACAGTCACAAAGCCACCATTCAGGTAGATCACGTCCAGCAAATCAGCCGTCAAGTTGGCGTTTTGAACCGTCCAGGTAATGCCATCCGAACTACGGGTGATGGCACCTGCGTTGCCCGCCAGTACGAAGTAGCCGCCGCCAAACGTTGCCGCGTTGAAATTCTTTGTTGAACCGCTGACTACCGCGCTCCAGGTGCTTGCGTCGGTGCTGGTGAAGAGACTGCCACCAGCGCCGGCCACAGCCAAGCGGGTATCGTTGGCGGCAACCGCGCGCAAGTTACCGCTGCCGGTCAACGTGCCCGCCGTCCAGACATCGCCGGCAGAGCGCGGCGTGGCGCTCATGACCAGACTGGCATCACCGCCGGCGCCTGCGCGATTGCGGCCGTTGACAATGAAGTAGTAGGTGATGCCATTGGTGAGTCCGGTGACAGCACCCGGAGAACGGATATTTCGAACCACCTTGGCGTTCGGCTGGGTCGTCCAGTTGTTTAACGAAAGCGTCGGATCGGTCGAAGCAAATGCCCAGTAATCGGCGCCGACTTCGGCGTTCCAACTGAGCTCAACGCGTTGGTCACCCGCTGTAGCTACCACGTTGGACGGTGCCGCCGGTGGTGAATCGCCTTTGCTGCAAGCAGCGAGCAAACTCAGCGCGCTGACGAGGCTGGCTATGCCAAAACGACGCAGACGTTCGAATCGATGAAGACGATCAAGCCGATGCACTCGGTGCGACGGTAGCTCGAAGAGCCGGGACCAGGAAGCGCGCAATGGCGCACCGGATGAGGAAGCGCGCAATGGCGCGCCGGATGAGGAAGCGCGCAATGGCGCACCAGACGTGTGCGATGAGGCGAAGGGTTCGAAGTTCATCCGGCAGATTCTAACGTGCCTGCGATGAACCCATTTCAGCGCGAGTAACGCCTCAAGCAGCCGGTAGCACCAGACCGCGACTTTCGCCAAAGCCAATACGCGCGAAGCCGTCGCGTTCGCACCAGGCTTTCAGGATGACCGCATCACCGTCGAGCAAAAAGCTGCGGGTCTCGCCGTTACTGAGCATGATCGGATTTTTACCGCCTTGCGTCAATTCGATCATGGCGGCTGCTTCAGTTGTGGTCGGTCCTGATTGGGTGCCGGTGCCGAACAGATCGCCCGGGTTCATATTGCAACCACCGATCGTGTGATGCGCCAGCATCTGACCGATATTCCAGTACGAATGCTTGAAGCTCGAATGTGACAGGCGACTGGCGCCCTGTCCGGCCTCGCGCATGGCCGCGCTCTCGAGCCAGGACTCGATGGTGATATCAAGGCCGCCGCGCTCGCGGTTGACCGGATCGTCGAGATAGGCGAGCGGCGCCGGATCCTGTTCAGGGCGCAACCAGGCGACTCGATAAGGGGCCAACGCTTCCAGCGTAACGATCCACGGTGAGATCGTGGTGGCGAAATTCTTGGCGAGAAAAGGACCCAGCGGCACGTACTCCCAGGCCTGGATGTCACGCGCTGACCAATCGTTGAGCAGGCACATGCCGAACAGGTGCTGGTCGGCTTGCGATAGCGCAATCGGCTGACCTTGGGCGTTGCCCGGCCCCACCCAAACCCCCAGCTCGAGCTCGAAGTCGAGCCGCTGACAGGCAGAAAAAATCGGTGCACTGGCCCCCGGTGGCATGATCTGGCCGCGTGGCCTCGGAAAGCTCTGGCCGCTGATGCCAATCGATGAGGCGCGACCGTGATAGGCAATCGGCATCCATTTGAAATTCGGCGTCAGTGGCGCATCGGGTCGAAACAGTTTGCCGATATTGCTGGCGTGATGAATCGACGCATAGAAGTCGGTGTAGTCGCCGATCTGTGCTGGTACGGCGAACTCGACCTCGGACTGCGCGATCAGCAGCCCCCGCAGCCGATCGGCGTTATCAGCCGCCGCCTGTGCATCGGCAGTCGTGGCCTCGCGTAATTGTCGCGACAGGGCCAAGCGAAGCGCTGACCAGTGCTTCGGGCCCAGCGCCATCAGCCCGTTGAGCGTCGATTGCGCTGCCTGCGCCACGGCAGTGGCTGCATCGCCGTTCAACAGTCCACTGGCGTGCAGTTTCGCGAGATCGAGCACCTGATCACCGATCGCCACGCCGCCGCGAAAGGCCTCGGCGCTGCGGGCCCGCCGAAACACGGCGAAGGGCAAATTCTGAATCGGGAAGTCGGTGCTCGCGGAGTTGGCCGTCGCCACCCAGCTTTTCAGGTTACGATCATGAGTTTCGTTCAACAGGTTCATTCAATGTTCCCTCGGAAGTTTTTCTGGATCCCTTGCCAACACTGATAATAATCGCGCTGCAATTGCGGTGACTTCAGGGCAAATTCGGTGGCCCGCAAGGGCAAACGGGTTTCGAACATGAAGGCCATCGTGTCTTTGATCTGATGCATGCTTTGGGTATCGGCGACACTGGCCTTCTCGAAGGTTTGAGCATCCGGGCCATGAGCGGTCATGCAATTGTGCAAGGACGCGCCGCCGGCGGTAAAGCCGCCAGCCTTGGCATCGTAGGTGCCGTGTATCAGGCCCATGAATTCGCTGGCGACATTGCGGTGAAACCAGGGCGGCCGGAACGTATCTTGGGCGACCAGAATTCGCGGCGGAAAAATGACGAAGTCGATCATGTCGACGCCGGCGGTATCGGAGGGCGACTGCAGCACCAGAAAAATCGAAGGATCGGGATGATCATATGAAATCGAGCCGATGGTGTTGAAGCGGCGCAGATCATATTTATAGGGCGTCAGATTGCCGTGCCAGGCGACCACGTCGAGGGGTGAATGATTGATTTTGGCTGACCACAACTGACCGAGAAATTTGGTGGTCAGCTCGAACGGACCCTCGCGATCCTCAAACGCCGCGCAGGGCGCCAGAAAGTCGCGCGGATTGGCCAGACCGTTCGAGCCGATCGGCCCGAGGTCGGGCAGCCGGAGCGGCGCGCCAAAATTCTCGCAAACATAACCGCGCACGGCCTTGAGTGTTCCGCCATCACTTTTAAGATCCGGGAACTCGATGCGGCAGCGCACGCCACGCGGCAGCACTACGATTTCTTGCGGTTCCACTTCGAGCGCGCCCATCTCGCTGACCAGACGCAAGCGGCCTAGTTGCGGCACGATCAGCATTTCGCCGTCGGCGTTATAGAAAAAGCGCTTTTGCATCGAGCGATTGGCGCAGTACAGGTGAATACCGGCGCCAGTTTGGGCGGCCGCATCGCCGTTGCCGGCCATGGTGATGAGGCCCTCGACAAAATCGGTCGCTTTGGTGGGCAAGGGCAAGGGATCCCAGCGTAACGGGTTAGGCGGGGTCGGCGGTGCGGTGGCGAAATCGGTCGTCAGTTGGCCATTGGAAATCCGCTCGAAGGGCAGATGCACGGCGCTGGGCCGAATCCGGTACAGCCAACTGCGCAAGTTACTGTGTCGGGGCGCCGTGAAGGCAGTGCCGGACAGTTGCTCTGCATACAGGCCACGAGCGACCCGTTGCGGCGAGTTTCGTCCGATTGGCAGCGTACCGCGCAGGGCCTCGGTGGCAAACTCATTGCCAAAACCGCTCATCAGGCGCTCGGGCGAGAACGGGTTCGGCTGCTGAGTCTGCTGCTTTTGAAGCTGCGGGTTCGGCTGCTGCTTTTTCTGTATCTGTGCAATATCTGATTGATTCATGGGCGCGCCGTTTGAGTCTTCTCGAGCAATACAATACACCAACGGATATCCGGTGCCCGAACGAGTATCGCTCGGCCTTGCAGGGCTTGCGAAACTCGGATTAGTGGATTCCTGACACCGATAGCCCTAGTGTGTGGCGGAGGCCCTGTGAGCGCGGACATTCAAACGTATTGGTCCAACGACGGCGTACGGCGGTATGCCATCGAGCACGCTCGCGAAGTTGCTGCCAGCTTCGATCTGACCCGACTGAGTGCTGCCTACTATAACGATCCGTTTCCGATCTATCACGCGCTGCGTGAGTACGCACCGATCAAGCGGTTCGCCGATGGTTCGGTTTTCTTGACGCGCTACGATGACCTCAAGTTTGTCTATTCCGATGCCCGAACGTTCTCGAGTGACAAGAAAGTCGAATTCAAGCCGAAGTTCGGCGATTCGCCCTTGTATGAACATCACACCACCAGTCTGCCGTTCAACGATGCGCCTCTGCATACCCGAGTCCGCCGGCTGATCGCCCAAGCCATGACGCCGCGTGCAATTGCCGATATGGAGCCTGGGCTGATCCGGCTGGTCGATCAATTGCTGGCGCGCTGCGAGGAGAAGCGCGAGTTCGATCTGATCGAAGATTTCGCCTGTGTCATACCGATTGAAGTGATCGGCAATCTGCTGGTGGTGCCACACGCCGAACGCGGGCCGCTGCGCGCTTGGTCATTGGCGATTCTCAGTGCACTCGAACCGGTTATCAGCGCGGAGGTATTCGAGCGCGGCAATCGAGCGGTGACCGAGTTTCTGGCCTATTTGCGGGTGCTGGTCGCTGAGCGCCGCCGCCAGCCCGGCGATATTTCGCGCGATGTGCTGACCCGCCTGATTCAGGGCGAGGAGGGCGGTGAAAAGCTCTCCGAAGTCGAATTGCTGCAGAACTGTATTTTCCTGCTCAATGCCGGGCATGAGACCACCACCAACCTGATTGGTAACGGCTTGCATGCCCTGTTGAGTGAACCGGCGCGCTATGACGAATTGCGGGCGCAGCCAGCATTGATTCAAACAGCCATCGAAGAGTTTCTACGGTTCGAGAGTTCCAACCAGTTGGGCAATCGGCGCGCCACCATTGACTGCGACATCGCTGGCGTGGCGATCGCTGCTGGCACCTCGATACATCTGGGCATTGGTGCGGCGAATCGTGATCCCGCGCAATTTGCCGAACCCGATCGTCTGAATTTATCGCGCGCACCGAACAAACATCTGGCGTTTGCCTGGGGGCCGCATTTGTGTGTGGGTAATGTGCTGGCCAGGCTCGAGGGGAGAGTTGCCATCAGCGCATTCGTGCAGCATTTTCCGAACGCTCGATTGAACGGCGCGATGCTGCGCGGCGGGCGCGCCCGGTTCCGAGGCTTTCAAAACCTCGGCGTACTGGCGGGTTGATCGGCCCGTTTAAACCCAGCACAGTGCCGACACCGGCGGAAAATGGGCCGGCACTGCAAACCATTGATCGCCGCCGTCGGAACTGACCCAGGCCGAACCGGTGGTGCTGGCCAACGCCAGCGACTGGCCGTCGCGACTGACCGCCAAGGCGTGTCGATAGACCAGTTGCCAGGCTTGATGTTGCGGCAGTCCGGCGCGCAGGACCTCAAAGGTTTGACCAGCATCGTTGGTGCGCAGCACGCACAGGGCACCGTCGACCGCATACCGATGCGTATCGGAGACGGCTGGTACATACCAGGCGCGCGCCGGATTGTGCGGGTCGGCGGCCACTGCAAAACCGAAGCCGACGCCAAAACCGGATGGCGCCGTCAGGGCCTGCCAATCGACGCCGGCGTTCTCGCTACGAAACATGCCGCAGTGATGTTGCATCCACATGACTTTCGGCGCGGCCAGACAAAAGCTGATCGAGTGCGGATCCTGGCTGTTCAGCTCGGCAGCCATCTCTTCGGGAACGTAATTGGCCGTTTGACCCTGACCGATCAAGGTCCAGTGTTTGCCCGAGTCGAAGCTCTGCCAGACGCCGCCGCAAGATACCGCCACCGTGATGTGATCGCTGTCCACGGGATCGACCAGGATTGAATGAATTCCGGCCTGATCGTAGCCGCCGCCGAACCACTTCAGGCGGCGTTCATCCTGCCACAGCGATTCAATCAGGTGCCAGCTCTGGCCGCCGTCAGCCGAGCGAAACAATCCGGCTGGAATACATCCGGCCCACAAGACCTCCGGCTGATCTTTACCACCTGCGGTCAAACACCAGATGGTGTCGACACTCCAGGGCGTGGTGTCGCTGGCCAGCGGTCCGTCAACCGGTTTCGCAGGAAAGGACGGCGCAGCAATATCCGACCAATGAGCACCGCGATCGGTTGATTTTTTCAGCTTGATTCCAAAGTGACCGAGCCGCAGCGCTGCATACCAATCGCCCTGGCGCGGATCGACCAGCACAAAACTCAGCGGTTCGCCAGCAAAATGAGGGCCAGCGAACGACGCTTGAGTTAATGTGTTCTCGACGACGAACAAGCCCTTGCGGGTGGCCAGTAACAAGGTGTTGGTGCTCATGAATTCCTCTTCACCGGGGATCTAACCGCCGGAGAGCGCCTGTGCGATATCGATACGGTCACCGTTCGACAAGGCCCTGCTCAGGTCATCACGTTTGGACAACATCAGACTGTTGATGAAGACCGCAACATGTTTGCGAATCGCGCCCTGATCGTCGAGCACATAGTGCCTGAGTGCCGGTGCCGCGACGAATGCCGCGCCCAGCGCTTCGGCCAGGGTGGTAGCGACGACCTGCTGATCCGGGCAGGGCACATGGCGCTGCAAGCTGGGTGCGAATTTTACGGTGACGCAGTTGGCTGACATGGCTCACAGACATGGGTTCGCAGACATGGGTTCGCAGACATGAGCTGGATAAGGTTGCCTCGATAAGTCTAGTGCAGGACAGTGGCTTTTGGCAACGTGTTGCCTGATCTGCTAAGCTCAGTCGCAAATCAACCTGAACTCGACAGGCGCTGGAGCTTAATTTGACCCCGATTGAACACAGAGAGATCGTCGTCATGGGCGGCGGATTGGCGGGCTTGACGCTCGCCCTGCAACTGAAGCGCCGCCATCCGGATCTGGACATTCAGGTCATCGAGCGACGGGCACACCCGGTACCCGAGGCAGCCCACAAGATCGGTGAGTCTTCGGTAGAAATTGCTGCCCATTATTTTTCGGAAGTCCTGGGCATGAAAGAGCTGCTCAAGGAGCAACAACTCAAGAAATTCGGATTCCGATTTTTCTTCTCCGATGGTCAGTCCGATCTGGCATCGGTGACCGAACTCGGCGCGAGCACGTTTCTGCCGACCGGTTCCTGGCAAATCGATCGTGGTATTTTCGAGAACTCGTTGGGCAAGCTGGTTCGCGATTGCGGGGTTCGATTTTCGGACTCGGCGATGATCCGTGAGTTCACGGTCGCACAGAACGAAGAGCCACATCAGATCGTCTTCGAGCAAGACGGCATTCGGCATGAACTGCGCTCGCGTTGGTTGATTGATGCCAGCGGGCGCGCCGGATTGATCAAGCGCAAGCTCGGCTTGGCCGACGCTAATTCGCATGAAGGCAACGCGGTTTGGTTTCGAATCGCTGAGCGTATCAATGTCGACGACTGGAGCGATGATGCCGAGTTCCTGTCGCGTTGTGATCCGCCGCACCGCTGGTTATCGACGATTCACCTGGTCGGCGAAGGCTATTGGGTGTGGCTGATTCCGCTGGCTTCGGGTTCTCATTCGGTCGGCATCGTCTGCGATCCGAACTTGCATCCGATTGAGCGCATGAGCACCTTCGAGGCGGCGATGCAGTGGCTGTCGGTTCACCAGCCCAAACTGCATTCGGTTCTTGACGGCAAACGCGACAAATTGCAGGACTTTGCGTTCTTCAAACAGTTTTCTTATGGCTGCAAGAAGGTTTTTTCAGGCTCCGATCGTTGGGCCATGACCGGCGAGGCCGGCGTATTTCTCGATCCGTTCTATTCGCCAGGCAGCGACTTCATTGCGTTTGCCAATACCTTCATTACCGAGATGGTGACCCAGGACCGCGCCAAGCGTCCGGTCGACATGTACGCGAGTATTTTCGAGCGTACTTATCTGGCGCTTTATGATGGCATGTTGCCGCTTTACAGTGGCCAATACGGCCTGTTTCGAGATGCTGAAATTCTGCCGATCAAGGTGATCTGGGACTACACCTTTTACTGGGGCATCATGTGCCCGCTGTTCTTCCAGAACAAGCTGGTTGATATCAGTGCCATGGGCCGCATCACGCGTCGGATCGAAACGGTGCAGCGAATCAATGTGGCCGTGCAATCATTGTTGCGGCGCTGGGGTGAGATGGGCGTTAATGCTAATCCGCGCCGCATGATCGATCAGGCCAGCCTGCCGTGGTTCGCCGAATTGAATCGTGGACTGACCGATAAACTCGATAACCAGCAGTTCGATGATCGACTCGATCAATCGGTCGCGCAACTCGAGCAACTGGCTGACGAGATCGTACAGCGTGCCTTGACCGCGCAGCCAGCGCTGGATGTCAGCGAAGTCAGCCGTTTGGTCAAGCGAGGTCAATCGAGTGGCAAGGAACCGATGCTGTTTGCCTTGGCCGCATAGTCAAACTGCCGCTACGCTGGCGATTTCACGGCAACGCTGCGCAGGAGATTGCAATACGACCCTGCGGCCTCGCGCCTCACGCGGCCGACTGTGTACCGCCAGAAGCCAGCTTTTGCAGTTCGCCTGACTGATACATTTCGGTCATGATGTCCGAGCCGCCAATGAACTCACCGTTCATGTAAAGCTGCGGTACGGTCGGCCAATTCGAAAAATCCTTGATCGCCTGACGGACTTCGTCGTCCTCAAGCACGTTGACCGTCACCATATTATCGATACCGACGGCCTTCAAAATCTGGATGGCCCGGCCCGAAAACCCGCACTGCGGAAACTGAGCCGTGCCCTTCATGAACAGCACAACCGGGTTGTCGGTGACAGTCTTTTGAATGAAATCTTTGGCTTCCATAGCTTTGTCCATTTTCTGAGTGTTCTCGTCGTTCGAGGCTTTTATTTTCCTGCAGATCCTGCAACAGCGAGCCGCCATTTTCGCTTGTTTCCTGAAACTGTGCTTGCTTCAAGGCATTTTTCAAGGCATTTTTGCTTGACTGATTCGCGTCAGACCCGCAGCGTCGAAGTGAGTCTCTACTTGCACAAAGCTAAATTCGCGCATGAGTTTAGACACTGCCGCGCCCTGGCTGTAGCCATGTTCGAGCAACAAATATCCGCCTGGGGCTAAACGGCTTGCTGCGTCACGGGCAATGTCGTGCAATGCCCGCAAGCCGTCGTTTTCGTCAGTCAATGCCATTCTCGGTTCGAAGCGCAGATCGCCTTGCTCGAGGTGGGCATCAGTGCGTTCAATGTAGGGTGGATTCGACACAATCAGCTCGAACTTCAGCTTAGGCGCGACCTGTTCCCACCAGTCGCTGCGCTGAAATTGCAGCCGTCCATCGGTGAGGTGATCAGGACAGAGCCGTTGCGCATTCTGTTGTGCGATGTGCAGTGCCGCTGACGATTGGTCGGTGGCCAGAATATTCAAATCGGTGCGCTCGCAGGCCAGGGTCAATGCGATGCAACCGCTGCCGGTACCGAGATCAATTACGCGGGCACGGGCGCAGGCTAGCCGCAGCGAACGCTCGATCAGTAACTCGGTCTCTGGACGCGGAATCAGCACGTCCGGGCCGACCTCAAAACGCCGACCGTAGAATTCGCGCCATCCTATGAGGTAAGCAATCGGCTCGCCGTTTAGGCGACGCGCGCACAGCGATCGAAAGCTTAGGGCTACGCTGCTGCTGGCAGACTCATCGCCATGCGCGATCAGCCACTCGCGACGTTGGCCGCTCGCGTGCTCGAGCAACGCGCGTGCTTCAAGGTGAGGCAGATGCGCTTCGGCCAGCAGGCTATCGTAGGTCGGCACTGTAGGGTCAAACTGCGGGCTCGGTGGCAAAGTCTTCATCGACCACTCGATTGCGGCCAAGGTCTTTGGCACGATAAACCCGGCGATCGGCGATGCGCAGCACCTCTTGCAGCGTCTGTTGCGCGCCGTGCATGGCGACCCCGACGCTGATGGTGATGTTGATCTGAGTCAGTCCGTCGCGAAATGGTGTGATCTCCATGGCCTTGCGCAATCGTTCGGCCGCAGCCTCGGCTTCGGCGGGTCGCTCGATCGGCACCAGTGCACAAAACTCTTCGCCGCCGTAGCGCGCCAGGATGGCGTCACCGCGCAGATTGGCGTTCAGGGTTCGAGCGATATGGCAGAGTACCAGATCACCGGTTTCATGGCCGAAGCGGTCATTGATCGACTTGAATTGATCGACGTCGATCATCAAGAGCGCGCAGGTGTTGTTCTGCTCTTGCACGGTTTGACGCCATTGCGCGGCGCTGCGCAACAGGAATCGTCGCGACGCCAGTCCGGTCAACTCGTCGGTGCTGGCGGCGACCGTGAGTTCGGCAACCTGGCGCGCATTGAGGATGGCCAGCACGAGAATCATCATGATGACCGGCGACAGCGTATAGAGCGCCACGGCCGGGCCTTGCGCTGCGCCGTATTTGAGGCTCGGCGACAGCAATACGATGTCGCCCGCATAGAGCGAGTCGAACCAGCGCATCGATGTGGTCAGTGACAGGCCGATAAACAGCGCCAGCATGCCGAATCGCTGGGTCGGCGCCTGTTCGTCCTGGCTGCGCATGACCAGCGTCATGATCGTCAGCGAGCAGATCGACTGATAGCCGAAGTGCCAGAGCAGGATAGTCCGTGAGTTCGTCGAAAAGGCCAGGCCGACGCCGAACAGCGCAATGATCACGGCGCAGAACCCATAGCTCGGCCGATGTCCGTACAGTTGTCGCACCGACTCGAGCATCATGGCAAAACAGGCGCCGGACAGCAGTAGGCTCAACCAGAGCACAATGGCCGATGAATTCAGGCCGCGATCGGCTGCCATGACGAGGCTGGTGCCGCCGCAGGCCAATGCGCTCGCCATGACCACCGCAGCGGTTTGGGACGGTTTGTGCAAACTGCGCAAAACGAACATGGCCGATGCCGATAACAGGCTGGCCAGTCCGGCGATCAGGTAAGCGGTGCGGATATCCAAACTGTTAAAAACATTCATGTCCGGAATTTTGCCGATCGGCTGTCTGTTTTGGGCAACACTCCGATGAATGGCCTGCGATTTTCCGCTCATCCGGCCGCTCGCAGACAAACGGCGGTTTTACCGCGAAAGCACCAAAGTCTCGAGCTCAGCAACCGCGAATAAGGCGGTCATGACTCAGGATTCGCCGGCCAGCGCTTCCAGTTGCTCGGCCGCATGCGCCATCAGCAGCGGATCAATCAGTTCGGTCAAATCGCCTTCCATGATCTGCGCAATCTTGTAGAGCGTGAGATTGATGCGGTGATCGGTGACGCGGCCTTGCGGAAAATTGTAGGTTCGAATCCGCTCCGAGCGATCGCCGGAGCCAACCAGCGATTTGCGGTGCGCCGCCTCCTTGGCATGAGCCTCGCGTTGCTGCTTGTCTTTCAGGCGCGTCATGAGCACCTTCATCGCCTTGTCCTTGTTGCGATGCTGCGATCGGTCGTCCTGACACTCGACGACGAGGCCGCTCGGCAAATGGGTGATGCGCACCGCTGACTCGGTCTTGTTGACGTGTTGTCCGCCGGCGCCGGAGGCGCGAAAGACGTCGATGCGCAGGTCTTCGGAATCGATGATGATTTCGCCGGCCTCATCGGCCTCGGCCATCACCGCGACGGTGCAGGCGGAGGTATGAATGCGGCCCTGTGCTTCGGTCTCAGGCACCCGCTGCACGCGATGTCCACCGGATTCAAACTTGAGCTTCGAAAACACCGAGTCACCGGCAATTCGCACAATGACTTCGCGGTAACCGCCCAACTCGGACAAGCTTTCGGACATGATTTCGGTCTGCCAGCGGCGCCGTTCTGCGTAACGCATGTACATGCGCAGCAGGTCGCCGGCGAACAACGCCGATTCGTCGCCGCCAGTGCCGGCTCGAATCTCCAGCATGATGTTGCGATCATCATTCGGATCTTTGGGCAGCAGCAAGCGCTCGAGCGTGAAGGTCTCGTTCTCGGCGCGCAGCTCGGCCGCCGCAAATTCTTCCTCGGCCAGTTCGCGCATCTCTGGGTCGCTGCGCATCGACGCAGCCGAGTCACGGTCGGCGATCGCATGCTTCCAGGTCTGGAAATGGGCGACCACTTCCGATAGTTCAGAGTGTTCGCGGTTCAGCTTGCGGTATTCGTTGAGGTCGCGGGTCGCCTGTTCGCTGGACAAGAGACCGTTGACTTCGGCCAGGCGTTGTTCGAGGCTGTCGAGTTTGCCCTGGATGGCAGGCTTCATAGTCATTTCTGTTCAGGCAGCAGTTGCTCGATCAGTTGGGCGAGATGCGCGCCTTGCTCCTGGTTACGCGTCAGCAAGGTGGTGGGTCCATGCAGGAACTTGGCCGTCAGCGCATGCGCCAGCGCCTCGATCACCACCTGCGGATCGTCGCCGCGTTGCAGCGCCCGGCGGGCGCGTTCAAGTTCGCCCTGCTTCAGTGTTTCGGCACGGGCATGCAGGGCTTTGATTTGTGGCACCGCCTCGCGACTGGCCAGCCATTGCATGAACGCGCCGACCCGGGTTTCAATGATCGCCTCGGCTTGGCTGACGGCGGCCCGGCGATGTTCAACACCGCTCTGCACGAGTTTGCCCAGATCATCGAGTGTGTAGAGAAAAACGTCTTCAAGCTGACCGACCTCGGCCTCGATGTCCCGCGGCACGGCCAGGTCGACCATGAACATCGGTCGGCGCTTGCGCGAACGGGTGGCGCGTTCGACCAGACCGAGGCCAATGATCGGCAGAGAACTGGCGGTGCAACTGACGACAATGTCGAACTGATCGAGTCGCTCGGGTAACTCGGCCAGCCGAATGGCCTGCGCACCAAAGCGTTGCGCGAGTTTTTGTGCGCGCTCGATGGTGCGATTCGCCACCACGATTTTTTTCGGATGTTGCGCGGCGAAATGGGTCGCTGCCAACTCGATCATTTCACCCGCGCCGACGAACAGCACCTGGGTATCGCGCAGGTCTTCGAAGATACGACGTGACAGTCGCACGGCCGCCGCCGCCATCGACACCGAATGTGCGCCGATTTCGGTGGTCGAGCGTACTTCCTTGGCGACCGCAAAGCTGCGCTGAAACAAATGATGCAAATGGGTGCCCAGCGAGCCCGCTTGTTGTGCCTTGCGCGCGGCGTCTTTCATCTGGCCCAGGATCTGCGGCTCGCCGACCACCATCGAGTCAAGGCCGCACGCCACCCGAAAGGCATGTCGCACTGCCTCGCCCTGCGGCAGGGTATATAGATGTTGCGATCCGATTTGATCGCCCTGCAGTCCGCCCTGCAGTCCGCCCTGCAGTCCGTGCTGTTGTCCGTGCTGTTGTCCGTACTGTTGTCCGAGCCACTCGGCGAGCGCGGCCGGCAACTCGTCCGGAGCGCGCGTGACGCAATAGATCTCGGTGCGGTTGCAGGTCGAGAGCAGCACCGCCTCGTCCGCCAGGCCCGATTCGCGCAGCCGCGCCA
>JANLTP010000054.1:0-9977 GCA_031363055.1 Burkholderiales bacterium | reverse complement strand
ACGCCGGCAGCCCGAAGCGCGGCATCCAAATCATGTTGGGTCAGCAACTCACGGCGCATCACGCCCTGATTAACTACGCCGTCCTGAATCAGATGCCTCGGTTTGCCATCGATCAACGCTTCGAGCCATCGACTCTTGAACGTCAGCCATGAAAAAAGATAGTGCACCCCGATCAGCGTGATCGCTGATATAACACCGCCGGAAACGCTGTTATCACCGCCATTCATGGCGTTCTGAACCGCATTGCTCAGAATCAGTAGCAAGACCAGATCGAAGGGGGCAAGTTGCCCAGTTTGCCGTTTACCCGTGACGCGCAACGCGATCATCAAAAACACGTAGACGATGACACCGCGCAGAACAAACTCCCACCAGGGAAGACCGGGATTCCACATAAACACTCCTCATGAAGTGTTTCAGTCTAGCGTGTGGGCAGTAGTCTGACGTGCGCCACGCGAGACCGTAGCGAGTAATTCAGCCAAGGCGGACTTCCAGAATTTTGCCTGTCCGGTCGTCGCATGGCCGGACGTTTCAGTGCTGGCGGGAATCAATAGAGCGCGAGCATTTTTGATGCGCTTCAATTCACGATCGAGCACACCGAGTTCAGGAGGATTGCGTTCGTCGTCGGCCGAGTTGATCGCCAGCAAGGTCGCACGGATTTTCTCGAGACCCGGCGCAGGGTTGTAGTCGCGTGACGCTTCCCATTGGTACAAGACATTATTGGCATCGCCAGCGAAGGGTGCCGCCAGGCGCTGTTCCAGCAGTTGATCGGCCCGCTCGCGTGTTGGCGCGAGTTTGGATAGACCTTGATGGCCGCCACTGGTGGCGAGCTGGTAGAAGACCGTCGCAAACTTCGCGCTGGCCGGCTGTTCGATGTAATTGCCAGCCATCCACTGCCGGTCATTGCGGATCGAATCAATAATCAGGCGGCGCATCAGCCAGTTGCGACCGGACATCTCGAGCGGCAGCGAAGCCATAGGTACGGCGATATCCATGAATTCGGGATATCGCTGGGCCCAGATCCAGGTCTGCATGCCACCCATGGAATTACCGATGACCAGCCGCAGATGGCGAATCCCCAAGTGTTCCTTGACTAGCCGGTATTGCGCGTCGACCATATCGTCATAGTTGTATTTCGGAAAGCGGGCGCGCAGGCCGTCTGACGGTTTGCTTGACTGACCAGTGCCGATCGCATCCGGCAAGATGACGTAATAACGCTTCGCGTCCAACGGCTGGCCTGGCCCGAACAACTCGCCTGCAAATGCCGGCGTCAACAGGCTGTTGCCCGAGCCGGTGGTGCCGTGCAGTACCAGCACCGGCTCGCCGCTAGGCTCACCGACCGTGGTGTAATGCAGCCGCAATTCGGGCAATACTTCGCCCGAATGAAAGCGAAAGTCGGCGACCGACCAACTGCCCACTTTCGGGGTCGGAAAATCTGCCGACACAACCGGCTGTGCTACCGATGCAAGACTCGCGCTCAAGATGACCTCGCTCAGAAATTTCAACCAGTTCATGCTGACTCCCTGGCACATTCGGAATGGATAGTTTTACTTCCAACATAGTGTACGTGACCTGAAATGCACGCGAGCAGCAAAACGTTTGCGCGCCTGCCCTCGTTGGCCTGCGATACCCATGTTCATATCGTCGGTACGCGTTCGCAATATCCGATGATCGCCGAGCGGCAATACACAGCCGGGCCAGCGACGCTGGCGGCGTTGCGCGAGCATCTGGGTCGCTGTGGATTCGAGCGTACCGTGCTCATTCAACCGAGCTTCTATGACACCGATAATCGCTGTCTGTTGCACAGCCTGCGTTTGCTGGGCGATCACGCGCGTGGCGTTGCCGTGCTTGACGAGCATATTACCGACACCGAACTGCAGGCGCTGCACGAGCAGGGTATTCGCGGCATTCGTCTGAACGTCGAAAGCTCGGCGGGCACAGATCTGCAAACGCTGTCGCGCTCGCTGGCCCGCTGGGCAGAACGACTGGTGCCTTTTGGCTGGCATATTCAACTTTATGCGGGGTTGGATGTCGTTGATGCACTGAGGGAACTCCTCGAATCACTGCCGGTAAACCTGGTACTTGATCATTTTGCAATGGCAGCCATGCAGGCCCGATTCACTACCCCCGCGCTCGCCGGCTTGCAGGCCCTGTTGTCGACTGGCAAGGTCTGGGTAAAGCAGTCGGCGCCGTATCGACCGCCAGTTGCCCAAACCAGCAAGCTCAGCGAAGCTGATATTCAGGTCAGCGACTCTACGAGTCAGCTCAGGAACTTCGCACCGTTGGCCGCAGAGTTTCTGCAGGTCGCCCCACGTCGAGTTTTGTGGGGCAGCGATTGGCCACATACCCAGCGAGAAACCGGCAAGCACGCCCATGAAGAAAGTGCCTACAGGTCGGTGACATCGGAGTGTCTGGTTCAGCAAATACACGCCTGGCTGCCGACACCACAACTGCTTCAGTCGGTTCTGGTTGACAACCCGGCCGCGTTGTACTGGAAGTGAACATTCAGCGCTTGCCAAATACGCCATCCTTGCGCAAGGCATCGATGCGCGCTTGCGTCAGTCCGAGGACTTCCTTGAGCACTTCGTCGTTGTGTTCGCCAATACCAGGTGAGGCGGTCCGCACCGAGCCAGGGGTTTTGGACAGACGCATGGGAACACCGACCATCTTCACCGAGCCGGCACGCGGGTGCTCCATCTCGACCAGGACGCCGCGTGCCTTGACTTGTGGATGATCGACGACCTCCGCCAGGTTGTTGGTGGCTCCAAAGGGCACCCCTTGCTTGAGGAACAGAGGCTCCCATTGCTCATAGGTCTTGGTCAAGAACACTTGCTGCAAGGTGTCGATCAGACTGTCGCGATTCTGGGCGCGATCAATGTTGGTTCGGTAGCGCGCGTCGTTGGTCAGATCCGGTCGGCCCATCATCGGGCAGAAAATTTTCCAAAGCTTGTCGCTGCCGACTGCGATGGCAATGTCACGCGATTGCGTAAGAAACACTTGATACGGCAGTAGCGCCTTGTAGGCCGTACCCATCGGCTTGGGAAGTTCGTGATCCGCCAGAAAGCCTGCGATCGTAACGCCGAGCAACGATAACTGGCCCTCTAGCATTGAAACATCGACCTGCTGTCCTTCGCCCGATTGATCGCGGGCGCGCAAGGCCAGCAAGATGCCAATGGTGGCGTTCAAGCCAGCCGTCAAGTCGGCAATGGAAGTGCCAGCCTTGGTGCCTCGGCTGCCTTCATCACCGGTGATGCTGATCATGCCGCTTTCGGCTTGCAAGATCAGATCAAGTGCTGCGCGATTGCGATAGGGGCCGTCTTGCCCGAAGCCGGACACCGAGCAGTAAATGACTCTCTTATTATGTTGGCTGCCAACGCCATAACCGATGCCCAGTTTGTCCAGCACGCCGACGCGATAGTTCTCCAACACCACGTCAGCCTTATCGAGCAATTCGAAAAACAGAGCCTTGCCTTGCGGATGTTTGAAATCGATGGCCATGCCGCGCTTGTTACGATGAAGACCGACGAAGTACGAATATTCGCCACCTGGCAGGGGCACCCCCCAGGCACGTGCTATGTCGCCATGTTCGGGCGGTTCGATCTTGATGACATTGGCGCCGAAATCCGCCAGCATGGTCGAGCAATACGGTCCAGCGAGTGCGTGACTCAGATCGAGGACTGTTATGCCTTCAAGCGGGGTTTTCAATTGCAGGTCTCCTGTGTGGAATGATTAGGCGCAAACAACAAGTAACAAGTCGCGAACAACTCTGCGCGAGTTAGCTGATCGTACGCCTTCCGCCAGAAGTGCCACGGCCAATACTGAAGTAAATTTGAAACTGTGAAACCTGCAACCTTGCTGTAATGACTGGTTACGCACAATGGTCAATCGGCTCGCAACCGATGCTTCAGGGTCCGGCCAACCATGCGCCATATTTGACGGTATCGACGTTGCCACCGCTGATCAGCACGCCGACCCGTGCGCCTTTGAAATCAACCTGCTTCTGAAACACGGCGGCGGCGGCCAGGCAGCCAGTGGGTTCGACCACGAGCTTCATCCGCTGCGCGAAAAAGCGCATGCACTCAATCAGTTGTTCATCGCTGACGGTCAGAATGCGATCGACCAGCGCTTGTATGATCGGAAAGGTCAGATTGCCCACCCGCGTGGTTTGGGCGCCGTCGGCGATGGTCTTGGGCACTGCAATGGTGACGGGCTCGCCCATGGCGATTGATTGCTGAACGTCATTGCCGGCCAGCGGTTCGACGCCGATGACGACGCAGTGGGGAGACAGAGCCTGCGCAGCCAGTGCGCAACCTGACAATAGCCCGCCGCCGCCCAGACAGACAAACAGAAAGTCGAGCGAGCCAACCTCCTCAAACAGTTCCTTGGCCGCCGTCCCCTGACCCGCAATGACATCGCGATGGTCAAACGGCGGGATCAACGTCATGCCGCGTTCGTGAGCGAGTCGCTCGCTGATGGCTTGGCGATCTTCCTTGAAGCGGTCGTAGGTCACGACCTCGGCGCCGTAGCCGCGAGTGGCCGCAATCTTGGTGGCTGGAGCATCCTCAGGCATGACGATGCAAGCGCTGCTGCCGAGCAAGCGGGCCGACAGGGCGATCGCCTGAGCGTGATTGCCGGAGGAGAAAGCGAGCACACCGCGTCGACGTGCCGCATCGTTCAGTGCCGAGATCGCGTTGAAGGCACCGCGAAACTTGAAGGCGCCCATGCGCTGCAAGTTCTCACACTTGAAGAACACTTCGGCGCCGCTGATCTCGTTGGCGGTTCGTGAAGTCGCCACCAGCGTTCGGTGGGCGTATCCGGCGAGGCGTCCCGCCGCTGTTTGAACGTCCTGATAGTGAACAGGAAGCCGGCTGATATCGATTCGGGTCATGGGCTTTAATTCAAGGTGATGGTGAGCGGTTTTCGAACCATCAACGTGAGTGCGGCTGCGGCTGCCAGCAGTGCCACGCCGCCGCCGTTCAGCAGCCGTGCCGAGACTGGCAAGATGCTGCTTTCGGGAATTGCAAACAGTATTCCGCCCAGCATCAGCAATATCCTGACTGGCCACTCGAGTGAACCGACTCGCCGTAAATCGCCGAGCCACAGCATGTAACCTTGAATGCCGCCACAAATGGCCACCGTGCCCAGAGCGATCATCACGGTGGGAATGATGGCGGCCGCCCAGGTGCCTTGCAGGACTAACGCCGGATTGAGCACAAAGAAGAACGGCAGAAAATAGATGATCGAGCCGACACGCATCGACTCCCAGCCGGTTTTCATGGCAGGAGCACCAGCGATTCCAGCGGCTGCGAAGGACGCAATCGCAACCGGTGGTGTAATCGCCGAGAGCATGCCCCAATAGAACACAAACATATGCACGGCCATCTTGTTCAGGCCGGCTTTTTCGAGCGCCGGGCCCACCAGAATCGCCAGAAAAATATAGCAGGCGGTGGTGGTCAGACCCAGCCCGAGCACCAGGCTGGTCACCGCCGTCATGGCCAACAGCAAGAGCGCGTTGTTGCCGGCGATACGCAACAAATCGCCAGCCAGGCTTGAGATGACGCCAGTCATGGAGAACGCGCCAATCAGCAAACCGCATCCGGCCAAAATGCCGACCAGCTCTACAAAGGTTCGACCATTGACCTCAAAAAACCGCGCAACAGTGCTCCAGGTCCACTTTTCGCGATTAAACGCCTGATTCAGAATGATCAGCAGCAAGGTGGCCCAGAATGGCGCGTGGCTTTCGCGTTTCATGACCAGCAACATGAAGACTAGCAGCACAATCACAAACACGAAGTACCAGCCCTCGCGAAAGGTCTTGCCCAGCTTGGGTAATTCGGCGCGCGCCAGGCCCTTGAGTCCGTGTCGCGCTGCGTACGCATCAACCTGCATGAACAGGCCGTAGTAATAGAGCAGCGCCGGTATCACCGCCGCCAGTGCGACCTCGGCATAACTGACGCCCAGAAACTGCGCGATCACGAAGGCGGTGGCACCCATCACCGGCGGCGCCAGGACTGCGCCGGTGGAGGCGCAGGCTTCGATCGCGGCCGCATAGCTGGCGCGAAACCCGGTGCGCTTCATGACGGGAATAGTCATCGTGCCGGCGGTCAGCACATTCGAGACAATCGAGCCCGACATCATGCCCAATAAAGCACTTGCGAAAATACCGACCTTGGCGGCGCCGCCGCGAAAGGTGCCGCACAGACCGAAGGCGAGATCGATAAAGAATTTTCCGGCTCCGGTCATCATGAGCGCGGTACCGAATACCAGAAAGCCAATCACGGTTTCGGCAAAGGCTTGTAGCGGAATGCCCAACAGGCTCTCGGAGGAAAGCATGTGGTAGCTGCTGGCCTGAGCCAGGGTCGATTCACTGCCCTTTAACGGGCCGAGCCAAGCGGATTCGGCGAATACCGGATAGAGCGTAAACGGCAGCACCGATAACAACAGGCTCCAGCCGCCGGTGCGCCGCAACCCTTCCATGAGTACAGCCCACAAGAAATAGCCGGCCCAGACGATCGGTTGCGGCGCACCGGTGAACTCCCATCCGAGCGACGCTGCCTGGCGGATGTTGAACATCAGGTACGCTGAAACGAGCAGCGTCAGCACGAACAGAACGGCGTCATACCAGGCGACGGTGTTCAGATCAGATTTCGAGTTGGACGGGAAGATCAGGAACACGAACGGCAAGGTAATCAACAGCAAGCCGTAGTAGTACTCGGTGTTCAAGGGTGTGAAGCCGACAAAAAACTTCAGGCCGAATTGCTGATTGATACACAGCGCAATGGTGATCGCGGCACTTGCGATTAAAAGCCAACGCCAGATACCGCTGAGATTGCGTACCCGTGTGACCTCGGCGTCCTGAGGCGCGAAGTTGCTGTCGGAGGTTGCGTTGGTCATTCGAAAATGACTTCCAGGCCGGCGTTCTTCAGGGCACCGGCTCGTGCGGTCATCCAGGCCTTGCGCAGCGCTTCAGCGTTATCCGGCGGGTTGGTTTTCAAAAATTCGCTCCAGGCGCTCGCCAGGGCATCTTGCCGCTTCACCGCTTTGGCCTGATGTTGATCGTGCTCGGCTTTCCAGACACCCGCCTCCTTGAGCGCCTGGATGGCACCGTCGTGGTAGGGCAGCACCCAGCTCAAATTTTGCCGTGACAACTCGAGCCCGGCCGCGCCTGGCGTGGCATCCTTGTAGGCGCTGTAGTTGACGATCATCGATTTGGTGATGCCGTAAATAACGTCGGCAGACTGAATCGGATACGCCAGGAAAATCGGATATGGATAGTTCGGCAATTCGACCGGTGACTGGGCAGAAAGACCCGCCGCTCCGCAAGTTGCCTTGTGCGGATAGTAATAAGGCGCGATCTTGTTCATGCGCGCCCAGCCTTCCTTGTCGGCGGCCGGGGTCGGAGGAAACAACAAGCCACGCGGCGACGACTCGGCCTCCTTCGCCTGCCCTGAAATGGTTGACCCGATCACCGCATCGGTCTCGTTGTTGACGATGCCTTTCCACATGGCGTTATTGCTCGAGAACTCAACGATCTTGACATCGTTTGCAGTCAATCCTGCAAACGCGAGCACTGCCAAGGCATTTTGGTTAAGCGCCGGTGAGCCGACCACAAAGCCAACGCGCTTGCCTTTCAGATCCTTGATCTGCTTGACGCCGGTATCGCGCGCGACCGCCATTGGAATGGCGTTGCAATCGGTCACTGTCAGCATGATGCGCAATGGCTGCGGGCCCCATTCGCGGGTGGCGAATTCGAACACTCCCTCTTGCGCAAAATAAGCGCCGATGCCCATCGCCGATGCCTGAGCGCGATTGGCTTTCAGCGGTGCCAGTCGAGCGACATCGTTGCCAGCCGGCAGGACGCGCACATCGCTGCCTTGTTTGTCCTTGATGGCCTTGCCGACGGCAATCGCGATGTTAAAACCTGACGAGCCGGTGTCGTACGCTGTCATGGTCACTGTCGGCGGTAGTTTGATATCCTGTGCGTTCGCCGTGACGCCAACGGTGAAGGCGAGCAGGGCACCCAGGCAGAAAAGGCGCGCGTATGCTCCGGGCGCAGATTTGGGCGCGAATTCCGTAAAGGACTGATGGGGCGTCGGGATGCGGGTTTTCAGCGCAATTTTCACTTGTGGTCTCCAGATGGGTTTAGTTATTTTTGAACACTATACGTTACTGTTTCAACCCTGGGACGTCAAAGCGCAGATTGCCCTAAACTGATTGAGGCAGTTTCATGCAATGTATTTAACAAGGCCTTCCATTTATGAGTTCAGCAAAAAACCCGTTCAGCTCATTCGGCTCCTCGAGTACCAACGCTAACGTGATCGCCGCCGAGGATCCGCGTCGGCCGCAGAATGGCCTGTCCTATGTCGCCGGTACCGGCGACGAACCGCTTCGATTTCGGACCATTTCCCAGCACCTGGATCGAGCGGTTGCGCGTCACGGCGCCCGCGATGCGGCGTTCTTTGCGGCGCACAACGTACGCTTGTCCTGGTACGACCTGCAACGTCAATCGGATGATCTGGCGGCGGCGCTGCTGGCCCTGGGAATCAATCGAGGCGATCGGGTCGGTATCTGGGCACCGAACCGACTGGAATGGGTGCTGACCCAATTCGGCACAGCGCGCATTGGCGCGATCATGGTCAACATCAATCCGGCCTATCGCTTGTCCGAACTCGAATATGCGCTGAACAAGGTGCAATGCAAGGTCCTGATCACCGCACGATCGTTGAAGGGCAGTGATTACGTCGACATGCTGCGCAAGCTCTGTCTGGCCGGCAAGCTGCCCCATCTTCAGCAGATCGTTATTCTTGACGACCCGGCAGGTGCCGATGACCGCATGCCCGATGGATCGTTGGGCGCGATTGCGATCAAATTTTCTGCATTTATCGCGCTGGCCGGCCCGGCGCAAAAGCAGAGGTTGGCCGGTCTATGCGCGGCGCTCGACCCGGACGATGCGATCAATATTCAATTCACCAGCGGTACGACCGGCGCACCGAAGGGCGCGACACTTTCGCATTTCAATATCATCAATAACGCTCGCTACATTGCCCGTGCCATGGCCTTGAGTGATCGCGACGTGTTGGCCATTCCGGTGCCGCTGTACCACTGTTTTGGTATGGTACTGGGCGTGTTGGCCTGCGTCTCGAGCGGCAGCGCGATGGTCTTTCCAGGCGAATCGTTCGATGCCGATCAGACCCTCGCAGCGGTCGAAAAATACCGGTGTACGGCGCTGCATGGCGTGCCCACCATGTTCATTGCCATGCTGAGTTCGCCCAATTTTGCAAACTTTGATCTGACCAGCTTGCGCACGGGGATCATGGCCGGTGCGCCTTGCCCGATCGAAACCATGCGTCGGGTAGTCTCCGAGATGCACCTGGGTGAAATTACCATTGCTTACGGCATGACCGAGACCAGTCCGGTTTCGTTCCAGTCGAGTACCGACGATTCACTCGAGCATCGGGTCAGCACCGTCGGACGAATACAGCCGCATGTCGAAGTCAAGATTATCAACGGCGAGGGCCGGATCGTGCCGGTCGGGCAATCGGGCGAACTCTGCACGCGTGGCTACTCGGTCATGCAAGGCTACTGGGACGACGCGCCGCGAACGCATGAGGCGATCGATGCGGCCGGCTGGATGCATACCGGCGATCTCGCCACGATCGATGCTGACGGCTTTTGCAATATCGTCGGTCGCGTCAAGGATATGTTGATCCGTGGCGGCGAGAATGTCTACCCGCGCGAGGTCGAGGAGTTTTTGTACACGCATCCGAAAGTGGCGGCCGCGCAGGTGTTCGGTGTCCCCGACCCAAAGTATGGCGAAGACATCTGTGCCTGGCTGGTACTAAAGCCCGGCGAGAGTTCGAGCCTCGAGGAGATCAGAGCGTTTTGTCAGGGACAAATTGCCCATTTTAAAGTTCCCCGCTATGTCAAG
Organism: Burkholderiales bacterium; assembly: GCA_031363055.1. Classification (GTDB taxonomy): domain Bacteria; phylum Pseudomonadota; class Gammaproteobacteria; order Burkholderiales; family Burkholderiaceae_E; genus JANLTP01. The sequence goes on along the minus strand of JANLTP010000054.1, from coordinate 52 downwards.
GTTGTGGCCGAATTCCCGGTGACTGCCACCGGCAAACCGCAGAAGTTCATCA
>JANLTP010000260.1:0-45797 GCA_031363055.1 Burkholderiales bacterium | reverse complement strand
CATTTGAAAAGATCGGCGAAGGCGGCGCCCGGTTTGTTGTGCTGGGCGACTTCAATCGCAACCTCTGGCATGAAGAACGGGAACTGTCGGGTTCCAGCCCGGTTCGCAGCGATGGCTCGAAAAATCTGACCGCACCGTTGGCGGCCTCGGTCAAAACTCAAAACCTCTGGAAGGAAGTGAACGACGGTCAGCCGCCCGAGAGTCGTGCGGTGCTGCTGGCGCTCAAATGTATGGGCGGCGAGCTCAGCGAACGGCTTTGCGATGATGCCAAGTCACAAGTGCTGGAGCGCAAGCAATTGCGCGAACTGGCTTCTGCCGAACAGATGGGCTGCCGCAATCCGGTCGGCCTGGATCAGGTGGTCGTATCTGAAAATCTGGCCGCGTCCGTGCGTTCGGCGGTCAAGCTGCCGATCGGCAAGTTCGGCGGAACGTTGAGCGCCAAGCCGCCGAACTTTCCCGATCCGGTGTTGGCGGTATCGGATCACTGTCCGACCGTGCTGACGCTCGGCTGGTAGGTTACTCGTACCGCGCAGTATTTGAATTCCGGTATCTTCCCGAATGGGTCAAGTGCAGCGTTGGTCAGCAGATTGGCCGCCGCTTCGTAGAACGCGAACGGCACAAATACCGCGCCCTCCGGCGTGCCTTCATCAACCCGGGCAGCGATCTCGATGGCACCGCGTCGCGATGCGATCTGAACGTGTTCGCCTGGCAGCACGCCCAGTCGTCGCAAATCGGCGGGATGAAAACTGGCGGTAGCACCAGGCTCCAGGGCATCGAGCACGCCGGCGCGTCGGGTCATCGAACCGGTGTGCCAGTGTTCGAGTTGTCGGCCGGTAATCAGGATGAACGGAAAATCGGCGTCGGGCTGCTCGTCGGCCGCAATGATGTCGGCGGGTACAAATCGGGCACGGCCACTGTCGGTCGGGAAGTCATCGCGAAACACAATGGCCTGGCCCGGATCCTGTTCATCAGCACACGGATAAGTCACACTCGACTCGCGCTCGAGGCGCTGCCAACTGATGCCGCGAATACTGTCCATGCCCAGGCGCATTTCCTCGAATACCGCGCGCGGTTCGGTGTAGGACCAGTCGAGGCCGAGCGCCTTTGCCATCTGGATGATGATCCAGAGGTCCTGTTTGGCGTTACCGGGTGGCGACAGGGCCTGCCGTCCCATTTGCACCATTCGGTCGGTGTTCGTAAAGCTGCCGGTTTTTTCGGGGAACGCTGATGCCGGCAAGATAACATCGGCCAGCCAGGCGGTTTCGGTCATGAAAATATCCTGCACCACCAGCAACTCGAGACTGGCGAGCGCGGCTCTGGCATGGGCCGCATCCGGGTCGCTCATCGCCGGGTTCTCGCCCATGATGTACATGCCGTGCACTTCCTGGCGATCAATCGCATGGATGACCTCGACCACCGTCAGGCCGGGCTCGGTGTCGAGTGCAACGCCCCAGAGTTTTTGCCAGCGGGCGTTGGCCTCGGGTGAGTCGACGCGCTGATAGTCGGGAAACATCATGGGGATGAGTCCCGCATCCGATGCACCTTGCACATTGTTTTGCCCGCGTAGCGGATGCAGGCCCGTACCCGGTCGACCCAACTGTCCCGTCATCAGGGCCAGGGCAATCAGGCATCTTGCATTGTCGGTGCCGTGGATGTGTTGCGAGATACCCATGCCCCAGAAGATCATCGATGCCTTGGAGCTTGCGTAGGCGCGCGCGACTTCACGAATGATGGCCGGTGCAATGCCGCAGATCGGACCCATGGCTTCCGGTGAGTAGGCCTTGACATTGGCGCGCAGCGCTTCAAAGCCGCTGGTGCGATCGGCAATAAATTTTTCGTCGGTCAGACCCTCCTCGACGATGGTGTGCATCATCGCGTTCAGCAGGGCCACGTCGGTGTCGGGCTTGAACTGCAACATGCGCCAGGCGTGTCTGGAAAGATCACTTCGCCGCGGATCGGCAATGACCAGCCGAGTACCGGCCTTGATCGCATTCTTGATAAAGGTCGCCGCCACCGGATGATTCACGGTCGGGTTGGCACCAATGACCAACACCAGATCGGCAGCGGTGACATCCATGACCGGATTCGACACCGCCCCAGAGCCAATACCCTCAAGCAATGCGGCCACCGAGGACGCATGGCACAAGCGCGTGCAATGGTCGACGTTATTACTGCGAAAGCCGGTGCGCACCAACTTCTGAAACAGGTAGGCCTCTTCGTTGCTGCCCTTGGCGCTACCAAAACCGGCCAGCGAGCGCGCGCCCCGAGTGTCACGAATCGTCGCCAGACCGCCGCCGGCTCGAGCCAGTGCTTCGTCCCAACTGGCTTCGCGAAAGAATTCACGCCAGCGCTGCGGTTCACAGCGCGACGCGGCATCTTTCGGTGCGTCATCGCGTCGAATCAGCGGTTCGGTCAGGCGTTCGCGGTGATGCACGTAGTCGAACCCGAAGCGTCCCTTGATGCAGAGCCGACCGTGATTGGCGGGGCCAGCGCGGCCCTCAACCTTGATGATGTGTTCGTTCTTGACGTGGTAGGTCAATTGGCAACCGACGCCGCAATAGGGACATACTGAATCAACCTGACGATCGGCAATCTGCTCAGCGACGCGATGGGCGGGTGCCAGGGCGCCGGTTGGGCAGGCCTGCACACATTCGCCGCAGCCGACGCAGGTGCTCGCACCCATGGGGTCATCGAGATCGAAAACAATCTTCGACTGCGCACCGCGCAAGGCATAGCCGATCACATCGTTGACCTGTACTTCGCGGCAGGCTCGCACGCAACGTGTGCACTGAATACAAGCCTCGAGGTTGACGGTCATGGCCGGATGTGACGCATCACTTGCCGGCTGTTCGCGGCGCGCAAAACGTGCCGACTGAACGCCGAGCGCCTCAGCCCAGTATTCGAGCTCGTCATCGGTCTTGTATGAGCGTTGCGCCGGCATATCGCTCTTCAGTAACTCCAGTACCAGCTTTTGGGAGTGTCGCGCCCGCGCCGATTGGGCCTCGACCTGCATCCCCTGCGTCGGCATTCGGCAGCAGGATGGCGCCAACACCCGCTCGCCCTTGATTTCAACCACACAGGCCCGGCAATTGCCGTCGGCACGCAGGCCTTTCTGATAGCACAGATGCGGAATCTCGACGCTCTGGCGTTGCGCTGCCTGCAGAATGGTTTCGCCGGAGAACGCATTCAGGGATCGACCATCGAGCGTAAAACTCACGGCTGCAATCTGATCCGCTGGTGGACTGTGTGAATTCATTGTGTCGGCTCGACTTCAGCTCGGAAATGGCTCAGAACACTGCGAATCGGATTCGGCGCGGCCTGACCGAGACCGCAGATGGATGCATCGGCCATGACCTGCGACAGCTCTTGCAGCAACGCGCTATTCCAGTCCGGTTGTTGCATGAGTGCCAGCGACTTTGCAGTGCCGACCCGACACGGCGTGCATTGTCCACAGGACTCATGCGCAAAGAACTGCATGAGGTTGCTGGCCGCGTCGCGGGCCCGGTCGTGTTGCGACAGGATGATGACTGCGGCTGATCCGATGAAACAGTCGTGCGCTTGCAGGGTATCGAAATCCAGTGGCACGTCGCCAAGACGGGCAGGCAAGATTCCGCCCGAGGCGCCGCCGGGCAGGTAGGCGTAGAACTCATGGCCGTCCTGCATGCCACCGCCAAACTCGGCAATCAGTTCTCGAACGGTTATGCCGGCGGGTGCCAGATGCACGCCGGGTGCTTTGATCCGACCCGACAGGCTGAAGCTGCGCAGCCCGGTGCGGCCGTGTCGTCCCTGCGCCGCGAACCAGTCAGCGCCGCGATCGAGAATCTCGCGCACCCAATACAAGGTCTCGAAATTATGCGCCAGCGTCGGTCGGCCAAACAGTCCGACTTGCGCGACATACGGTGGCCGCAGCCGCGGCATGCCACGTTTGCCTTCAATGCTCTCGATCATCGCCGACTCTTCACCGCAAATATAAGCGCCGGCGCCGCGCCGCAACTCGATGTTGGGCAGGAGGCGAGTTGCCGTGAAGCCGGCTGGCGGTGCAGCACGCAGCCGCGCCAGCTCGACGCTCAGAAGCTGTCGGCACTGATGGTATTCATCGCGCAGGTACAGATAAATCGTGTCGATGCCGACCGCCCAGGCAGCGATCAGCATGCCTTCCAGAAATCGATGCGGATCGCGCTCGAGATACCAGCGATCCTTGAACGTGCCGGGCTCGCCTTCATCGATATTGACGGCCAGCAGACGCGGCGCCGGCTCATTGCGGACAATGCGCCATTTGCGGCCGGTTTGGAAGCCGGCGCCGCCCAAACCGCGCAGGCCCGAACTTTCGAGCTCAGCGATGACCGACTCGACCTCGTACTCACCGTCCAGGCAAGACCGCAGTCGCCGATAGCCGCCGGCCGCCCGGTAATCATCGTAATCCAGGTACTCCGGGACTGCCGCACGCGTCTCGCCGTTCTGAATGGCCTGCGCAATCGTCTTAGGCGTGGCGTGACCGAAGGCATTTTGTCCGACGCACACGGCCGGGGCCGCTTCGCAACGACCGATGCACGGCGCAGCGATGACGCGCACTTGCGCTCCGAGCTGTTGTCTGCAGCGCTCGAGTAATTCATGTGAGCCCGACAATGCGCAGCTCAGTGTTTCACAGACCCGAACGGTCACAGCGGCGGGCGCGCTTTCGCCTTCCTTGACGATATCGAAGTGATGATAGAAGCTCGCGACTTCGTAGACTTCGGCCTGCGAGAGATTCAAGTGTCGGGCCAGCGCGGCCAGATGCGCCGCCGATAGATGTCCGAAGCGGTCTTGAATGCGATGCAGATGCTCGATCAGATACTGCCGGTTTCGTGACACATCACCCAGCAGTTGCTCGATTTCAGTCAGCGCGGAGGCGCTGACACTGCGGCCCTTCAGTGTCTTGCGTGCGGCGGCTCTGGGCATAAACGGCTTCGAATACGATTGACGACGCCCCAGTTTAGTTTGTAAACAAACAAACTGCGGCGTCTACAGAGCAATTATCGTCAGCGCGCCATATCCGGCTCGCTTGATCGAACACTACACAATTCGGCTCACTCGGCGAGCGCACGACTAGTCGTTGGTGGTTTCAATCACAAACTGATTAAAGCCTGTGTTTTTGGTCACATACGAATAGCCCCTTCCGGCAAGCGCAGACGCCGCTCCGGTTGCCAGCGTGTAGGTTCCTTGTCCGGAGCCGCTTGATCCGGTTACTTTGCCGTCAACCATGATCAACGACAGTTTGCCCTCCGAGTTCGACCAGATCAACGAAGATCCGGCCTTTCTGTAGATGCCGATGGCGCCACGCTGAATTGCGCTTGTGCCATCCCATTGGTAATACGCGGAACCAGTCATCACAGCTCCGTCCATGGGCCCCCCTTCAGCGCGGCAGGCAAACGAGGGTGCGGACATGGCGTGCCCGGCGCGATCGCCGATTGGCTCCTGGGGCGCTGTCCCGACCGAGTGGCAATAGGCCTTATAGGTCGGTTGCGCCTGCGCGAATGTGGAAACTGTCAGACCGGCAACCAAGGTCGCGACGGCGACTGCCCTCCCCCGAGATACGATTTTTTCATGAGAGTTTGCTCCAATTGAACTTCGCAGAAATTCGCCATGATCTCTATCGAATTTTCGCTTGCACGGCGCGGCCGATCAAGCGTCGCTAACAACATTATGTTCAACGTGGTTGTGAGGACAAAGACGTTTAAACTTTAGCATAGCAGGTCCAACGATTCGCGGAATCCCCACGTTTTGGGAGATTCTGGAAGAATTTCTGTAAGCGAGTCGAGCGACTTTGGCTAGTTCGTTGGGAGACCCGCTGGCTCTGCTAGCGGCTTAGCGCGCTTGCGACTGCCGTAAGCGCTGACATCGACGCGGTGCCCATCGCGTCGGGTCCTGGCTAGTCTGATCGAAGATATCCCGGTCGCCCCCTTCGATCAGCAAGCGGGTCAAGCCTAGGGGTCGATTCGTCTTGCGACTGAAGAGAGCCAGAAGAACCGACTCGACAAGCTAATCGCATCACACGCGATCTCTCTCGGCGTTGTGTTGGTGACTAACAATGTGCGTGACTTTGAACCATTTCCGGGTCTCGCCATTGAAAACTGGGTCGAGTAATTTTCTGGTATCGGCGTTTCGAGTTTCTCCTATTTTGGTTCAAGACTCGCGCCCAGCGCCCACTCCGATTATTGCCAGGCAGTGCGCGCTGTCCTCGCTGTCCTATATCTCGTTTGATTTCGCCTGCGCCGGTTTAGGTTCAAATGCCAGCCAACGTCGACGTTTTGCCACGGCTTGTCTCGATATGTCCCGATATGCCGCGATATACCGCGATATACCGCGATATACCGCGGAAGGCATCGATTCCCGACCGAGACAGCATAAATTTCGGACGAGTCAGCATAAACTCGAGGGGTCTGCTACTTTTCTCGATAATCCTCGGCTGAATATTCCATGAAATTGAGTTGCTCGTCGTTGCCCGGCGTTACGACGCTGACTCCAAATGCTGCATCGTCCCGCTTGGCGCGTGCGTTCGCCCTGGCCTTCACCGTTTTGCTGGCGCGGAACGCCCAGGCGCAGATCGCGGTGTCGGCAAATGATCACAAGATGTTCTGGGAAAATGGTCAGACCCGAGTGGTGGGTAACCCGAGTCCTGACACGGTCACCGTCATTGATCTGGGTGCCAATCCGGTCAAGGTGCTGGGCCAGGTCAACGCACCGGCGAGTGTCGCGGGTCCGCCGCAAACGGTGGCGGTTTCGCCCGACGAGTCGATTGCATTGGTGACCTCAGGCCAGAAAATTGATCCGGCCGATCCGTCCAAAACCATTCCGGATAATCGCCTGTCGGTCATTGACATCAAGAACCTGCCACCCAAGGTGCTCAACACTGTTGAGTTAGGTGCCGGGGCAGCCGGCGTTTCGTTTAACCGCGCCGGTGACCTGGCGTTGGTCGCCAATCGAAACGAGGGAACAGTCAGCGTGCTGGCGGTGCGCGGCAGTACCGTGCGGGTTATCGAGAAAATCACGGTCGGCAAGCCCGATTCGCTGCCCAGTCATGTGGTTTTCGCCAACAACGACACGCTGGCGCTGGTCACCCGACAGAATGATCATCAAGTCACGGTGCTGACCGTCGATGGCCTGAACGTCAAGGCGACGGGTCAGGACATCTCGGTGGGCATTCGCCCTTATGCCATGGTCGCGCATCCAAACGGCGGCATGGTGGTCGTGGCCAACATCGGGCGCGGTACCGGCGATGTCGATACCTTGAGCGTCATTGATACCCGGCGCGCGCCGGCCCGAGTGGTTGCCACGCTCGATCTGGGCACCGACACACCCGAGGGTCTGACCATTTCGCGCGATGGCCGCTGGATGGCAGTGGTTGCTCATGCCGGTTCCACCAAGGCACCGAGCGCCGCCTTCGCCTCGCCCACCGGAAAAGTGCTGCTATACCGGGTCAATGGTTTTGAGTTCTCTCGAGTCGGCGAGGCGCCGATCGGACGTTGGTCGCAAGGCGCGGCATTTTCGCGCGACAGCAAGACGCTGCTGGTTCAGAACATGTTCGAGCGCCACATCATGGTATTTGATTTGTCCGGCCAGCGTCTGGTTGATCCTGGCGATCGCATCAATATGCCCGGCGGTCCGGCGGCCTTGCGCATAGCCGAGTAACACGGAGCACACTGCTCTCGACACAGGCCGCCTGCAGGCAGCCTGCAGATCGCCAATTGCTCAGGGTCCGCCGGGCCCTGAATCAAGCAGGCCGTGGCGCATGGCCATCAACGATAACTCGGCCTGATTCGAGACCGCCAGTTTGCGTTTGATGTTGTACAGATGAGTACCGACGGTGTTGCCGGAGAGTGACAACAACTCGGCGATACGAATGACCGACAGGCCCTGCGCGAGGTGAATGAAGACCTCGAACTCGCGCTCTGACAGCGCATCGAACGGACGCGCTTGTTCGGTCAGTCGCGACTGATCGATGCGCTGCGCCAGGGTCGGATCCAGATAACGCTCGCCGCGGGCGATCGCACGTACCGCCTCGACGAGGGTTTCGGGCGCTGTCCGCTTTGACAAATAACCGAGTGCGCCAGCCTTGAGCATTTGCGCAACAAAGCTGGTGTCTTCATGAGCCGACAATGCCAGCACCTTGGCCTGTGGAAAGTGCGCCAGCAATCGCGTCGTGGTTTCGATTCCGCTGGCGCCGGCCAGAGCGAGATCCATGACCAGAACGTCGGGCAAGTGAGTGCGGTAGAGCGTGCGAGCCTGTTCGCCGGATTCGGCCTCAGCCACCACCTCGATATCGCCGGCGTTTTGCAACAGTAATCGAAAGCCCATACGCACCAACGCATGGTCATCGCAGAGCATGACCCGAATCATGACAACACCGGCAAGTCAGCCCGCAAGCAGACACCACCCAACACGCCGTTGACCAAGGTTAATTTGCCACCCGCTGCCTCGGCCCGTTCCTGCATGCCGCGCAGCCCGAAGCCGCGTCGAGTGGCGTCGATACCGGTCGGAGTGAGGCCGCCGCCGCCCAGGCCCTTGCCATCGTCGTTGACCGATAGCTCGATTCTCTGCTGATTCACGGTCAAGGCAATCCGAATGCGATTGGCTTGTGCATGCCGCAACGCATTGGTCAGCGCTTCCTGAGCAATGCGAAACACAGTCAGGCGCAAGGCGTCCGGCACCGCGTCTGCTCGACTCATGCTCAATTCAATAGCCGGCGATTTTGGCGAGCGGCTGGCCTGATCAACCAAATCTTGCAGGCTCGCCGAAAGCCCGAGGCTGTCAATGGCCAAGGGTCGCAGCCGCGAAACAATTGCCTGCATGCTGTCGTACAGTTGGGTAGCGCCATCGGCAATCGCGCTGGCTGCCTGATTCGATTGCTCGCTGGAAAGTGCCGGCAGGGCCAGAGCCAGCGACTTGATGGCGGTCACCGATTGGGCGACTTCGTCGTGCAGTTCCTGCGCCAGATACTTGCGCTCGTTCTCAATCCGTGACTGCAACCAATCGTGGACGGCGCGGCTGTTTTCGAGTTCGCTCTCGGTGCGGTCGGCCTGCCGTCCGGCCACCAGGGCCACGACCAGCACACTGGCAAGCATGAACAGAGCGCTGAGGCTGGCCAGATCACGCGTGTCTTCCCAGCCATCGAGCGCGGCGCGCGACGCTTCCGGTTCGATGATCAGTTGGCCACCGGCGACATTGATGACTCGCGGGGCAAAGACCGGTAACACCCAGGCGGCAAACCAATCCGGCGCCTGGCTGTTGCGCTTGTATTGGCTGGGCGGTGATTGATAAAGAATTTCGCTGCTGGCACTGAGCAGTTTGATATTATTGGCTCGGATCCGGCCGGTACCCTCAAGAAACGTGCGCAGCGCCAGCAAGCCTTCGGCGCCGGCAATCTGGGCGACTCGCGTCAGCAGTTGGGCGGTGATCCGGTTACCGGCTTCAACTTCTTCCCGAACGGCACGCCGCGTGGTCTCGACCTGAATGACCAGCAGGAGCACACAAAAGGCCAGCGCCAGCGCGCTGATCGCCAGGATCAGTCGCGCTCTGAGTGAGCTGCGGTGTGCGAAAAGACGCTTGAGCAAGTCGGCTTCGTGACAGATGGATCGAAGCCCTTATCGTACTACGATCGTTTATCGTATTCCGATCGCGTGTTCAGCGTTCCGTAAACGCCTTGGCCTGGGCGCGCATGATCGGCTTCAACAGGTAGGTCAGCACGGTCCGCTTGCCGGTCAACACGTCGACCGATGCCGTCATGCCGGCGATGATCGGCCGCGCCTTGCTGCCGATGCCACCGCCGTCGGCGGCCGGGCGCACCGTACGCACTCTGACGATATAAAAGGCATTGCCTTTTTCGTCGGTGACGGTGTCGGCGGAGATGTGTTCGAGCGTGCCCGACAAACCACCATGCACCGCGTAGTCGTACGCTGTCAGGCGAACCGTCGCATGCTGACCGAGGTGCAGGTAGGCAATATCGCGCGGATTGACCTTGGCTTCCAATAACAAGGTGTCATCCTTCGGCACGATCTCGACCACCTCCTTGCCTGACTGCACGACACTGCCAATCGATTTGGCATGCAAGGTTTTGACAATACCGTCGACCGGTGCGCGCAAGATGGTCTTGGTGACGCGATCGTCGAGCGCTTTCAGGGATTCGTCGAGTCGTGCCAATTCGCTGGCAGTCTCGTTGAGTTCCGCGCGTGCCTTGGCGCGAAAACTTTCTTCGGTTTCAAGGCGCCGCTGACGCGCCTCGCCCATGGCGGCGCCCAGGCGGTCAATCTGGGTGGCTGACATCGCGCTCTCGCCTTGACTGCGGGCCAGATCGCGCTCCAGACGAATGATTTCGATCTCGGACACGGCGCCGGTCTTCAAAAGCGGCTTGGTGACGTTGACTTCACGCTCGAGCAGCGCCAGGGTGGCGACTGACGAATCGCGTCGCGCGACGGCCTCACGGGCTTCTTCGCGGCGTTGCGCAATCTGGCCGTCGATGACCCTCAGGCTGCTCGATAACTCCAGGCGGCGCGCCTGGAACAACGATTCCTCGCGCTGTACGGCCAACGGCGCGATTGCTCGGGAATCGGCATCAATCGACAGGCGATCCTGGCCACTCGCGTCGGCTTGCAGTCGCGCGAGTTTGGCGCGCAACGCATACTTTCGGCTGACCGATTCGCCCTTTTGCGAGTCGGCGCGCACGGCCTCAATGCGCACCAGCGCCTGATCCTTCTGAACCGCCGCGCCTTCACGCGTGAGTATTTCCGCGATCACACCGCCGTCAAAACTTTGCACCATCTGTATGCTCTGCGACGGTATGACCTTGCCATCGCCGCGGGTCACTTCCTCAACTTGCGCGATCGAAGCCCAAATGATTAAACAGCCGACACAAGCCAGTGCCAGCCAGATGATTTTGCGCCCGCCGGCCGGTGTCTGTTCAACATAGGCATCGCGTGCGTCATTCTTGAAGGCGGACACAATCGAGTCGCGGATCGGATGGTTGCGGGTGGTTTTCATCGCGCTACTTTCCGCGCAAGGCTTTGAGAACCTTGTCCTTGGGGCCGTCGGCAATGATTCGACCCTGATCGACGACGATCAGTCGATCCACAATATCCAGCAAGGTCATTCGATGGGTCACCAGCAGCAAGGTTCGGCCAGCCGAAAACGCACGCAGGTTCTCCAGCACTCGCGATTCGCTGTCGCTGTCCATGGAACTGGTCGGTTCATCGAGTAACAGAATCGGCGGCTCATTGACCAGCGCGCGGGCGATCGCGACCGATTGCCGTTGCCCGCCAGACAGCGACTCACCGCGCTCACCAATAGGCAAGTTGATGCCCTGCGGATGGCGCTCGATGAAGGTCCGCATGCCGGCCATCGCAGCCGCCTTCAGTACCGTCGAGTCATCGGCCAACGGCGTGGCGATAGCAATATTTTCTCTTAGGGTGCCATAAAACAGCATGACGTCCTGCGGAACATAACCGATAGAGGCGCGCACCTCGGCCGGATCAATCTGCTTGCTGTCAATATCGTCGAAGCGAACGGTTCCTGCGGTCGGTTGATACAAGCCCATCAGCAACTTCTCGATGGTCGATTTACCGGAACCGATCTTGCCGATCAAGGCTACCCGCTCGCCGGCCTGAACCGTGAACGAGACCCGTTCCAGCGCCGGTACTTCGGAGTTCGGATATTTGAACGAAACCTGATCGAACTGAATCGCACCCTTGACGCGGCGGCGCATCACAAACTTGCTGTCCGCGCTGCGCTCTTGCGGCAAGTCCATCATGCGATTGATGCCCTCGTACGCACTGCGGGTGCTGTCATATTGAACCAGCAGCGACGACAACTGACCGAGTGGCGCCAGCGCACGCCCGGCCAACTGGCTACAGGCAATCAGGGCGCCCATCGACAATTGATTGTCAACAATCAGGTAGACCCCGAGCACGACGGTACTGACGGTGACGGCCTGATTGATCCAGGCCGTACTGTTGACGGCAATCGCGCTCCAGAGTTTGATGCGAGCACCGGTTTCAGCCAACAGCTTGCCACTTTCTTCCCAGCGCTTTTGCGTGCGGCCCTCGATATTCATGGCCTTGATGGTTTCGATACCCACCAATGACTCGATCAAGGTTGCATGGCGTTGCTGTCCGGCACGCTGGGTGGCATCGGTCAGTGGCTTCATGCGCTTCTGGGTCAGGATGGACAGCGCGATGACCACCACAAATGCGAGCAGGGTCGGTACAGCCAGCCAACCGCCGATGGCTGCGGTGACCGCAATGAAGACAATCGCGAACGGCAAGTCGACCAGCATACCCATCGATGCCGAAGTCAGAAATTCGCGGACCGACTCGAAGGCACGCAGATTGGCAGCGAATGAACCGACCGAGGCCGGCCGTGATTCGAGCCGGGTGTTCAAGACCTTCGCCATGACCGCCGACGACATCTCATGATCGATCTTCTTGCCCGCGACGTCGATGAAATGCGCGCGCAACACTTTCATGACCAGATCGAACGCAAGGATCGCCGTCACGCCGATCACAAATGTCCATAAGGTCTCGACCGCGTTGTTCGGGATCACGCGGTCGTAGACATTCATGGTGAACAGCGGTACGGCCAACGCGAACAGGTTGATCAGCAACGACGCGGCCAGCACATCCCGATAAGTTCGCCAGGGCTTGAACAAGGCGCCCCAGAACCAGTGCAGATGCGACAGCTCGCGAACCACCGGCGCGCGATCATCGAGCTCGTAGCGGTTCTTGATCGAAATAATGTAGCCAATCGACTGCGCTTGCAGATCGGCCAGAGAGAACTCGACTAACTCACCAGGTGCTTGCGGATAGATGACCTTGGCGATCGATCGGTCGCGATCAATTTCGGTGATCAGGACGGCGCGCTCGTCACTGAGTAGCGCAATCACCGGGCACAGCGGCGCCATCCGGCGGTCGATCGTGTGTTTACTAACCCGGGCGACAAAGCCGGCCCGATTGGCTGCGCGAACCAGCAGCCTCGGAGTCAGGCGATTGTCATCCAGCGGCAGGCCAGCAATCAGCCCTTCTCGTGACATCGGCTTGCCGAGCAGTCGGGTCAGTTCGTACAGGCAAGTCAGCAGCGGGTCGTCGCTTGCATCACGGGCGTCGATTCGCCATTGGGTCTTTGCCGTCTGTTGGGTCTTTGCCGTTTGTTCGCCGATTTGATCGAGACTGCGCCGCTCCGGCACGACAAACGCGGTCGCGGGGCTGTCCCAGTCGCTTGGGGTGGGGAAGGCGGGACGATTCGACATGTAGGCGCGCTGAGGACCGTTGAGGACCGTTGAGAAACGATCTCCCACTCTGGACACAGTCAGCGATGTAACCAATCGTAAATCGATCGAACGGGCGCATGCATAGCGCTAACGGTACCCATTCGGGCGGACGGTAATCGCCGTCCGTCGCATATTGGCAACATCGGCTCGCACTTATGCCGAGAATCCATTGATCTGCTTGGTCAATACCCGGATCGAGCGACCTGAACCATTGAGCAGAATTTCCGGAGCCCCCGATGAGCAAACGCACCCTTCGCATTCGATCGATTGATTGCCCCCGTACCCAGGACGACAGCAAGCTCACCTTTAACGTCGCACTACATGAGCCGTGTGAAACCCGTACGCCCGTGCAGTTGGCGATTTCAGGGGCGAGCGCGACGAATCAAGGGTCAGCGAAGGACTACGGCGGTCAGTGTCAGGTATCGTTTAACAGCGGGCGAAACTATGAGCCGCTGACCTCCAGCACTGTGCAAGTACCGGCAGGTGCCTGTGGCTTCAAGGTCCGGGTTGATCCGGTAGCGCACGACACCGCGCCAGTTGAGACGACGGTCAACTTGGTCGCGACCCATAACGGCGTGGTCTCGCAAGGCAGTGGCTCAAGCTGCAATCCGATCACCCCTCCGGTGGGTGTCAGAAGTGTCTCCTGTGCGCAGCAAGTCGAGGGCGAAGCGCTGATTTTTAACGTGGCGCTCAGTGGATCCGCAGGAACGCCAACTCGTGTGCAACTAAATGTCAGTGATGGCAGTGCCCAGGCCGGTTCGGACTACAGCACCGCGTTGCAAGTCTCATTTGATAATGGCAAATCCTATGTTGCGGTCACGGGTTCATCGATTGATGTTCCGGCCGGGGCTTGTGCATTCAAGGTCAGGGTCGCGACCATTGATGACTCGAGCGTCGAAGCCAGCGAGAATTTGTGCCTGCGCGCCTGTGCGAATGGCAGTTCGGCCTCAGGCACGGGAACGATCCTCGATAACGACCTGCAACCTGCCAAGGTGGCCTGCGTCAGCTCGACACATGCGAGCGAAGGTGATGCCCTGGTTTTTAATGTCAATTTGTGCCCGGCCGGAACCAAGCCGACAACCGTTAATTTGCTGTTGAGCAATGGCACGGCGCTGGCGGGTCAGGACTTCGACGCGACCGGTCTGGAAGTATCGTTCGATGGTGGCCGCACGTTTGTGCCGATCGCGGGTCCCGCAGTGAGCGTGCCAGCCGGTGCCAGTTGCTTTCAGGTGAAAGTACCCGGCATTGAAGATGCGGTGCATGAGCCCACCGAGAGTTTTACCTTGAGAGCCAGCACGGATACCAGTTCCGCACAGGGTATCGGTACGATCTGCGACGATGACTCCGCCATCAAACTGGTATCGGTCAATTCAACCCATGCGCCAGAAGGCGCCGCGCTGACCTTTGCGGTTGCCTTGAGTGGCGCCGCCAGCGCACCAACGACCGTGCAATTGCAACTGACCAATGGGACTGCAATGGCGGGACAGGATTTTGCAACCAGCGGACTGCAGGTTTCGTTTGACGGCGGCAAGACTTTTACCGCCATTGCCGCTTCGTCGGTGACGGTACCGGCCGGCGTCAGCGGATTTCAAGTCAAGGTAGCCGGCATTGACGATTCGGTCTACGAAGGCGACGAGGCCTTTACCCTGCAGGCGGCCACCAACGGCAGCAGCGCCCAAGGGATCGGCACAATCTGCGAGAACGACTCGGCCATTGCCGTAACCGGCGTCAGCTCGGCGGCAGCCAACGAGGGCGATTCCCTGACGTTCTCGGTGACACTCAGCGCCACTTCAAGCACCGCGACGACCGTACAACTGCAACTGGCCAACGGCACCGCCAGCGCCGGTCAGGACTTTGCGACCACGGGACTGCAAGTCTCGTTCGATGGCGGCAACACATTTGCACTCATTACCGGTACGTCGGTGTCGGTGCCCGCCGGAATCAGCGGCTTTCAAGTCAAGGTACCCGGCATTGACGATGCCGTCTACGAAGGCAATGAGCAGTTCACCTTGCAGGCCAGCAGCAACGGCAGTAGCGCCGTGGGGCTGGGCACCATCTGCGAGAACGATCGTTACTTCGACCCGAACGCTATCAAGGTGGTCGGCGACACTCAGATTCTCGAGGGCTCGCCGGCGCATGTGTTCAGCATCAAGCTCGGTGAGGTGGTCACCAGCGACACTTGGGTCACCGTGAAAATCAACGATGGCTCGGCGCATCGTACCGATGTTGACGGTAGCGGCCAGGACTATGTCAAAGATGCGGCGACCCAGTCGGCCTGGAAAGCGATTCTGCCCACGGCCACGGCCGGTGTCGACAGTCTGAACAAGGACTTCGGCGTCTACGACACGGCTGGGACCTTGATATCGGGTGACACCATCAGAGTGCTGGTTCATGCCGGCAGCAGTGAATCGGAAACCTTCAGCGTCAAGACCTGGCAAGAGCTGCAGCGGGTGTCGCAGCTCGGTAGCGCCTACGAGGGCGATGAGCAATTCCGGATCGAGGTTGCGCAGGTTGGCAGCCAGACCTTCACGCAGCCGGCCGCCTCGACCGTGACGATTTGTGATGCCCACATCCAGCAAATCTCGCCAATCATCATCGATCTGAATGGCGATGGTGTCCGCACCGTCTCGATTGAACAATCGCAAGCCCGCTTTGATATGGACCTCGACGGCGTTCGCGATGCGACTGGCTGGGTGTCTCGCGAAGACGGTCTGCTGGCGGTGGATGTGAATCACGATGGCCGGATCAACGATCGCTCCGAGCTGTTTGGCGGCGACATCGGCCAGGGGTTCTCGCAGTTGGCCGCATTCGATAGCAATCAGGACGGCGTGGTCAACGCCAGCGATGAACGATTTGCGGACCTGCAGATCTGGCAGGATCGCGATGGCGATGGTGCAACCGATACCGGCGAACTGGTACGACTGGATCAAGCGGGCATAGCCTCGCTACGCGTCAGCTACGAAATGCAACACGAGGAGCAGAACGGCAATATGCTGTTGGAGCGAAGTTCGGCACAGTTTGCCGACGGCCATATCAGCGAGATGGCCGATGCCTATTTTACGGTTCAAAGCGGCGTGACGGCGCCAAGGCTTGCCGATTTGCTGGTCGATCATCGTGACGAAGAAATTCCGCTCGGCAACCTTGCCTCGACGCCTTCAATTGGACGGCCAGGCAACGAAGTGTCGGCAGCGATGCCGCAACCGATCGACAGCGCCTACGACGGCTCGGTTGATCTGGAGCACTTGTTGCACAAGGCTCAGGCCAGCGGCGATTAAGCTCCGCACTTGAGACCGCATCGAGGCTGATCGCGCTCGACTACAATGGGATACGAGTAAAGTATTGAAGTTTCGGCAGTTTTCTCTCCTATTCAGTGATCCTATTCAGTGCAAACGTTTCATTCACCCGGCCGGTCACTGATTGCATTGCTGGTTTGGGTCACGAGTGCAATTGCAATTGCAATTGCGAGTCCGAGCGCATTGGCACAGACGAGCGCCAGCCAATCCGGCGCTGCCGCATTGGGTGCCGATAGCGACAGTTTTTCGGCGGTGGCGCGGCGTGCCGTGCAGGCGAATCCTGACCTCATGGCGCGCCGTGCGGCGATTGATGCTCAGTCACGCGCGGTGGGCGCCAACAGTGCCGCCTATCGTCCTCGGGTCGATTTATCAGCACTGACCGGTTATGAGCGCTCGAACCGGATCGACTCGGCGGGCGCGGTGGTATCCCAGAATGGCTCGACCAGTCGCGCGACCTTGAGTCTGCGGCAACCCTTGTACGATGGCGCCGAAGTGTCCAGTGAATCCGAGCGGCTGGGGCGCCTCGGCAATGTTCGCTATTTCGAATTACGACAAGCCGAGGATGCCCTGCTGTTTGAGCTCAGCCGCGCCTGGGTAGACCTGGCCCGGCAGCGCACGCTGATCGCGATTGCCAACGCCAATCTGGCCGCCCATGAGCGTCTGGTTGCGCTGGTGCAAACACGCGTCAGTTCCGGGGTAGGGCGTGGCGTCGATCTCGATCAGGCGCAAGGGCGTCTGTCGTCGACGCGATTGGCGCTGGCCTCGGATCGCGGCGCCTTGGGTGAGGCCAGCGCCCGTTTTCAGCGCCTGGCTCTGATTCCGCCACCGGCCAATGTCCAATGGTTGACGATCGATGCGGTTCAACTGCCAGCCTCCGAGAATGAGGCGCTGCAACAGGCGCTTGCGGCGGCACCCGCTGTTCGGGCGGCGGCTGAAAACAGCCGCGCGCTGGAGGCTGAGGTTCGCGTTCGGCAGGCGGCGTTTTTGCCGCGAATCGCCCTTGAAGGCCGCCACGATCTGACCGCGCGAACGTCGACGTTGCGCGATGCCGCAACCTCCAGCCTGCTGCTGACGTTTAATTACAACCTGTATGCGGGTGGCGGTGATTCATTACGTGAGCAGGACGCCATCCTGCGGCTGGCCGCTACCAAACAACAGTTTCAGGACGCGGTACTGGGTCTGCGGCAGAGTGTTTCGTCGGCCTGGGCAGAACAACTGCGGCAATCAGCGATGAACCAGAATGCGGCCGCTTACGCCGGCTCTGTGTTCAAAACGCGCGATGTGTACCGGATCCAGTATGAAATCGGCCAGCGCTCATTACTCGATCTGCTGAATACCGAAAACGAACTTGCACAAGCGCAGCGGCAACAGACCAACAGTCAAGCGGACGCGCTGCAAGCGCAATTGCGCCTGTTGTCCCTGAGCGGCCGATTGCATCCGGCCTTCAGTGTGCCGCGTATCGATGCGCCTCTGTTATTGACCCCGGTTGCCGATCCGGTCGATGTCCGTGGCCTCATGGTCGCCGAAACGGCAATGGCCTCAACGCCATTGCCGATGCCGACTGTCACAGCCCCGATTCCAGCGACCCTGCCGACTGTCTTGGCCCCGACTCCAGCGACGATGTCCACTGTCACGACGGCGGCGCCATCGTCGCTCGCCTTGGCACCCAAGGCCACTCCGGTTGCACCCGCATATCGCGACAGTGCCGATCGCAGCGCACCGGTGATCGCGCGTTTTGCGCCCGGCGTCGAGATGCGGTTACCGGAGGCGCTGAGTCGTAGCATCGATGCTTGGTTGCTAGCCGTTGAGACCGGCCGCGAGGATCGCATGGCTCAAAGTTATGGCAGTCCGCAAACCTTGCCAGCGGTCTGGACGGCGATCGGCCTGTCGCCGGTGGCGGTGAATGCCAAACGCTTGCGGCTGATTCAGGCCGAGCAAATTGACGCTGACCGCGACTTCAGAGGCGCTGCGGCCCAGATATCGCTGCTGACTGAACTCGCCGATGCCGGCGGTGTGCGCTGCATTCGCAGTGCACAAGCCTGGCGTAACCTCGCGTCCCCCGATGCGCCGGCCCGCTGGCAGATCGTGCGCGAGCGCGCTCTGGCGGTCGCGGCGGCCGCTTGCCGGGGCCGTGGCTGACAGCGTTTGAAACACACTCCATGAAGTCATCGAAGGGCAGGGCATGCAGTACATTTTTATCCGTGAACTCAAAATTGAAACCGTCATTGGAGTTCACGAGACTGAACGCCTGACGCCACAAATGCTGATATTTGATCTCGAGATTGGCATTCCCGAAAAGCAGGCGTTTGTCAGTGACAAGCTGTCCGAGACCATTGACTATGCCGCCGTTGTGGCGCTCATCAAACGCGAGTTGATCTCACCCCGGTTCCTTTTGCTCGAGCGTCTGGCGCAGCACCTGTGTGAGCAGATCGAACGCGAGTTTGAGTCATCCTGGATACGTTTGTCGGTTGCCAAGGGCGACATCCTGGCGGGCGCAAAACAGGTTGGCATCGTTCTCGAGCGTGGTCGGACCTGAGACCGGCTGGTGCGCTTTTCCGCCTGGAGCGGACTGGTGCAAGCGCCTCCGCGAAAGGTGCCTTCGTTGGCCTGGAGCGGGCTGGTGCGAATGCCTCCGCGAATGTCATCCGCCTCGGCCTGGCGGCCGACGCTCCTTCTTGATTTCGCTGCGGCATTCACACCAGCCCACTCCAGGCTGACATTGTGCCGGGTTGAGGTTTGTCGTAGATCGGCGTCGGTGCCGGTCACGGCGTGAACGCTTCTCGCTGTCACGACCCTGCACGTTGGTGCCAGATCAGGCTGGCAGGGTGCTTGGCGTAGCGGCATCAAGGAGGAGGCCGAAGGCCGGGGGACAGCCGCGTAGCCAAGCACCCTGTCGGCCTGATCCTACGCAAACGTAGCCAAGCACACTGTCGGCCTGATCCTACGCAAACGTAGCCAAGCACCCTGTCGGCCTGATCCTACGCAAACACAGCCAAGCACCCTGTCGTTCTGATCCCGCTCAAACGGATCGGAAGTGATCAGTAGACGATATACCGGTAGCGCGGGTCATCGTTCGGTGTGCCCGGCAAGGGTCCGCCGTCCTTGCCCGGTTGCCACTGAACCACTTGTTCGATCATGCGCGCCAGCGCCAGGTCGCGATCGGTAACACCGCCGGTGTCATGGGTTTGCAACTTGACGATCACCTGCGCATACGAGACCGTCATTTCCGGATGATGCCAAGCCGCTTCGGCCAGATGAGCAACCGTGTTGGCGACCATCAGCGTTGACTTCCAGCCACCGGTTTTATACTGGCGGCACAGCCAATCGCCTTCAAAGTACCAGTGCGCCAAATCACCGACCAGCAACCCGGGGAACTCGAGTTTCGAATAGGTCTTCTCGTTGTCGGTTGAAGTCATTGGACGATCCAATTCTGTCGGACGAGTTTGCATGTACGTCGAGTTGACGAAAATGTGTCAACTTTCGGGGTGAACCGACCGTCTGATTCCAAATTAGTGACGTTCGTACGCAACATTTTAGAACTTGTTGCAACCCGTCAAAAAACTCTTCAGTACAAACGATAGGAACTCTTCGCAGGAATGAGTAAAAACAAGTTTCCATCTACCCATTATTATGATTTTGGCGAGCCTCGTGAAAATTTTTGTCTACGAACACATTACCGGCGGCGGGCATTCGGCTCAGAGTCTATCGGATTCGTTGACCGGTCAAGCTGATGCCATGGTCAAGGCGCTGATCAGCGACTTGCTCAGGCTGCCCGACATCCAGATCAGCTTATGGCGCGATGCGCGATTGCCCGAACTACCGTACACCGGCTTTGACGATCTGCGCGTCAATCAATTGCGAGTCGAACAATTCGATCGTGATGGTTGGGCCGATTCGGTCGAAGCGGCCGACGCGGTCTGGATCATGGCGCCCGAGACGGCCGGCCTGCTCGAATCGCTGAGTACCATGGTGCTCAGGCTCGGCAAGACGCTGCTCGGTTGCAGTCCGAAAGCGGTTCGACTGTGTGGCAGCAAGTTGGCTACGGTGGCCGCCTTATCGTCTTGCGGAATCGACGTCGCCGAGGCGATTGCGGTCGAGGGATGCCCGGATTGGTCAACGCCTTGTGTGTTGAAGCCCGACGATGGCGCCGGTTGCCAGGATATCTGGCGCTTCGACGACTCAAAGGCCGCGCTCGAGTTTTACTCGATGAAGGGTTTCAGTCGCTCGATGATCCTGCAACGCCACGTTGCTGGCGAGACCGGTAGTGTGTCGATGCTCTGTTCCGACGGCAAGGCGATTATCCTGTCGATCAATCGCCAGGATGTCGAGCTCAGGGATTCGCAACTAGTTTACAAAGGTGTGTCGGTCAATTCCTTTTTGATCCGCGATCAACGCACCGCCAACATGATTCGCGCGGTCGCTGACATGGTTGCAGCGGCCGTGCCGGGCCTCTGGGGATTTGTCGGTATAGACTTCGTCATGGGGCCAAGAGGGCCGGTCGTGATCGAGATCAATCCGCGCCTGACAGACGCCTACGCGGGTCTGTACGACACCCTGGGCGTCAATGTTGCAGAGCTGACGCTCGATCTGGTACCGAATTGGCCCAGTGTCTCCGGACTGTCGCCGATCCAGCCCTGGGCGAGCGCCCCGAGCACGCAGATGGTGCTTAACTAAAGTTCTGCCGATGTTGCTAGGCTGTATCGCTGACGATTTCACCGGTGCCACCGACCTCGCGAACAACCTCGTGCGCGCTGGCATGCGTTGCGTTTTGACCAACGGTGTGCCGCTGACCGCGCCCGACGCCAATGCCGACGCGGTGGTGGTCGCCTTGAAGTCGCGAACGATTGCACCCGAGCAGGCGGTCGAACAGTCGCTGGCCGCGCAGCGCTGGCTGACCGGTCATGGCGCAAGGCAAATCTACTTTAAAGTATGTTCGACCTTTGACTCGACCGACCAGGGCAATATCGGACCGGTCACCGAAGCCTTGATGCACTCGCTGGGCAGCGAGTTTGCGATCGCCTGTCCGGCCTTCCCGGAGAACAAACGGACGATCTTCAAGGGCTATCTGTTTGCCGGTGATGTGCTTCTGAACGAGGGCGGCATGCAGAATCATCCGCTGACGCCGATGACCGATCCGAATCTGGTTCGCGTCATGCAGCGGCAGTGCCGCTCGAAGGTCGGTCTGATCGACTATGTAACAGTTGCGCAAGGAAAGCTTGCCATTCGCGAGCGTATCGCTGGTCTGCGCAGCGAAGGGTTTCGGATTGCGATCGTCGATGTGACCGGCAATGACGACCTCATGAGCATCGGGGCGGCCGTGCACGATCTGGCCGTCATTACCGCTGGCTCGGGCGTGGCCATCGGTTTGCCGCAGAACTTCGGTATTTCGCCCTCGCCAGGCGCGTCTGAATTGCCGGCAACCGCCGGGCGATCGGCGATCATTTCGGGTTCCTGTTCCCTGGCGACCCAGGGGCAGGTCGGCGCCCATGTTGCAGCCGGGCAACCCGCCTATTTGATCGACGTGCCTGCAGTGGCCGCCGGCAGGCAACAAGTGGCGGCCGCGCTGGCCTGGTTTGCGACGCTGCCGTCCGATGCTGTTCCGCTCCTGTATTCGACAGCCGACTCGAATGTTGTGCGCGCGCTGCAACAGGAGTTCGGCGTCGAGCGCTCCGGCAAGCTGATTGAAGATACGCTGGCGGCGATCGCAGTCGGTCTGGTTGAGCAGGGCGTTCGTAATCTGGTGGTGGCCGGTGGCGAAACCTCGGGCGCCGTGGTGCAGGCCCTGGCGATCGAGCAGTTGCGCATCGGGCCGCAAATTGATCCCGGCGTCCCCTGGTGCGCAACGACCTCGAACGTAGTGCCAGGACAGCCACTGCGCTTGGCCCTGAAGTCAGGCAATTTCGGCGCGCCGGATTTCTTCCTGAAGGCCTGGGATGTTTTGTAGCGTCCGCATCTGTCTACCGGTCGGTATATCTCGACCGGTCGGTATATACTCGACGACCAGGCCCCTGACGCAATGCGCACTCGCCATTTCGCCTCAGCAATAAAATGCCGAATCCGCTAAAAACCGGGCGGCTGAGTTCTGGGCCTTTTAATGGAGGCGTTTTTGCAGCCGACGGACGTTCATAATCCCGACTACTTCCACAAGGTTGTAGACTGTCAATGGGCCTGCCCCGCCCATACCCCCGTTCCCGAGTACATCCGAATGATCGCCGCCGGTCATTATTCCGACGCGTACATGGTGAACTGGAAATCCAATGTGTTCCCGGGCATCCTGGGCCGCACTTGCGACCGTCCCTGCGAGCCGGCCTGCCGCCGCGGCCGGGTCGAGGAAGAGCAAACAGCCAAGCCTGAACCGGTCGCCATCTGTCGTCTGAAGCGCGTGACGGCGGACTTGAAGGACGACATACGACCGCGCTTGCCCAAACAGCCGGCGATCAAAAATGGCCGTCGGATCGCCTGTGTCGGTGGTGGCCCGGCCTCGTTGACGGTTGCGCGCGATCTGCTGCCGCTCGGCTACCAGGTCATTGTGTTTGATCAGGATCAAAAAGCCGGCGGTATGATCCGCTCGCAAATTCCGCGTTTTCGATTGCCTGAAGAAGTCATTGACGAAGAAACCAACTACATCTTGCACATGGGCGCCGACTTCAAGGGCGGTGTGCGAATTGATTCGTTGAAGGCGTTGTTGGCCGATGACTATGACGCGGTGTTTGTCGGTACGGGTGCGCCGCGCGGTCGAGATCTGGACTTGCCTGGCCGCTGGGAAGCCAAGGCGCATATTCACGTTGGCATCGAGTGGCTGAGTTCGGTGTCGTTCGGTCACATCGAAAAAATTGGTCGGCGGGTGATTGTGCTGGGCGGTGGCAACACCGCGATGGACTGCTGCCGCACCTCCAAGCGTATGGGTGGCGATGACGTCAAGGTCATAGTGCGCTCCGGCTACGACGAAATGAAAGCGTCGCCGTGGGAGAAGGAAGACGCGGTTCACGAAGGTATTCCGATTCTCAATTTCCTGGTGCCCAAGCGCTTCGAACACCACAACGGCAAGCTGACCGGCATGTTCTTCGAAAAGGTCGCTGCGGTGTACGACGCCAACGGCCGGCGCAGCTTGAAGCCGACCGGCGAACCCGAACAGTGGTTCGAGTGCGATGAAGTCTTGATTGCGGTCGGCCAGGAAAACGCGTTCCCCTGGATCGAGCGCGACTGCGGCATTACGTTTGACGAGTCGGGCATGCCGGTGCTTGATAAAGTTACCTTGCAGGCGTCGTTACCGAAGGTGTTCTTCGGTGGCGATTCTGCGCTCGGCCCGAAAAACATCATTTGGGCCGTGGCACACGGTCACGAGGCGGCGGTCTCGATCGACAAGTATTTGAACGGCGAAGACATTCGCGAGCGCCCGGCACCTGGTGTGACCCTGATTTCGCAGAAAATGGGCATCCACGAGTGGAGTTACGACAACGACACGTCGAACGACACCCGCCACAAGGTGCCGTGGCGCGATATCAACCAGGCACTGCGCAATATCAAGGTGGAGGTCGAGTTAGGCTTTGATGTCCAGACTGCCTGGAAGGAAGCCCAACGTTGTCTGAATTGCGATGTGCAGACGGTGTTCAACGCCAAGCAATGCATTGAATGCGATGCCTGCGTCGATATCTGCCCGACCGACTGCATTACCTTCACAGCGGACGCGGAAGAATCCGAATTACGTGCCCGCTTGCGCGCCCCAGCCTTGAACCTGAGCCAGGACATCTATGTCGTCAACGGCTTGAGAACCGGTCGAGTCATGGCAAAGGACGAAGACTGTTGTCTGCATTGCGGTTTGTGCGCCGAACGTTGTCCGACCGGCGCCTGGGATATGCAGAAATTTCTGCTTGAAACCACGCAGGCGGGTCCGGGTTGCCGCTCCGCTTCGCGCAAGGCCGCCTGAGGGCCAATCGAGGGTCAACCGAGGGTCAACTCTGACGGCCGCCCGCGGCCAGACCGTCCCGCACCGCACCGAGAACGCCAAAAGCAGCGCCAAGGAAACATGCAATGAAACGAATCGAAGCCCAGAACGACTTCGTGGTCAAGTTTGCTAACGTCAATGGCTCGGGCTCTGCCTCGGCCAATGAGCTGTTCGCCAAGAGCTTTCTGCGAATGGGCATACCGGTCAGCCCGCGCAATATCTTTCCGTCCAACATCCAGGGTTTGCCGACCTGGTATGAAGTGCGCGTCACCGAGCAGGGATACCTGGGTCGGCGTGGGGGCGTTGATCTGATGGTTGCGATGAACCCTCAGACCTGGGACAAGGATCTGCTCGAGATCGAAGCTGGCGGATATCTGTTTTATGACAACAGCAAACCTCTGCCGCCGTCGAAGTTTCGTGAAGGCATCAATGTGATCGGCGTGCCGCTGACCGAAATGTCGAACGCGGCGTTCAACGAGCCGCGCGAACGCCAACTGCTGAAGAACATTATGTACGTCGGTGCGTTGGCGTCTCTGTTGGGTATCGAGCCGCAGGCGGTGACCGATCTGGTTGGTGAACAATACAAGGGCAAGGAGAAATTGCTCAAGCCGAATATTCGCGCCTTCAGCATGGGCTACGACTATGCCGAGAAGAATCTCGTCAACGCCACCGGTCTGCGCGCAGTGCGTGCCAATAACGTCGGCGACAAGATTTTCATCGAAGGCAATGCGGCCGCCGGACTCGGTTGTGTGTACGGCGGCGCTACAGTCTGTGCCTGGTATCCGATTACGCCATCGTCGTCATTGGCCGAAGCGTTCCAGAGCTACTGCCAGAAGTTGCGGGTTGATAAAGAGACCGGCAAGAACAAATTTGCGATTGTGCAGGCAGAAGACGAATTGGCCTCGATCGGCATGGTGGTCGGCGCCGGCTGGAACGGCGCGCGTGCGTTTACCTCGACCTCGGGTCCGGGCATCTCGCTGATGACCGAGTTCATCGGTCTGGCGTATTTCGCGGAGATCCCGATCACTATCATTGACGTGCAACGCGGCGGCCCATCGACCGGCATGCCGACCCGCACGCAACAGGCCGACTTGACGGCCGCCGCTTATGCATCGCACGGCGACACCAAACATCCGCTGTTGTTACCCGAAGATCCGCATGAGTGTTTCGAATTTGCGGCGCAAGCGCTCGATCTGGCCGATCGCCTGCAAACGCCGGTGTTCGTCATGACCGATCTCGATATCGGCATGAATCAGCGCCTGTGCAAGCCGTTTGTCTGGGACGATGCCCGGCAGTATGATCGCGGCAAGGTCATGACGCATGACGAACTCGAGGCCGGCAAGGAGTTTGGTCGTTATCTTGACGTTGACGGCGACGGCATCACTTACCGCACCTTGCCTGGGACCCATCCAACGCGCGGTTCGTACTTCACGCGTGGCACGACCAAGAATCGCTATGCGCAGTATTCGGAAACCGGCCCGGATTACGTCGATAACGTACAGCGCCTGCTGCGCAAGTTTGAAACCGCCAAGAAGCTGGTGCCGGCGCCGATCCTTAAGCGCGCCGATCAGAAAACACGGTTCGGCGCGATCTACTTCGGCTCGACCAGCCCGGCGATGGCCGAGGCCGATGTCGCGATGACTGAAGGCAAGGTCCATGTTGACCTTCTGCGCTTGCGCGGCTTTCCGTTCTCAGCCGAAGTCGAGCGTTTTATCTCGGAACATGAGTTCGTGTTCGTCGTTGAGCAGAATCGCGATGCGCAAATGCGCCAGATGCTGGTCAACGAGCTCGAAGTATCACCCGCCAAGATGGTGCCGATCCTGCATTTCGATGGCACGCCGATCACGGCGCGCTTCATCATCAAGGAACTGTCGGCGCGCATCAAGGGATTGAACGTTGAACCGATCAAGCGCGGCCGGGTGGCTTGATCCAGGGCCTGCATCAAACCGCGTGCGTCTGGCACGACTGAATTGAATCTGATTGGACTGAATCCATGACCTATCTCGCCAAACCGAAACTGCATCATCCAACCCTGCCGCTCAACAAGCTTGGCTTCACGCGCCGCGACTATGAGGGCAAGGTCTCGACCTTGTGTGCCGGCTGCGGCCACGACTCGATTTCGGCTGCGATCATTCAAGCCTGTTGGGAGCTTGATATCGAGCCACACCGAGTCGCCAAGCTCTCAGGTATCGGCTGCTCTTCGAAGACTCCTGATTATTTTCTCGGCCAATCGCATGGCTTTAATACGGTCCATGGCCGTATGCCGTCGGTACTGACGGGCGCCAACCTGGCGAACAGCGAATTGCTGTACCTCGGTGTGTCGGGCGACGGTGACTCGGCGTCGATCGGCTTCGGGCAATTCGCTCATGTCATGCGACGCGGCGTCAACATGACCTATATCGTTGAGAACAACGGGGTCTACGGTTTGACCAAAGGACAGTTTTCGGCCACCGCCGATCAGGGGTCGAAGTCGAAGAAAGGGGTCATCAATTCGGATTCGCCTATCGACATGGTGTCGGTTGCGATGCAACTGGGTGCCAGTTTTGTGGCGCGCAGCTTCTCGGGCGACAAGGAGCAACTGGTACCGTTGATCAAGGCTGCAATCTCCCACAAGGGCGCTGCCTTTATTGACGTCGTCAGCCCTTGTGTCGCGTTCAATAATCACTCGGGCAGCACCAAGAGTTACGACTATGTGCGCGATCACAACGAAGCGGTCAATCGGCTCGATTTTATGCCGCGCCGCTCGCCGATAACCGCCCAATATCCGCCCGGCGAGGTAGTTGAGATTGCCCAGCATGACGGAACAGTTCTGCGCTTGCGCAAGCTCGATGAAAATTTCGATCCGTCCGATCGGGTGGCGGCGCTGAACTATGTCGGTACGCACATGGCCAAGGGCGAGATTGTGACCGGCCTGTTGTATCTCGACCCGCATGCCGAAGACTTGCACGAGAGCCTGGGCACCTTATCGGGTCCGTTTAATCGACTCGGCGCCGCCGAATTGTGTCCCGGGTCGGCGACGCTGGAGCGGATCAACGCCGCACTGCGCTAGTGGAGTGAGATCTTAATCTGCGAAGCCGACGAACTGAGCGACCTCGCCAACCGACCGGCGTCGTGACACCACACCGTTGGCGGGAAAAGAATAGTCAGGGTAACCGATGGCCACACAGGTCTGGATAATCTGCGTGTCCGGAATGCCGGTGTGCTCGCGCACGACCGGCGATTGCATGATGCCTTGACTGTTGATGACACATCCCAGGCCCCGTGACCAGGCCGCCAGCACCAGGCTGTTGACGACGGCGCCGGTGTCGAACTGCGCAATATCACCATGCTGCAGTTCCTTGTCGTAGGTCATCACCACGCAGGCTGGGGCGTCGAACTGTCGAAAGCCCCGGAGTACCCAGTCCTGCCGTTTTTCCCGGTCATGCCGCTCGATCCCCATCGCTTCAAACAACTGCACAGCCACTTCGATTTGACGCTGGCGATGAATGCCTTCGTAGCCGCCATGCGAGCGAATCTCTCGCGACGGTGGCACACCAGCGACATTGCGCTCGGTGTTGCCTCGGCGGATGCGATCGAGCGGCGCGCCGGTGATTACCCAGAAGTGCCAAGGCTGAGTGTTCATCGACGACGGCGAGCGAATCGCCAGTGCAATGATTTCTTCCAGTACCCTGCGCGGGACCGGATCTGGTTTGTAGCCGCGAATGCTGCGGCGCTCTTTCAGGACAGTGTCGAAATCCACGCGAGTGTTATCCCAGATGACGATTCAGATACGGTTGATTTATAGCATCCCGGCGCTCGGTTCAGGCGTTGCCAGACTGAGAGGGTTTCATTAGAAAAACACAAGACGAAAAAACATCAATCGATGCTATATTTGATGCCTGCTCAGAACTTTTTCCGCCGAAGGAGGTGCACAATGCGTACTACGATCAACATAGACGATGAACTGCTCGCCAGGGCGGCCTTGCTCGGTGGTGATTTGAATCGCACCGCCCTGGTCCGGGAGAGCCTGAAGGCGTTTGTGGAGCGTGAGAGCGCCAAGCGTCTGGCTAAATTGGGTGCCAGCCAACCCCAATTGACTGCGGCGCCACGTCGCCGTCAGAAGGCGGCCGATTGATCCTGGTCGACACCTCCGTTTGGGTCGACCATCTACGCGCCGGCGATCAACAACTCGCTGCACTTCTGGAGCAACGCAAAGTACTGATGCACCCCTTTGTGCTGGGTGAATTGGCGCTCGGCTTTTTGGCCGATCGCGCTGCCGTGCTGGGGCTGCTCGGTGGCCTGCCGAGCGCCCCGGTTGCGGCACCAGCGGAGAGTTTAATGTTCATCGAGCGGCATCAGCTTCAAGGTCGAGGCATTGGCTACGTTGATTTGCATCTGCTGGCGTCGACATTTATATCGGACGGCGCGACGCTGTGGTCGCGTGACCGGCGACTGCACAGAGTCGCCGTCGAACTCGGATGCGAATACTGAGGAAACTGAGGAAACTGCCCCATGCGCTTCAAACAGTTGATTCATGCGCTCCTGGTGCTGATCCTGGCCAGCGCCTTGCCGGATTTCGCGTTCGCGCAAAGCTGGCCGAGCAAACCCATCAAGCTGATTGTTTCCTACGCGCCCGGCGGTGGCGTCGACACCACGGCACGCATTCTCGCCCCGAAGTTGGCAGAGGCGCTCGGCCAGGCGGTCGTCGTTGAAAACCGGGCGGGCAGCGGTGGTGTCATCGGTGGTGAGGCCGCCGCCAAATCGGCGCCGGACGGCTATACCTTTTTACTGGACGCGTCCTCGCAAGCGATCAATCCGGCACTGCAGCCGAAAATGCCCTTCGACACGTTCAAGGACCTGCTGCCCATCAGCCTGTTGGTGCGCGCGCCGAACGTCATTCTCGCGCATCCACCGTCGAGCTTGAACACGGTTGAAGATCTCGTCAAGCAGGCGAAAGCCAAGCCGGGCAGCCTCTCGTATGCATCGGCCGGTAACGGTTCGGCACAACATCTGGCTGGTGAACTGTTCAAGGCTCAGGCCGGCGTGTTTTTGGTGCACATTCCGTATCGCGGTGGTGGTCCGGCGATGATCGATGTCATGGCTGGCCAAGTGCCGATATCGTTCGGCAACCTGGCATCGGCGATGCCGCATATCAAATCCGGTAAATTGCGGGCCATTGCGATTACCGGCAGTACACGCTCGCCCGCTGCACCGAACGTGCCGACCGTTGCCGAGTCGGGACTGAAGGGCTATGAGGTGTACGAATGGAATGCAATGTTTGCACCGGCCGGTACGCCAGCGGCCATCATTGATCGAATGCAGCGCGAGCTGGTACGTATCGTTGCCTTGCCCGATGTGCGCGAACGGCTGCTGTCGATCGGTGCCGAGCCGATCGGCTCGAGCGCTGCGGAGCTGGACAAGATTCGCCGTGCCGACCTTGAGCGCTGGACCGCAATCATCAAGCGTGCCAGCATCAAGGTCGATTGATGTCGCTGTGCTGCCCTACGACGCTACCAGCGAATCAGGCCGCGACCCATGTCCATCACCATACGCGACGACAAGTACAGGCGTGGCTGCAGTGAGTCGATGAATATGTATTCGTCATCATTCGAATGCGCGCCAAATCCGCGCGCACCAAAGCTCTCGAGCACGCCACCTTTTGGGGCCATACCCGCAAACGCCGCGTCGGTACCGCCGCCGGTGGCGCGATCACGTATCTCGAGCTCCAGCCCGAGTTCCTTGAAAACGCCAGCCGCGTGACGTGCCATCGATCTTGACGCATCGTTGCCCCGAAACGCCGGTCGACTGCGCAGGAAATTCAATTCAACGGTGGTGTCCGGAATCAGCTTCTCGGTGATCGACTGCTTGAGCGCGCGTTCCATCTCATCGAGGTCTTCATTCGACAGGGCGCGAATATCGGCAGTCGCGGTTGCCTTGGCTGGAATCACGTTGCGTACCTCGCCGGATTGAACCACCGTCCAGTTGATTTTCAGGCCGCGTCCGGCATCGCCCAGATTGCGCGACTTCAGAATCTGATGTGAGATTTCGTACAAGGCATTTCGGCCAGACTCCGGGCTGGCGCCAGCATGGGCCGCTTTGCCAGTCACCGTCAAAGTCGCAATCGCGATGCTGCTGGTGGCCAACCGCACCCAGTCCTTCGAGCCACCGCCGCCCTCGAACGAATAGACCGCGTCATATTCACCGCCCAGACGAGTGATCGTCGGGCCCGAGCCCGGTGAGCCGATCTCTTCGTCAGCATTGATCAGCACCGCCAGCTCGGAATACTCCTTGAAGCCGATTTTCTGCAGCAACGCCACGGTGTGCAAGATCAGCGCAACGCCCGCTTTGTCGTCGGCGATGCCCAGGCCATAAGCGCGATCGCCAGTGACGCGAAACGGCTGTTTCGCCGCCATGCCGCGCGGATAGACTGTATCCATATGAGCAATCAACAAGACGCTGCGCGAACCGCTTCCTTTCAGTCGTCCGTGGACCATCGAACCCAGTGTGGCGCCTTTTAACGAGGGATGAAATTCCGGCGCCCGCGCGGCGATGACTTCGACTTGCATGCCGAGCGCATTCAGCCGTTGCGCGATCATTTTTTGAATCTCGGCCAGCCCTTCGAGATCCCGGCTGCCCGACTCGATGCCGACCAGACCCTTGAGTGTCTCCAGCAGCGGCGTTACCTGTTCGAGCGATTCCTTCTGGACGATCTGGCGCAAGTGGTCGTCACCGGCGCTCTGTGCATTTGCATGGGTACTCGCCAGGCCAAGGCTCAAAGCCAGGCTCAGCGAAAGACTCAGTGTCAAGCTCAGGCTCTTCGCAAACCCGGGCGCGCAGGCTATCGCCCGCACGTGCGTGAGCAAGCAGTTCATGAATGCCTTCATGGCGGTTTCCGTTCTATTGGTCGAGCGCCAGATGTTAGACCATGAGCGCGAACCTGAAATCAGGAAAGCAGATCAGGAAAACAATACGTGGGCCGCATCGTTCAGCGTGCTAGCCGCTGTCCGCGTGTGCAGTTAACCTGCCGCAGCGTCGAGCCAGAACTGCGCGAAGTGGGGGAGGTTGGGGCCGGTCACTGGGTTGCCTGTCACCGGGTCAGCGACGCCGGGTTGGCTCTCTATCCGTAGCGGATGCTGCACCAATAGCGAGTCCGGAAGCGGTAACTTGGTGGCCTGGGGCGGAATTGAACCACCGACACACGGATTTTCAATCCGCTGCTCTACCAACTGAGCTACCAGGCCATCGGGACAGCCGGTCTGAACAAACTCAGACCGCGAGGGCGCGTAGTGTAGCCGATAGCCGCCGATTGGCAAATTCGGGAAGCCGTGAGTCGCGGTCGTTCTGCGTCTTCCTGAGTAGCTTTTAATTGACGCCTTCCCGAGTAGCCGTCATTGGTAGCCGCCAAATCGCCGCTCGTTGGAGCCGAACTCTATAATCGTTCCAATGAATTCGCCGTTCCCCTTCTCGCCAACTTCCTATTCACCGACCGCGCATTCGTCATCGGCTCAATCCACCTTGTTCGATGTCGCGGTCGTCGGCCGTGGCTCGATCGGCGCCGCCGCCGCATTGATGGCCGAACAGGCGGGCCTGTCAGTGGTGTGGCTGGGGCGTGAGCCCGCCACCCTGGTGCCGTCGAACGCCGGCTGGGATGCCCGGGTGTATGCACTTTCGGTGGCGGCGCGCGCCGTGCTGGCCGAACTGCGCGTCTGGGACGCGCTCGAGCGTTCCCGAATCGCACCGGTCTACGATATGCGCATTTACCCGGCCGGTGTCAACCCGGTCGAGTTGCACTTTGGTGCCTACGAGGGCAACACCGAAGCGCTGGCCTGGATCGTCGAGGGCTCGAACCTGAATAGCGGTCTACGCCGTGCCATCGATTTTTCGCGGGTACGACTGATTGCGGCCAACTTGCAGGCGCTCGAACCAGCATCGGACGGTGCCACCGGCGAGCGCCTCGGCAGCCCGAGTTCGCTGCTGCTTGACGATGGTACGCGACTGCAGGCGCGGCTGGTCATTGGTGCCGATGGTGCCGACTCGGTCACCCGCAGCCTGGCTGGCTTGAGCTGTAACGCGCAGGATTACCCGCAAACGGCGGTGGTTGCCAACTTCGCGATTTCGCGCCCGCATGCCGATTGCGCGTTGCAATGGTTCGGTGATCACGGCGTGCTGGCGCTGCTGCCGCTACCGGGTCAGCAATGCAGTATGGTCTGGTCAGCGCCGCATGCGCTGGCCGCCGAACTGCTGTCGCTTGATGCGCAGACGTTGTCAGCGCGAGTGCAGCTCACCTGTGGCGGCGCTTTGGGTGATCTGCAGGCACTCGGCGCTGCAGCTTCCTTTGTTTTGCGCCGGATTGATGTGCCACAAATGGTCACGAATCGCATCGCCCTGGTCGGCGATGCGGCCCATGTCATTCATCCGCTGGCCGGGCAGGGCATGAACCTGGGCTTCGCCGATATTCAGGCGCTCGGCAAGGTGCTGCGTTCGCGCGAATCGTTTCGCGATCCCGGCGATCGCTTGCTGTTGCGCCGCTATGAACGCAGCCGCAAGGAGGCGGTTCGCGCCATGACCCTGGCGACCGATGGCCTGCAACGAATCTTCGATGGCCAGGAGCTCGCGCGCCTCGGGCCACTGGCCAAGCCGGTGACGCTCGGGCGCGACATCGGCTGGTCGCTGGTCGCCCGTTCGTCGTGGCTCAAGCGCCAGTTAATGGGTCTGGCAGCCACTTGAGGTAGGATGGTTGTCGGTGTTGTCGGTGTTGTCGGTGCCTGATGCCCTGTCCGACGTTTTGGAGACCTGTCTAATGTTTGAAACCTTTCGCGCCGCTTTGCCCAGGCTCATCGCTGGTGCATGTGCTCTGCTGTTATGCGCTGCTGCCCAGGCTAACGATCCGACCGCCAGTATCAAGACAGCGGTTGAGAGCTGGCTCGAGGGCCGCTACAAGGTCGAGGAAATCCGCAAGACGCCGATCGCCGGTATGTATGAAGTACGCATCGGCACTGACTTCATTTATGTCGATGAGAAAGCGCAATTCGGTTTCGTCGAGGGCAATCTGGTCGATCTGAAAGCCAATCGCAATTTGACGCGTGAACGGACCGATGAAGTGTTGACCATCAACTTCAAGGACTTGCCACTGAACCTCGCGATGAAATCAGTCACGGGCAACGGCAAGCGTGTGGTGGCAGTGTTTGAAGACCCGAACTGCGGTTATTGCAAGACCATGCGCCGCGATCTGATCAAGCTCGAAAACGCCACCGTCTACACCTTCGTGCTGCCGATTCTGGCGGCCGATTCTGAAACCAAGGCGAAGAAGGTTTTGTGTTCCAGTGACAAGATGAAATCCTGGAACGAACTGATGCTGAGCGGTAAGGTGCCGGAAAATACCGGTGCCTGTGACACGGTGATTTCAAAGACCAAGGAAGTCAGCCAGAAGCTCGGCGTGAGCGCCACACCGACGGTGTTTTTCGCCAATGGCAAGCGCCTGCGCGGCTACGCACCGCCGCCGGAATTCGAGAAGTTGCTCGAGGCAAATTCGAAAGGTTGATTCGAAAGGTTGAATCACGGCCGATGCGGCGGTGTTGGCTCGTCATTGGGCCACAGCAACCAGAGCTTGCCGCGCGATTGCATCAGCCCGGCATCTCGCTCGGCCTCCGGCCCATTGCCCCAGAACAAGTCTGCTCTCACAGGTCCAACGATCGCCACGCCCGTATCCTGACTGATGGTCAGCCTGTTTAAAGGCAACTGGGAGGCCGGGTGGCTGGTTTGCATGAACACCAGCGAGCCGGGCGGCAGCACGCGCGGGTCCGAGGCGATCGAGCGCATCGGTGTCAGCGGCACACCCAACGAACCGGCCGGGCCGGCAGCGACGACGCCTTCGGGCTGTTCGCGAAAAAACACATAGCGCGCATTGGCATGCATGATCTCATCGGCCGATTGCGGGTTGGCCCGCAACCATTGTTTGATGGCCGGTGCGTTGACGCCACCGGCGGGCAGCAGGCCACGATCGCGCATGACGCGGCCAATCGGTCGATACGACAATCCGTTAGTGTCGCTGAACGCCACACGAAGGGTCGTGCCGTCGCGCAGTCGTACCCGGCCCGAGCCTTGAACATGCAGAAAAAACGCCTCGATCGGGTCATCGAGCCATAGCAACTCCTGACCCTTGAGCACGCCCGTCGTTTCGATCTCGGCGCGACTGTAATACGGCAACACGCGGTCCTGCACCAGACGACCGCGAAGGCGGCTATTGGCGGCACCGGCCGCCGGGTCAAGCGCGTTCGGAATTTCGATGCGAAGCAGATCGTTGGGCCGCCGGTAGACCGCCACCTGTGCATCGCTCTCGCGAATGCGACTGCCGGTCAAAATCGGTTCGTAATAGCCGGTGACGAGTCCGGTGTCGGAGTTATCGGCGCCGAGCACCGGCCAAGCCTGAAATCGGCTGGCGATCCAAGCCTTCAGCAGCGCTCCACGCTGCGTTTTGAATTCGATGCACAAGCGTGGCCAGGGTCCGGGTTGCGCCAACAATTCGCATTGCCGCTCGATGGCGGTCTCGACGCCGGCGAGATCATCGTCAGTCCATCCGGGAAGCGCTTCAACGGCGAGCGGCGAAGCGGCCAAGCTGCCACTGATCGGCGAGTCGCCTGTGCCAGTGCCAGTGCCAGTGCCGCTGGCACAGGCTTGCAAGCTGATCGCGAGCGCAATCAATGCAGCGATCACCAGTACCGGGTCGCGCAGGATGGTTACGAAGCTATGATGAAGGCCTTGCAACACACTGTTTGACGACAATCGCAACATGGATGGCAGTTGGATTCTTCTGGTGGAGGCGGGCGGCGTGCTGGCGTTGGTGCTCGCCCTGGTCTGGTGGACGATGCGCGGTAAAAAGTAGCCTAGTGCAGGGTCCTGGGCATGACCAGCGCAAATTCCTCGACCGGCGCTTCAAATCGCGTGCCGTCCTCGGCCACGCAAAAATAACTGCCGCGCATGCTGCCATTCGGTGTCCGGATCTGACTGCCGCTGGTGTACTCGAACGACTCGCCAGGTTTTAATAGCGGCTGATGGCCAATCACGCCGAGTCCTTTGACTTCGACCATCTTGTTGTTGCCATCGGTAATGATCCAGTGGCGGCTGATCAATTGTGCCGGTACATTGCCGGCGTTGT
Organism: Burkholderiales bacterium; assembly: GCA_031363055.1. GTDB lineage: Bacteria > Pseudomonadota > Gammaproteobacteria > Burkholderiales > Burkholderiaceae_E > JANLTP01. The sequence goes on along the minus strand of JANLTP010000260.1, from coordinate 10,131 downwards.
TGATGGTGACCGAATACGCGTATGAGTAGCGGTTCTCGGTCGGGTCGGATTGGTCGGGCAGGAACCTGCTCGCGACGGTCACTTTAAATGCGTACTTCGAATCGGCCACGTTGTTTGCAATCGTTAGAATCAGGTCACCATGAAAAATATCCATAGATACGAACGGTATTGTAAGGCGGTTTAACTTCTTTCTGCGCCGAGCGCTTCGCGGCCCACCATGACATCACCAAGAATGACAGCACGAGAAATGGCACCATCACAAATGATACCGTCAAGGACCGAGCCGCAATTCCGAATAGCGCCGAGCATTTTGTCGGCAGATTTTGCGCGCCTGGGCGAGGAAGTGCGAGCGGTCGAAGCCGCCGGCGCAGATCTGATTCATTTCGATGTCATGGATAATCACTACGTGCCGAATCTGACCATCGGGCCGCTGGTGTGTTCGGCGATCCGCCCGCATGTGAAGATTCCGATCGATGTCCATTTGATGGTCTCGCCGGTCGATAGCCTGGCATTGGATTTTGCAAAGGCTGGTGCGAATCTGATTACCTTTCATCCCGAGGCGAGCCAGCATGTCGACCGGACCCTGTCCTTGATTCGCGACGCCGGTTGCAAGGCGGGCCTGGTTTTTAATCCGGCCACGCCCTTGAATTATCTTGACCACGTGATGCCGAAGATCGACATGATTCTATTGATGTCGGTGAATCCGGGCTTCGGTGGCCAGACCTTCATCGCTAGCGCCTTGCCGAAAATTGCCCAAGTCCGTGCCCGCATCGACGCTCACGTTGCGGCCGGCGGCCAACCGATCTGGCTCGAGGTCGACGGCGGCATCAAGGTCGAGAATATTGCGGCAGCCGCTAATGCCGGCGCCGATACGTTCGTGGCCGGATCGGCCGTGTTTGGTGCACGCGATGCTGATGGCGGTTACCGCAATATCTTTTCTCGACTGCGTGCGGCGCTGTCAGCACGGTCCTGAGCGAGGGAACGCCATCAATGCCCAGCGCCGATTCAAAGTAGCCGCCGTCATCATCGATCTCGACGGTACTTTGCTCGACACCGCTCCCGACCTGGTGGCCGCCGCTAATGCGATGCTCGCCGATTTTGCGCTGCCGCCATTGCCGGCGGCGCAGATCGTCAGCTACGTCGGCAAGGGCGCAGAAGTGCTGGTACATCGAGCCCTGACCGGTCAGGCCGAAGGTCGCGCCGAGGCGAAGCTGTTCGCTGCCGCTTACGAGCGTTTCCTGCTTCGCTATCACGAGCACAACGGTCGCAACTCGACGCCGTATCCGGGTGTGCGTGAAGGTCTGCTGGCCATGCGCTCAAACGGACTGCGCCTCGCCTGTGTCACCAACAAGCCGCAAGCGTTCACCGTGCCGTTGTTGCAATCGAGTGGCCTGACCGAATACTTCGAGCTCGTCGTCAGTGGCGACAGCCTGGCGCGGCGCAAACCCGATCCGATGCAACTGCTGTATGTGGCGCAACAATTCGCACTGACCCCGGCACTCGTGCTGGCGGTCGGCGATTCAGTCAACGATGCATTGGCCGCGCGCGCCGCCGGTATGCCGGTGGTCGCCGTACCCTATGGCTACAACGAAGGTCGGCCGGTCGCCGAACTCGATGTTGATGCGATCGTCAGCGGGCTGGATGTGCTGAGCGGCTTGATTGATACATAAAGCTAATGAAGCGCCGCCGCAGGTAGTACGCCGCCCATAGTCAACTACCCCGCCCGTAGCCGAACGCGCTCAGCCCGGTGGCGCGAGCTTGTCCTGGGTCTTGGTGTCGAAGTCACTGGCCTCGTGGCGTTCATGTAACTGACTGGCCGGTGCGCCCATCACGCGGTTGACCATGCGGCCGCGCTTGACGGCCGGCCGCTCGGCGATCTGATCGGTCCAGCGTTGAACGTTTTTGTATTCCTGCACTTGCAGAAATTCACCACCCTCGTAGAGCAGGCCCTTGGCGAGTGCGCCGTACCAAGGCCAGACAGCCATGTCGGCAATCGTGTAGTCATCACCGGCCAGGTATTGACTCTGGGCCAGGTGCTGATCGAGCACGTCGAGCTGGCGTTTGACTTCCTTCGCAAACCGATCGATCGCGTATTCAATCTTGGTCGGCGCGTACGCATAAAAATGACCGAAGCCACCACCCAGATACGGCGCACTGCCCATCTGCCAGAACAGCCATGACAGACACTCACTGCGGGCCACGCCTGAGGTCGGCAAAAACGCACCGAACTTCTCGGCCAGGTACATCAGGATTGCTGCTGATTCGAATACCCGCACTGGTTTGGAGCCGCTGCGATCGATGAGCGCAGGAATCTTCGAGTTCGGATTAGCTGCCACAAACCCGCTGCCGAATTGATCGCCATTATTGATGCGGATCAGCCAGGCGTCGTATTCGGCGCCTTTATGACCCAGCGCCAGCAACTCTTCGAGCATCACGGTGACCTTGACGCCGTTCGGTGTGGCCAGTGAATAAAGCTGCAGCGGGTGGCGGCCGACCGGTAGATCCTTCTCGTGGGTGGCACCGGCAATCGGACGATTGATGCTGGCAAAGCGCCCGCCACTTTCTTTGTTCCAAACCCAGACTTTGGGCGGTACGTAGCTCGATGATTCGGTCATGCAATGAACTCCAGGCGCCGGACGGGCGCGAACATATCAAAATATCAGGGTGAACTGCCAACGATTAGATCACGACGCGAGATCTAGTGTGTAGCCAGCATCAATTGTAATACAATAACCTATTTAGTAATACAGAGGAATTGCTATGGCTACTTCAGTTCGCCTGACACCAAAAATAGAGAGTAGCCTCGTTGAGTATTGTGAATGTACCGGCCTGAACAAAAGCCAGGTTATCAGCAATGCAATTTCGTACTATATCGCTAATGATCGGACCTATTCAACCAGTCGTACAGGCGCCAATAGTGTGATGTCTCCAAGCCCGATCTATAAATCTTTCCAGAAAAGCGGTTTGATTGGCGCTCTCAGCCTTCTCGACTCGGATCAAAGTGGGACCAAACAGAGTGCTACAAATCAGAGTGCGACAAAAGAACGAGTGCGCAGAGTCGCCCTATCGAGACTGACCAACAAAACGTCGTCCGTCAAAAAGTGAAGTCGTCCAAGTCTCGCGTAATTGTAGACACAGGGTTTCTGGTGGCGCTTTTTGACCGAAGCGATAAATATCATCAAGCGGCGGTTCAGTGGCTGAAGAAGTTCGAGGGAACGCTAATCTCGGTCCCACACGTTCTTGCGGAGACCGGCTTCTTTATAGGATCAGACAATACTGCCAAGCTCGCCGATCAAATTGGACGCGGATGGATTGTGCTTCATAGTCCCGATCCTGACGCATATTTCAGGATTGCCACTCTGCTCAGAAAATATAAAGATCTCGACCCCGACCTTACCGATGTAGCGCTCGTATGGCTGGCAGAAGCTACCCAGATTAACAGTATCGTCACCGTCGACGTCACCGATTTTTCGACCTATCGCATTAACGGGAAGTCGAAATTCGAACTGCTGCCCTGGCAATCGGTCGAGTAAGGCTTGGCAATGTAAATCCCGACTCTTAATCAAGCCGCCTGCGCGACTTGCACAATGCGATCCGCGACGCCGCTGCGCCGATCCAGACGCAAGGTCAGGCAGTACGCCGACCCTCCTGAGCGATTGAATGAGCCGAGTTCAACCCGCGTCACTCGATAGCCATGCCGCTCGAGTTGCGCACCCAAGGCATCCGAACAGTAACCCATCACCATATCTTTCCCGAGACACACCGAATTCACGCCCAGATGAGTTGCATCTTGCTCACTGGCCTCGATCAGGCGATCGCCACCCAGCGCGCGGATGATTTGCCGACTCGTGTCATCGAAGGCGGCCGGGAAATACAGAATCTCGCCGCCGCTCAGCACACAAAAACAGGTGTCCAGATGATAGAAACGCGGATCGATCAGTCGCAGCGATACCGTCTCGGTTGCGTACAGTTGCCGAATCGTATCGCGCGCTTGTAGTGACGAGCGCTGGCCGTAACCGAGCCAGAACATTTGCCGGCTGGTGTCCCAGAGCGCATCGCCTGCGCCTTCGAAAAATACACCGTTGGGCATCTGGTGAATCGACTCGATGGCACCGCGTGCCTTCAATTGCTCGAACACGCGCCGTCCGTGAATCTCCTCGCCCTGGCGCTCGATCGGTCGGAATCGCGCGAGCAAGGCCTTGCCGTCCAGCACCACGGCGCAATTGGCGGTGAACACCAGGTCGGGCAGGTCTGCTGCGGCTGGCTGAATATGAATCTGTGCACCCAGACGCTGATAGGCAGCGCGCAGCCGCTGCCAGCCTTGTCGCGCGTCCTGACGCAACTGATCGCCATTGGCCGACCAGGTCGCCGGATCCATCCACGGGTTGATTGTGTAGCTCACCTCAAAGTGATCCGGTGGGCTCATCAGTAACTGCGCCGCCTCTGCGGGGCTGCCCATGTCTGCTTTGAATTTGGGCGCCGACTGATTCGGTGCCGCATGATTCAATGCCACTTGTTTCGATGCCACTTGTTCCGTCGAGAATTCCGCCAACGTTGCCTCGAATTGATCGAGACCCCAGTCGAGTGCTTGGCGACTGATCGTCAGCGCTGGCGCGAATCGAATCACGGTCTCATGAGTCTCCTTCGAGAGCACGCCGCGTTCGGCTAAACGCTCAACCAAGGCGCGCGCGGTGGCAACCTCCGGGTTGATGTCAACGCCCGCCCATAGACCCAAACCGCGAACGGCCACAATCAAGTCGGGTTGCGCTGCGTGCATCTGACTCAATCGGCGCATCAAGTGCGCGCCGAGCAGCGCACTGCGCTCGACCAGTTGTTCATCTTCTATGACCCGCAGTGCTTCCAGGCCGACGGCCGCCGCCAACGCGTTACCGCCAAAGGTGGAGCCATGGCTACCCGGATTGAACAGGTTCATCAGCTCATTGGTTCCGACCAAGGCGGACACCGGCAGAATCCCGCCACCGAGCGCCTTGCCCAGAATCAAGCCATCGGGCCGGATCGATTCATGTTCGAACGCGAACAGTCGGCCGGTGCGGCCAAGGCCTGACTGCACCTCGTCCAGAATCAACAGCACCCGATGTTCGTCGCACCATTGCCTGAGTGCGCGCAAGTAGCCCTTCGGCGGCACGATGATACCGGCTTCACCTTGTATCGGCTCAACCAGTACCGCGCAACAGTCGGACGTGTAAGCCGCATCCAGCGATGCGATATCGCCAAAATCAAAGTGCCGGAAGCCGGGCGTGAACGGGCCAAAGTCGCGCTGGTATTCGGGTTCGCTCGAAAAGCCGATGATGCTGGTAGTGCGGCCATGAAAATTGCCGCGCGCGACCAGAATCTGCGCTTGGTTCGCAGCAATGCCCTTGATCCGATAACCCCACCGTCTGGCCGCCTTGATCGCCGTCTCGACGGCTTCTGCGCCGGTGTTCATCGGCAAGACCTGATCGAGTCCAGTCATGGCGCAGAGTTTCTCGACGAAGGGTCCGAGCCCCTTGCTGTGAAAGGCTCGTGATGCGACCGCGACCTGGCCCAACTGCTGCTGGGCCGCCGCCACAAGGCGCGGATGCAAATGGCCGTGGCTGACCGCCGAATAAGCGCTCATGAAATCGAGATAGCGATTGCCGTCCGCATCCCAGATATAGCAGTCCAGCGCTCGTTCAACCATGACCGGCACCGGCGCGTAGTTATTAGCCAGGAACTGCCGTTCGTGGGCAATCAAGCGCGACGAATGATCGAGCGGGCGGTCTACGGTACGAAGGCTCATGATGGCAATCCTCACTAAGTCAAACGACTCGGTACGATCAGTGTAGGAGCCTGGCAGCGCGCAATCGGCGTCAATTCAGCCTTGCAGCTTCCGATTTCGCCGAACCGGAAGGCTGGAGTTACCGGTTCGGAAGCGGCTACATCTCGGCTGCATATCGGCCGCGGACCGGTTAACCGTCGGCGATCGGAATCTCGGCAAACTCCTTGATCGTTGCCAATTCGGTCAACGTAGAGATCTTTTCAATGCCCAGACTGACGTCGCCGAGCCAACGGTTGGTCAGCTCGTTGTAATGGGCCAAATCGCGGCAGCAAAAGCGCACCAGAAAATCATAGCGGCCGCTCAGTAGATAACAGGCCAGCACTTCCGGGGTCTGGCGCGCGCGTTCTTCGAACTGCTGTTGTGTGACAGGCCGCTGATCGCGCAGCGCAATTTCGGCGAACAACATGACATGGGCCCCGATCGCACGCCGGTCGATACGTGCCGAGTAGCCCTGAATCCAGCCGCGTTTTTCGAGCCGGTGTATGCGCATCAGCGTTGCCCGTGCGGTCAGATTGACCTTGCTGGAAAGCGCCTGTGCGCTCAGGCTGCCATCGGATTGCAGGCAACGAAGCAGGGTTTTATCGATCAGGTCGAGCGAGTCACGCATGGCGTGATTGTAGGCGTTGATCTGCATCCGACTCCCGAACTTTTTTACGCTGATCAAGTACGACGCGCTGGGCCAATTCGTCCGATGGGATTGACGCAGACGGAAGATGGTTGTTTGTCGAATGCGAATTCGATCCGTAGATGCTGCGACATTGCAAGAGTGACGATATACAAGGTCAGTAGCTCAAGGAGCGGCGAGCTTGGTGACACCACCAACTTTACGCATGACGCGAAATGCAACGTGCCGACGGGTATCTACCGAGAACGAATAAATATCAGCCGATTGAGTCCCCTAGGGCAAAGTCAATCGCACCAGTCGTCCTTGGCCAATAGTCGGCAAAATATCGAAAATACCGGGCGCGAATTTGAGCGAAGTCTCAACTCGATTTCGCAAAACCCAATGCCTTGGGGACCGATTCGTCCAGCAATATCCGCATGGGCACTATGCAGCTAGTAGCGCTATACGACTTTCAACAAGCACATGGACGGCGATCTCACGGGAGACAGTTGGAAACTGCTCCAAAAATACATCCAAGCTGTCGCCGGCTTCGAGATAGTCAAACAAGGACTTTACCGGCACGCGGGTTCCGGAAAAGCAGGGTGTGCCGCTCATCAGCTCCGGGTGTTGCGTGATGTATTGACTTTTCATAAGTTAATGACAAATCAATTGTCCCCGCCACCGATAGCCCTCAGCCGTACCGCACACATCAACGCCCCATTTGTCCGCAATTGTGCGATTACTCCGCCTCAGTGTTATATTTCAGCATCCTGCTTCTGTCGGCGCTCTCATGCCTTTCGGTCTGAATCGGTTCCTGGCCAGCCCTTCGTGGCGTTGGCAATGGTGCAACTGGCGAACCTAGTTCCCGGTTCCAGCAGCGCGTCGACTTCGGCCGACGATTCGCGATCCCTCGTTCGAACGACAGACCATGACCGAAATAGAATTCAAGGCGCTTGCCGCCCAAGGCTTTAACCGCATTCCGCTGTTGGCAGAATGTCTGGCCGACCTCGACACACCGCTCTCGCTCTACGTCAAGCTGATTGATCGCGCCCAGCGTGCCAACAGTTTTCTGCTCGAGTCGGTGGTCGGCGGCGAGCGCTTCGGGCGTTATTCGTTTATTGGCTTGCCGTCTCGCACGGTGGTGCGCGCCCACGAAGATCGAATCGAAGTGCTTCGCGACGGTGCCGTCATTGAATCGGTAACCGCCGATCCACTCGAATTCGTGCGTCAGTACCAGAAGCGTTTCAAGGTTGCACTAAGGCCTGGCCTGCCGCGTTTTTGTGGTGGCCTGGCCGGCTATTTTGGCTACGATGTAGTGCGATTCATCGAACCGAAACTGGGCCGCAACACCCGCCCCGATCCGATCGGTACGCCCGATGTCCTCATGATGCTGGTCGATGAGTTGGCCATCGTTGATAACCTGCAAGGCAAGCTCTACTTGATTGTTTACGCTGATCCGTCGCAACCCGACGCGTTCTCACGGGCCCGCAGGCGTCTGCGCGATTTGCAGGCGCGATTGTCGCAGCCGGCCTTCGAGGCCGAAGATCCACCGCTGCCCGAGCACCAGGTGCAGCGCGACTTTGCGCAGACCGATTATCTGGCGGCTGCCGCGCGTGCCAAGGAATACATCGTCGCGGGCGACTTGATGCAAGTACAGATCGGCCAGTGTTTGCGCAAACCCTTTCCGTACTCGCCGCTGTCGCTGTATCGGGCACTGCGCTCGATCAATCCGTCGCCGTACATGTACTACTACGACTTCGGTGATTTCCATGTCGTCGGTGCCTCACCGGAAATACTGGTTCGTCAGGAGGAAGACGCATTCGCCGCCGACCATGCCACCAAGATCACGATTCGCCCGATTGCCGGTACGCGCAAACGCGGCATGACACCCATCGAAGATGAAGCGCTGGCGCGGGAGTTACTGGCCGATCCGAAGGAGCGCGCCGAACACTTGATGCTGATCGATCTGGCGCGCAACGACCTCGGTCGCATAGCCGTCACCGGCAGCATTAAAGTGACCGATCAAATGGTGATCGAGAAGTACTCGCATGTTCAACATATCGTCTCGAATGTTGAAGGCATCTTGAAGCCGGGCCTTGACGCGATCGATGTGTTGCGGGCGACCTTCCCGGCCGGCACCTTGACCGGTGCGCCGAAAGTTCGCGCGATGCAGATCATCGACGAGCTCGAGCCGACCAAGCGCGGCATCTACGGCGGCGCCTGCGGTTATCTCAGTTATTCAGGTGAGATGGATGTCGCGATTGCGATTCGCACCGGCATCATCAAACAACAAACACTTTATGTCCAGGCGGCTGCCGGTATTGTTTATGACTCCAGCCCGCAGGCCGAGTGGGCCGAGACTGAGGCCAAGGCGCGTGCGGTGTTACGTGCTGCCGAGTTGGTTGAAGAGGGGTTTACTCGTGAACTCTAGTGTGAAACACCACGCTCGCTGCTACCTGGCGGTGCCACGTCGCCGACGCACCAGGCAACGGATGCGATGCGCACTAGTTGCCGGGCTTGGCCAGGGTCAGTGCCCAGTAACTGTCGACACCACCGGCACTTTGCGCAATGCCGACATCGCTGAAGTTCGGGTTCATCAGATTGGCGCAATGGCCGGGGCTCTCGACCCAGCCTTGCAACACCTCGGCGAGGGTTTCGTAACCGGAGGTGATATTTTCGCCGACCGCGCTCCAGGTGTAACCAGCGCTGCTGACGCGATCACCGATGCTCGAGTTTGCGCCGCCGATATGAGTCAAGGTGTCGGTACTCTTCATGTATTGGGCTTGCTGCAAGGCTGCGGCTTCAAGTTTGGCGCTGCCAGCAACGGCGGCTGCGACTGCAAAACTGATGCCGCCGCAGTTGCGAACGCTGGCGCGAATGGCGTTGATTTGTGTGACGCTCTGTTGGGTCAGGGCGCTGCTGGCGGCGGCATCTGCAGATCGGGGAACAGCAGCGTTGGTTGCCGAGTTCGCTGCCGAATTAGCGTTCGTGTTCGAATCGCTGCTCGCACCGCAAGCGGCCAACAGCGCAACGAGGGCAGTACAAGCAAAACCGGCGGCGATCTTTTGGGCGTGACGCATGGCTGGGTGGAGGCTTATTGTTATCGGTCGCTCAGTGTGCAGTCGGTCGACGGCTTTAGCCCATGGGTGCCCCGATCAACGGCCGATATCAATCCATCGAAGGCATGCGATTCGTATGCTTGCCGACAATCGGGATCGATCCAATGACGACGCTGATGATCGATAACTATGACTCGTTTACCTACAATCTGGTGCAGTACCTGGGTGAGTTGGGCGAGGACGTCAAAACGGTGCGTAATGATGAAATCACGCTGGCGGACATTCGATCAATGCGACCCGACCGTATCGTGATCTCGCCGGGCCCCTGTACGCCCAATGAAGCCGGCATCTCGCTGGCCGTGCTCAAGGAGTTCGCAGGGCACCTGCCGATCCTGGGCGTCTGTCTGGGGCATCAGGCGATCGGCCAGGCTTTTGGCGGCAAGATCGTGCCCGCCCGCCGCGTCATGCATGGCAAGGTCGATACCATCGTGACCATCGGTGAGGGCGTGTTTGCGGGGCTGCCGAGTCGCTATGATGTCGTGCGTTATCACTCGCTGGCGGTCGAGCGTGAGTCCTTGCCCGATTGCCTGCAAGTCACCGCCTGGACCGAAGATGGCGAAATCATGGGCCTGCGGCACCGCGAGCTGCCG